>JBAROK010000074.1:0-99660 GCA_049642065.1 Candidatus Omnitrophota bacterium | reverse complement strand
AAGCTACGATAAAAGTCGTCGAGAAGATAATGCTTCAGAAAACACAGGAAACGACGCAAACAGCAGGTATTGTCACTGTTGAGTTTGAAAAAGAATCAGAAGCAAGAGAGGTTGGGATAATACTTACCGTTATCCCTCATGTTAATGAGGAAGGGGATATATCTGTTAATCTGCTTCCGGAGGTATCGAACAGGCAGGGCACGGGTTTTGAGACCATACCGGTGGGGGGCACCAATAACGCTATAGCTCTTACTTTTAACTCGCGTGAAGCGAACACGATAGTCAGGGTTAGGGACGGAGAAACTATATTCCTTGGTGGACTTATTCGGGAGAACTCGACCATAAGAGAGAATAAACTTCCCATTCTCGGCGACCTTTTTGGTGATATCCCCATTATCGGTAACACTTTTAAGTATGATCAAGAGACCCTTGAGAAGACAGAAGTCGTCTTCTTCATAACGGTACATATTGTCAAGGACGGCATAGATAGCATAAAAGATTCGAGAACCGAGACGTACTATAATAAATTCATCGTAAAAGGTGAAAGTGCCGGACCCGGCGGAGAAGTGCCGAAGGGAGATAAACATATATTGCAGAAAGAGGAACTTAAGGAAACCACTAAAACTGTTGAAGTATACGTGGACCCGGTGGCAGAAGAACCAAAGAAAGAATATAAACCTTTCCTGGATTTCAGGAATAAGGCCGATGGGTTGAGCAATAAACAGTAAATGGGCGGAAAGGCTAGGGGGAAACAGGTAGGAAGAGGTTTTTTTACAAGAGTTTTTTATTATCCTGTTCAGAATTTAGATTTTCCCCTCCTTGTGCCATTCGCTTCGGACATGAAGCATGACAGAACCAATTTCGATAAAATACAGTGCGATATATTCAAAAAAAGGTGAGAGCATTTTCATCTCACACCTTGATATTATGTCTCTGTTTAGAAGGGCCATGCGCAGGGCGAGTTTGCCTTTTGTGCTTACAAAAGGTTTTACTCCCAGGGTTAGGATCAGTATTCCCCAAGCATTAAAACTAGGGTGTGAAAGCTCAAGAGAAGAAATGAGTTTTTGGCTGTCGGAGGAGGTGACCCCAGAGCTACTCGTTGATCAAATCAATAAGGAGCTGCCGGACGGGGTGAGAATACTTGAGATAGAAAAAATTTGAACTAGAGAATTTTAGGAAGGATGATAGATATGACAAGGAATAGAAAGAAAGGAAAAGATCAAAATAAGAACGGCAGGGAAATATTCATAAATGTTACTCCTGTCGAAAAACGAGCTACGATTCTGGAGAACGGTGAGCTGGTAGATTTTTTCATGGAACGGGAGGCGTTAGAGCATTATGCCGGTAGTATTTTCAAGGGCAAGGTCAACGCTATACTTCCAGGGATAGAAGCGGCATTCGTTGATATAGGAATGGATAAGAACGGTTTTCTGCATGTGAGCGATGTTGTGGATAAAGAATCCATACTCAAAGAGATCTTGCGTGATGAGGACGAGCCGACCTTGAGGGTCAGGCAGAAAAAAGGTCGACCTCAGCGGATAGAAGATATTTTGAAGACAGGCGAGGATAGGATGGTACAGGTCGTCAAAGAGGCTATTGGTACCAAGGGGCCGCGTCTTACCACTTACATAAGCATTCCCGGCAGGTATATGGTATTGACCCCGTATGACAATAACATCGGGATATCTCGCAGGATCACTGATCGTGCTGAGAGGAAAAGGATACGCGCCGTGTTAAGCAAGGTTGAATTTCTGGAAGGGATGGGGTGTATTGTCCGGACCGTGGCTGAAGGCAGGACGGAAGATGAGCTGAAGAACGAACTCAGGTATCTTATAAACCTGTGGAAAAAGGTGAAATCAAGAGAAGAACGCCAGAATGCTCCAGTAACGGTTTATGAGGAATACGGTATAGTTCTTCGGATGATAAGGGATAAATTTACTGAGGATGTAACGCAGCTGGTGGTGGATTCGAAAGACGAATACATAAGAATATCGAAATTTCTGAAAGCGTATATGCCGGCTCTTAAGAAGAAGGTCAAGCTTTACACGGGACGAACGCCTTTGTTCCAGAAATATGATCTGGATAAGCAGCTCGATCAGATCTTTGAGAGAAAAGTGAAACTTAAAAGCGGTGGATATCTTATTATTGAACAGACTGAAGGAGTGGTCGTAATAGACGTGAATACGGGTAGTTTTGTTGGCAAGAAAAGTTTGGAAGAGACTGCTTACAAGACTAACATTGAGGCCGCTGAAGAGATTCCGAGGCAACTCATGCTGAGGGACAAGGGCGGTATCATTATTATTGATTTTATTGATATGGAAGTAAGGGAGCACAGGGATAAGGTATTCCGCGCACTACAGGAGAAGCTAAGTGGGGATAAGGCGCGTATCAGCTTGCGCACTATATCGCAGTTCGGTGTAGTGGAGATGACAAGACAAAGGATGCGTAAAAGTGTCGAGAGCGCTTCTCATATAGAGTGCCCTTATTGCGCCGGAAAAGGCGTAATAAAAAGCGTTCAGACTATAGCTATAGAAACCGTACGCAAGATCGATAGGATGCTTGCCAAGAGCGATAAGCGGAGTAAACACATAGTCGCCGTTACCCATCCGGACATTCACGCGGCGCTTATTTCGGATCAAGCCAAGATGCTAAGCGACATCCAGCGCAAGAACAAATGCAAGATAGAGATCAAGGAAGACAGGTCGTTCCACGTAGAAGACGTGATAGTGGAAGAGCGTTAGTTCCAGCATTACTTAGATATCTCTATTCCGAAAATTAATCAAAAATTAATTGAAACTTAACAATTAGTGAAATCAATAAGTATAAGCTTAAGGTAAAGGGAAAAGAAACCTAGGAGGAGATTATGAACGGCATGCTAAAGAGTTCCCGGGGCATGACGCTTATTGAAGTGATTATATCCATAGCTTTGGTGGCTTTGGTAGTGGTTTCCCTGTTCGCTGCTGTGACCCAAACTTCGGTTTTTTCACGGCGGATAGACCGGGTCTATACGGCTTCATATTTGGCGCAGCGTCGTATCGATATGCTGAAAAAACTGGATTTTGAACTGGTTAAATTTGCCGAAGAAACGGATGTGCGTATTAATGCTGATGGAAACCAGGACGCAAATGGGACATACGTCAGGACAACAGAGATTGAAACTGATTATAACGGCAATTCGTTTCTCCTTAAGGTTAAAGTTACTGTGAAAAAAGCGAATGTATCTATAGCGGGCAATATTTATGATGATACAGGCCAGATCAGTTTCGTAGGACAACCTATTGTAATGGAGACTTTATTCAGCGATGTTGAATGATTACGGTAAACATAAGAAGCGGGGGAAGATCAATGAATAGGATACGCAGGAATAAAAAGGGGTTTACCCTAATCGAGATGTTGTTCGTTACCGCGCTGACGGTCATGGTTATCGGGTCTATCTTGTCAGCATGGATGTTCACAAGCAAGACATGGACGAGTGAAACCCAGCATACGCAGCTAAGGATCAATATAATGATAGCGATGGAGACCATGAAGAGAGACCTGAGGCTATCGAGCCTTTCGTACATGTCTTTTTATCCCGATGGGGCCGAGCCGTATACGGGAATAAGTCTTCCTGTGGCTGAAACTGATGCGAATGGGTTCTTCTCCCTTAACGCGAACGATGAAGTGGACTGGGACAAGACGGTGATATACCATCTGTATACTGAGGGTGACGGTAGCACTACGCTTCGCAGAACTGTTCTGAACGGACGCGATAATACCTTGACCGAAGAAGAGCGGTATACGGAGCTTGAGGGCGTAGTGACGGCAGGTGTCGGAAGCGGCGACTATGAAACAGATACAGATTTCCTGGAAAATTTGGATATTTTTGAGATATCTTCTATTTCTCCGATTATAGATTTTTATGATGATTCTAGTGACCCGGTGAGGGCAGGAAAAGTCGTGTTTGGATGGGCCAAACTCGATGATGGTGACCATACGATACGTTTTGAAATAACCGGGAAGAACGATCTTTCTTCCGGTTATGACATAGGAATCGATAATATCATGATAGAACCGGCAGGGATCCCGCGGGAAGCAGAGTATTATAATTCAGCGTATGCTCCTATGGGGGCGCTAGCGGTAAGCGGTGGAAGTGTAAGCAGCGTTAATAATCCGATATGGAGCAACGATAATTATCTTGAGTTTAACAGCTCTGGAGCGGGCTCGTACATTGAGATAGACGATTATTACGATCTTTTGAGGGATTCTTCATTTGAGAACGCTTCTTTGAACAGTACCACCAGCACGGGTAACGAAGCCCGTATAGAGCTTGAGATACCCGAAGAGGACGAAGAAGGAGAAATAACATGGTATGCTTATGCCGCTGCAGGTGACTCCCAGCAGGACGGAAGGGACGGTAATATGCCGGCAGGGGCAACACCGCCTATAGCTATACGTACGGTGATACTTGGAAGCGAGATCGATCAGCAAGGTGATCTGATAAGGGTGAATTTTAAGACTTCATCTACGAAGGATCTGGTCATAGACAGTGCGTATATAACAAAAAGGGACTCTGGAGCTAATGGACTTGCTAACCAGGATACTTCCGGTCGCGACGTGGAAGAGTACCACCGACATCAGCAGCTTTTCTTTAAAGATGCGACAGGCACTACTACCCCGAGTATTACCGTGTCTCAGGGATCGGAAGAATGGAGCGTGTGGACGGCTTTTCCGCTAAGGGAGGACAGCGATTATTTTGTTTCGGTAAATATAAAAGACTCTAGTTCGACTGAATGCAAGTACTGGAACGGTGCTTCAGTTATAGACCGTACTTACTATCTTGTGGGATCTGCCTATTCTACAATGGCCGGTGTGCCAGATTGGAGTGCCGAGACCCCAGTGGCGAACAAAGATATTTATATAGTTGCGAATATAGATACTTGGGACGCTTTAGGCAGCGTGGAATCACAGATATTCGATACGACACTGAGCACCCCGATTTATAACGAGATAAAGTGGTCTGAAAGTAGCCCTGCAGGAACGGACGTTTTAGTTAAAGCGCGTTCTTCATCGGATGAATATATGACCGGGGCGACGGATTGGACCCTTATCGCCGGTTCAGCGGCGAATCCGCACGCACTTGGTATTGGCAATGGAAGGTACGTTCAGTTTTTTGCGGAATTTTCTTCTGATCCTTACTGGGATGCATCCGGATCAACAATGTCTTACGTGGATTATGTGGATGACCAGGTCGATAATTATCCCGTTACCGGGTTTCCTCAGCAGAGCGGAGAACCGTATATAACCGGGATGTATTCCAACTGGATAGATGACGTAGAAGTAGACTGGCCGGGGAACGAACGGCTTTGTACGATAACGGGTTATGTTGCAAGAAGGGACAGTTATGGCCAGGCAAAGATAGTGATAGATGGCGAGGATCTTGTGAAAATACTCAGTGTGCATCTTAAGATATCAGCGGATATACAGGGCAGGACCATTGAAGAAGAGAATTACGTGGAAGTTCAACCCAGAAATACCGGAAAATAAGACTGATCGAAGATCTTGGAGAGGCAAAATGAAAAAGCATCATGGATCGTACAGTCTAGGCGGGTTTATTCGCAACAAAAAAGGCTTCGTGTTGCCGTATGTCCTAATGTTCATCGGGATGATAGCGTTCATTACAGTTCTTCTTCCCACGGTAATGCAACGGGATGCTGCGCTTATAAAAGGTATAAGAGATAGAGAACAGGCGCGTTATGTGGCAGAAGCTGGCATAAATGATGCCTTTGCGCAGCTCAAATCTCAAGGGTTCGCATCCCGGTCCAATTTTACGGGTAGCCTTGATGTCGGTTCGTACAGCGTGACGTTTTCCGAGACCGGAGGCAGGCACCTTGTCACTTCCGTTGGCACTGTTTCCGGGGCGTCTAAAACAGTTACAGCTGAAGTGCAAGACAATACGCCTACGGCTCTGAATTATTTTTCAGGGGCGGGTAACGATATAATGGTAAAGATACATACCAATGTCAATGGTTTCATAGTCGGGGACCTTCACGCAAACAATAATGTTTATCTTATAGTGCAGCCTCACGCTCGTTTAGATATTTCAGGGGATGTTTCTGCTACAGGGATAGTAGAGGAAGGCAATCAGCATTATAATGCTGACAATAAAGACAGCGATCTTTTTATAAACGGCCAGGCAAACGATGCCGCTACGATATATGAAGGTGCCAACCGTATTACTTTTCCTGTGTTCGATTTTACCAAATATAAAGAAGCTGCAATAGATTCAGGAGATTACTATAACTCCGACCAGACTTTCAATTCCGCGACGCTTTCTCCCGGTAACGGTGTAGTTTATGTGGACGGTGACGTTGAGATACTTGGTGATTGTACTCTGAATGGCGGGCTAATAGCCAATAATATTCAAATATCAGGCACCTTAAATCAGGTCAAAACAGGTGACAGGAACGTTATCGCGTCCAAAGATCAGGATATTGCGATATCGGGGAGGCTACTAACGGAAGAGGCTGTTGTACTGGCCCAGCAGGATATCCGTACCCACGAACATTGGGGAGCCGAAGTTTCTATTAACGGCACTATGCTGGCGAAACGTGATGTACAGATGTGGAATTTCAGGACAGAAATCGATTATAACCATATTTACATCTATCCCATAGATATGACGGATGAGTCCAGCGGGTTCAATGTAATAAGCTGGAACGACTAAAACGAGAAGTAGGAGTGATCCGTATGGACACGCTAAAAAATATACTGCAAAAACAGTCTGGCACGGTTCTGCCGATAGTCCTTATATTTATTGGGCTGATAGCGGTCAATACTGTTTTTCTGTCCACTATTCTGCAACGGGATATAAGCCTCATTAAGAGAATAAAGGATGCTGAACAGGCACGGTATATGGCAGAAGCGGGTATAAACGAAGCGCTTGCCAGAGTAAAATCTAATGGGTTTGCTTCAAGATCGGATTTTTCGGGAACCATGGATACTGGATCGTATAACGTGACCTATTCGGAGACTGGCGGGCGGTATCTTACTACTTCTGTCGGGACGGTATCAGGAATATCGAAGACCGTCTCAGCCGAATTATACGATAATACCCCTACGGCACTTAATTATTTTTCTGCTGCGGGTAATGACGTGCAGATAAACTCTCTTATCGCCAGTGCGCGAATAGTGGGCGATATACACGCGAATAACGATGTTTACCTCAAATCAGGGCCGATTATCTCGTGGCTGCGTATAACCGGACAAGTTTCCGCTTCCGGTATTGTCAAGGAAGGGACGCGATATGATCAGGGGTCTTCGGATTTGTGGGATAATCACGTTGTGATAAATGGTGATGCGGATGATACCGCGACAGTCTTCGAAAGTGCGGACAGAGTGACTTTCCCGACATTCGATTTTACGGAATACCAGAATTTGGCAGATGATTCAGGCGATTATTATGATACAGACCAGGTCTTTAACGGGGTCAGTTTGTCTCCGTCGAACGGTATAGTGTTCGTAGCCGGAGACGCAGAATTCCAGGGTAATTGCACCGTTAACGGGGGCATAGTTGCCGATAACATTAGTGTGATCGGTACGCTGACAGTGAATAAGTCTGGAACGCGTAACGTAGTGATGGCCCGCAACGGTGATATAAGGATATTCGGTCGCTTATACACGGAAGAAGCTTTAGTATACGCCTCCCAGGACTTAGCCTCGCTTCAGATACTTGCAGAGATAGACGTTAACGGTATTATTATGGCTAGAAGAGATATTGTAATGTGGAACTTTCTGACACTTATTGACTATACTTATGCATATGTGTCCCCAAGCGATATGCTTGGGGAAGACGGTGAGGCCACCTTCAAACTGGTAAGCTGGAACCAGTAATTTTTGGAGCCTGAGTTATTTCTTGACAATAATATTCCCATCTGATAATATTATTCTACTTTAATAGGGAAAATAACTATTATTTTCATATATAAACTTCTATTAATAAATGACTTATGTAAGTTTTCAAAATTGAGGGAGAATCAAGATGTATGCAGTTATAGAGCTTAAAGGTTCACAGGTAAGAGTGGAGAAGAACGATACCTTTACGGTAAATCGCATAGAGCCCCAGAAATCAAAGACCCTGAAGGTCGATAAAGTGCTTTTTGGTAAAAAGGGGAATTCTTACAAGATAGGGACACCGTACGTGAAGGACGCTTATGTTGAATGCGAAATATTAGCCGACAAGCGTTCAAAAAAGGTAACTGTATTCAAATACAGAGACAGGAAAAGTTCCCAGTCGAAAAAGGGGCATCGTCAGGACATTACAGAGCTCAAGGTAAAGGAAATACATTTTAAAGACTGATTCAGAAATATAGAATCATTTTAAGGAGAATATCATGGCACATAAAAAAGGACAGGGATCTTCAAGGAACGGGCGCGATTCTAACGCACAGAGACTAGGTGTTAAAAGGTATGGTGGCCAGGCCGTAAGCGCCGGAAGTATAATAATCAGACAAAGAGGGACCCATTATAAACCCGGAGTGAACGTCTTAAAGGGGAAGGACGATACCCTGTTCGCAAAATGTGCAGGCGTGGTCAACTTCTCTGCTGTCCGGGTTGTGAATGTTATCCCCGGATAAAGATGCTGATCGATCATGCAAAGATCTATGTTGCCGGCGGCAAAGGTGGTGACGGGTGCAAAAGCCTTTACAAGGATATTTTTCACCGTAAAGGGATCCCGGACGGCGGCGACGGCGGCGGCGGCGGCGACATAGTTATCAAGAGCGACCAAAACCTTTACACCCTCCTCGATTTCAAATACAACCAGCACTATCGTGCCGATAAGGGCAAGCACGGCGGATCCAACAAAAAATACGGTAGAAGAGGGGATGACCGGCTCGTGAAGGTACCAGTGGGAACCATTGTCAAAGATGCCGATACCGATCTTGTTATCAGGGACCTCTCTGTTCCCAATGAACAGGTAGTGGTTGCTAAAGGCGGTCCCGGGGGCAAAGGTAGCGCTAAGCTTAAAGTGCCTACCCAAGGGCAGGATGGCGAGGAGAGGATGCTGATCCTCGAACTTAAGCTTGTAGCCGATGCAGGCATCATTGGCTTTCCGAACGCTGGAAAATCCACCATAATATCCCGTATTTCTAAAGCACATTCAAAGATAGCGCCATACCCGTTTACTACCAAGAGCCCTAAACTGGGCGTAGTCAGTTTTTATGACAATTCTTTTGTAGCGGCTGATATGCCCGGGTTAATAGAAGGCGCTCATGATGGTCGTGGATTAGGGGATAGATTCTTGCGCCATATTGAACGCACATTGGTTCTGGTGCATGTTGTCGACATGGTTCCCGTTGACGGTACTGACCCGGCGGAAAATTTCTTTAAACTTGAGAATGAACTCAAATTATACGGACACGATGTTTACGGTAAACCGCGTATAGTAGCGGCAAATAAGATGGATATGCCGGGCTCCAGTGAGAACCTGGAGAAGTTTAGTAGTGCAATCGGTGAAAAGGTGTGGCCGATCTCGGCTTTGAACGGTGATGGGATAAAAGAACTAATCAGTGTTATTTACGAGAAGGTAAAAAATGTCAAAGAAAAAACTGAAGAGGATAACGGTAAAGATAGGGACTAGGGTCCTGACTGATAAACAGAACAGGATTGACCGGAAGGTCATTAAAAGTTTGGCTGATCAGTTTTCTAAACTAATGGACCAGGGTATTGAGGTCGTGGTAGTCTCTTCTGGAGCTATCGGGGCAGGGCTCGGGTTGTTGAAGCTCAAGAAGAAAGGAAGATCCCTTTCGGAGCTTCAGGCCATCGCGAGCGTTGGGCAGAACCACCTCATGGATATTTATAATGATTATCTCGGCAAAAAGGGTTACGTAGCCGGGCAGATGCTGCTTACACGTGAAGATTTTAACGATCGCAGGAGATTCCTTAATATTCGGTATACGCTTAACACACTTCTTAAGTATCGTGCGATTCCTGTCGTGAATGAGAATGATTCCGTATCGACGGACGAGATAAAGTTCGGCGATAACGACCGTATTTCAAGCCTTGTAGCGGATCTTGCGGCTTCGGATATGTTGGTAATACTTACGGATGTAGAAGGACTTTACGATGAGGACGGCCGTATCGTAAGTCATGTAAAGTCCATAACGGGAAACGTCAAAGCGCTTTGCAGTGGCAAGGGATGCGAAGAGAGTACAGGCGGCATGTTATCAAAACTAGAGTCTGTTAAGAACGCTACTCATGCCGGGATCGAGAGCGTGATCGCCAAGGGAAGAAAAAAGAACGTTATTCTTGATATAATAAAAGGTGCTGATATCGGCACCAGATTCGATGCGCACGAAAGACCTTTGAAGGCAAGGAAAAGATGGATCGCGTTCAGCCTTAAGGCCAAGGGCAAGATGGTTATCGATGAAGGCGCGGAAAAAGCTCTGGTAGAGAAGAACAAGAGCCTTCTGCCGAGCGGGGTCGTTGATGTTAAAGGAACTTTTTCTGACGGCGACGTAGTGGAGGTTCTAGGAAGCGGCAATAAAGTTATAGCCAGAGGGCTTTCGAATTATACGTCCGATGAAATGAAAAAGATAAAAGGCAAAAAGTCTTCAAGTATAGAATCTGAATTAGGATATAAAGATTACGACGAAGTGATACATCGGGATAATCTGGTAGTGATAGAGGATTGAGACTAGTCGCGAGGTTATCGTAATACATCAAAGGAGCACGTTATGCGCGGAATATACGACAGAGGGTTTAACGGGAATAACACTATGATCCCAAGAAGGGTAGCGGTTAACATCTACCATAAGTTCAGTATGGCTTTTGCTTTAATGAGCGTTATACCTTTTCTGGCGTTCTTTTATCTGTTGGTGGGTAAGCTGGGGACGGCGAACCTTCTTATAGGCGAGATAGGGATCATATTGTCGGTAGCACTTTTTATATCGCTTCTTGGTCTTATTGATCTCAGAAAATCATACGAAGAGCATAAGAACAATAGGAGAGATGTTTTTCGTTCCGCGAAACTAAGTTCTCTCGGCAGGTTGATTGCGGAGGTAGCGCACGAGGTGAATAACCCTTTGCAGGCTATTATCGGAAGAGCCAGGCTTTCACTTATGGAGATACAGGATAACGGGCAGGTAAATGAGAACATGGAGATCATAATCAACGAGTGCAATAGGGCGAAGGAAGTAACACACAGGCTCCTTATGTTCTCAGCGCCCAGGAAGAACACGGTTAAGAAAGCGAATATAAACAATGCCGTAGGAACCGCCGTGAAGATATTCACACATGAATATCCCAGGACCGATATCAAAATACTGGAAAGGTATTCCGAGAGGGTGCCGGACATTTTTATGGACAAGCACGAGATCTGTGAAGTAGTGATTAACCTCTTGAAGAACTCTTTTGACGCTATGCCCAAGGGCGGTAAGGTAAAGATCACTACTAAAAAATACCAGGGATGTGCCAGAATAGATATCGAGGATACGGGTGTGGGGATCCCGGAGGAAGATATTGAGAAACTCTTTGATCCTTTCTTTAGCAGTAAGGGTGACGGTAAAGGGGTAGGTCTTTCTGTTTGTTACGGTATAATCAAGGCCCATGACGGGGACTTGAGGTATAACAGCATAATGGGAAAAGGAACTATGGCCAGCATGTTCCTGCCGTTCGCAAGATGATCAAAAAGAGGGGAATAATGGATAGCGTAACGAAAATGAAGAATATAACGGATAGGGCCAGAAAAGCAGCGACTATACTCGGTGTTATGCCCAGTGATGCTAAGAACAAGGTTCTGCTCGCTATGGCGGATAGCATCAGCGATGCTAAAGACTGGATAAAAAAGGCTAACGGAATAGATCTGGCAAACGCAGAGAAGAACGGCAAAACTGCAGCGTTTATAGACCGTCTGAGGCTGGATGATAAACGGTTGGACGGGATGTGCTCGATGTTGAGGGATGTCGCTGGTCTTAAGGATCCTGTAGGAACTATTTTAGAAACGAACGAACGGCCAAATAAGCTTTTGATTGAAAAGGTGAGAGTGCCTATAGGTGTAATAGGAATAATCTATGAATCTCGTCCCAATGTAACTTCCGATTGTATAGCGCTTTGTCTTAAGTCAGGCAACTCCGTTATACTTCGTGGAGGAAGCGATGCCATTAACTCGAATAAAGCGATATATAATGTGATGAAAAAAGCTGCTCTGGCCGAGAATCTGGATGAGGGTTCGTTTATATTGATAGAGGATACGTCACGCGAACTTGTTGATGCTATGCTCAAGTCAGTTGATGGCATAGACCTTGTTATGCCCAGGGGCGGCGAATCTCTCATAAAAGAGGTTGTTGAAAAAAGCAGAGTGCCGGTAATAAAGCATTACAAGGGCATTTGTCACGTATACGTGGATTCTGACGCTGATCTTAAGATGGCGGAAGAGATATGTCTTAACGCTAAGATCCAGAGGCCTGGCGTGTGTAACGCAATGGAAACGATGCTCGTCCATGAAAGCGTGGCAAAAGATTTCCTCCCCGGTATTATTAAAAAAATGCAGGATGAAGGCGTGAAGATAAAAGGATGTTTGAAGGCGAAAGAAGTACTTGGTGAGAAAATAATAGAAGAGGTGAAGGAAGAAGATTACGCTACCGAATGGCTTGATCTTGTGCTGAACGTACGCATAGTCAGTTCGTTGGACGAAGCTATAGAGCATATCGCAAAGTTCGGGTCGAACCATTCCGATGCGATTGTTACTAATAACAAGGAAAACGCGGAGAAGTTCCTGGGGAGAGTCGATTCTTCGGCGGTTTATGTGAACGCTTCTACCAGGTTCACTGATGGCGGTGAATTCGGCAAGGGAGCAGAAATAGGTATCTCGACGGATAAACTTCATGCGCGCGGTCCTATGGGGCTTGAAGAGCTATGCACGTACAAGTACGTTGTCCGTGGCAATGGGCAAGTACGTTCGTAAGCATACAATAAGAGAGGGTGTCATGAAGATCGGAATACTGGGAGGCACGTTTAATCCCGTGCATATGGGGCACCTGATCCTTGCACAGGAGTGCTGGTCGCAGCTTACCCTGGATAAGGTGCTTTTTATCCCTGCGTACATCCCGCCGCATAAAGAGGTAGAAAGCGACGTTTCGGCATCTGACAGGCTGAATATGTTGCGTCTGGCTCTGGAAGGTGATGACAGGTTCGAGATTTCAACCTATGAGATAGATAAAGAAGGCACCTCATATTCAATAGACACGATAAAATATCTGAAAACTAACTGCGGCGGTGATTGTGAGCTTTTCTTTCTAACGGGAGCTGATTCCGCCGAAAGTCTTTCTATGTGGAAAGACGTGGCTGATATACTCGAAGAGACTACTTTCGTGATAGCTTCTCGCCCCGGGTGGGAAGAGAACAGTTCTTACGAAAAAAAGGTAAAAAGGATACTAATCCCTTCTATAGAAGTTTCTTCAAGCGGTATTCGCCAGAGGATAAGATCAAGAGAACCGATCGATTACTTGGTCCCTTCATCGGTTGTCAAATATATCCGCAACAAAGGTCTTTACAGGTAGGCATAACGGGTGAAACTGCGAGTATTTTGTTCTACCCTTGAACTTTAAGTATCTGTATGATAAACTTTACTTAATATTATTATAATTATTCCAATTCAAGGAGGGTATCCATGGCAGAAGGTTATTGTGTGAAATGTAAAGCGAAAAAAGAAATGAAAGACGCCAAAGAAGTTACTATGAAAAATGGCAGGAAAGCTATGAAAGGCAAATGTCCGGATTGTGGTACAGGTATGTACCGGATAATGGGCAAATAAAGGTAAAGTTTTTATTTTAATCTGATCTTTCCAGATAGCTCGTCACAGGCGGCTTTCTAGGTACATTTCGATCAATAAGTGAACAGATTAACATCTTTGTCTAAAGCCAGGTTGATAGCGCAGGTCGCGGCTGAAAAAAAGGGTGAGAATATCGTCATTATGGATATGCAGAAAATATCCACGATGTGCGATTGGTTCGTCTTGGTCAGCGCGAGTTCTTCTCGTCGGATAAATGCTATTTCCAACACGATTCAGAGAAAGTTGTCGAAAGAGGGTATTTCTCCGGCTCGTGTAGAAGGTAAGCAGAGCCAGTATTGGGTTCTTTTAGATTTTGAAGATGTAGTGGTCCATGTTTTTTATGAACAGATAAGGGATTTTTACGGACTTGAACGGTTATGGTCCGAGGCTCCAATAGAACGGTTTAAGAACAAATGCTTGGTAAAGACGTCTCCAGAAGAATAGCTGAAGCTCTTTTTGAAGCCTCCAAGAAATATTTTCAAGAAAACCTCACAGATATACCTTTCCCAGAAAATATCGATGTAGCTTTACAGATAACCCGTGACAGTAAGCATGGTGACATGTCTTCTAACGTGGCTATGCGTCTGGCTTCACAGGCGAAAAAGTCGCCGGCAGAGATAGGAAAAGGTATCGTAGCCGCATTCGCAGAACAAGCCGAAAAGGACGAAGTCGCCGAGTTTATTGGAGCGGTAGAACTTACCGGCGGTTTTATTAATTTCCGTTTTTCTGATAAGTATTTCCAGAAGCTTCTTATTAATATTGAAGAGCAGCGAGAAGATTTTGGCAGGTCTGATGAAGGTCACGGTAAGCACGTGAACCTGGAATTTGTCAGCGCTAATCCTACTGGACCTTTAACTATAGCGCATGGCAGGCAGGCTGCCATAGGGGACGCACTTTCAAGGATCCTTCGTTTTGCCGGTTACGAGGTAACCAACGAATATTATCTTAATGATTACGGGAGGCAGGTCCGTCTTCTCGGGGAATCCGTGAAGGTAAGGTACCGTAACCTTTGCGGCAAGTCGGATCCCATGCCTGAAGACGGGTATATGGGTGATTATATCATTGATATCGCCAGTAAGATCAAGCAGGAAGAAGGCGATACTTTGCTTGGTGAGGATCCCGAAACAGGCAAATTCTTCCGGGACCATGCCGTAGAATACATGATGGGACTCATAACGAAAGATCTGGAAGACTTTGGCGTCACTTTCGATACTTGGACCAGCCAGGCCGGGATAGAAGAGCGCAAAGAAGTAGAACATGCCCTGAAACTGCTTGAAGAAAAAGGGTTTATATACGAGGAAGAAGGGGCCAAATGGTTCGCTTCCAGTCGTTTAGGCGACGACAAGGACAGAGTAGTCGTTAAAGGCGACGGGTCCTATACTTATCTGGCACCTGATATAGCCTATCACATGGATAAATACAGCCGTGGCTATACCAAACTTATAGATCTTCTAGGTCCAGATCATCATGGATATATTAAACGCATGAAAGCGGCAGTCCAGGCTCTGGGGCATGACGCACGGTCGCTTGATATCCTTATAGTGCAGCTTGTAACGTTGCTTAGAGGCGGCGAGACCGTTTCGATGTCGACGCGAAAAGGCGAATTTATAAGCCTCAGAGAAATACTTGACGAGTTGGGTAAGGACGTTACACGGTTCTTTTTCCTTTCAAGGCGTCTTGACAGTCATCTGGATTTTGATATCGATCTTGCGAAACAGGAATCTTCGGATAACCCTGTATTTTATATCCAGTACGCACATGCCAGGATATGCAGCATAAAAAAACACCGTGCGGAAAAACTGCCGGAACTTTCTTTTGAGAACACATCGCTTGAAGTGCTGAAAGAAAAAGAGGAAAGGGCGCTGATGCGCAAGCTCGGAGAGTTTCCTTTTGCGGTAAAGGCAAGCGTCGAGGTGCTTGAACCGAACCGCCTGATAGTGTACCTAAACGAGTTGGCACGCTCGTTCCATTCTTTTTACACCGAGTGCCGGGTCGTTTCGGACGATGAAGATCTGTCCAAGGCTCGTCTGATCCTGGTCGAATGTGTCCAGATCGTGCTGACCAGCGGGCTGGGATTGTTAGATATAGCTCTACCTGAGAAAATGTAATTTACGTTTTATCTTTCGTTTCCTCATTAAAGATTTACTATGTTCGATTCCCTCAAACTTTATATCAAGGAGACAGTAGACCTCGATCAGATCGTGCGGCTGCTCGATAAGTACGGGTATACCAAGTGTCGTAAAGTATCCACAGAAGGCGATTACAGCGCGGTAGGGGAGGTTTTTGTTATATATCCGGTTACTTTTGAGTATCCCGTACGTGTGGATTTTTCCGGGGGCAAGGTGAGGTCCATTAAGAGCGTGGATCTAATGACCTTTAAGACCATAACGGAACATATGGGTGTTATTGTTCTTCCTGTAGGCATATTAAGAAGAACAAAGGTAAAAAAAGAACCGATAGAGATGGCCGAACAGCCTATCAATTCTTTTGTGGATATCGAGCCCGGGGATTTCGTCGTACATATCGATTACGGTATCGGAAAATATCTTGGTATGCAGCGTATGAGACGCGACGGGAGTTTCAAGGATTATTTCGTGATTGAATACCGTGGTGGAGATAAACTTTATGTAGAGAATAAAGATCTGCATAAGTTGCAAAGGTATATATCTTTTCACCGAAGGCCGCCGAGCCTGCACCGTTTGCGCGGGAAGAGCTGGGCTGCTGCGAAAAAGAACGCTACAAGAGGTGCCGCAAGAAGGGCAAAAGACCTGTTAAGCCTCCAGGCAAAAAGGGAAAGTGCTGTAGGGTTTATGTTCAGTAAGGATACGGATTGGCAGCAGGAAATGGAAGAGTCGTTTCCTTATAAAGAAACACCTGACCAGCTTAAAGCGACAAAGGATCTGAAACGGGATATGGAAAACAGCAGGCCCATGGATCGTCTTTTGTGCGGTGATGTCGGGTATGGCAAGACGGAGGTCGCTTTCAGAGGCGCTTTCAAGGCGGTCATGGACAACAAACAGGTAGCTTTTCTGGTGCCAACCACTATTCTTGCAGAGCAGCATATGAACACTTTCACTGCACGGTGTAAGGAATATCCTGTGAACATTGAGATGCTGAACCGTTTTCGTACGCAGGCCGAACAGACGCGTATTTTGAACGACCTGAAAGAAGGAAAGATAGATGTTATCATAGGGACGCACAGGCTTCTTTCGGATGACGTAAAGTTCAAGGACCTGGGGCTCTTAATAATCGATGAGGAACAGAGATTCGGCGTTAAACATAAGGATAAAATAAAGCGTATGAGGGTTAACGTGGATATATTGACCCTTACGGCGACACCCATACCAAGAACCCTTTACCTGGCTCTTATGGGCGGGAAGGACATCTCGGTTATCGAGACGCCGCCGCTGGAAAGGATTCCAGTCAAGACAGAGGTTATCGATTATGATAAGAAACGCATTCGAGAAGCTTTAAAAAAGGAACTGAAACGAAAAGGCCAGGCTTATTACGTACATAACAGGGTCGAAACGGTGGATAAGGTTGCTTCGGATGTCAGCAGACTCGTTCCGGAAGCCAGGCTTGTTGTAGCTCACGGTCAAATGAGTTCCCGGACGCTTGAAAAAACGATGCTGAAGTTCATTGAAGGGGAGATAGACATACTCGTCTGTACTACGATAATAGAGTCGGGTATAGACATACCGAACGCTAATACCATGATAATAGATAACGCCGACAGGTTTGGTCTTGCTGATCTTTACCAGCTTAAAGGACGTATAGGAAGATTCGACCGTAAAGCGTACGCGTATCTGGTAGTAAAAGATATATCGACTCTTACTCACGAAGTCAAGACGAGGTTGAATGCTATCAGAAAATACCAACAGTTAGGATCGGGTTTTAAAATAGCGATGAGGGATCTAGAGATGAGAGGAACAGGCAATATACTTGGGGTAGAGCAGAGCGGATTTATTGACCAGGTGGGGTTTGACCTTTATTGCCGTTTGCTTAAGGAAGAGATCTCTAATATCAAAAAGTCCAAATAACATAAGTATTTAAAGCTTTTATGTAAATCTCCTTGATGAGGCCTGCGTATTCTGTTATTATAATAATATTCATTAACCCATTTTGAGCATAATTATGAATAAATACAGAGATTTTACCTTTTTTTTAGCTGTACTGGTTTTGTTGATAGTTTCAGGTTGTGGCAAGGCGCCAGAAGGCGGTGTAGTGATTGCCACGATAGGCGATTCAACAATAACAGTTGCGGATTTCAATGAGAGGGTAGCCAACTTACCTCCCCGGTACCGTGAGATAGTCGAAAAACGGAAAGCGGAATTCCTCGAAGAGATCATAAACGATGCTTTGCTCTACCAAGAAGCTGTTCGGATAGGTCTTCCCAAAGACAAGGATGTCCAGAAAGTCATAGACCAGGCAAGACAAAAGATCTTGATAGCAAGGCTATTGAAGGATAGGGTGGACGACTCAATAGAGATCACGGATGAAGAAATTATTGAGTTTTATAACAGCAACAAAGACAAGTATATGACCCCGGAAATAATGAGGGTATCGCATATACTTGTCCCCACTCAAGAGGAAGCTGCGGCTATTCTCCAGGAACTCTCGACAGGAAAAAAGAGTTTTGAGGATATTGCCAGGGCTAAATCAGTCGACCCGACGGCGCAGAGAGGAGGGGACGTCGGTTATTTCCCCAAAGGGCAGTTGATGCCGAGGTTTGAAGAAGCCTGTGCGAAGCTTGATGTAAACGAGACCAGCGGCGTAGTGAAAACAAAGCTAGGGTACCATATAATCAAACTTACTGACAGGCGTGCTCCGGCGCCAAGGCCGCTTGAACAGGTGAAAGGGGATATCAGATCAAGAGTGCATACGATTGAAGGTAAAAAGATTTTCAATGAGCTTCTTTATGAGCTTAGAGAAAAGACAGATATATTAATAGACGCTAAAGCTCTGGCCGGCGCTTATACTACAGGATCCGCCGCGCCCGAAAAAAGCAAAGAAGTAAAAGGAGGAAAGTGATGGGAAGAGCGAAGATAGTGAGGTACATAAAGTGTGCTGCGGTAGGCCTGTGTGTGTTGGCAGTATGCTCTGCCGCGTATGCGGCAATGGTGGATAAGGTTATCGTCGTTGTCAATGACGAGGTTGTGACCCAGCGCGAGTTTGACAGGATGTTTGTCCCTGTTAAGCAGAGTTATGAAGCTAATTTCAAGGGGCCTGAACTCGAGAGGCGTGTTGAAACAGCAAGAAAAGGGCTTCTGGAACAGCTGATAAACTCCAAGCTTGCCGTGAGTTTGGCTAAAAAAGCTAAAATGAAGGTAAACGAGGACGATCTTCAGCAAAGAATAGACAACGTAAAGAGTTATTACAAGACCGAGGAAGAGTTCCTTCAGGCGCTTGATGATAAAGGTACGAACTTGACCGAGTTCAAGAAAGAGATCCGCGATCAGATGCTCGCGCAGGAACTTGTGCAGAAAGAAGTAGCTTCGAAGATCGTTATTGCGCCGGGCGACCTGCAGGAACTTTATGATAAGAACAAGGATAAGCTGGTGGCTCCGCATACGGTCAAGGTCAGGGGTATTATGATACGAAAGCCGGAAGTAGCAGGAGACGATACTGGCAGGAAGAAAATGGAAGTGATCGTAAAGGACCTGAAAAGCGGAAAAGATTTCGCGACAGTTGCAAAAGAAAAATCGGAAGGTCCTTACGGTCAAAACGGTGGGGATATGGGGTATGTGCCGAAAGGGCAGACCCTTCCGGAGATAGATAATGCCATTTTCGCGCTAAAAAAAGGCGAGATGTCGGAGATGATAGAAAGTCCCGTGGGTTACCATGTTTTTCTGGCGGAAGATATCAAGGAACCGCGTCCGCTTGAATTCGAAGAAGTCAGTGAATTTTTGAGGCAGCAGCTTTACGGTAAACGGTTCCAGGAAGAACTGGTAGTATGGCTGGAAGAAAAAAGAAAAGATGCGTATATCTCCTACAAATAAACCCCAGGTTTTTATAACAATGGGGGATCCTTCCGGGATAGGTCCGGAAGTTATAATGAAATCAATGGCAAGCCCTTCTCTTAAAGGGCTTGCTGTTTTTATGGTGGTTGGTGATGCGGGGGTAATGAAGCGCGCAGCGGAAGGTGCTTATTCCGGGAAGATCGCTGTCCACGAGTTTAAGGAAGAGGGGGTAATATCCCCGGATGAAAATGCTGTGAATATAATCAATCCAGGGTCTCCTCTTGTAGGGGTTATTCCGGGAGTTCCGACTGAAGATGGTGCCAGGAAAACCTTGAAGTGTCTGGATGTTGCGGTAAAAATGATGCGCGATGCTTCATCGGATACCCCGAAAGCTCTTGTAACAGCGCCCGTTAATAAGGGAAAAATAGCTGATATTTATCCAGGTTTCATAGGGCATACTGAATACCTTCAAGAGGCGTATTCGGCTGATTTGGTCACTATGGTGCTTGTAGGTGAAACTTTACGGGTCATACCGGTTACCAGGCATATCCCACTTAAAGACGTTGCATCAAAGCTCTCGGTCGATTTAATAACCGGTACATTGGCGCAGGTTATTGAGAACCGGGAGATAATATCCGGTAAAAAGGATGCCAAGATAGCAGTTGCGGCCTTGAACCCTCATTGCGGGGAAGGCGGCAAAATCGGTACCGAAGAAGCGGACATAATAGAACCTGCGGTGAACAAGGCGAAGGCGCTTTATGAAAGGATCGAAGGTCCAATCTCGGCTGATGTGGTTTTTCATAAAGCTCTGAAAAAAGAGATAGATATCGTTGTTGCGATGTACCACGATCAAGGTCTTTCACCCTTCAAGATGGTAGATTTTTATAATGGGGTTAATATGACGCTAGGGCTGGGACATGTAAGAACCTCCCCGGATCACGGGACTGCGTTTGATATAGCCGGTAAAGGTATAGCTAATTCAAGTTCTATGGAACAGGCGATCAAGGTCGCCATTCGAGCAATAAGCACTTCATAAACTCTACAAAAATGGACCTTAAACAACTAAAAGAAATATGGAAACAGCAGGGCTTTAGCCCGCGAAAATCTCTGGGTCAGAATTTTCTGATAGATAATAACGTAAAAGACAAGATATTCCGTTCTCTGGCGCTATCAACGGATTCTACCGTTATAGAGATCGGCCCGGGGTTCGGGGTAATGTCCTTTGATCTGGCAGATAGATGCGGCAGGCTTATAGCCATCGATAAAGATAGAAAGATATGTGAGATAATGGAGGATCGCTTCAAAAGTCGCGATAATATCACTCTTATTAATGCCGATGTGCTAGAGGCGGATATATGCGGGTTCGCCAGAGAAGGAAAACCTCTTACCGTATACGGGAATATCCCTTACTATATTTCAACTCCGATAATCGAAAAGATAATCGAATGTAGACAGTGTATTGATAAAGCTTTCATAGTAATGCAGGATGAGTTAGCTAACAGGATAGTGTCCGCACCCGGTTCAAAGGACTACGGATCCCTAAGCTGCTTTGTACAGTATTACACCAAGGCAGAAAAACTTTTTAGGATCAAAAGGAACTGTTTTTATCCCAGTCCTAAGGTAGATTCGTGCATTTTGGCGCTTACAATCCTTCCCGAGCCGAGCGTTACGGTTAAAGATGAGCGTCTTATGTTCAAGGTAATACGAAAAGCATTCTCGCAAAGGCGGAAAAAAGCTATAAACTCCCTATCGAGTGGAGAATTTCTTCCTATGGACCGAGAGGGATGGCAGGAGGCGTTCACCGCATGCGGGATCGATTTGTCAAGCCGTGCTGAAGTCATTTCTTTAGGATCTTACGCAAGGCTTACCGACCTTATAGAGAAACGTTTATAGCGTATACGTTATATTGACTTTTAAATATTATTATGATAGTGTAAAGTCAAATGAAAGGCGATAAAAAGAACAAAACAATCACGGAAGATACTGTCCGATACGTGGCGAGGCTTTCCCGGCTGGATCTTGACGATAAGGATGTTGTTGATTTTCAGGATCAGCTTTCCGGTATTTTGGATTACATAGCGCAACTTAACGAGGTTGATACGGAAAACACTTTGCCTACGACACATGTTCTTCCGTCCATGAAGAACGTTTTTCGTGAGGACGAGCTGAAGGAATCTCTTTCTCCTGAGGAGTTCCTGGGCAATGCACCCGAAAAACACGAAAATTTCTTTAAGGTCCCCAGAATAATCAAAAGTTCATAAAATGCAAGATATTCTATCCAGTATAAATAGTTATAAAAAATGGTTAAAGGAACATGACGGGTCTTTATCCAGTGCCGCACTTCAGTTGGCAGACCGGATAACAGATATAGATAAGGACGTTCACGCTTTTATCCGTATTGATAAGGATAGTATGGTGGAACGCGCTTCTCTGCTGGAAAAAGCAGGAGAGAAAGGGTGTCTGTGGGGCGTTCCTGTTGCCATCAAGAATAATATATGCATCAAAGGGGAACTTACCACATGCGCATCTCATGTTCTCGAAGGTTTTAGGCCGCCGTATAACGCTACAGTGATAGAAAAACTGCTTGAAGAGAACACGCTTCTTATGCCTGAAGCTAATATGGATGAATTCGCTTTCGGATCGTCCTGCGAGACCTCGTATTACGGTCCAACTAAAAACCCGTGGGATTTATCGCGTATCCCCGGCGGTTCTAGCGGAGGCTCTGTAGCTGCTGTGGCAAGCGGGGAAGTGGTCGCTGCGCTGGGTTCGGATACGGGTGGCTCTATCAGGCAACCGGCTTCAATGTGCGGTGTAGTAGGTTTCAAACCTACCTACGGGAGGGTTTCACGATATGGACTTATCGCATTTGCTTCCAGCCTTGACCAGATCGGTCCGATAACACGGAACATTTCAGATTGTGCGGTTCTTTTAGAGGTTATATCAGGTTACGATAATAAAGACTCGACTTCAGTGGACAGGGAAGTTCCTCGGTACACCGAAAGCCTGAACAAGGAAATAGACGGTCTTGTGGTAGGTGTGCCTAAAGAGTATATGGGTGAAGGTATTGACGAGGGTGTCAGGCAGCGAATTGATGAAGCCATAAAAGTTTTTACCGATCTTGGAGCAAAAACGGTCGAGATATCCCTGCCACATACTAAATATGCCGTAAGCTGTTATTATATTATCGGTCCTGCTGAAGCTAGCTCTAATCTTGCGCGTTATGACGGCGTGCATTATGGACACAGGAGCCCGAAAGCCGACGATATAATAGAGATGTATATCAACTCAAGGAACGAAGGATTCGGCGCAGAAGCAAAGAGAAGGATCCTTCTGGGTACATATTCTCTAAGCAGTGGTTATTATGACGCTTACTATCTTAAGGCGCAGAAGGTGCGCACCAAAATAGCGGATGATTTCCGTAAAGCTTTCGAATCGTGTGATTGCGTATTAACGCCTACATCGCCTAACACGGCTTTTAAAATAGGTGAACGCATGGATGATCCGCTTCGGATGTATCTGTCGGACGTTTTCACAATACCGGCGAACCTTGCCGGATTACCGGCAGTTTCTGTTCCATGTGGTATGGGAGAGAATGATATGCCGGTAGGGCTTCAGATTATGGCACGGCCGTTCGATGAAGAAGTGTTGATAAAAGCGGCGCACGCCTTCGAAAGAAATACAGAGCATCACAAGATGTTCTCGGGAGAACGTAAATAAAAATGAGCAAGAAGTACGAAACAGTAATAGGGCTTGAAGTTCATGTCCGGCTTTCTACACAGACCAAGGCTTTCTGCGGGTGTAGTACCACTTTCGGAGCCGAGCCGAACACGCATGTTTGTCCGGTATGCCTTGGCCTTCCGGGAGTGCTACCCGTTTATAACAAGAAAGCGTTTGAATACGCCATAAAAGTGGCTATAGCGCTTAACTGCGATATCCAGAAAATCGTGAAATTCGACCGTAAGAACTATTATTATCCGGACCTTCCCAAGAACTATCAGATAAGTCAGTACGATATGCCGCTGGCTTATAACGGGAAGATAACCATAACCGATGCGGACGGGCAAGAGACAGATATTGGCATAACACGAGCGCATTTAGAAGAGGATGCGGGCAAACTTCTGCACGACAAAGAAAAAGCCTTTAGTTACGTGGACCTGAACCGTACTGGGATGCCGCTAGTGGAGATAGTTTCAGAACCTGATATGCATTCACCGGAACAGGCGTACCAGTATTTGACCACGCTGAAACAGACCATTAAATATCTCGGGGTTTCGGACTGCAATATGGAAGAAGGCAGCTTGAAATGTGACGCGAACATATCGCTTAGAGAAAAGGGCGCAAAAGAATTAGGAAGCAAGGTTGAGATAAAGAACCTTAATTCTTTTAAAGCCGTAAGGGAATCTTTGGCTTTCGAAGAGGTGAGACAGGAAGAAGCTCTTGAGGAAGGCGAAAAGATACCGCAGGAAACCCGTCTTTGGGACGAGAACAGGAACGTGACAGAGTCCATGCGGACAAAAGAAGAGGCGCAGGATTACCGATATTTTCCAGATCCTGATCTTGTTCCTTTTGAGGTGCAGCCCGGTTTGGTGGAACAGATCCGTTCCTCCATACCCGAGCTGCCGCAACAGAAAAAAGAACGTTTCACTAAGCAATATGGGCTTAACGAAAAAGATATTGAAGTTCTCGCCTCGGAAAAACCTCTAGCGGATTTTTATGAAGCGGTAGTATCAGAATATGATGACCCGCAGGCAGTGTGCAACTGGGTAAAAGGCGAGGTCATGATGCACGTTAAGGACCTCTCGACCGATATAGAAAGCCTTGGGCTTAAACCTGCAGACCTGGCTAAGATTATCACGATGGCTAAAAAGGGGACAATAAGCGGTCTTGCCGCCAAGGACGTTCTTCGGGAGAACATAGCCACAGGCAAAGATCCCGAGAAAATAGTCAAAGAAAAAGGGCTTGAGCAGGTCTCGGACGAAGGGGAACTGGAAAGCATAGTATCCAAAGTCATAGAACAGAACGAAGGATCGGCAAATGATTTCAAGGGTGGCAAAGAGAACGCGTTGAGCTTTCTGGTGGGGCAGGTAATGCGCCAGTCAAAAGGCAAAGCTAATCCCAAACTTGCCGGGGAAATGCTCAGGAAAAAACTTACTAAATAGCGTTTAAAGGAGCGGAGCAGGTATGAAGTCAAAACTCGTTATAGTACTAGTAGTAGTGTTTATCGTAGCAGCGGCTGTTTTTACGGTCAGAGCTGAGGATAAAGACGCAGGCCTTCTTGACAATACCAAGGAACTTTTTAACCAGATTCAGCTTTTTGCGGATTCCATAACTCTAATAAGCACAGATTATGTTGAACCGGTAAAGGTTAAGGATCTTGTGTATGGTGCTATAAGAGGGATGATGGATACTCTTGACGGGTATAGCCAATTCCTTGACCCTGAGAGTTTCCAGGAGATCACCGAAGAGACAAAAGGAGAGTTTGGAGGAGTGGGTATAGAGGTCGGGATGAGAGAAGGTATCCTTACGGTCATTGCGCCGATAGAAGATACGCCTGCTTTTGAGGCAGGGATCCAGACAGACGATAAGATAGTTAAAATAGATGATGAAGTCACCCGGGATATGACATTGGACGATGCGGTAAAGATGCTTCGAGGGGAACCCGGGACAGAAGTTGTGATAACGGTTATTCGCGAAGAGACCGAAGAGATACTCGATTTCAAGATAAAACGCGCGGTTATAAAACTTAAAAGCATTACTAAATCCGAGGTCATCGAGGAAGATATTGCGTACGTAAAGATCGAAGAGTTCCAGGAGCGTACCGCGAAAGATCTAAGAGAGAACATAAAAGATCTAATGAAACAGGGTGCAGATAGCCTGATAATAGATATCAGGAATAATCCCGGAGGTCTCTTGGACGCTTCGGTAGAGTCGGCAGACGAATTTCTGGCGCCTGGAATGCTAGTGGTGTATACCGAAGGGCGGAATCCCGAGAAGAGGACGGAATTCAAATCTAAAAAGAAATCCGATTTTGATGATCTTGATCTTGTTGTTCTTGTTAACAAGGGTTCCGCTAGCGCTGCGGAGATATTTGCCGGAGCGATCAAGGACA
Source organism: Candidatus Omnitrophota bacterium (assembly GCA_049642065.1). GTDB lineage: Bacteria > Omnitrophota > Gorgyraeia > Tantalellales > Tantalellaceae > WJMH01. The sequence goes on along the minus strand of JBAROK010000074.1, from coordinate 73,781 downwards.
ATAAACGAGGAGTGCTGGTCGGTGCGACCACTTTTGGCAAGGGATCAGTTCAGACGGTAATACCTTTGAAAGATCAATCGGCATTGCGCCTTACAACGGCAGCTTATTTCAGTCCTTCGGGTCGGTGCATCAGGGACAAGGGGATAGAGCCGGATATTTACGTGGAGAAAAAGAAGCTGAAGAAGGAAAAAGTTGAGAAGGATCAGGAAGAACAGAAGAAGGAAGAAGTTTTCAAGAAAGTAAAAAAAGACGATAAAAAACCCAAGAAGAAAAAAGACGATAAAAAGCCGGAAAAAGAGAAACCGGAAGAGGAAAAGAAAATTGATGAAAGGCTCCTGAAGGATAACCAGTTGCAGGCAGCTGTAAGTATCCTCAAGGGAGTGAAGATCTTTGAAAGCTACAGGAGCGTTCCCGAGGTCCGGGAAGAAAGCGCCGAGGGCAAAAAAGAATCACAAACATAGCAGCTGCTTTATCGAGGGAAGGCAAATATGCAACGAAGAGCCATACTGATCGCAGCGATCGCGTTAGCTGCTGTCAGTCTTATAATATTCGTTTTCAAGCTGACGGGTGCAGGAAAAAAAGCAGCCAAGATTCAGCATCCTGAAGGGGCATATATATATGTGCCGGTGGAGAAGGTTCCGGCTGTGGCACTGGTTCTTGATGATTTTGGATACACTAAAAAGAACCTGAAAGAGGTAAATAGCCTAGGTATCCCGATAACATTGGCTGTTTTGCCGAACACGCCGTATTCCAAGGCGGTTTGTTCTTTCGCAGATAAAAACGGGATGGAAGTTATATTGCATATGCCGATGGAGCCCGAACGCGAGGATGTCGCTCTGGAAAAAGACACCTTGCTCGTTGAGATGGACCCTAAATCGGTATCTGATGTGATCAACCGTGCTTTTGAGTCTGTTCCTTCAGCAAAAGGCATGAACAATCATATGGGGTCCAAGGCTACTGGAGATAATGAATTCATGACAGCGGTCCTTAAGGATTTAAAAAAACGGGACATGTTCTTTTTGGACAGCAGGACTTCTAAAGATACCGTGTGCAAGCAGGCTGCTTTGAAGGTGGGGATAGCTTATCTTGGAAGAGACGTGTTCATAGATAACAAGCTTGATCCGGAAAGCATCAAACGACAGATGCACAAGGTAGAAAAAATGGTGCTGGAAGGGTCCGATGTGATAGCTATCGGTCACGATCGCGCCATGACGGTCAAAGTTCTTAAAGAAGTGGTTCCGGAGATGAAAAAAAAAGGTATAAAATTCGTAACGCTTTCGGAAATGGCGGGAAAAGATGTTGGTTCTAGGGATTGAAACTTCATGTGACGAAACAGCAGTAGCGCTGGTCGAGAACGGCCGTGTTCTTTCGAACGAAGTATCTTCAAGCGTGCATTTACATTCGCGTTATGGCGGGGTAATCCCGGAGATAGCATCACGTTTTCACACAGAATATATTTTTCAGGTTCTCCAAAAAGCGCTTAGTGACGCAAACTGTTCAGTAAGCGATATAGCTCTTGTTGCCGTTACTCAGGGGCCAGGCCTGCCGGGTTCTTTGCTGGTTGGTATAGCTTTTGCCAAAGCGATAAGTTTTGCAGCGGAAGTACCGCTGGTGGGCGTTAATCATTTGCACGCGCATATGTTGTCCTGTTTCCTGGGGCGTGAGTCAGGTGTCCTGAATAAAGATATTTTTCCTTTTGTTGGGATGGTGGTCTCAGGAGGACACACTAGCATCTACGCGTGTAAGGGGCTGAAAGATTTTTCCGTTATAGGCAGGACAAAAGATGATGCCGTGGGTGAAGCTTTCGATAAGGTAGCGAAGATACTGGACCTGGGATATCCTGGCGGTCCGGTGGTAGAGGGGAGGGCTGCTTCTTTTTCGGGTGAAGAGAGTATACCTTTTCCTAGAGCACTTTTAAAGGACGAGGCAGATCTTGATTTTAGTTTCAGCGGTATAAAGACAGCTGTTATGTATTACTGGCGGGATTCCTCTAAGACGGAAGAAGAGAAAGATAAGATATGTTTTTCGTTTCAAGAGGCCGTAATAGATGTCATAGACGAAAAACTTGCAAGAGCGATACGGGTAACGGGAACTGAAAGACTTGCCGTAGGCGGTGGCGTGATTAATAACGAAGCTCTTCGCCAGAGGTTAGTTTCACGCTGCGAGACAGAAGGCGTGGAATTATATCTTCCAGATAAAGAGTATTGCGCCGATAACGCGGCTATGATAGCATCTCTCGGAGAAGGGCTCTACGCAGAAGGGGAAGAGTCTGATCTTCTTCTTAACGCAAGACCTGGGAGATTTTAAAAACGGGAGGATAATATGTCGAATCTTGTGATATTGGTCAGGATCTTTGTTTCAGTGCTTTTGAGCGGACTTGTAGGCTTTGAAAGGGAGGTCCATGGCCGTGCCGCGGGATTGCGGACACATATACTGGTGTGTGTGGGGTCGACCCTTTTTATGATTACTTCGATCCTGGTCGCTTTGAATTACGGTTCTGTGGGTCAGGTGGACCCGTCACGTATAGCTGCTAACGTAGTTACAGGTATAGGTTTCTTAGGTGCCGGTGCCATAATAAGGTACGGTGCTTCGATACGCGGGCTTACGACTGCTGCCAGTATTTGGGCGATTGCCGCAATCGGTCTTGCGACTGGAGCCGGGCTCTATGTAGCAGCGGGCCTGACCACTATAGTTGTTCTTGCAGTCTTGATACTCTCGCGGCTTGAAGAGAGGATGGACCTGAAGCAGCCAGGCAGAAAGCTTTTTGTGAAGGTCGTTCTTGGGAGCGCTACAGAAGAAAAGAATATAAGAAAAGTTGTAGATGCTTTTGATGGCCGAACGACAATGTGCAAAACAGAAGTTAAAGAAGATGAGAATTGTACAGTGCTGATCCTGGATGTACTTATAGAACGCGCTTATTACAGGGATATAGCCAACGAAGTGTCGTTGCTTCCGGGAGTAAAAGAGGTAATTTGGAAATAGTTACGTTTACAGTTCGGCTCTGTATGGGTATAATATAATAAATACGTTAAAACACAAGGAGGCAGATATGAGGAAGAAGAGAACAGATGAAAGGCATCAGTCCGAAGAAAAAGTGTTGGACGTGCACGCGGGCATGCAGGGTACGCTGCGTTTTGATGATCCAGTAAATCTCCGGATCAACGGTAAGTTTGAAGGCACGCTGGATACCAAGGGTATGTTGATGGTTGGACAGAAAGCCGATATCAGAGCTAATATAACGGGTGAAAGCGTTTCAATCGCCGGTAACGTCAGCGGGAACATAAAGGCCGTCAGGTCTCTTAAACTGGAAGCGACTGCAAGGCTTAGCGGTGATGTTGAGACACCGAAACTTTCTGTCCAGGAAGGCGCCGTTCTGAACGGGAACATTAGGATGACATCCCAGGGCGGATCGGTAGGTGCAGCGTCACGTGGCGATTGGATGAACATCAGTCAGCTGGCGAAGTATCTCGAAGTGGATGCCAATAAAGTGAACGAATGGGCCAATAGCGGTATGCTTCCCGCGACAAGGGAAGGCGGCGATTGGGTATTTGATAAAGCAAAGGTCGATCAGTGGATCTCAGAAGGGAAAGTAAAGGTGTGAGATGCCTGAGAAGATGCTGACATTGACAGAACTGTCTGATTACCTTGGGATTAGCGAGGAAAAGATAACCTCTCTTGTTGATAAAAAGGTTATCATCGCTTATAAGATAGGCGGAGAACTTCTGCGTTTTAGGAAAGAGCAGATAGACGCCATACGTTCCGAGATCGATTCCAGGGTAGAAGACAGCGACAGGATAGTAGTCAGCGAAGCCAGGAAAAGTGCCAAGGAGCGGATCAAAGGATCGGCGGATGAAGAGACGGTTAATGACAGGCTCTCGGATTTTCTGTATTTTAACGATTTTTACATACTTTCTGGGGTCCTGATCATTGTCCTATTGCTGATCATAGTCAAAAGTTGACTAGGGAGCCCCTTACGGAGATTAATATCTTTTTTTAGCGCGGGGCGGGACCGCTTCTTACGCATACATATCTCATATTAAATTGAATGAATTTTTTAATGGTTAGATTTTTTCTCCCTGCCGCTGTAACTCTAATAGTTATATCCACTTGCCTTGTTTCTTCCGCGGACACTGTGATCCTGAAAAACGGGAAAAAACTAAAGGGACTCATGGTAAATGAATACAAAGATCGTATAACACTTTCGACGGCCGAAGGTGAAAAGACGATAATGAAGTCTTCTATACGTTCTGCGGTTTATGACGACGAAGAAAAAGCTCTTTTACAAAAAGCAAGGAATCAGTTTAAGCGGCGACAGTACATGAAAGCGTACTATACTTATCAAAAAGTGCTTGAGATCGATCCGGAACTTGGAGAAGCCAAGGAGAGGGTAAAGCACCTAAGGAGCTTTCTTGAAAAGAAGATACGGGAGGACATCGTCGGGGACATGAGAGGCAAGAATGAGCGATCGGGTGCCACTATTTCAAAGTCAGTGGCAGAGGAGGTGGCTGAAGATCTTGGTATAGTTCTCGGGGAAGGCGAAAAGTATGTTTTTATAGAAAAGGTCCTTGATAACGCTTCTATAGATATTACTTCCGAACTTAGACCGGGAGATAAAATAGTATCTATCTGGGGAGAGATGACCGCGTATATGGATGCCCGTGAGGTAGGGCAGATGCTTCTCTTGCCCGGAGAAGTTAAGATGATTATAGAAAGGTCAGTGCGGTCGCACCTGGCATCTTCTGTGGCGTTATTTGCCAGATACAGGAAGATAATCGGGGGTAAGTTCAGTTTGAAAAAGAAAGGTATTATAATAGTAGCGGTAACTCCGAACGGGCCTTTTGACCGTGCAGGCATAAAAGAAGGGGATCTACTTTTCAGTATTGACGGTAGGCTCACCCGGTATATGCCCATAGCGGGACTTAAGAATACGGTAAGGAAAAACCAGAACAAGGATATAGATGTTTCCGTAAGGAGAGAGATAACTTTCTGGAAAAAGGACTAGGCTAGTTAAGCGAATTCGATCTGAGAAAGGGGATAATAACAAATGCCAACGATAAGAAAGAGAACACGCTTGTTTATAGCACGAAATCTCCAGATAAGGTATATAAGTTTGATACTTCTGTTCATGTTCGCGACAGCCATTGTTACCGGATACATGGTATATATTACTACCTGGGTCATGTTCGGAGAAAAACTGGCAGCAGTATATCCGCAGGGACTGTTGTTGGATATAGTCAAGCAAGTGAACATGGTGCTTTTGATGAGGCTCTTATTTTTAAGCCCGCTTGTTATCCTTATAGGGCTTATACTGTCAAATAGGATAGCGGGCCCTATTTACCGCATAAAGAGGTTTTTGAGGCAGGTTTCATCTGGTGATTATGGAGAACAATTAAAGCTCCGGGAAAAAGACGAGCTTCAGGATATAGCGGCAGCAATAAATCATCTTGTTTCTAAGCTTTCTTCTGAACAGACACGACGACACGAGCGGGTTAGCATCTTAAAAAGCCGTGCCGATGAACTTGAAGCCGCTTTAGCGTCTGGTGAGATGGATAGGGAAAAATCCCTGGCCGAAGTACGTCAAATAAAAGAGGATCTGGAAAGACTCGGCTAAACTGGACTCCTTACACACATATCACTTGACATATATATAATACAATATATAATAACTATGACTACAAGGAAAGACTCGCCAGAGGGGATTCCAGTTATTCATCCAAAACTTAACTAAATAAATATACTGTAAACTCGTTCAATGCCATCCTTTAAAAACATTATGAGATTTCCCGACCTATATTTATCCATTTAGTATGAACAAAAAAAGCAAAAATATTTACCTGATAGACGGAACCTCGCTTTGTTACAGAGCGTTTTACGCTATACAGGAGCTGAGCACCTCCAAGGGTATGCCCACGAATGCTATTTATGGGTTCGTGAATATGTTGAAGAAGCTTATCAGAGAATACGAACCTGATATGATGGCCGTAGTGTTCGATATGGCGGGTCCGACTGTTCGGCACGAAAAATACGAGGAATATAAGATCCACAGGAAACCTACCCCGGATGAACTAGTCGATCAAATACCTAAGATTAAAGAGCTTGTAGAGGCGTATAATGTTCCGATCTGTCAGCTGCAGGGGTACGAGGCGGACGACATAATAGCTACACTGGCCGAGAAGGCGAAGAAAAAAGGGATCAACGTAACCATAGTGACCAACGATAAGGATGCGTTTCAGCTGGTGGATACGCAGGTAAAGGTACTGAGTCCTCACACATCAGGTGACAAGGTATATGGTGATGACGAGGTTAAGGAGAAGTTCGGTGTCGGTCCCGGATCGATGGTGGAGCTGATGGCTCTTATGGGGGACTCAAGCGATAATATACCCGGGGTAAGAGGTGTTGGTCAGGTCACTGCGAGTAAACTCATCAACGAGTACGGGACGGTCAAAGATATTTATAAGAATATAGACAATATTTCGTCAAAATCCATTAAGAAAAAGCTCGAAGAAGGCAAGGAAGATGCAGAGCTTAGCCGGGAACTCGTCGAACTGGACAGGAAAGTCCCGGTCAAGTTCGAGCTCAACAAGACAAATATGGGTGAACCGAACATAGAACGTCTTGTGGAACTTTTCAGCGAATTCGAGTTCGAAAAACTTCTTAAGGAGATTAAGCCCAAAGAGCTTGTTGAAGGTGAGTATCTGCTTGTAGAGGACGAAAAAGAAATAAAGAAATTGCTTAGTCGTCTTTCCCGGGAGGATAAGGTATCTATCAACTTGGTGCGAGAATCGGAAGAAGGGGGTTTAGCGGGGGTAGTGGTATCTTCAAGAGAAGGTGAAGCTTTTTTTATCCCTTGGGCAAGCAAAAAGAACAAAGCATGGTCCGTACTGAAAAATTTTCTTGAAGATGGAAAAATAGAAAAAATCGGATATGACCTGAAAAGGGACGTTCTTGATCTGCGAAAATGTGGGGTAGAGCTTGGCGGCATAACCTTTGATGTTATGCTTGCTGAGTACCTGAACGAGCCTTCACGGGCCAAGTACGATCTTGCCGGGATAGCCTCGCGTCACTTGGGGTACGACCTTTCGGAGGAAGGTGCGGGCTGGGATAATACGGGCCAGGCGACCATGGATCTTACAGGTGCTGTTGAATACAGGGCTGGCTGCGAGAGAAGCGACATTATACTGCGCTTATATAAAGTTCTTGAACCGATTTTAAAAAAGAAAAAACTAGACGATCTTTTTAAGAAAGTGGAGATGCCTCTTGTTAAGGTACTTGCGGACATGGAAACAGAAGGGGTAGGGATAGACGTCAAGTACCTAAAAAAACAGTCTAAGGCTCTAGAAGAAAAACTTGAAGGAGTATCCGGCAGGATATACAAACTCGCAGGTGAAGAGTTCAATATTAATTCTCCGAAGCAGCTTCAGGTTATCTTGTATGAAAAATTGGAGCTACCTATTACCAAGAGAACAAAAACAGGAGCTTCTACCGATGAAACGGTTTTGCGTAAGCTATCCAAGTTTCATGAATTGCCGGCGGAACTTTTGGAGTACCGGGAGCTGAACAAACTAAAAACAGCGTATTACGATTCTATCCCGGATCTAGCTGATAAAAAAACGCACAGGCTTCACGCTCATTTCAATCAGGCGGTTACAGCTACAGGCAGGTTATCGTCCAGCGAACCGAATTTGCAGAACATTCCTATCAAGACACCTTTAGGTAAAGAAATACGACGGGCGTTTCTCCCGGCAGAAAAAGGTAAAGTTCTTTTGGCGGTGGATTATTCGCAGGTAGAGTTGAGGATACTTGCGCATCTATCTAAAGACAAGAAACTCATAGAAGCGTTCAAGAAAAAAGAGGATGTCCATAAGTATACCGCCTCACTCATATTTGATTGTAAGATGGGCGAAATTACTGGTAAGATGCGGGCTGTGGCAAAAACTGTAAATTTCGGTATTGTTTATGGGATGAGCCCGTTCGGGTTGGCAAAAGATCTTGGGATAAGGATAGATGAAGCCCAAAGGTTTATTGATTCTTATTTTAGCCGGTATAGCGGCGTGAAAACTTTTATAGATAATACAATAGCTGACGCCAGGGAAAAAGGGTTTGTTACAACACTGCTTAACCGCAGGCGGTATATTCCCGAGATAAAAAGTGATAACGAGAGGATCAGGGGATTTGCCGAGAGAGCTGCAGTTAATACTCCGGTGCAGGGGTCAGCGGCAGACCTAATAAAACTAGCTATGATAGAGTGTCATGAAGCTTTCGAAGGCAGTGAAGTGAAAATGCTCATACAGGTGCATGATGAGCTGGTTTTTGAAGTACCTAAAAGCGAAGTTGACTCTGCGGCAAAGAAGGTTAAGAAACTGATGGAAGGTGTTTTTGAACTTAAGGTTCCTCTAGTAGTGGACATTGAAAGCGGTTCTAATTGGCTTGATATGGAGGAGATAGGTTTGTAATGGGAAAAAAAATAATTGGGGTGACAGGAGGTTTGGCCACGGGGAAGACGACGGTAGCTGAGATGCTGGCAGCTAAAGGTGCGGATAAAGTAGATGCGGATAAAATAGCGCACGAGTTGCTTGAGGCAGACGAAGATATTCAGTTCAAGATAGTGAATATCTTCGGCAAGGAGATCCTGGCCGAAGGCAAGATCGACCGGAAAAAACTGGCTCGTGTGGTGTTCGAAGACCGCAACAAGCTGAACACGTTATGCCAGATAATGCATCCGACGATCATTTTTCGTATAAAAGAACTTGTCGAACAGGCTAAGAAGGATGTGGTCATAATAGACGCGCCGCTACTTATCGAAGCGGGACTGGACGAATTCGTGGACGTTGTGGTCGTAGTGACGGCAGGTCGGGATACGCAAATAAAAAGAGCTACAGATCGGGGAATATCGGAGGAAGATGCCGAAAGGATCATGGATTGTCAGATGGCACTTTCTGAGAAAATAAAATTCGCCGATTATATCATAGATAACAACGCAAAACTTAACGACATAAAAGAAGGAGTAAACAAGATATGGCAAGAAATCTGAAAAAAGACGGAGGGAAAGAACCTCACGGAAAAAGGGAGAGCGCGCCTAGGCGCAAACGCAGTGAAAAAGAGCTGGATATAGTGCAGCTTAAGAACATGAAGATAGCTGAGTTGGCTGAGCTGGCGAAACAGCTTAACATCAACGGTATCAGCGGGATGAAGAAACACGATCTGATATTTAAAGTGCTTCAGGCGAAAGTTGAGAAGAACGGGTACGCTTTCGGTGAAGGCGTGCTTGAGGTTCTTGAGGACGGGTTCGGTTTTCTGAGAAGCCCGGACTATAATTATCTTCCGTGTCCCGATGATATATATGTTTCGCCGTCGCAGATCCGGAGGTTTAACCTCAAGACAGGGGATACGGTAAGCGGCCAGATAAGACCACCTAAAGAGGGTGAAAGATATTTCGCTCTCTTGAAAGTGGAAGCGGTCAATTACGAGAATCCTGAGGTTACGAAAAACAAGATACTTTTCTCGAACCTGACACCGTTATATCCCGATGAACGTTTCGTTCTGGAAACGGAACCGAAAGAGATATCTATGAGGATAATGGATCTTTTGACGCCCGTAGGAAAAGGGCAGAGAGGTCTTATCGTAGCTCCGCCGTATAGCGGTAAGACGGTTTTTCTGCAGAAATTCGCGAATAGTATAACCGCTAATTATCCTGAAGTTAAACTCTTGATCTTGCTTGTTGATGAAAGGCCTGAAGAGGTCACGGATATGCAGCGGTCGGTCAGCGCGGAAGTCGTAGCATCGACGTTCGATGAACAGGCGCAGAGGCATATCCAGGTGGCTGAGATGCTTTTGGAGAAAGCCAAACGCCTTGTCGAGCATAAATACGATGTTGTTATCCTGCTTGATTCGATTACCAGGCTGGCGCGTGCTTATAATACTTGCGTACCCCATTCGGGGAAGATACTTTCCGGTGGTGTTGATGCTAACGCTCTGCACAAACCCAAACGGTTCTTTGGTGCCGCACGGAACGTGGAAGAAGGCGGCAGCCTTACGATCATTGCTACAGCTCTTGTAGATACTGGCAGCCGGATGGACGAGGTCATATTCGAAGAGTTCAAGGGAACGGGTAACATGGAAATACAGTTGGATAGAGGGCTCTTCCAGCGCAGGATATATCCTGCTATCGACATAAAGAGATCCAATACCCGTAAAGAGGAACTGTTGGTAGAGGAAGACGAACTGAAAAAAGTGTGGCTGATGCGTAAAGCTCTCAGTGACTTGGGTACAGTAGAGGCGATGCAGTTATTGATAGACCGCTTGAAGAAGTCCAAAACTAACGAAGATTTCCTCCAGAACATGGGCAAAGCATAATTACTAGCTCAAAGGTCGGATGGACAGGAGGCCTTTATTCGAGGGGTCGGTAACTCCCTATCGCTAAATCAGTTATATATACTGACCGATTATTATTAATTAATGCTTGATATTTATGAAAATTTTAGTAAAATATTCATTCTTGTTGTAACCGTAATAAAATAATATATTTATAAAGGGGGTTAGAAGTGAAGAAAGGTATACACCCAGAGTATAAGGAAGCAACTATAGTGTGCGCTTGTGGTAATACTGTGCATACGCGTTCGACCAAGGAAAGTATACATGTCGAGATATGTTCTAAATGTCACCCGTTTTATACTGGTAAGCAGAAACTGGTCGACTCGGCGGGTAGGGTAGAACGTTTTCAGAAGCGGTATGCTGAGAAGAAAGAGGCGTCTAAACGCGCCGAAGAGCAGCCCCAGAAACCTGAGGGCGATGAGGCACAAGGAGCTGAAGCGTAAGATAACGCTTGATCAAGGATCGTTGTTAAAACCGGATAGCGTGTAGCGCGGAACCAAATTCGCAGCTATACGCTTTCTTCATAAATAATACAGGTTGTTAGTCTTATGGAAAAAATGTTCGAACAATTGGAGAAAAAGAAAGAAGAGTACAAGAAACTCGAGAAAGAGCTTTCTTCTCCGGAACTTTTATCAGACAGGGACCAATATAAGATCAAGGCAAAGAAGTACGCTGCTCTGAAAGAAATAATTGCAGAATACGATAAGTATGTTGCTCTTGCACACGAAAAAGAAGCTCTTGATAAAATGATAGAAGAAGAAGGCGAAAACAGCGAGTATGCTATTCTCGCGGGTAAAGAGCTTGAAGAAATCAAAGGTGCGATCGAAGAAGAGAAGAAGACCCTAGAGGACCTGCTTCTTACTGAAGACAGTGACGAATACAAACGTAACGTTATCATGGAGATAAGAGCGGGTACCGGTGGTATAGAAGCCAGCCTGTTCGCTGCGAATCTTTACAAGATGTACAGCAAGTACATTGCCGAAAAAGGGTGGAAAACCTCGCTCATGAGCATGAGCGAATCGGAGATGGGCGGAATAAAAGAAGCAGTGTTCTCAGTAGAAGGGTATAACGTATTTAAGTATCTCAGATTCGAGATGGGCACACACAGGGTGCAGCGTGTTCCGGAAACGGAAGCAAGCGGACGTATTCACACTTCTGCCGCGACAGTGGCTGTGCTTCCTGAAGCGGAAGACGTGGAAGTGGATATCAAAGTCCAAGACCTTAAGATAGATGTTTACAGGTCGACTGGCGCGGGTGGTCAGCACGTAAATACTACTGATTCGGCGGTGCGTATAACACATCTTCCGAGCGGTATAGTCGTAAGCTGCCAGGACGAAAGAAGTCAGCACAAGAACAAAGCAAAAGCTATGAGGGTGCTCAAGGCGCGTATCTTGGAGAAGAAACAGGAAGCTCATAACAAGGAGATTTCTGAGCAGCGGAAAAAACAGGTAGGCAGCGGTGATCGTTCGCAAAAGATAAGGACCTATAATTTTCCAGAGAACAGGGTAACAGATCATAGGATCAATCTTACGGTATATAACCTGGCGAACATACTGGAAGGGGATATTGAAGGGATTATAAACGCCCTGGCGGAAGAAGACAGGAAACTTAAACTCGAAGCGGCTTGAGCAATAGGATGAAAGAATATAGCGAAACAATACCGGTGCAGTATCAAGAAGGCAAGGCCAGCTTTCTGGGTATGGATATACTAGTAGATGAAAGGGTGCTTATACCGCGCCCCGAGACGGAACTATTGGTAGAAGTCTCCGCTGATCTTTGTCGTAAGGATTTATCGGCTGAACCTTTTATTCTGGATCTTTGTACTGGTAGCGGTGCTGTTGCTCTGGCTCTGGCGAAGATGATGAATAACTGCAGGGTGATAGGATCGGATGTCAGCCCGGATGCCATAAGCGTGGCTCGCGAAAATATAAGCCGTTTTGATCTAGAAGACAGGATAGAACTAGTGATCTCTGATATGTTTGGATCTTTTGGACCGCAATACGAAGGATCTTTTGATTGTATCGTATCGAACCCACCGTACGTATCGGATAAAGATTATGTTAAACTCGATGCGTGGGTAAAGGTGGAACCGAAACTTGCTCTTTATGCGGGAGAGAAAGGTATGGATCATCTCTCGCGGTTGATCTTTGGAAGTGGAAAATTTTTAAAGCCAGATGGTTTCGTGGCAGTCGAGGTAGGGTACGACCAGGCCGAGAAAGTTAAATACGAATTCGCTTCTCGCGGATTTAAAAAGGTTACTGGTTTTAGAGACTTTAACGGGTACGAACGCGTTATCGTGGGATGGAAAAATGGATAAGCTGGTCATAAAAGGCGGAAAATCTCTTTCAGGGAAGGTACGGATAAGCGGGGCTAAGAACGCCTGCCTGCCTATCCTTGCAGCGACTATCCTGACGGACGCCGAATGCAGCATCTCGAACGTTCCGGATCTTAAAGACGTTTCCACGATGGTAGAGATCCTGGAAGCGTTGGGGCGCGATGTCGTTTATCAACAGAACACGGTAAACGTTCGGGGCGGTAAAGTAAAGAACGTGACCGCAACGTACGAATTGGTAAGCACGATGCGCGCGTCTATATCTGTTCTTGGCCCGCTTTTAGCCAGGTACGGAGAAGCAAAGGTTTCTTTTCCCGGTGGATGTGTTATAGGTCCCAGACCGATCGACTTGCATCTTAAAGGGTTAAGGGCGCTTGGTGCCGATATACGTATAGAAGGTGGTTACATAGTAGCCAAGGCGAAAAAACTGAAAGGTGCCAAGATATACCTGGGAGGTCATTTCGGATCCAGTGTCCTGGCAACGGCGAATACGCTTATGGCAGCGGTACTTGCCGATGGCGAAACGATTATTGAGGATGCGGCATGCGAACCGGAACTGGGAGACCTTGTGAATTTTCTTATGGCTATGGGTGCGGATATAGAAGGCAAAGGCACTCCCACGATAAAAGTGCGCGGCGTAAAAGAACTTAAAGGAGTGAAATACTCTGTTATACCCGACAGGATAGAGGCAGGCACTTATATGATAGCTGCGGTCCTTACGGGTGGGAAGCTTTTCCTGGAAGACGCAAGAGTAGAACACAACCTGGCGCTTATTGATAAACTGACTGAATGCGGCGGACAGATTGAAGAGCGTAATGGAGGGGTAGAGGTATATTGTTCGGCCGGAAAGATACATGCGACCGATATAACGACTTTGACATACCCAGGGTTTCCGACGGACCTACAGGCCCAGATGATGAGCCTTACTACGGTCAGTGACGGTATAAGCGTAATCACGGAGAAGATATATCCCGAAAGGTTTATACATATAAGCGAGCTGAACAGGATGGGTGCTAATATAATCCTTGAAGGTTCGACAGCGATCATTAAGGGAGTGAAGGCTCTTAGCGGTGCGCCGGTTATGGCATCAGATCTGAGAGCGTCAGCTGCGCTTGTCCTGGCGGGGCTCGTGGCTGAAGGAAAGACTGAGATATCAAGGGTGTATCATTTAGATAGAGGGTACGAACACATTGAACAGAAACTTTCCGCAGTGGGAGCAAGTATTGAGAGAGTGAAAGAATAAGAGGAGGAGAAAGAAAAAATGGCAGTAGTTCTGAGATTAAAAAAGTTCGGCACCAAGAAAAAGCCTTTTTACCGCATTGTGGCGATGACCAAGTCAACGAAACGGGATGGCAGGTCCCTGGAAGAGCTTGGCCATTATGATCCGAAGAAAGGTGCGAACGAGGTCGCGCTTGACAGAGAACGGGTCGAATACTGGTTGAAAAACGGTGCGAAACCGTCCGAAACGGTAAAGAGTATTCTTAAAAGGCTGGAAATATAATTTTTGATCCGCTAAAAGCGGGTCATTACAAAAGAGTGATATGAAAATAGACATTTTGACGCTATTTCCTGATATGTTTGGCAGGGTTTTTGGCGAGTCGATGATGAAGATAGCTCAGGAAAAAGGGCTCGTGGACATCAATATCCATAACCTCAGGAAATGGACTGAGGATCGGCATAAAACAGCTGACGATAAGCCTTACGGAGGTGGACCTGGTATGGTAATGAAGGTCGAACCTGTGTATAAAGCCCTTGAAGAGCTTAAGGCTGAGGACGAGGACAGAGTTCCTCTGGTAGTCCTCATTACGCCGCAGGGACAATTATTTAATCAGTCGATAGGAAAGGCGCTAAGCGTAGTAGATCACATCATATTCGTTTGTGGTCATTATGAAGGGTTTGACGAGAGGATCCGAAGTCTTGTCAATATGGAGATATCGATCGGCGATTACATACTTACGTGTGGCGAACTGCCGGCTATGGTGATTTGCGATTCGATTATAAGACTTATTCCTGGGGTGCTGGGAGACGAAGAATGTCTCAGGGACGAATCGTTTGAAGACGGGATGCTTGAATATCCGCAATATACCCGTCCTGCAGAGTATCAGAATATGCGTGTTCCTGAAGTCCTTTTAAGCGGCGATCCGAAGAAGATAGGCCAATGGCGCAGGCAAGAGGCTTATACCAGGACCCGCGAAAGACGGCCCGATCTATTAGAAGAGAACAAGAAATAATTTCAGATAATGAGGAGGAGAAGCGATGAAGAAACAGATAGAGAACCTTGAAAAAAAATTTGCAAAAAAAGATCTGCCGCAATTTAACATAGGCGATACGGTAGACGTCCATTTCAATGTTCAGGAAGGTGACAAGAGACGTATCCAGGTCTTCAGCGGTATAGTTATTGGTGAAAAAGGTTCAGGGATAGGAAAAAGCTTTACCGCCAGGCGCATATCCTACGGGGAGGGTGTTGAGCGCGTGTTCCCGTTAAATTCTCCGCTGATCGATAAGGTAGAGGTAAAGAAAAAGGGAAAAGTAAGACGTGCCAAATTGTATTACCTGCGGAGCAAAAAAGGTAAAAAGGCTACAAAGGTAAAGGAAAAAGTTGCCCAGAAAAAAGAGGCCAAATAGTCAAAGGGATACCTTTGTTTACGAAGAGAAGGCCATCAAAGCCGGACATAGGCGAATAGCCGGTGTTGATGAGGCTGGCCGTGGTCCTCTTGCGGGGCCTGTCGTGGCAGCAGCAGCAGTTATACGGGATAGGGATTTCATCGAGAGGATCGACGATTCAAAGAAATTGACTGAACGCATGAGAGAGCGGGCGTTTATTGACATACTGAAAAGGTGCGATGTAGGCATTGGAATGGTCAGTGTCGAAGAGATCGACAGGCTGAACATATACAACGCGACGCTTCTGGCAATGAAAAAGGCTATTGAAGAGCTCGAAAAAGCGCCTGATTATCTTCTGGTAGACGGAAATATGGAAGTGCAGACGCCGCAACCGCGCACTTGCTTGATAAGAGGAGACGAACTTAGCATATCGATTGCATGCGCGTCCATAGTCGCCAAAGTATTCAGGGACAAACTGATGCTGGAAGAGGACAAAAAATATCCACAGTATAGTTTCAAGAAGCACAAAGGGTACGGCACGCGCGAACACGTAGAAGCTATAAAGAGATACGGACTTTGTCCTATCCATAGAGAGACGTTTGGGCCGTTTGGAAGTCGCCGAAAGATTAAAAAGAGCGGCTCGAAAAAGCGGGATGATTTTAGTTATAGTTCATAAAAAATGCTATTAAACAATTTTCCTGAATCATTGCAGGCAGGAAGGGAGAAAAAGTTATGGGCAACAGGTATGATGTCAAAGCGGCTGCGGGAGTAAAACTCAAAAATATCGAGGATGTCGCGAAAAAAACCGGTATTATTTCGAAGTATCTTACCAAGTACGGCAACCATACAGCAAAAGTTTCAGTGGAAATGTTAGGCAGTACCCTTAAGAACCGCAAGGAAGGCAAACTGGTTCTTGTTACGTCTATTACGCCGACCCATCTGGGTGAAGGAAAGACCGTGAACACGATAGGGCTTTCCATGGCGCTTAACAAGATGGGTAAAAAATCCATCGCTTGTTTGCGTCAACCTTCTCTTGGTCCGATATTCGGGGTCAAAGGTGGAGCTACAGGAGGAGGGTTTTCACAGGTATTGCCGGCCGAGGAGATCAACCTTTATCTTACAGGAGATTCTTCAGCCGTATCCAGCGCGCAGAATTTATGTGCGTCGTTTTTGGATAACAGTCTTTTCTGGGGGAATCCGCTTGATATAGACAAGGACAGTATCACTTGGAAAAGGGTAGAGGACATCAATGATAGAGCTTTAAGGAATATTGCGATAGGCGGGGGAGGGAAACTCCATGGTGTCAGTCGGAAGACAGGGGTAGATATAACGCCTGCCGGTGAATGTATGGCCATTCTTTCTCTGGCGGAGAACCTTAAAGATCTGCGTTCTCGCCTAGGCAATATCGTAGTTGGATATACTAAGAGTGGGAAACCCGTCACCACCGAAAACCTGAAAGTAGCCGGGGCTATGACGGCACTTATGAAAGAGGCTTTAAACCCCAACCTGATGCAAACTATCGAACACACTCCGTGTTTTGTGCATACGGGCGCATTCGCTAACGTTTCGCATGGATCAAGTTCGGTGATAGCCGATAAAATGGCTATGAAGCTTTCGGACTACACAGTCGTAGAAAGCGGGTTCGGTGTGGATCTGGGAGCCGAAAAGTTTATCGATATCAAGTGCAGGCAGACTAAGCTCAGGCCGGACGTGGTAGTGATAAACTGTTCGGTAAGGGCGCTTAAGGTGCATAGCGGAGATTTCTCTTTCAAGGGTACTGTTATGCCGGCAGATCTTAAGAAAGAGAATCTTTCTGCGGTCGACAGAGGATGCTCCAACTTGGAAAAACAGGTGGAGAACCTGAAGATGTTCGGTGTGCCGATAGTCATTTGTATTAACAAGTTCGAGACGGACACTAAAAAGGAACTCGATGTTGTTATCAGGCGCGCTGAAGCTTTAGAAGTTCAGGGTATTGCCATAAGCGAAGTTTATAAGGAAGGAAGTAGTGGCGGGATGGAACTTGCCCGTGCTGTGGTCAAGGCAGCCAAAGAAAAATCGAAAATGAGATATCTTTACCCTGTTGACATGAACCTCATGAGCAAGATAGAAAGGATATCAAAATCCATGTACGGGGCAAGCGAGGTTAAGTATTCCGATCAGGCGCAAGACGGTCTCAAAAGAATAGAGAAGGCCGGACTTGACCAGCTTCCGGTATGCATGGCTAAAACGCATCTTTCCCTTTCCACTAACCCAAACAAGAAAGGTCGTCCCAGGGGATTCAAACTGGCAGTAGAAGAAGTTAGTGTGGCGGCGGGGGCTGGATATGTCGTGGTAAAATGTGAAGGTGTTAATACGATGCCAGGATTACCTAAAGTTCCGCGCGGTACGCAGGTAGATGTTGACGTAAAGACCGGTGAGGTGAAAGGATTGTTTTAATGCAGGAACGGGAGTACTTGAACTCTACTGTTGATGCATATCTTAAAGAGCTTTCGGCACGTAGCGAAACGCCGGGTGGGGGTAGTGCGTCGGCACTTTCTGCGGCGCTGGGTGCGAGTCTCAATCTCATGGTAATAAATTACAGCGGTAAGGCGGTTAAAGAGAACAGTGAAGGTTTGGAGGCGTCTAAGAACCGGCAGCAGGAAAGCCTTGATAAGCTTTCGGAGCTTATTGACGAAGATTCTAGGGTGTTCAGGCAGCTTACGGAAAAGCTTTCCGCAAGACAGAACGCACAGAAAGAGTATATAGCCGCAGCTATAGTGCCGATGAACATCTGCCGGGAAGCACATGTTTCAATGGATATAACCTCTTATCTGAGCGAAAAAGGCAACAAGAACCTTGTATCTGACGTGGGTTGTGCTGCGCACCTTCTAAAAGGGGCTTTCTATTCCGCTCAGCTTAATGTTCAGATAAACCTTAAATACATAACTGATATTTCTTTTTGTGAGAATGCCGAAACGGCGTTAGCGACGATGAGGAAAGACATTGAAAACATCTGGATGAAAGTGTCTCATCAAGTAAATGATGTCATGAACCCCGAAGGAATTTAGTATGTCCAAGATCATTGACGGTAGAGAGATCGCTTTGGCGATCAACGACAAGGTCAAAAAGAACATACAGGATTTAGAGTTCTCTGTTGGGAGGGCGCCGAAGCTCGCATCTGTTCTGGTCGGTAGCAGCGGGGACGCGGAAATATATGTTAATATGCAGAAGAAAGCGGCCGAGCTCGTAGGTATAGAGTTCGCTTCGCATGAGATGGATGCGGGTATCTCTAAGGATGAGTTGTTTGTAAAGATAGCGGAGCTTAATGCCGATGAGACGGTAACGTCCATAATCGTCCAGAAGCCATTGCCGGAAGGTATTCAGCACGACAGTGTGGTAGCCAGTATCAGACCGGAAAAAGACGCAGAAGGTATCCATACGTTCAACCTGGGCAAGATATTACGTAAAGAGGCCGATATAGTACCATGCACTCCCGGGGCGATAATGAAGATGCTGCGTATGCAGCAAATAGAATTTTACGGCAAAGAAGTTGTGATAATAGGACATTCAGCGATAGTAGGCAAACCCTTGAGCATGATGATGCTTAATGAGATGGCTACTACTACGGTGTGTCATATCGGTACGTATGAAAAGGGAGATCTGGCTTCTCACGCAAGAAGAGCCGATGTGCTTGTAGTGGCGGTGGGTAAGGCAGAACTGGTGAAGGGTGACTGGGTCAAAGACGGAGCTGCGGTAATTGACGTAGGTATTAATAAGACAGCCGCAGGTATAGTAGGGGACGTGAAATTCTCCGAGGTTGTGGAAAAAGCTTCTATAATAACTCCGGTACCCGGGGGTGTGGGGCCGGTCACCGTGTCTATACTTATGCGTAACGTCTCCAGGGCTTACAGGAACCAGCATAGCTGAGAAGGAATATAGATGGGCAGGATATCTCTGGAATTAGTACCACGTACTGAAGAATTGTTCGCGGAAGAGCTGCGTACGGTTAGGGAACAGTTTCCCTGTGTGGATACGCTGAACATTCCGGACATCCTTAAATTCGATGTCAGGATCCCTGAAGCCTGTAAAGTCGCAGCTCCATATTTTTCGAATATCATTCCACATATCCGGGCGGTTTCAATAAATAGAGAAGAACCGCTCTCTTGCAAAGACTTTTTCGTTGAGAATAATATTACAGAAGTGCTTGTTATACTGGGGGACAACCCTGAGATTGTTTCCCAGAGCGAGAACCCTTGTACTTCGGTAGAGCTTATCAAGAAGATAAAAGAAGAGATGCCGGAGATGACGGTTTATGCAGGAGTAGACCAGTGGAGAACGACTTTTGCTGAAGAGATGGTGTATGTGGAAGAAAAAAGAAAAGCTGGAGCGGATGGATTCTTTACGCAACCTTTCTTTGATCTTGAGCTTTTGGAGTCCTGGGCGAAAGAGCTGAATGACACGCATGTTTTCTGGGGGTTAGCTCCAGTGATCAGAGAATCATCAAAGAAATACTGGGAGACCAAGAATGGCGTAGTGTTCCCGGAAGATTTTGTATGTACCATGGGATGGAACCAGACTTTTGCGAAAGAAGTTTTAATTAGGTCAAATGCCGAGAATTCTCATGTTTACCTGTGTCCTATAACCGTGGATTTTATCGATTACCTGACAGGGATAGTTTAATATGTCGCTAGATAAGGTCACAATACTGGATTTTAAGCGGAAAAAAGATGATGGCGAAAAAATAACCATGCTTACCGCTTATGATTGCCCTATGGCGGGTATTGTGGATTCGGCCGGGATAGACGCTGTTCTTGTAGGAGATTCGGTGGGGATGGTAGTCTTGGGATATGATTCCACCGTAAGCGTTACCATGGACGAGATGATACATCATTGCAAGGCTGTGCGCAGAGGTGTCAAACGCGCTTTTTTGATAGGGGATATGCCATTCATGTCGTATCAAGCCAGTGATGAGGATGCGGTAAGAAACGCTGGGAGGTTTGTCCAGGAAGCTGGATGCGAAGCGGTGAAGATCGAAGGCGGTAGGGAAACCTGTTCACGTATTAAGGCTATGGTGGATGTTGGCATACCGGTCTTGGGACATATCGGACTGACTCCTCAGAGTATCAATAAAATCGGTAGGTATAAAGTACAGGGTAAGGATCCGGACGCCGCTAAAACGATCGCTGAAGATGCCGTTCTTCTTGAAAAAGCGGGATGTTTTGCCATCATCCTGGAATGTGTGCCTAGTGATCTGGCTGGCAAGATAACAGCTAAGTTGAGAGTGCCTACTATCGGTATAGGGGCGGGACAGCTTTGTGATGGCCAGGTACTTGTTACGTATGACATGATAGGATATTACGATAAGTTCACTCCCAAGTTCGTGAAACGATACGCGGATATAAACAAAACGATACGGGAAGCGGTCTCGACCTTCAAGAAAGAGACCGAAGAGGGATCTTTCCCTGACGAAGAACATTCTTTCTAATTAGCAGTTCACTATGAAATCCTACATAGAAACCTGGGAAAAAATATTCGGTATAAAGCGTACAAAACGTATCTTTATAGCCGCAACAAGACAGAACGTAGGGAAGACCACGGTTTCTCTAGGTCTTCTCGCCACACTTAGGAAACATTCCAAAAAAATTGGGTTTATAAAACCGGTCGGGCAGCGTTACCTGGTAGAGAAAGGTAATAAGGTGGATGAGGATGCGGTTCTTATGGAACGTATCTTCAATTTAGATGCTCCTATTCAGGATATGTCGCCTATTGCTGTAGAACGGGGATACACGGAAAAGTTTCTGGACGGCAGGATTACCGGGGATTCTTCTGCCAGGATCAAAGAGGCTTTTAACAGTGTAGCTGAAGGCAAGGATATAGTTATCATAGAGGGTACTGGGCATGCGGGAGTAGGCTCGGTATTCGACTTGTCTAACGCAGCTGTTGCAAAAATGCTCGATTCGCAGGTCATACTCGTAGCCCCCGGGGGAATAGGGAATCCCATTGATGAAATTACCGTAAATAAATCCCTATTCGATAAAATGGGCGTCAAACTAGCAGGCGTGGTAATAAACAAAGTGCTTCCGCATAAGTACGATAAAGTGAACACTTACGTGCGGAAAGGTCTGGACAGGCTGGGGATACCGATTTTGGGGGTAATACCGTACGTTGAGCTCCTTGATATACCTACTATGCAGGATTTCAAGGAAGAGCTTGATATGCACGTTCTGTGTGGCGAAAAATATCTCGGAAGACAAATGAGGAAGATTCTAGTGGGGGCCATGGAAGTAAAAGAAGCCGCTCATTTCATCGAGGACGATTCTTTGATGATAACTCCGGGCAACAGGGGTGATCTGATAAGTCTTGTGATAAAGATACACACCGGTCGTTTTAAAGCTCCCAAGAGGGTAGCGGGGCTTATACTTTCGGGGGGACTCACCCCGAAACGCAGGATATATAATGCTCTTAAAAGCA
This sequence comes from Candidatus Omnitrophota bacterium, assembly GCA_049642065.1. Lineage (GTDB taxonomy): Bacteria > Omnitrophota > Gorgyraeia > Tantalellales > Tantalellaceae > WJMH01. The sequence continues at coordinate 52,024 of JBAROK010000074.1, read as the reverse complement.
CGGATATTCCCACGCTGACGTGCCGGCACGATACCTACGATGTGGCTTCACGGGTACATGACCTCACGGTAAAGATCAAGTCAAGAGACAAGAACAAGGTTAAGCTTGCGATAGACATGATAGAGAAGTATGTTTACGTGGAGCGAGTGTTCAAAAGCATAATATAGAGTTAAGTTAGCTTATGAGAAGTCCCAGATTAAGGGTTATTTGCATAGCGGTGCTTGTTCTATTCGTATCGGGTTGTTCAAGGATAAGCCATCCGAAAGATTATTCACGTGTAGAACCATTGATGGGTACGTTCGTGCAGGTGAAGGTATCCGCGCCCGGTCGTCCAGAAAGCGAGGTAAAAAGCGCGATTGACGGAGCGATGGAACTTGCCCGGGACCTTGAGGAGAGTTTCAGTGCGTTCGACCCAAAAAGCGAGGTAAATAAACTTAACGAAACCGGTAAAGCAAAAGTCTCCCCGGAACTTTTTAACCTGATAAAAGAAGCGAAGAGGATAAGTAATATTACCGGAGGGGAATTCGATATAACAGTTGCTCCTGTTATGAAGGCAGACGGGTTTTACAGTGATATGCCTAAAGAGCTACTTGCAAAGATCCCTGATACTTTTGACGGGGTAGGGTACGAGAACGTTGAGCTTGAGGCTGATAGTGAAACTATCAGCCTCAACAAGGGAGCCTGGATAGACCTTTCAGGTATTGCTAAAGGATATATCGTTGATCGCATGGTCGCTTTTTTCAGGAGTAAAGGGTTGGGCGGGGTAATGGTCAATGCTGGTGGCGACCTGTATTGCGGCAAAAGGGAAAAAGGCGGACCATGGAAGATAGGCATTCGTAAACCCAGTGCGAGCAATATAGTAGCAACACTTTATCTTGAAGATATAGCAGTTGCAACGAGCGGGGATTACGAGAACGTTATCTTTGACGAAAGAACGGGCGAGGCGATATCACATATCATCGATCCTATTACCGATAATGCCGTAAAGGAGCGGTCTACCAGCGTTACGGTATTGGCGTCCTCGTGTACAGAAGCGGATGCGCTGGCGACTGGTATGATGGCAATGGGAATTGAAAGGGCGCTGAAACTTTCAGAATCTCTCAGTGATATTGAGGTTATTACAGTGTATTGTCCGGGGAAACACCATACGGTGAGTTTTTCCAGCGGAGCAAAAAAATATATTATGGAGAAATGATAATGCGGATAGTAGTGGCTATGTCAGGAGGCGTAGATTCGAGCGTTGCGGCCCTGAAGCTCAAGAAAGATGGATATGACGTCATAGGCGCGACCATCAAAACGTGGCCTAAAGAAGAATGTGGCGCAGAAGGCGAAAAGCTTTGTTGTTCCCTTGCCGCCATACAATACGCGCGCAGCGTCGCAGAGGACCTGGGGATCCCGTATTATGTGATCGATCTTTCCCGGGAGTTTGCGGATGTCGTTAAAAAGTATTTCGCCGAAGAATATGCCAATGGCAGGACGCCTAACCCTTGTATCTATTGTAACAGTAAGATAAAGTTCGGTTTCCTGCTGCAAAAAGCACGTGAACTTGGAGCCGAAAGGATTGCTACCGGGCATTATGCCCGGGTTATAGAAAAAGACGGGAAACATTTTCTTGCCGAGGCCAAAGATAAATGGCGCGACCAGTCGTATTTTCTTTATGATATACCCAGGGACGAACTGCCGTTCATAGAATTTCCTCTGGGGGAGATGGTGAAGGAAGAGGTCAGGGACGTTGCTATTGATCAGAACTTTATGTCCGCGTGGCGCAAGTCAAGCCAGGATATATGTTTTGCGACTGCCGAAGGGGATTACAGGGATTATCTCAGCAAGCTAGGTGTTGAGGCCTTTTCTCCGGGAGATATACTTGATGTTTCTGGGAAGGTCGTAGGAAAACATAAGGGTATAGCTTCTTATACTGTAGGGCAAAGGCGTGGTCTGGGGCTTGCAATGCCCAATCCCGTATATGTTCTCAAAATAGATGCGGAGAACAATACGATCACTGTCGGCGGAAAAAGTCAGGCTATGAACTCAAAGATGCGAGTAGGCGGGTTTAACTGGCTTGCTATAGAAAGACTTGATAAACAGAGACGGTACGAAACTAGGATACGTTATAACGGCAAGAAAGAGAAGGCGGTTATAACGCCTTGGGGAGAGGACGAAGCGATAGTTGAGTTTGCCGAACCGCAATTTGCACCGACACCCGGCCAGGCCGCGGTGTTCTATGACGGAGAGATTGTTGCCGGCGGTGGGTGGATAGAAGAGGTGCTGGAATAGCTTGATGCGCTGATTGACAAAGCATGTTCTTTACAATATAATGAATTTCAATTTGTCAGTGTGGCAATGGCGGGGTAGCTCAGCTGGTTAGAGCGCACGGCTCATACCCGTGTTGTCGGCGGTTCGAGTCCGCCCCCCGCTACCACTTTTAATAAAAGATCCGGCTGATACGAGAGCCGGATCTTTTATTAGATCGGCACTTCTTGTTCATTTCAGTATGGTATCAGAAGAGGTTTTGTAATATAATATTATAATCTTATTTATCTGATATCAGGGGACACCATGGTAAAAAGGATACTGATTCTGGCCGTTATAACGGTTATTTTCATTTCAGCAGCTTCTACGAGCGAAGCGTTTCATGGTTGCAGGGTAGCAATGGGGTTTGCTCCAAGCCCCAGGCTTGTATCTCCCTCGTCTGACAAAGTTCAGCTTACAGGCAAGAGTGACATGGAATTCGTGTGGAGCCCGCACGAAGGCGACAGGCTGCAGCGAAGATATTACGATTTCAGGCTGTATAAAGGGTACGATATGCTGGAAGCCACCTTGATTTTTAAGGAGCGCGTTTCTGCCGGCAAACACCAGCTCGCGGTGAAAACAGATTTATTTAAAAACGGCGAGGTATACACATGGTCTTTAAGGCAGGTATACAGGGACTCGTCGAAAAGTCGCAGAAGTATACAATCTTTCAGGGTTTTAAAATAAACGAGAAATAAGGAGGTAGGCATGGCTGATTTTAGATCACCCGAAGACCTTTTCAAGGTCGAAGCGGAAAAAATGAAACAGAAGGGCAAGGAGTACAGCAAGTATTTACCGGTCGTTGCGGTTGTTGTACTTATTATCTTTGCGCTGCAGGGGACGATATATTCTATCGGACCGGACGAGGTCGGTGTTGTGCAGCGGTTCGGTCGGTATGTGAGGACTACCGAGCCTGGGCTACACGTTAAGTTGCCTTTCGGAGTTGAGAAAGTCACTCCTATAAAGGTCAAAAAGATATTCAAAGAGGAGTTTGGGTTCAGGACGGCCCGTCCCGGGGTGAGAAGCGTTTACGCTCCACGTAAGTTCCCGGAAGAATCGCTTATGCTCACGGGGGACCTCAACATACTGGACGTGCGGTGGATCGTCCAGTTCAGGGTCAGCGATCCCGTTAAGCTTATGTTTAGGACAAAAGATCCCGTAGGTAACGTCAGGGCGATGTCCGAAGTGGTAATGCGCAGACTTGTGGGTAATGATACCGTAGATGAGGTCTTGACTACAAAAAGACAAGAGATCGCTCACCAGGCGCAGCTGGAGCTTCAGGATCTTATGGACAAATATCAGACAGGTATTGCCATTGTTACAGTGAAACTGCTTGATGTTAACCCGCCTGATAAGGTGAAACCCGCCTTTAACGAGGTCAATGAGGCCAAGCAGGAACGTGAAAGAATGATAAACGAAGCGTGGGAAGCTTATAACAAAGCTATACCGCGGGCTAAAGGTGAGGCACACAGGACTATAAGCCAGGCTGAGGGGTACGCATTGGATAAGGTAAACCGCTCTAAAGGGGAATCGGAAAGGTTCCTTATGACGTGGGAGGAGTATAAGAAAGCTCCCGAAATAACAAAGAAACGTTTGTACCTGGAGACGATGTCGACAGTGTTGCCGCAAGTGGACAGTAAATATGTTATCGATCCACAGCAGACATCAATACTGTCGCTTTTAAAACTTGGTGAAAAAGGAGGGCAACAATGATAAAAAGAGCCTCAAATATAATCGTAACCCTTGCTATCGTAGTAGCAATCACCTTCTTGTCGGGCGCTGTGTATATAGTCAACGAGACTAAGCAAGTTGTTATAACGCAGTTCGGGAAGCCGGTAGGAAAACCTATTACACAGGCGGGTCTTAATTTTAAGATACCGTTTATCCAGGTCGCTCATTATTTTGACAAACGCCTGCTTGACTGGGACGGTGATCCAAACCAGATACCAACCAGAGACAAGAAGTATATCTGGGTGGATACAACGGCACGTTGGAAGATAAAAGACGCTTTAAAGTTCCTGCAGTCGGTAGGCACCGAAAGGGGAGCACACGGCAGGCTGGATGATATCATAAACTCAGCTACCAGGGACGTGATAACAAGTTACCCGCTTGTCGAAACTATCAGGGACTCTAACCGCATTCTCGAGACTGTAAGCCCGTCTGAGATAACCGCGATCGCAGAAGAAGCGCTGGAGAAAATAGTGACCGGCCGCTCTAAACTGGAAAGTGAGATACTTAATCGCGCGCAGGAACTTGTACCTCAGTACGGTATCGAGTTAGTGGATGTCAGGATCAAAAGGATAAATTACGTTGAAGAGGTCGGCCAGAAGGTTTACGAGAGGATGATATCCGAGAGGAAACGTGCCGCGGAACAGTACCGTTCAGAGGGTAGAGGTAAAAGCGCCGAGATAATGGGCCAGAAGGAAAAGGAACTCAAACTTATATCGTCAGAAGCGTACAAGACTGCTCAAGGTATACGTGGTAAGGCAGATGCCGAAGCTATCACGATATATGCCGACTCGTACAGTAAAGATCCTGAGTTCTATTCTTTCCTCAAAACGCTTGAGACTTATAAGGACACGGTCGGAGTGGGCACTACAGTGATACTTACCACCGACGGCGATTATTATAAGTACCTTAAAGGAATGGGCGGGAAGTAAACTTTGAAAAAAATATGATAAATAGGGCTGATGAAAGTTACAAGCAGGAGATACACTCTGCCTACGGAAAGCTAGAAAAAGCGTATAGTGAACTTAAGGAATCAAACCTGGAGATGATCTTTCGCCTGGCGCTCATAGCCGAGTCCAGGGATGCTTCGACAGGTGTGCATCTGGTACGTATAGCCGATTACAGTGCTATTATTGCCGAGGAGATGGAGCTTTCCCCAAGAGAGGTCGATATAATCCGACATGCAAGTCCCATGCATGATATCGGCAAGATAACATTGCCCGATTCTATCCTTAAAAAGAAAGGGAAACTGACGTCCGAAGAGAGATATGTGGTAATGAAACATTCTGAAGCCGGCGCAAGGATATTCCGTAACGCTAAAAGCCCGATAATGAAAGCTTGCAGCGTCATTGCGCTTACGCATCACGAACGTTTTGACGGCAAAGGATATCCCCGAGGGCTGAAAGGAGAAGATATTCCTTTGTACGGGAGGATAGTTGGCCTAGCGGATTGTTTTGAAGCGTTCACTTCAAAACGGTCTTACAAGGAAGCTTATGGGTTCGAAGAGTCGGTATCGATGGTAGTGGAAAGGGCGGGAACCCATTTCGATCCGGCTGTTGTTATGGCATTTATGCGGAATAAGGATAAGATCAAAAGAACGTGGGAGGCGAACCGTGATATTGAAGAGTTCCTGGCCGATGCAGGAGTCTTGGAAGGTTCGTCATATAGTTTGGAAGATTGAAAGGAGGAGTAGTGATGGCAAAGAAAGAAATAAAACTCAAGAAGATTCCGAAAACTCAGCTTAAGATGTTCAAAATAAAGAACCGCAAGGGGTTCGCGGCTATCTGCAAGGATAACCTTACAGAGGGCAAAACAAAGAACCAGACGATTGACAGGATGAACAAAGCCCTCAAGCGTATAGGGTATACTCTTGATTAAATGACAAACGCGCTTATCTCAATAGCGGTCTTTGTGATCGTGATAGTTGCTCACGAGCTGGCGCATGGATACGTGGCATACCGGTTGGGGGATCCGACGGCCCGTGACGCGGGCAGGCTTACGCTGAACCCTCTGGCACATGCGGATCCTATCGGTACGGTACTTTTACCGGCGCTGCTTATTATTTCAAAGTCTCCGGTAGTCTTCGGTTGGGCCAAACCGGTCCCTGTGAATCCTAATAACTTTAAGGATCCTAGGAAAGGTATGCTGCTTACGAGCATTGCCGGACCGGGAGCGAACATCGTTTTGGCGGTTATGTTTGCCGCAGTGTTCAAGACGGGACTTTTTCCTCCGCAGTCATTGCCCGGGATGTTCCTTCTTTACGGTGTGATAATAAGCTTGGTGCTGGGTATATTCAATCTCATGCCGATACCGCCGCTTGACGGAGGAGGCATCGTTTCTGCTCTCCTGCCAATAAAAGCCGCCAGGCATTTTGCGCAGCTGGAACGTTACGGCTTTATAATCCTTATAGGCTTGTTGTATCTGGGGCTTTTCGACAGGGTGATTCTGCCGTTAGTAGGGTTTTTAACGAAGATGCTTTTGGGGGGATAGTATAAGATGCAAAAGATCCATATAAGCACTATAGGATTAATCGCAGGGGTATGTACGACGATCTCGTTTATCCCGCAGATGGTCAAGATACTCAGGACGAAACATGTCAGGGACCTATCGTCATCTATGTACATTATCCTGACGGTTGGGATCACTTTATGGCTGATCTACGGTATATTTTTAGGTGAACTGCCCATCATCTTAGCTAACAGTGTAACGTTATGTTTTTGTGTGTTCGTTCTGGTGTCTAAAATCCGGTACGGACGTAAACAAGACCCGCCGAAATGAAAATACTGGTGACCGGTGCGACCGGTTTTATAGGAAAGAACCTTGTAAACAACCTCCTTGAAAAAGGGCACGAAGTAGTTTGCATTGTCCGAAAAACCAGCAAGGTAGACTATTTAAAGGAGAAAAAGGTTTCCTTGGTGGTCGCTGATCTATTGGACAGTGACGAAGTGGAAAAAGTTTTTTCGGAGATAGGTCCTGAAGCAGTGTTTCACTGTGCGGCCGCGGTAATGGAGAATAACGAAGGTAAACTCCATAACGTGAATGTTACGAGCACGCGCAATATCTGCAAGGCTTGTTACGGAAATAACATAAGAAGACTTGTTTATCTGAGTTCGATTGCCGTGATAAGCGGGAATGTGAAAGTTCCCCTTACGGATGATCTTCCATATAAAGCGAACAGTTCATACGGCAGGTCCAAGATCGAAGCCGAAAAGGTGGTCATGGACTTCAGGGAGAAGGGGCTTACCGCAGCTGTAATACGTCCATGTATGGTTTATGGTGAGGATGAACCGCACGGTTTGGACAAGATGCTTAGGGCAGTGGCGGCACGGCGTATTCCCGTTTTTGACGTTCCGGGAATGGATTCAAAACTGAATCTTGTACATGTCGACAATGTTGTCCAGGTATTGATGCTGGCACTTGAGAAGGATGAGGCTTTGGAAGGGGCTTTCATGGTAGCGGATGAGGAAGCTATAACCTTAAGGAAGTTTTTTGAAATATGTTACGATGAATTGGGTTCGAGCGATCCGCCTGTAATACCGGCGTGGATAGGGAAAATACTTCTCTTAATACCTGCTGTAAAGAAAAGAGCTGACGGGTATTTTAAGGACAGGGTATACGATATAAGCCGTGCGCAGGACCTTTTGGGGTATGACCCCAAGGTAGGCACCGAAGACGGTTTACGGCAGGTTATAAGGTATTGGAAAAAGAACAGGTCTGACAAGGCGTGATATGTCAAAGATAACAGTTACCATATTAGGTACGACAGCGGGTGTGCCCACGAAGAAAAGGGCGCATACAGCTATCCATATATGCCATGATGACGCGGAAGAGTTTTGCTGTCTTTTCGATTGCGGAGAGAATGCACAGAGACAGCTTTTATTGGCCGGTCTTAACTTAATGAAACTGGATAACGTGTTTCTTACGCATTGGCACGGGGATCATTGTCTTGGGCTTCCGGGACTAGTTGATACCATGGGGTTTGAGGGCAGGGAACATCCCCTGACGATATACGCGCCCGAGGCGCGGAAAGTCAGGCTGTGCTTGGGTTTTAACTCGTCCATGGGTAAGTTCAGGGTGATTCCACGCAGTGTTCCCTCACGCGGTAAAATTGAAAAAATCGTTTTTGAAACCAAAAGGTTCAGGATTATTTCAGTGCCGGTCGCACATGGTGTTCCCGCTGTAGCTTACGCGCTCATTGAAAAGGACAAGACTGGTATAGACCCAGAGAAAGCGAAAGCGCTTGGTCTTCCCGGGAAGGGTGAAATTTATAAAGAGTTGAAGAAAAAAGGAGAAATCACTGAAGGCGGAAGGCGTATAACCCTTGAAGAGGTTTCTTGCCGCGCGAAAGGCAAAAAAATAGTATTTTCAGGCGATACTGAGATCTGCGATAACCTCAAAAGTTTTGTGCAGGGTGCGGATCTACTAATACAGGATTGCACTTATTTTGACGAGATGGGGCCGGATAAGCCTTATAAACATGCGTCACTACCGGAAGTAGCGAAGATGGTTTCTTCTGCTAATGTTAAAAAAACTGTTCTTACCCATATAAGCAGGAAGTATCAGGATACAGAAAACCTTAAAGAACTTATTCGCGAAAGACTGGATCTGGAAGTTGCTGAAGATTTTATGACGGTGACTTTATAGTGGATAGGGAAATAAAAAAGGAGTGGTTGCCCCTCTCTTTTTGTAGAAATTGGTAGCTTAACAGCTTATTGTCAGAGGACCACTCCTTAAATAAAGTATGCCATAGCTGTGTAAAAAAAGCAAAAATCGGGTTCTTAAACGCAAGGTGGATAAATGAAAGTTTTATTACATGTATGCTGCGGGGTTTGCGCAACGGCAGTAGCCGAAAGATTGATGGTAGAAGGGCATACTGTCACGGGTTATTTTTATAATCCGAACATACATCCTGTAGATGAATATAAAAGGCGTCTTGAAGCCGCCCGTGAAGCGGCCAGCCAGCTGGGGTTTGAGTTCGCCGAAGGCCCCTACGACAGGGAAAGATGGTTTGAGCTAGTTAAGGGCAAGGAATACGAAGGTGAAGGCGGTGAACGTTGCCGGTTATGTTACAGGATGCGGCTAGAGAAGACTTATGAGTATATGCGCAAAAAAATGTTCGATGCTTTTACGACGACATTGAGCGTAAGCCCTCACAAAGATGCTGCGATTATAAACGCGATTGGCCGGGATATAGGTGGGGAAAGGTTTATTAACGCTGATTTCAAGAAAAAGGGCGGATTTCTTAGGGCTACGGAAATGTCAAAAGAGATGGGGCTTTACAGGCAGCATTATTGTGGATGTATTTACAGCCAGGAAGAGGCGCTTAAAAGAGATAAAGCAGAATGAAGAAAAAAACGATATCAAAATCAACTTTTCTAAAAAGAATTAAGGACACGATAAGGCAATACGATATGCTTCATGAAGGAGACAAAGTTCTTATTGCAGTGTCCGGTGGAGCGGATTCGGTATGTTTGCTCGAGGCTCTTGTATCATTACGCAAAGGGATGGGGATAGATATAGTTGTTGCGAACATGGATCATTGCTTGAGGGGCAAGGAATCGGAAAGAGATTCAAGTTTTGTCAGGGAACTTTCTAGTAAGCTGGATCTTCCGTTCGCGTATAAGAAGGTGAATGTAAGGTCTGCTGGCAAAAGAGGTACTTCAACAGAAGAACAGGCGCGAGAAAAAAGATATGCTTTTTTGAGAGAGGCCGCCAGGAAGAATGGATGTGGGGTTATAGCTACAGGTCATACGATGGATGACCAGGCGGAAACTGTACTGATGAGAGTGGTTTACGGTGCTTCTCCATTAGGATTGGCTGGTATTCCTCCTGTCAGAGACGAAGGGAGTTGCAGGCTTATACGGCCGCTTATAAGGGTCGGTCGCGAAGAGATCATTGCGTTTCTGAAAAAGGCGGGTTCCAGTTTCGTTGAAGATAGCTCTAATAAGAACGTAAGATTTTTAAGGAACAGCTTAAGGCTTGAAGTGTTACCGTTTCTTGAGAAATATAACCCTAAACTTAAAAGATCTTTGGTGAATCTTTCGGATGCTGTAAGGGAAGATCTGGCTTTCCTTGAGAGTGAGCAAAGAAAAATCGCAGGAAAATATGCTAATAGCACAAAAGTTGCGATAAAGGACATGATCCTGCAGCCTAAAGCTCTGAGAAAGCAGGTATTCAAGGCGCTTTTTAAAAGAGCTGGGGGCAACGTTAAAAAGCTTACCTACCGACACTGGATGGATATGGACCAGTTCCTTAGGACTGCAGATAAGGGGAAATCTTTAGATTTTCCTGGGGATATACGTGTCACGAAAAAGAGGGACGAACTGGTATTCGGCAGAAGATCCATAAGGCTCTCCGGGAAATGACCTGTAAATCAATATTTAACGGTCGTTGACCCCGTCTGGCTAGTATGCTACAATTAGCAAGATAAAATAAATGATATTATAATTATTGAATAATATACGAAACGACAGGATAATGGATCAAAAAGACAAAAAACCACGCAAGAATATTAATAAACAGAAAAAAACTCCACAAGAACCCTCAAGCAATAACAGAAGCCTATTAGTATGGATAATCATAGTTGTAGGGCTTTTCTATATATTCCAGTGGGTGTTTTCCTCGATGGAAGAAACTTCCAGAGAGATGACCTATAAGGAATTCTACGAGACAGTCGAAACCAATAACGAGACGGGCAATATTGTATCTGCTGTTATGATAATGGACCGTATTTCCGGTAAGATGAGTGACGGCAGGCAGTTCGTGGTAAATATTCCTGAAGAAGATCCGGAGCTGCTTAAACTTCTCAGGACGAACGTGCCGCATTTTGACGTAAAACCGCCACAGACGTTTTTCGCTAATATATTCTATTCTCTCGGCCCGATGCTGATATTTATTTTTTTCTTGTGGTTCTTCATATACAGGGGAGCTTCTGCCGGTGGGAGTAAGATGCTTTCGTTCGGTAAATCCCGGGCTAAGCTTGCCACGAAGGACAAAATGAAAGTAACTTTTAATGATGTCGCGGGAATAGAAGAAGCTAAAGAAGAGCTTAAAGAGGTCATTGAATTCCTTCAAGCGCCGCGCAAGTTCCAGAGGCTTGGAGGTAAAATGCCGAAAGGTGTTTTGCTTATGGGCCCTCCGGGAACAGGTAAAACTCTTCTGGCCAAGGCTGTTGCTGGGGAAGCAGACGTGCCATTCTTTAGTATTTCAGGTTCCGATTTTGTTGAGATGTTCGTGGGTGTGGGCGCATCACGCGTAAGAGACCTTTTTGAACAGGCGAAAAAGTCTTCTAAGATGAGCCAGAAGGGATGCATCATATTCATGGACGAGATTGATGCTGTGGGACGCCAGAGGTTTTCCGGTATAGGTGGCGGGCATGACGAACGCGAACAGACGCTTAATGCGCTTCTCTCGGAGATGGACGGATTTGATACTGCTACGGGTGTCATACTGATAGCGGCTACTAACAGGCCGGATGTTCTTGATGCGGCATTAATGCGTCCGGGTCGTTTCGACAGGCAGGTAGTCGTGGATCTTCCGGATATCAACGGTAGAGATGCTATACTTAAGGTTCACTCAAAAGAAGTTAAGATGAAGAAAGACGTGGATCTTTATAAAATAGCTCAGCAGACAGCAGGTTTTTCAGGTGCGGATTTAGCGAACATAATCAATGAGGCGGCGCTTTTAGGGGCAAGAAGGAACAAAGAAGCTGTTGGGCTGGAAGAGCTCCAGGAAGCAATGGAACGCGTAATGGCAGGTCCTCAGAGAAAATCCCGTAAGATAAGTGATGAGGAGAAAAAGATCATCGCTTATCATGAGGCAGGGCACGCTATGATGTCTTTTCTTATCGATGGAGCAGATCCTTTGCATAAAGTTACTATTGTATCGCGTGGGATGGCGCTGGGATATACGATGCAGATCCCGCGGGAGGACCGGTATCTTTACAGGGAAAAACAGTTTATGGGTAAGATAGCGGGTATGCTAGGAGGACGTGCGAGCGAAGAGGTTGCTTTCAAAGAAATATCTACCGGAGCGCAGGATGATATCAGAAAGGCAACGGAACTTGCACGCAATATGGTTACTCAGTACGGGATGAGTGAACGGCTGGGACATCTTACTGTAGGCAAACGCCATCACCAGATATTTCTCGGAAGGGATATTGCCGAGGAAAGGAATTACAGCGAAGATACGGCGAAAGTTATTGATGAAGAGGTCAAAAAAATAGTCGATCAGTGCTATGAGATAGCGAAAACTAAACTTACGGAGAACAAGGATAAACTTGCTCTCCTTGCTAATAAGCTCATTGAAAAAGAAACTATGGACGAGAGCGAGGTCAAAGAGCTTCTTGGGTTCCAAGATGTTCAGAGCTCTGCCGGTGGCGAGGAAAAGACGCAAGAGTAATGAAACTCGGCAAACATACGCTACCCATAGGAGAACGCACCTGTATAATGGGTGTCCTTAACGTTACGCCTGACAGTTTCAGTGACGGGGGCAGGTATGCCGATCTGGATCAGGCGGTAGAAGAAGCGTTAAAGATGGCTGCTAACGGCGCAGATATCATTGATATCGGCGGAGAGTCTTCCCGTCCGGGATCAAGACCCGTCCAGGCGTCCGAAGAGATAGACAGGGTCGTGCCGGTCATAGAGGCTCTTGCCAAAAAGATTAACGTACCCCTATCCGTAGATACGTATAAGAGCGAGGTGGCCAGGGTTGCTCTTGCTGGTGGCGCTACTATTGTCAATGATATAAGAGCGCTGAAGGGAAGCGTTGAGATGGCCGGTGTTATCTCTGAATTTAACGCGGGTGCGGTTCTTATGCACATGAAGGGGTCTCCTGAAAATATGCAGGAGGATCTTCGGTACGGGGACTTGTTTGAGGAAGTATCCGGGTATCTCGCGGAGGCCATTGTTATAGCAGAGGATGCCGGGATAGATCCTGAAAAGATAATTATCGATCCTGGTATTGGGTTCGGTAAAACATTGGAGCATAACCTGCTCCTACTACGCGATTTGCGGAAACTTAAACAGCTTGGCAAACCCATACTTGTAGGAGCTTCCCGTAAATCGTTTATAGGTTCTATAACAGATAAAGACGTTACAGACAGGGCTTTCGGTACTGCCGCAAGCGTTGCCGTAGCGATAATGAACGGTGCTGATATAATTAGGGTGCACGATGTCAGCGAGATGAGTGACGTCGCGCGCGTAGTGGACGCAATAACAGGTGCATAATTATGGTATTCATGTCGTGGGAAATAATACTTGAAATTCTAATGTTGTGGGGCGCTTATTACATGGTGTACCTTCTTTTGAAGGGTACTGCCGCTGAGCAGGTACTTAAAGGCCTCATAATAATCTCTTTTGTCGTTATCCTGACTAAAGGGTTAAATCTGGTTATTATAAACTGGCTTCTGACTCGGCTTCTTGCCATTTCAGTTATAGCTTTTCTTGTAATATTCCAGCCTGAAATAAGGCGTGGGTTGGCCCGAATAGGAAGGTTCGGCATCTTTTCCGGGGAAAGAGAGATCCTTGGTGAGGTATCGAAAGCTGCTGTGGTCCTTTCAAAGAAAAAAACTGGCGCTTTAATCGCTATTGAAAGGGAAATAGGGTTACGTCGTTACGTAGAAAGCGGTGTTACCCTGGACTCCAGGGTAACAAGCGAGCTTATTAACACTATTTTCGATCCCAGTACGCCTTTGCATGACGGAGGTATAATCGTTTCAGCGCATCGGATCGAAGCTGCTGCATGTTTATTCCCTCTGACGCAGAACCCGAATGTTCCCAAAACTATGGGTACAAGGCACAGAGCGGCGTTGGGGCTTAGCGAAGAGACGGATTCGGTGATCGTGATAATAAGCGAAGAGACCGGTGGTATTTCTCTAGCTGTTGGAGGCAAGATGACAAGGGATATTGACCCGAAGAGTCTAAGCAAGGTTATTGAGAGGGTTTATATGCCTAAGGAAAAGAAAAAATCCGTTCCGGCAGTTATAAGAAGGCTTCTTAAAAAGAAAAAATCATTGGAGATAAAGCATGAGGTGGGGTAAGGTTATCACAAATAATTTCTGGGCTAAAGCGATATCACTGGCTTTGGCGGTAGCGACATGGTTCTACGTGTTCGATGTGGTGAATACAGACTCCTATCTGCAGAAGGAAGAAACAGCAGAAGAGATATTTGCGCGCTACAAGTTTGTAGTCAAGGAAATCCCCGTAAAGCCTGTGTTTGCGGGTAAATCGCCTGAAGGGTACCGTGTGGCGTTCGAAAAAGTGATTATCGAACCTTCAAAAGTATCTGTTTTCGGGCCCCAGGAAGTTATAGAAGAGGTAGAGGAGCTGCGGACCGATAAGATAAACCTGGGTGAGTATACACGTAGCGTCAGGTTACAGCTGGGGCTAAAGTCTGATGTAAAGTTCCTTCAATTTGAAGATAAAGTGGTAGATGTGTATGTGCCGGTAGAGCCGGTAGTAGTGGAGCCGCAACAATAAAATGGTTAAGCTCGGTGTTAATATAGATCACGTGGCCACCGTCAGGGAGGCAAGAAAGACGTTCGAACCGGATCCAGTACTTGCGGTTGGTGAATGCGAAAAAGCGGGTTGTGACGGTATCGTTTGTCACCTGCGTAAAGATAGGCGCCACATAAACGATGCGGATCTCGATAGGATAAAAGAAGCCGTATCTACCCGTCTTAATCTTGAGATGTCAGTCGATCCGGAGATAGTGGATATAGCATGTCGGGTAAAACCGGATCAGGCTACGCTGGTCCCTGAGAATCGTCAGGAAGTTACCACTGAAGGCGGGCTGGATGTTGCAGGCAACCTCGAGAAAGTTAGAAGTGTAGTTAAAGCGCTTCAAGATGCCGGGATCGGAGTAAGCCTTTTCATAGACCCGGAGGCGCATCAGATAGAAGCTTCAGTTGAAAGCGGCACCAGGATAATAGAGTTTCATACGGGGCGCTATGCCGAAGAGTTCCATGCTGGCGGGGATCACGAAGCTGAACTTGCAAATCTTAAAAAAATGACAGAATTCGCCCTTGGAAAAGGGCTCACGGTTTGTGCGGGGCACGGATTGACTTATCAGAATGTTACGCCTGTTGCGCGGATAGAAGGCATGCATGAACTCAATATCGGCCATTCCATTATTTCAAGATCTGTTTTTACGGGGATAGGTGAAGCCGTTAAAAAGATGAAGGAACTCATGCAATGAACGTGCAAGGTATAGGCATAGACGCTATTGAGATAGAACGGTTTGAGAATGCCATTGAGCAGCATGGGGAAGGTTTCTTGAAAAAGATATTTACCGGTAAGGAAATGGATCATGCTGTCAGCAAGAACAAAAAAGGATATTACATGCACATGGCCGGTAAGTTCGCGGCTAAAGAGGCAGTTAAGAAAGCTCTTCCGGATGGTGCCCGCATAGGACTAAACTGGTCCGATATAGAGATACTGAACGCTGAGGACGGTAAACCTTATGCAGTACTGCATGGCCAAGCTAAAAGTCTTATGGAAAAATTCAACCTGTCGCAGGTTTTTGTGAGCATTTCGCATACACATAACCTTGCGACATCAAACGCTATGGTGGTGAAAGATGGTGCGTGAACATATTGACAAGATACCGTCCCGGCGCGAAGATTCGCATAAGGGAGATTACGGTAAGGTGCTCGTTCTTGCGGGTTCAAAAGGTATGACCGGAGCGGCGTATCTTTGCTCGCAGGGTGCTCTTTATTCAGGTAGCGGACTCGTTACGAACGGTATACCGGAATCTTTGAATCCGGTAATGGAAATAAAGCTTACCGAGGTAATGACGCTTCCCTTGGCAGAGACCGATAATCAAAGTCTGGGATTGAAAGCAAAACCGAAGATACTGGATTTCGCTAAAAAATGCGACGTTGTAGCGATAGGGCCCGGACTGGGAATGGATGGAAGCACAAAGATGCTTGTTGGGGAACTTCTGGACGAAGTGGAACAGCCTGTTGTGCTTGATGCGGACGGGATAAATGCGCTTGAAGGGAATATAGACGCTTTGCGCAAGAGAGAATACAGGATGGTCATAACGCCGCATCCGGGTGAGCTGGCGCGTCTTATGAACAAGGACGTTGAGGAGATTCAATCCAACAGGATCGATATGGCAAAAAGTGTTGCGGAGGTGACCGGCGCAGTGGTAGTCCTTAAGGGGCACAGAACGGTTGTTGCTAGTCCTGAAGGTAAGATATATGTTAACGAGACTGGTAACTCCGGCATGGCATCCGGAGGAACGGGAGATGTTTTGACAGGCATGATAGCCTCGTTTATTGGCCAGGGTATAGACGATTATTCTGCGGCTGTTTGTGCGGTATATATCCACGGTATAGCCGGTGATGTAGCAGCTGAAGAGATAGGCCAATTCAGCATGACGGCGTCTGACATGCTTGATTTTCTGCCTGAAGCGTTTGATAAGGCGGGAATGTAAAAATATATTAAGTTCTCTGCCACGGGGGAGTGGCAATGAAGAGAAACGGCACAATAACCTGTTATTGAGCATAGAAAAGGCAAATTCGACATAATGTCGGGCTTGCCTTTTTATATTTTCAGGAGAGATAAATGGGAAAAGAAGAGACTAAGGAACAACTGATAGAAGAGGTAAATAGCCTACGGAGACAAGTTAAGGAGCTTGAAGGTGTCGAATCCTCATGCAGGAAAGCGGAGAAAGAGATATCCATTTTTCACAGATTCGCGGAGACCGCAGGCCAAGGGTTCGGGATGGCTACTTTGGAAGGAAAGGTAATGTATGTTAATCCCGCTCTCTGTCGTATGTTCGATGAAGAGAAGCCAGAAGATTGCTACAAAAAGAATATCAGTGACTATTATTCGGCGGGATCTTATAAGAGGTTTGTTGAGGAAGTGCATAGCATCGTTCAAGATGAGGGAAAATGGGAAGGGGAATCCGTTCTTCGTTCCGGTAAAGGCAGAGAATTTCCAGTGATCGAGAACATTTTTATTATTAAAGATGAAGAAGGAAAGCCTGAATATTATGCTAACACGATAGTAGATATAACAGAAATAAAAAAGATGCAGGAAGAGACCCGGGGTTTAGAAGAATATCTGCAATTGCAATTTAATAGGATGCCCATAGGGTTGATCGTTTGGGATAAAGAGTTTCGGGTTAAAACATGGAACCCTGCAGCTACTGAGATATTCGGGTTTACCGCAAAGGAAGCGGAAGCTAGACACGCATATGACCTTATTGTGCCGAAAGAGGTCCAGTCTCATGTAGATGTTATTTGGAGTCGTCTACTCGCAGCGGACGAAACTGCACATAGTGTAAATGAAAATGTTACAAAAGATGGGAGGACTATTGTCTGTAGCTGGGCGAATACACCATTGAAAGAGTCTGATGGTACGGTGGTAGGCGTTCTTTCAATGGTTCAGAATATTACTGAGAAGAAGGAGGCCGAAGAAGAAATACAAAATCTTGCTAAGTTTCCGTCAGAAAACCCCAGCCCAGTGCTACGTGTTGATAAGGATGGTAAAGTGCTGTATGCGAATGAGTCTGCTGAAGGTATGCTCAAAAACTGGAATACCGGTGTGGGAAAGAACGCGTCCGATACATGGACGAAACTAATTAGCGAAGCAATTAGGACGGGGGAGGATACGGTAGAAGAGGCTGAGGTGGATGGGCGGATATATTCGGTTCATGTAGCACCTGTGATCGATGGCGGATACGCGAACTTGTATGCGCATGATATAACGCAGCGTAAAAGAGCGGAGGAAGAACTCAGGGATAGTGAAAGTTTTTTGCAGTCAATTTTTGATGGCATACAAGATGGCATAAATATTTTGGACAAGGATATGAACGTGGTTAAAACTAACCTGTGGATGAAAAAGATGTATAGTGAGGCAGGGCCACTTATCGGTAAAAAATGCTATGAAGTTTATCAGAAGAGAGATAGTATCTGTCCTTGGTGTTCTGCGGTCAAGACGATTGAGACTGGCGAAGTGCAGTCATCGGTAGTGCCTTATCCTTCTGAGGAGAAGCCTAAGGGGTGGATTCTCCTTTCATCGTACCCATTTAAGGACTCTAAAGGCAATATGGTGGGGGTTATAGAACATGTAAAAGATATTACTGACAAGAAAAAAGCTGAACTTGAGCTTGAAACATACCGGCAGCATCTTGAAGAACTTGTAGATATCAGGACCGAGGAACTCGGTGAGGCAAACAAGGAACTGGAAGCATTCAGTTATTGCGTTTCGCATGACCTCAGAGCCCCACTCAGGAGCATGGACGGGTTCAGTCAGATCATACTGGAAGATTATCAAGATAAGCTGGATGAGGATGCCAAGGGATATTTGCACCGTATACGTGAAGCAAGCCAGCGTATGGCACAACTTATTGAGGATATTTTAATGCTTTCGCGCGTGACGCGCCACGAGATCCATAAAAAGGATATTGATATAAGCAGTATTGCTAAGGAGGTAATAAAGGACTTAAAAAGCAGCGAACCGAAACGAAAAGTTGATTTTACGGTTAATCCGAAGTTGAAAACAAAAGCGGATGACCGCTTGATGAAGATAGTTCTTGAGAACCTTATTGGTAACGCATGGAAATTTACCCAAACAAGGCCGGGTGCAAAAATAGAGGTTGGCTGTATGGATCTTGCGGGTGAAAGGGCATTTTTCGTGAAAGATAGTGGAGTCGGGTTCAATATGGCTTATGCTGATAAGCTTTTCGGGCCTTTTCAGCGCTTACATTCGGAAAAAGAATTCCCGGGGACCGGCATAGGTCTTGCTTCGGTCAAGCGTATAATTACCCGTCATGGCGGACGCATCTGGGCGGATAGCAAGGTAGGGAAAGGCGCTACGTTTTATTTTACGATACCGAACAAGTAGGGGGAGATCATGAGTGATAAAGCTATTCTTCTGGTCGAGGATAATCAGGACGACATTGATCTTACGATACGCGCATTGAAGCATAATAATATCACCAATGAAGTTGTAGTATTGAATGATGGAGAGGATGCACTTGAGTATTTATTTCATGAGGGAAAATATTCCGAGCTTGAACCGGGAAATATGCCGGCAGTCGTTCTTCTGGACATAAAACTCCCTAAATTGAACGGGCTTGAAGTGTTAAAGAAACTGCGTTCCAATGAAAGAACAAAGGTCGTTCCTGTGGTTATATTGACTTCCTCACAAGAGGAAAGCGACGTGCTGAATGGGTACAACCTTGGGTGTAACAGTTATGTCAGAAAACCCGTTGATTTTGAGCAGTTCAGCGAAGCGGTGCGCCAGCTTGGATTATATTGGCTGCTTCTTAACGAGCCCCCGAAAACGAAGGACTGATACATGCCCGGAAGATTACGTGTGTTAATGATAGAGGACGCTGAAGATGATGCTCTTTTGCTTACGAAAGAGCTGGAGCGGGGAGGATATGCGCCTGAGGTCAAGCGAGTTGAGACAAAGGAAGAGATGTCTGACGCACTTGATAAAAGCGAGTGGGATGTCATTATAGCGGATTATAAGCTTCCAAAATTCAGTGGTCTTGGGGCGTTGAGAGTGATGCAGGAGAAGAATATTGATCTTCCTTTTTTGATAGTTTCCGGGGGGATGGAGGAAGATATAGCCATGGAGGCAATGAAAGCCGGTGCACAGGATTTTATTACCAAGGGCAAACTAATGCGTCTTAGCGTAGCTATCGATCGCGAATTAGGGGAAATGGAGATACGTAAGGAGCATAAAAAAGCAGAAATGGCATTGAAGGAGAGTGAAGAGAAATATTATATGTTTTTTGAGAATGCAGCGGATCTGATCGCTGTTGTTACTCCTGAAGGTAGATTTCTTGATCTGAATAAAAAATTCGAAGAAGAAAGCGGTTATAGCCGAGATGATATGAAAGGCAAGAACGTTTTTACGTGTGGCATAATCGCAAAGGAGTTTGTGCCGAAATTGATGGCTGCCATGGGGAAGATCCTGATAGGAAAAGAGCCCCCGGTCATTGAAGTGGAAGGCATGACTAAAGAGGGGGGAAGAGTTCCCTATGAAGTCAAAGGCATTCCGTTAAGGAAAGAGGGCAAGATAATTGCTATACAGGCAACGCTAAGGAACTTGACATATCGGAAGAAGGTAGAGACTAGCCAGAAGCTTGCGCAGCTCGGAGAAATGATGGCAGATATGGCACATGAGATAAAAAACCCCCTTCAGGTAATATTGGGAAGAGCTCAAATTTCATTGATGGAGGGGGCAAGGCAGGAGGATATCAAGGAAGGCTTGGAGATAATCTGCGAACAATGTGACAGGGCAAATGATCTTATCCAAAGGTTTTTGCATTTTTCAAAACCGAGTAAAGGCGATTTTAAAGAAGTCGATATCAACGAGAGTTTAGATTATGTCCTGCATCTTATAGAGCATCCATACTCTTTGAAGAACATAAGGATCAGAAAAGAGTATATGCCCTCACCTCCAATGGTGAAGATCGATGAGAAGCGTATGTATGAAGTGTTTTTGAACCTTGTGAATAACTCGGCAGATGCTATGCCGGATGGCGGGACGATCACGGTCAGGACCCAAAAGAAGGGTGAGGATCTGTGTATAGATATCCAGGACACAGGCAGCGGAATAGCGGAGGAGAACCTCAAGAGGGTATTTGATTCATTTTTTACTACCAAGGAAAAGGGGACAGGGCTAGGGCTCCCTTTATGTTATAGTATTGTCAAAGCTCATGAGGGGGACCTGAAATTTACCAGCGAGGTAGGGAAGGGTACTATCGCTACCATCCATCTTCCTATAAGCAAAGATTAAGTTAGCGTACAGGTATATCCCCTAAGTGCAAATCCACGTAACTCCTTTAAATTAAATAGTTTTTTAGTTTGTTTCTATTTGATTGTATTATAGACACTATTTGGGTGCTCCGCTCGAGACCCCGCTGGTATTTAATATGCTGCGGGATTTTTATTATATATATATTTGACTTAGAATTTTATCATTATATAATAATTAGTCTAATTAATTTGTGACCTAAGCAGCTTAGACGGGAATTTTGATATTGAGATACCGAATGAAGAAGGTGAAGAAATGTTAACTATTAGAGAAGTGACAAAATATATAGAAGATCGATACAGAGATTCAGTATGGATTTATAAAAATAGAGGAGTATAGAGTTATGTCTAAAATTAGAGTTGCTATTATCGGAGTTGGCAATTGTGCTTCTTCTCTTGTCCAGGGAGTGGAATACTATAAGAATGCAAAGGACAAAGATTTTATACCGGGACTGATGCATGTTAACCTGGGAGGTTATCATATAAAAGACATAGAGTTTTCAGCTGCTTTTGATATCGATAAAAATAAGGTAGGCAAAGATCTAAGCGAAGCTATTTATACAAAACCTAACAATACTGCTATTTTCGCCAAAGTTCCCCGTCTTGGAGTTAAGGTCTACCGTGGGATGACACATGATGGGCTTGGCAAGTATGTATCGAAGATTGTCAAGAAAGCCCCAGGGAGAACCGATGATGTAGCAGGCATTCTGAGGAAAACAAAGACCGATGTAGTTATTAATTATTTGCCCGTGGGTTCTGAAGAAGCTACAAAATGGTATGTCGAACAGGTGTTAAACGCAGGGTGCGCTTTTATTAACTGTGTTCCTGTTTTTATTGCCAGAGAAGGATACTGGCAGACGCGTTTCAAGAAAAAAGGCCTGCCGGTTATAGGTGACGACATAAAGTCACAGGTAGGGGCAACGATCCTCCACAGGGTTCTGACAAATCTATTCTTGGATAGAGGAATGCCCGTAGATCACACCTACCAGCTCAATACCGGAGGCAATACGGATTTTCTTAACATGAAAGAAGAAGAACGGCTTACCTCAAAAAAGATATCAAAAACAAATGCAGTTGTCTCGCAGATACAGAATCGAGGTAGGACTATAGATAAAGATGATGTTCATATAGGACCAAGTGATTATGTGCCGTGGCAGAAAGATAATAAAATTTGTTTCTTGCGAATAGAAAGCAGACATTTCGGAGATCTTCCCATGAACTTAGAATGCAGGCTTTCGGTGGAAGACTCACCAAATTCCGCTGGAGTCGTTATAGATGCGGTTCGCTGCGCGAAGATTGCACTGGATAACGGGATTTCAGGTGCACTTTTAGGCCCCAGCGCATATTTTAAAAAGTCACCCCCCGTCCAGTACGATGACAATACAGCCCGCGAGATGGTAGAGGATTTTATCGCAACTTACGGCAAAGGGAAGAAGAAAAAGGCTAAGGCAAAAAGAGTTAAGGGAAAAAAGAAAGGGGCTAAGAGGTAATTTATAATGTCCGATCCAACAGGGAAACTCATTCGGCTAATTGCGCAAGCCCCGGGCAATCTTTTAGCAAAGACAAAAATAACTCCAAACCAGGTAACCTTACTAGGGCTTTCAGTTAACTGCCTTGTTGCTTTTTTTATTGCTAAAGGTGAACTTAGTTATCTAATTATAGGTATACTTATCTGGGTTGCTGGTTTTTTTGATGCTCTTGATGGGAGTGTAGCCCGGGCTACAGGCAAGACTACAGTTTTCGGCAATTTTTGGGATTCCGTACTTGATCGTTACGCGGATTCGGTTATTTACTTGGGGATATTACTTTACTTTTTAAAGCTGGGTGAGCCGGATTACGTTATATTGGTCGTAATTGCAATAGTGGGATCTTTGGTTGTGAGTTATACCAGGGCCAAAGCAGAGAGTCTGGATCAAAAATGTGAAGTTGGGCTTATGCCCCGGTCAGTCAGGATAATAATACTGGGGGCCAGCTTTTGCATAAACCAGGTATTTTGGGGACTAGTAATAGTCGCCGTTTTTTCCCACCTTACAGTGCTGCAGAGAATAGCTCATGTTTACAGAAAGCTCAATAAATAGATTATGTTCAAACTAATATTTGCCTGTCTTTGGTATTTATTGCCAGCTGCCTTGGGTAACCATAACGCTTCTTGTGGTAACCGGCTTCCCCTACCCGGAGTACTTAAAAAACCCATGGAGAAGCTTGCGGTGCCTATTGATTCCGGGAAAACATTAAATGGGCGTGAAATTTTCGGGAAGAATAAAACATGGAGAGGGCTTGTGGTCGGGGTTATAACGGGAATACTTGTAGCCGGCATCCAGGCACTTTTGTTCTTTAACAGCGATTTTTTCAAAAATAACACTGTAATCGATTATAGACAGTTTAATTTTATCTTAATAGGCGCTTTAATGGGCGGAGGAGCTCTTTTAGGTGATTTAATTGAAAGTTTCATAAAACGCAGGCTGAATAAACCCTCAGGCAGGCCCTGGTTTCCATGGGATCAGATCGATTGGATAATAGGGGCTATGGTTTTAAGTTCGGTAGTCTATCGGCCTAGTGTGAAAGTCGCAGTAGTGACGCTGGTACTATTTACGATTGTGCATTTATGTTCTGACCGTGTTGTATGCTGGATGGGTATAAAAAAGAGAGAGGAAGTGAATTGACTGGGATGTTAAGAACTATTCATAGCGCAATATTCTGGTTCTTAGTGTTCTTTTACTGCATTGTTATAAACAAACTCTCGTATTTAATAGCCCTATTTATAAAGAGTACATATAAAAAGAAATTGTTTTATCAGAAAGGGGCGCGATTATGGGGCAACCTTATACTTAAAAGTGTGCTTATTAAAGTAAAAGTCACAGGTCTAGAAAATATTCCCAAAGATACGAATGTTATTTTCACGCCGAACCATCAAAGTTATCTTGATATATTTATTTTGCTTAAATATTTGCCACCTCCGTTTAAATTTATTATAATGAGGAAACTTTTTAAGGTGCCTTTAATCGGGGATCACATTACAAGGTGTGGGTTTCTTTCTTTGGACAGAAAAGACAGGAAAAAGTCCGTAAAAACGATTCATGTAATAATAGATTTACTTAAGAAAAACAGATCTTTTGTGATTTTTCCGGAAGGTAAGCTGACCAAGGACGGTAATATAGGCGAGTTCGGCAGGGGAACATCTATCATTATTCAGCATAGCAGAAAGCCGGTTGTCCCCATATCGATTGACGGAACTTTTGGGGTTTTGCCAAAAGGGGCATGGAAACTGCACCCTGGGGAAGTTATGGTGAATATTGGTAAGCCCGTTATTTTTGATGAATATTACGATCATACAAATAAACAATCTTCTTTGGAGCTGGCTGCTAAGCTTAGAGAGGCTGTTGTAAGATTAAAGGAACAATAGTTCATGGCAAAAATATTTAAAAATATATTCAAGTTTATACATTCAATAATTTGGTGGATAGCCTGGCTAGTTATTCTGGCTTTGGGGCTATTCTTTGATGCGGTTATTTGGCCTGGGAATAGGGAGATGTACCGTAAAAGTGAGCAGTTCTGGGCATGGACGCTTATAAAAATAGGCGGGATACGCTTAGAAGTTAAGGGGCAGGAGAATCTGCCCAAAGATGAAACTGTCGTATATATGCCGAACCACCAGAGCGATCTGGACTGGCCTATTATTTTTAGAGTTGTTCCGGGGCAGTATTTATTCTTGGCTAAACAAGAGCTTTTTGATACGCCTGTTTTTGGTGCGTATATGAAACTTCAGGAATATATACCTATAGAACGCAGTAATATCCGGAAATCTTTTAAAACTTATCAAACGATAATAACTCTTATAAGGTCAGGTAATTCAATTGTTATCTTCCCTGAAGGAACGCGTTCATTCAATGATAAGCTTGGGAAATTTAAACCTTCAAGTTTTTCTATTCTCCAGGAGACAAAGGTTAGAGTCATCCCCATATCTATTGATGGCAGTACGAATATACAAAGAAAGGGCAGTAAAAGTATTAATCCCGGCAAGGCAAAAATAACAATCCTTCCACCAGTTAGTTTTGATGATCTTTATCCTTTGGGGAATAAAGAATTCTCTTCAGCGGCAGCGAACAGGGTAAGAGAGGCTTTGCTGATAGCCTTAGAAAACAAAGAAGAGACCACTCCGGAATCAGTAAAAAGATAATAGTCAAGTATGGTAGAGAAGCTTTTCAGACAGTCAACAGACAATATTTTTATACAGGCATTCCGCTATGTCTTGTCGGGCACTCTTGCGTGTGGAGTAGATTATTGCTCGCTGATTGTATTCGTAGAAATATTCAAAATATACTATTTAACAGCGGCTTTAGTGGCATTTTTACTGGGAGCAGTAACAGCCTATATCTTGAATGTTAGATGGGTCTTTGACAAGCGTACATTCAAAAACAGATACTTTGAGATCTCGATTTTTATTGTAATCGGAGTTGTGGGACTTATCCTGAACCAGTATATTATCTGGGTTTTTACTGAAAATGTGAATTTTCACTATCTGTTCTCGAAATTGGTCGCCACGATGATTGTTGTTATCTGGAATTTCTTAGCAAGGAAATATTTTCTTTTTAGGTGAACATGCTCGTCGAATAATCTTTATTGTGCCCATCCGGCATGTTAAAATAGCTGTATAATGAAGAAAAAACTTACATCATTACTCTGTATTCTTATCCTTGCCGGTAGCTGCCCGGCCCTTGCTTCCGAAGACGTTCACCGGACGGAGTATGTAGGCCGCGATATGGAAGGCGGCAAGCGGTGGGAAGCCGAGACCGAGATAAGGAAGAAAGAGGGCGATGTATATATACTGACGGAGAAGGGTGAAGGCGTGTATTCCAGTTTCGAAGGGCCTATATCCTGGGTGGCGGAGATGGAATTCAAAAGTACGGAAGAGAACGTCATGCCGCTCAAACTTGTAAAACGCGTGTTCGACGAAGACGGTAAAATGATCAGGCTCGAAAAGCAGGATTACGACCCCGTTAAAAAGAGTGTCACCTGCCTTCACGAGGACATTCCTAAGAAGATTTCCCGTACGAAAAAGTTCAAGTTCACGAAGGATGCCGTGAACAGGCTTCTTCTGGGGCTTTACGTCCAGAAGATGCTAGAGAAAGGGATGAGAATAGCAAAGATACAGATGGTGAGCGAGGAACCGGGACTCTACAATATGTATCTCAGTGTGGTCAAGACAGAGGATGTGGAAATCAACGGCCACAAAAGACGCGCATATAAACTCCAGCTCGATCCCAGGCTTGGGCTGCTTGATGTAGTGAAGGTCTTTTTCCCCAGGGCCTATGCTTGGCATTCCGCCCGTCCGGACTTCGAATGGCTCAGATATGAAGGGCTAGAAGGAGACATACATTCCGTGAAAGTGGAAGTAACTACCGAAAATTAGGGTATTGAATAAATAGCGTATTGTGATATACTTATCACATTGTTAACGCAATTTTTCAGTTGGGCCGGCGTAGCTCAGGGGTAGAGCAGGGGTTTTGTAAACCTCTGGTCGGGGGTTCGAATCCCTCCGCCGGCTCCATTATTTAAAGACAAAGCTCTTTACAAATAAACGATAATAATATAGAATACGCCTACGAATTTAATGGGGGAGATGCCGGAGTGGTCAATCGGAGCAGACTGTAAATCTGTCGGCTTAGCCTACGAAGGTTCAAATCCTTCTCTCCCCACCAGTTTAATAAAAAAGCCACCTTCAATCGGTGGCTTTTTTATCTCTACATTCAAAAAACACCATTTCTGACTCTTTTTTATTTAAACAATAATATTATTTGCTTATTATGAAAATTTTAACCTTAAATTAACACTGCTTATGTATAATTTAAGAGAATAGAAAGGGGGCAATTTATGGGGAGGTGCGCCATGGAAAAGAAAAAAATTCTTGTCGTCGATGACGAAAAGGGTTTTACAGACATGGTGAAAGAGATCCTCGAAGAAACAGGGGAGTACGAAGTCGATGTCGAGAACGACGCGAAAATGGCTCTTATTGCCGTCAAGAGAACCCAGCCGGACCTGATCCTTTTGGATGTGCTTTTGCCGTATATGGATGGTCCTCATATTGCTGAGATGATAAGGGATGACGGCACAATAAAAGATGTGCCTATCGTTTTTGTGTCGGGTCTATTTGACTTCGTTTCGGATGATACGAAACCAAGCTGTATACTCCTGTCCAAGCCCTTGCAAGTGAAGAAGCTTATCCAGTGTGTGGAGGACAACCTGTAAGATTGCGAGAGCCTTTCACGAACAAACTATAACGCGTTTTGGTCATGCCAGGCGGGACGATGGAGTCTACCCCACCTCACTTTTATAACTAAATTTCCTTTAACCCCTTGTAAAGTGTGACGCATCGGAGTAAAATCATAGTATGAAATTAATAACTAGTATCATTATAATAGCCGTAATTTGTTCCGTAGGCTGTACTGTAGGGTGGAGTCAGAGCGATGTGTACGAGCCAGATGTCGAGTCTATAAGGTATCAGTTGCATGTTGCAAGAGATGTGAACGAATATCTGGATGACTTGTTTCAGAAATTCAGCGAAGGGTATGTAGATCCTGATAAGGCGCTTGAAAAAGTGGGTCTTTTGAGGCACGAATACAATAAGCTGGTGGAACCGGTCCCGCAGGAAGGCGAACAGTTGCATATGCTGCTAAACAGGCTTTTGTCTCGTATAGAGTATTATTTTATCCATTATAAAAGCATGGATAGGGAGAACCCTCTGATCAATTTCCAGATAGCTAAGGCAAGGTTTGAATTTAATCAAGAAGAACAAAGGTTGCGGTATATATATGGTGCTGAAAGTGGACGGTCTTCCCAACTGTAATATAAAGAAGAGGTGTGCAGGTGAGTATAACAGGAATGATTAAATCCCGGATCAGAGAATTCAAGGCCCAAACTCTTACCGATAAAGTTTACGAGATCGTAGTGCTGTTATGGGTGCTGGTCTGTACCGTCGGTGCTGTAAGTCATTTTCTATATTACCTGAATTTGTGCCGGTCTTCGTACGAGATCTATGTTGGAGGCAGGGTAGGCATTACGATGTTTATGATAACCGTTGAGACCTTGATCGCGTGGGTTTTTATGGTTATAGTGCCGATCAAGATCGTTCCAGTGATCCGGTTTATATGTGTTAAGGTGGTTGGTTATATCAAGGGCACGCCTGATTAAGGCAGTTGGAAGGGGCAAGGTATGAAATATTTATCGTTGATAAGAGCTGGAAGGGTGGTTTTGCCGTGTATTATAGTTCTCCTGGTTTCTTCTACAGAGTTAGCTGCAAGAGGGGGAGCGGGAGTGCCTTCTGAACCAGGAAACCCCGCCGAGCCGACCGGAGAAGCCCACGGGGCGAAGCAGCCGGGAGTGGCGCCACAGCCGAAAGAGGATCAGCAAGACAATCAATTGTATATAGATGATCAGAAACCCGGGTACGAGAACGAGTTGGAAGAATCGAAGAGTGAATTTTTTGGGGTTTCAGGCGAAGAAAATTAGGGAAAACCATTTAAGTGTAATGGAGGGAGCCGGTTATGGATTTTAATGTTTTTAAGAAGGTCGTTTATAGAGAAGGTTATATCATCGTATCATTTTTTCTGATGTGGTTTATTCTTAACATAGTGGTAACAGTACATGTCCGGCCCACCTATTCTTTCCATAAGACGGTAGATTTCCTGACAGTTGCATTATACGCGGCATACTGGTTGGGCAGGCTCATTATGTGGCTTATCAAAAAAACGAAACAAGGTATTCCCTATTGATGTTGAAAAAGGTGCTAGTAGCTTCAGCAGTAGTGCTTGCGCTTATGTCCTCCTCCGTTTTTGCGGGTGAGTGGGACGAGTTCATAAAAGAGTCTTTAAAACAGAGGCCATCTGAGAGTAAAAGGAAGACACGGTCCGGGAAAAGGCTCTTGCGGGAAAAAAAGGAAAGAATCCAAGAGATAGATGCTACCGTCCCGGCTCTCATGAGAGTCGGGAATTACGAAACAGCCGAAAAATTGTTCAAGGAATCCCTGAGGCTGACTATAGAGTTATACGAGCCCGATCATCTCAGAGTTTCTGAAAGGTTCATGTTCTTGGGCATCCTTTATATGGAAGCCAGGGATCCCGCTAAAGCGGAAAAGGCTCTTTACTGGTCGCTGAAGATAGGGGAGCCTATTCTTGGTGAAGGGGATTATCGGCTCGCCTATGTGTACCTTTATCTGGCGCAAGCGAATTATGATCAGGGTAAATATGACGCGGCAGCGGGGGAGGCGACGGTATACCTTATGATATGCAGAGTTCATTTTGGGGAGGACGATCCGAGAACCGCCGCGGCCAGAGATTTTTTGAGAGAGATATATAGCGCTCAGGAGAAGAAAAAGTAATATAATCATTTAATTTGCAATATTTTCGGTATTATAATATATTAATCAGGTTAAATATAAGGAGGGAGTAATGAAAAAAGTAATAGTATTTGCACTTATCATGGTGTTTGCTCTGAGTGCGGTTTCGGCATTCGCCGCAGAAGCTGCGAAAGGCAAGCCGTTAAGCAAAGAGGGCGATGGTAGCAGTTTTCAGGCAGCCTCTGACCATATCGCCAAGTGGGGCGATTCAAGGCCGCTCGCGAAAGAGCTTTCTCTGCGCGACGACAAAGCGGAACTGGACAAAAGAAGAAAAGGTAAATGTGCACTAGGAATTTAATGAGTCCATATGATGCATATAAAACAGGGGGTTGCTATAGGCGGCTCCCTGTTTTATGTCAGATCGAATTTTAAGCAGTGATCTATTATGAAAGAATACGATTTTGGACTTACATGGGATAAGAATGAATGTCTCTTTACGGACACTCTTGTTTATGACTGTAAAGAGAAAGGGCTTTCCTTTCTGCGGGTCACCGAAGATAACGTAAAAGATATCACAAAGAAGCTCGAGACGGGCCAGCTGCATATAAGAACGTTGCTTGATACTGAAGCTACATACGATGTTCCCGGGGAGCCTTATGCTCGGCTTTGTTACGCCGTCAAGGATTCCGGAGGCGTAGTAATTAATGACCCGGACAGGACGCGGATAGCCGTGGATAAATCATCCGTTCATTACGAACTTCTTGATTCCGGTATTGCCACGCCTTATACGGTGGTTGTCAGGAACTGGGAGCCTAAGACCTTCCGTCTCACGGAGAAAGAGCGCGAAGAACTAGGTGCACCGTTCATTATTAAGCCCGCGTGTGGATGGGGGCATCGTGGGGTTGTATATGATGCCATAGGAGGGGTTAGGGAGATCGCAAAGGCGCGCAATTTCGATCCTTATGACAATTTTCTGCTGCAGGAAAAGATCTATCCAATAGATCTCGGCAATAAACGCGCTTGGTTCAGAGTGTTTCATGTGTTTGATAAAGTGATACCGTGCTGGTGGAATGACAAAAATTCCTGGTATGAACATATGACGGTCGAAGAATTCAAGAAACACCGTTTGTCACCACTTGTTAAGATCATTGCGAGGATCGCGAATATAACTAAAATGTCGTGGTTTTCCTCCGAAATTGCTATAGATAGAAAGCTTGGGAAACAGCGTTTTATCACGATAGATTACGTGAATGACCAGTGCGATATGGAAGCGAAATCTGAAAGTAAGGATGGTGTTCCCGACCATATCGTGAAGTTTACCGCGTATTCAATAGTTCATGCGGCACGTAAGATCATCCGCCGGGGTAAAAGAGACCGAGGAAACAGGGACTATACTATCCTGTTACGTAGGGGAAGCAAATTTAAGATGCGAGGGCTTGGTTGTGCTCCGGAGCTCCTGTACTGGAGTAGGGTGTAATAGAGAAAGAAAAGGATGAAGCATATACCTCACGTTTTCCCTCCGTGGATTATTAACCTGTTCTTTGCGTTGGGTCTTGTGTCCGCTTTCGCTTTCAGGTCTATAATCGTTTTTGAGCACGTGAATCCCGTACTGGTCCGGCCGATATGGTATTTCGCCGTTGTCGGGTATATCTTCTTTTTTATCTACAGATATTCTATTTCGCGCAAAAGAAGAGCCGTGATAATAGAATATAACCTTATCGAGAAGATAGAAAAGAGGGAAGACCTTACTGATGAAGAAAGAGAAGCTGCGGTATATTCTCTTTCATCTCTGGTAAAGTCACGCGAGATCTTCAATTACCTATTCATATCCATATTATCCGTGCTGGCAATAGCGGCGGATATTGTATTGAGCCTGTATGGAAAATAGAAGCTTATGCTTCTATCCAGATCCAGGCCTCATCCAGCTGATCGCCCGGGAAAGATTTTACCTCGCCTTGCAGGAAGTAAGAAACAAGTTTGCTGGACCACTGCATCCATTTTGAGTCAGTGACTATAGCTATCTTGTCGAACCTATCCCTGTGGCCGCTAGCGAACTTTGCGTCGTCCCACATAGCGCCCGGCTCGATACCTTCAAGATCATCGGAAATATAATACAGAAAACGTGCACGCTCGTTATTTTTAAGCACTTCTTCGATTTTTGGGATAAGTATTTCTTCATAATCCTGGGCGGTAAGTCGCCCGCTCGCCTTAATGCCCATAATATTTCCCTGGCTTTTTGGAAGTATTTCGATCATGGTAGGCCTCCTTTATTTTTGGTGTGAATGTTCTCTTATAAATATATTTTATGGTAGCAGAGATGCCAATAATCGACAAGGGCAAAGTTAAGGGGTATAATATAGTAAAATTAGTATAGAGTTCCTTGCAAGCCAAGCCGGGAGTAGGTATATTAAAATATGCGATTATTTCTTATTTGTATAGCCTGCATTTTGGTGATCTTGTCTGGGTGCGAATCCGGTAAGAGCGGGTCTAGTGAGCCGGGTATCATAGAGCAGATGGCAGGAGCACCTCAACTGGAATCCTACAAGAAGACAAAATCAAAGATAGGGGATATCCAGGAGGCCTCGAAAGAAAGAAATAACTGGGAATAAGGTCTGGGAAGTATTTTTGTAAGGTATTCGAATGAAAGTAGAACACAAAATAGTACTGGCAGCAGTTATTCTCGGGTTGTCCATGTGGGTGCTGGATGCCGTCGTGGATTATCTTTTCTTTTTTCAAGGAACTTTCTGGCAGTCGGTAGTGACGATGGTAGCACCGCATGATGCGTATCTGCGTGTGGTGATAATGATAGTTTTTCCCGTATTTGGTCTAATTATTGCAAAAGTCGTAGCTAAACTTAGGAGGCTGGAAGAGGCCTTAGAATCAAGCGAGAGAGCTCTGCGTGATATCGTTGATTTTGATAACGTGGTATTGACGACGATCCCTTTCGGTATCGAGGTGGTTGATACCCAGGGAAATATACTTTTTATGAATAAGACGATAGAGGAATGGGTGGGCCGTCCGTTCCTGGGCGGCAAATGCTGGGAAATGATAAAGGATAATCAAGAGAAGTGTCCCGGATGTCCGCTTGATAAAGATATCAAATACGGAAGACCAGAGTGTCTTATCGTGGAGAACGTTTTTGGCAGAAAAAAGGTACAGATAATCCATACAGGGATGTTCTATAACGGGAAAGAAGCTATGTTAGAGATGTTCCTGGATATGGACGAATTCGACAGGTGCAAAGTGCCGGAAATAGCCAAAACGGAAATAGCGCGCATAAAAGAATCCGTAAGAGCACACAAAACGGACGAAATAGAAGAAAAGAAAGATAATCCAGAATAGTTTCTATGGCAAAAGCCTTAACGATAAATATCGATGGCGTGGGAGCAGTGATCCTTGAACGCAGCAAGAGGTCAAAATATCTGAACATTTTCGTGATACCTTTCAAGGGTGTAAGAGTAGCTATACCTTACGGGATCTCTTTCGAGGAAGCTGAACAAATCGTTCACTCCAAGGTGGACTGGATAAAGAAACATATTGCCAGGATTAGGCGGGTGGAAAGAGAATATGATCTGGCTGCGCAGAGTACGGCAGATATTGACGAGCCGGAAGCCCGGGTTAAATTAACGGGAAAAGTCAACCAGCTCGCAACGGAACATGGTTTTACCTATCGCAAACTTTTCATCAGGAACCAGAAGACCAGATGGGGTAGTTGTTCCCATAACAATAATATATCGCTTAACGTGAAGTTGATGTCGCTTTCGGAAGAGCTAGCAGATTATGTTATACTGCATGAACTTATGCATACGCGTATCAAGAATCACCGGAAAGAGTTCTGGAGAGAGCTTGACGGTATTTTCGGTAACGCTAAAGCTATAGACGCCAGGTTACGTCAGTATAACCTGGAACTGTTGTAACTTAAGGAGGAGAGATGAAGGATATTATTATCGCGGTCATTATCGGCATTAGCATTATAATATCGTCTTTAATTATAGGCATAAACCTTCCCGGTAGGTACAAGGTTTCAATGGATAGCGTTTTCGGAGCGGTAAAATACGACAGTGTTACCGGAAGGACTTGGCGATTGGGTAAGACCCAGATCATGGAGATAAAGGATTACGGGATGGTTTTTGAGAAACCGAAACAAGAGGAAAAGTAGAATGAAAAAAATATTTTGTTTACTTGCAATCTTTTGTTTTATTTCAGGTAGCGCAGTATGCCAAGAAGAGGCCCAAACCTACAAATATGAGTTTGCTCGGGATTATGTTGAAGGACTTGGGCATCTTAAAAAGATAAGGGAAATGGATAGAATCGGAAAGCCTGTTGGGGAGCCTAATGACAATAAAGCGTTTCTTAATGATTACATGGAGGACATAAGGCGAGCAAGAGCGGATATGATAGAGATGCGTAAGGTTATAGTCAAATATGAGGTTCCCAAGGACCCTGAAGTAAGGAAAGCCGCAATACTTGCGGTAAAGAGTTATGATGTTTATATAGGATGTCTCAATGAAATACTTGAGAAGCAGGGAGAGTTGTGGGAAAGTTCGGGGAAGAAGTTTAATCCAAACCCGTTTATTCGCAGAATCAGTGAACAATATCCGAAAATGAACGAGGCCATGGATATGCTTTCGGACTGTTCAGTGCTTGTCAGTCACGCTATTTTAGATACAACGCCTGATGAGTATGGTAAATTGACGTATCTTGGTATCAATGCAGAGGAGCGCCAGGCGCTTATCGCGCGGCTTAACACTATTTACGGGGATGTTATCGAGGGTGGCATGAGAGATGCCCAGCCGGAGATAGACCAGTGTGGTGCCATTCTTCTTCAAGGTCTTACGGGTGTTCATAAAAGTTCCGATGAAAGAAAAGGGGGGATGAGATGAAAAAGACATGGATTTATATTTTTATTGGAGTGCTGGCGATAATGTTAGCGCTTTCAGCTGCCAAGGACACTATAGTCAAGGTATCGCTGGAAAGAGGGGTCCAGGGGGTTACGGGTCTTAAACTGAGTATCGGAAGTTTCAAAATGGGTATCCTGAAGACACTTATCGATATTGAGAACTTACGTCTGTACAATCCAAAAGGGTTTAAGGACAAGATAATGCTGGATATGCCTAAGATATACGTTGATTATGATCTTCCATCTTTCTTTAGGGGCAAGGTGCACCTGAAAGAAGTCAATGTTGAGCTAAAAGAGTTTATCGTTGAGAAGAACAAAAAAGGCGAGCTTAATCTTGATTCGCTTAAGATGGCGCAGGATGACGGCAAGCAAAAAGCAGCTCCCCAAAAGTCAGAGGACATCAAGCTGCAGATAGACAAGCTCCGTCTTAAAGTCGGTAAGGTTATGTATAAAGACTATTCTCAGGTCGGTGAGCCTAAGATCCAGGAGTTTGACGTCAATATTGATGAAACTTACGAGAATATAACGGATCTGGAGTCGGTGATAAGTTTGATCATGGTAAAAGCTCTGGCAAAGACTACCGTATCCAAGCTTGCGAACTTTGAGATGAATAAGCTTACGGATAATATCACG
Source organism: Candidatus Omnitrophota bacterium (assembly GCA_049642065.1). GTDB lineage: Bacteria > Omnitrophota > Gorgyraeia > Tantalellales > Tantalellaceae > WJMH01. The sequence goes on along the minus strand of JBAROK010000074.1, from coordinate 17,362 downwards.
GATCAGCTGTTATCTTCATCAAAACTGTTTTCAGGTAAGCAAGGGGCAGCTATTGGTGGAGCTTTGAAAAAGTTTGAAGGGTCGCTTCTCAGCGGTAAGGAATAATATGAAAGCCAGTATAAAATTAATGTCCGCCTTAGCGGCAACATTTATGTTTCTTATTGCGACTATAGCATATGGGCAGTTCGAGGAGGTCGATATAGGCAACATTCCTGATGGGGTGTATACTGGGGAACATTCCGACTATGATGAGACTGTGATAAGGGTGGAGGTTACGGTAACCAGCGGGAAGATCGAGGACATCAGGATCGTTGAGTCTCGTGTTGATCCATCTGTGGACTTGGCGAAGGGGGTAATTGAACGAGTTATAGAGCTGCAAACCGTAAATGTGGATGCTATCACGGGGGCTACAATGACCAGTACCGCTATATTGGAAGCGGTTGAGAAAGCTCTGATCAGCGGGAGCCAGCAGGGAGGAGAGCAATAATGACCGCAACTGATGGAGAAAAAACCGAACGCGGAATAACTGTTAGCCGGTTGACGACGCTTACGGACGGTATCTTTGCCATATCCATGACGCTTCTTTTCTGGACTATTAATCTGCCGGGTACAGGTAAGGCGTTGGCTCCCATGACGGTCAGGAGTTTTTTTACGGATCAGTTTCAGGAATTTTTTAATTGTGCCGTAAGCTTTCTTCTTCTGGCGAACTTCTGGATCATGCATCACCAGCAGTTCCATTACATAAAACGTACTGAGCGCAGGCATATGTGGATAAACCTCATCATACTTATGTTCACTGCGTTAGTGCCGTTTTCCACCTCCCTGGTTGGGGATTATCCGAGGCAGACGATACCTGCTTTCTTTTTTGCATCCAACATGTTCATCCTTGGTATGCTTTTTCTTTGCAACTGGATGTATGCTACGAAAGAGTACCGCCTTATCGGACCTAGCTTGGATATTAAACATATTAAACTGATAAGACGCAGGTCTTTGGTGCTCCCGTTAGTGGGGCTTTTAGCGATGGTAATGGCTGTTGTGTATCCTTTGGCTTCTCTTTATGTGTTTCTTCTCGTTCCTGTTATCATATTTGCTCCGCAGATATATGAGAGGAGAGGGAAGGGGCGGAAGTAAGGACTTGACAACGCCTGCAGAAAGTGTATATTATTTTCTTATATAAAGAGCGAGCGTAGCACAATGGTAGTGCAGAAGCCTTCCAAGCTTCCTACGTGGGTTCGATCCCCATCGCTCGCTCCATTTTTTTATTATTTACATATTCTGTCTCGGGAGTAACCACTTCCGGGACGTTTTTATAACTACCCAACATAAACCCTGTAATTACAAGCACTTACAAAACGTTAAAAAAACAATTCCTAGCTTACTTTTTATTGACCTAATAGGGGGTCTATTATATAATATATATACTTTTTATTCGACTAACCAATTATAATTAATATAACTATGAACTCCTTAAATAGGAAGCACAGGACACTGATCAAGATAATCGCGATAGCAATAGTATGCCTATTCACAATCAATAATATCGCATGGGCGTATCCCGATATGGGTCGTGAGCTTCGTATTAATGCCCACCACACGCTGCAGATCCAATCAATGTTCAAGCCTATCCTGGATGTAACAGGCCGCCAGTTCGATACGCAGGTACGTTTAGAACTTGCGTGTATTCTCGCGATGGCGCTTAAAGAAGATATGGTCCCGTTTCAGGATATAAACTCTGAGTTGGATAAGTGGCTCAGCGTTGCGCCTGAAGTAAGTAGAGACCGTCTCCTAGATGTTCTTTCCAATCCGAGAAAGGAAGACGGGAAGACTCGTGTAGACCTTCAAATATTTGACGGTCCTAATAAGGGAAAGAAGTTCAGGATAACTTCTAGCTGCGAGGATATAGCCGAGATCCAAAAAGACGAAAGCAAGATCAAAATAGAAAGCATTTCGGACGATACGAAGAAAGGTGCAGGCAAGGCTCCTGCGATAGTATCCAAGCTCAAAGAAATATTGGGAGGAAATCTAAAAGGCAAGAAAGTACTTGAACTGGGAGTAGGGTCAAACCCGGATCATATACTTGCGCTATCAAGTGAGGGCGCAGAGGTCACAGCCGTTGATATAGATCATGAGGATATAAGTAGACTCAAGGGTAGTCTTATAAAGGCAGGAGCAGATGAGGTAAAAGTAGTGGAAATGGATTTTAACCAGCCCTTTACGTTGCCTAGTGATCAGTTCGATGCGATTATCTTCAGAAATATTCTTGATTTTGTGCCCAGTGGGATTGATGCGCTAGGGCATACTCGGGAAGATATACGTAAGAGAGCGGAGGCACATTTTAATGCGCAAAAGAGGTTTTTTGGTGAATGTGTCAAGGTGCTGAAGCCGGGAGGGATGATAGTCGCTGAGGATGTAGCCGAACCGGAGTACGAGTTAAGCGATAATGAATTTCAGAAGCTGATGGCGGAATTCTATGAAATAGCCGATACGGGGAAGGCGGCAATAGATGCAGGATTTAGCATAATTGAGAGAGGCAGGTCTTTTGCGGATCTTATGCTTGTATTGGTTTCGAGAAAAGGCGAGAAAAACGAAAATGTTGTGACATTCACAGCTTCTCAGATCACAGGGTATAGCGGAACGGAATACCCTTACGAGGGGACGTATCCCGTAAAATTCGTTAACACTTTAAAGGAACAGGTATCTGAGAAAAGCGAGCCGGTTGTTATTGTGGATCTTGGCTGTGGAGAAGGGCAGATAGCCAGGTGGATGAACGATAAAGGGTTTTCGGTTCTCGGGCTGGACATTAACCCAAATAACATAAAAAAAGCTAAGAAAAAAACGATCGAAATGTCTGGAAATCTTGTTGGAGATGCTTCTGCATGGGCGGCTGTAAAAGAAATGAAACAGGCAAAAAAACCGGCGCTGGCATTTGAGCAGAGTGACTTGGCTCATGGCATTCCATTGCCGGATGCGTCAGTTGACGCGCTTGTTATGCACCGCACGCTTAGTCAGGTAATCAATAAACATGATCGGGAGTTTATCCTTGAAGAGATCGCACGCGTTCTTAAACCGGGTGGGACAGTTTCTTATCTTGATTTCAGGGATTCCGAACCTGACGGTCTTGATGGGCGTTACCCTATGCAGACAGAAGTGATAGAGAGGTTGCTGAGAGACGGTCTTTTGTCTACTTCGTTACGCACTCTTATAGATGATCCGGACACACAGCCTCATCTTGTGTACAAGGATAAAAGAGGCAATACTAAAAACGAATCCGAATACAGCGGGGCGGACGAATTATATAGTGATATCAAGGCCGGGCATGTAGAAGTAGTTTTCATAGGGATTCACGAAAAAGAGGAATCTGTTCAGAAGAAATTGGAAGAATTAGGCTTTGCCGGATTTATTCCTCAAGAATTTTTTATGAAGCGTAAAGAGAACAGATATGCGCGTTTGGGCGGTTTCGTGGCGAAAAAGTCTTCCGTTGTAACGGAGTCTTCGCGAATAGGTAAAAAGGCAATACCCAGCAGGGTGTTTGGATTAAACGACAGGAAATATGTTTCTGTTTCGGATGCGGAGGACAGGAATAAGGTTCTTAAAGAACGGATGGAGCTTAACGCGGCCGAGCTTGGAAAAGCGAAAGAGGCTTTAAGGTTGTTCATGGCTCGCAAGCCCGAGTGCAGGTCCGTGATGGAACTATTTTTAGAACTTTTGGAGAACTCTCCGCCGGAGTTATATTCTTTTAATCCTCTTGTTGGGGATCTGTTCGGGTTTGTATCTGCTGGAGATAACCTTATTGCTCTGCAGGAAGAGTTGATCGATAACCCCATTGCTCTGTTTCACGAGATTGGAGAGTTCCTTAACAGGAAATACACCATTAGTCTTAGCTTGGTCAGGGACGGGAAAGAAGTCGAAATACGGACGCAGGACGGCAGGGTTGTTAGAGTATTCCTTTCGACACATGTCCGTAACTGGTTAATAGCAAAAGACGAGAAATGGTCTAAGACATGGGGAAAGGACCCACATTACCTACTCCGGGCTGTTCAGCTGGATCTTTTTGGTAAGGGTACATTTGGTAGGGATCAAGAGGATATAGAGCTTACTCGCCTGATACAGCAAATGCAGGCGTCGTCTTCTCACAAGGACGCAATAAGCGGACCATTCAGCATCGGGAACAAGAGGTATTATGCCCGGGAAGTGAATGATTCTGCTGCGATGAGCAGTCTGCTGGACAGGTGGTTCGAACAGGAAGAGAAGCCTTACTTTAGCAGAGGGATGTGGGACAGTGCCGCGAAAAGGGCTGCTGGTGGGAGTGGACCGGTTTGTATGATAAAGCTGGAAGACGCATCTGGGAATATCCTTGGGCTATCTGTTTCAACGAAAGGAGAGTTCCCATTCAAGGAGAAGAACAGGAAAGTATGGGTAGGGGATTACATGGAGGTTTCCGCAAAGCACCGGAGTGAAGGAATAGGAGAAATTCTTATTGCCAAGATAACGGAACGTGCCATGGAAGAGTTAGAGCAAGAGAACACTATGGTAGCTCCGGACGGAGAAGCCGTATATCTTGAACCGGAAGAAGAAGTTAGCCGTAATCTGTATATAGTACATCCTGCCGAGGACGAAGAATATAAAGATAAACAGGGAGGAAAGTCCGCAAAAGATTTCTTTCGCGGCATAGGGTTCAGAAGTATGCCAATAACCTGGACTGCCTGGACCGAGGATGAGTGGGAAAAGGATTTGTGGATGTCACTATCCGAAGAGAAGGCGCGGGAACTTGTAGAAAAAGTCAGGTCACGGATGGAAGATAGGCCTCGTGGCAAACCGAGACAGCTTACCCTTTTTGGTGACGAGGAGCCAGATACGTCGCAGATCGGACGTTCTTTGACGGACAGTTCCATAGACGGTTCTATTGATAGGAGTGTTGACGACGATAAAGAACTGACTACAAAAATTAAGCTTTTTAGCGATAAGCACTACCGGTTAGTTGTGGAACTGTTGTCTTCTACCTTCAGTGGGTATAATCCGGTCGAGTCGGAATCTTCTCTGGTCGATAGGTTTTTTGAAAACCTTAAAGATGTTAAGGGGCAGCTAGAATCAGAGACTGGGGAATATGAGGTCTTTAGTGAGAGCTTGGACGCTCTTGTAAATATGGATGACTCTGCAAAAGTAGCGATTAGAGAAATATTGCTTGGCGAATCGCAAGCGCGGTCTTGCTTTAAGCCTGCTACGGATCGGGAGGAGAAAAATGAGCGTGTTGAAGAATATCTGGTGCGCTTGAGGGAGGCTTTGATCGGATGGGTCATTGATGAATTAGTCAGAACAGAACGTTTTCTTATGAGTGGCGAAGAGATGGAATCTTTACTGTCAGATATGCGGCTCATGTTCAAAAGTGTGCAGGAAACAGCCACTTCGCGCGACCCGTCAATGCTTGCCGGAAGATACAGGTTGGAGAAGTTATTAGGTACCGGAGAGTATTCTATGGTGTATAAAGCGAAAGATTTAAAGACTGGGGCAGATGTTACCGTGAGAGTTTTACGTTATTCCGGAGCAAAGGACTTACGAAGAAAACTCCCAAGCTTTTTAAAGGGCTATTTTGTTATGAGATATTTGAGCGAAGTTGGAGGGGTTATTAAGGGGCTTGATATGGGTCGCTGGGAACGTGGTAACGGCAGAGAGGATTTCTTTATGGTTACGGAGTTTGTTCCGGGAGAGTCATTGGATACTGTAATCGATTCAGGAAGACAGCTCAATCCGGATGAGGCCGCAACTCTAGCAAAAAAAGTTCTGGAAATTATCAGAAAGGTGCAGGGCAAAAGGATAGTTCACACCGACATAAAACCGGCAAATATGCTTCTACCGGGAAAAGGCGGCAAATTTGATTTTTCCAGTCTTGTTTTCTTGGTGGATTTTGATCTTGCTCTGCGTTTCCCGGAAAGCGGGGAGCTTAAAATCAATGATGTGCGAGGTACTCCTGAATATCTTCCTTGGGAAGTTTTTCCGCTGCATGAAGAAGGAAAATATAACAAAAGTACTGATGTGTACGGATTAGGGATTATATTGTACAAAGCATTGACTGGCAAAGTACCTTTGCCGTACGACGGAAGGAATATTGCCGAATACTTCAATAATAAATCCCGCGTGGAACCCACAGACATACGTGATATGGCTAAAAAAGAAGGGAAAGATATCCCGGATGCTCTTGCGGAATTTATCATGAGATGCATCAGGAGGGATCCGAACGACCGGTTTGCGTCTGTCGACGCGGCAATAAAATATTTAGAAGAGGGAGTGAGCCCTTCTTTACAGATAGGTAATAGTGCGAGGGTGGAGATGGTGTCCCCGGATAACAGCAAGTTTAGGGCGATAGATTCCAAGGGAAACAGACATGTTGTTGGTTTGATCCCGCGGGAACTTATGAATATGAGGGATTTGGGGGCCAATCTCTCGGCTATTGCCGGTAATGAGTTTTACTATAGAGATATCATCTATCCTATGCTGGTCCGGTACGCCCAGACAAAGGCCAAGGAGTATACGTTCAGGGTGCTGGTAGAAGACCTTTTCGCTTTTACGTCATCCGAAAATGACCTGCTGGCCTTTTATTCGGAACTTAAGGAGAATCCGATCGCTGAATTCCACGAGATAGGAGAGTATCTGATCAAAAAAGGTATCATGGAGCTTAGGATGGAATCCGGGTACGTAGTCATATCATTTGACGGAGAGGATCAGACGTCTATTGTGCCGTCCACGGACACTATGCAGTTCATAATGGAGGAGCAAAGGGATGAGGAAGGGGAGAAAGGTTGGGATGAAGGGTGGGATGAGAATCCGCATTATCTTTTACGTATCCTTCAGCGCGAGATGTTTCCTTTGGCAGACAAAGATCTTAGCGATTATATAAGAGAAAACAAGCAGGAAATTCAGTTGCCGTACCCAGGACAGGATACGACAAAAGTAATGAAGCCGCCGAAAAAGTCAGATAGCAGGAGAATGCCTTTTGCTGAGGAGCCGGCACAAGGGAAATCAGTAAAAAGGGCAAGGCGCAGCACTTCAAGTAGGTTTGCTTTCGAGGATGCCGGACCCATAAGAGAACAAAGAGGACCGATGGATACAAATGCTCTTGAAGGTCTTTTCAGACAGGGCTTGGTAATGAGAGGAGATAAGCTCTATTTTAATGAAACACCTAGCCTTAAAGTCGATGAGAGTGGAAAGATAAAGATGGACCCTGAAGGAAGATGGGGGCATCTGGTCGAAGTGCCCATGACATTATCAGATAAAGCGATGGAGGAAATACAGGGGCTTTTTTACCAGATCGCGGAACTTAAACTTAGAGCAGAGAAGGCCGGAGAAGGGAAATACCGGGATCATCTTCTCGAAGAGGCAGAAGAGACGCGCAAGGAAGTGAATAGGGTGCTTCGAAAGAGGGGGATAGATTACGAGAAGCTCACTAGCACGTGGACGTCCGCAGATAAAGTCGCTCTGGCTGAAGCAAGGACAGCGCGCCTTATAGTTGAGCATAATATAAAGATGCTTAGAGAACGAGTGAAAAAGGTAAAAAGCGAACAAAAAACAGGAGTTTTTAAAGACGGGAAACTGTTTGGTGGTGTAGATTTCACTGTAATAGTAAACCAAGGTGGTCGGATAGAAATAAGGAGGGACGAAGAGGGCGAAAGAGTACCGATTCTATTGGATCCTGAGACCGAGAAGTTAAGAATTGTTGCAAAAGATCCACACAAATATGTAATAAAAGCGGTTGAGCAATATAACGAAAAGAAGGGAAAGAAAGCGGAAGAAGGGAATTCAGGTTCTTCGGGTATTTCACGTGGACCGGTTGGATTGTTGGTATTTCTTATTGGCTTGTTAACCCCAGGGATAATCGAGGCCGCTGAGACCGCAGTAAAGGCTAGCGAAGCGGGAAAAGAACTGAGCTCGTGGGCGGCAGCAACACTAGTTATGTTACTTGCTGTTTGTCTTGTAGGTGGTGTTGTTATAATCATCTACGAGATCTGCGGAATTGTTGCTGGTTTGGCAAAGCGGATATACAACGCGTTTAGGGGGAAGAAGAGAATAGAGCAGGTAGAAAAGCCCTTGAGTGTCGTCGATGGTAGCGGTTTATTCGGAACGAATAATGAGAAGTGGGAAGAGATCGTTGAGAACCGGTGGCACGAGGGTGTAGATTTCAAGGGGTTGTTTGCCGATAGGAACGTGCTGGTTATCGGCGATACCCATCATGGTGCTTTGGGTATACAGAAAGGTTTTGTCAATTATCTTGAACAGCTCAAAGCTGCCGGTGTTACCCACCTGGGGCTGGAGATACCGTCGGATCTCAAGGTTGATAATATAAGCGAGATCTCCGAGAGTTGCTGGATACCGCATCGTCTTGAACAGCTGGTAACGGTCGCGCAGCGTTTAGGGATTAAAGTTGTTTTTATTGATATGCCGGCAGGGGAGAGAGATCCATCCTGGGATGATAATGAGCAAAGCTCTCAGCGTGGCATGTACATGGGTAAATATCTTGCCGGGCAAATGGAGAAGGCGCTTAAGGAAGATCCTTGTGCCCATATGGCAGTAATCACAGGTTACGCTCATATAAGAGATTCTAGTCAGATACCAAAGCAGCTGGAGGATAGAGGTATCCCTTACGGGCTTGTTGCTGCTGTTTGCGAAGGAGAACACGGAAGTATTTTTGGAATAGAACATCAGGCAATTACTCTGCCGGTAGTAAGAGCGATCATGGACCTGGTTAAGGGGGGTAAGCGGTATGGATTTATCGATTTTAGAGGGCTCGATGTTAACGTTGAGGGTATTGACGGGATCATCCATTTCCCGCGTCCGCTTCCAGAAGCGCCCGAAGCTAAGCCTCTATCAGCACCGCCGTCAGAATGGAAGGGTGAAGATGGCATGGCCAGGGCCTTAGCGCCGCTTTCAAAACATCCACTAGCGATTACATCACTGAATCTTCCGGTGGCAGCTAATTTTGGGGAGAGAGTTGAGCCAAGCGTTCATTACTGGAAGGGTACAAACCAGGATAAAGCCTTAGATTTCATAGTGAAATTGAGAGAACAGATGGGCGGAGAGTATGGGGTCGATGCGGGAACAGATGCGGCCCTGGTCTATCTTGCGTCACTTCTTCGTGCGTATGTCCGAAATACCGGAAGACATTCCATGGGCGGTTCGATCGTCTATATAGGTTTTGTTCCTGAATGGAAATTTTTTGAGTTCGGTTCGGTCGACACATTTGGTTATCCGTACACGCCAGGCGGAGAGTATGGTTCACTGTTCCAGCATTGGGAAGTTTCCTTGAAGACCTTGCAGGAGAGGTTCGGGTACGAAGATCTTTTTGAAAATCCCGATCTACTCCGGACCATGAAGGTCATGCCTAATATGGATAGACCGGATGCGCTGGTAAAGATCGTTCCTTTTATACTTACTGCGCGCAAACACCCCGAAAGGATATGGTCGAGCAGTGAATTCCTACATCCCACGCTCAAGGTCTTTTGCGGGAGAGGAGAGAAGTATTATCATTGGACTTATACCGGGGGACGCGGGGATGACGGTGTGGTTCTTTCGGAAGTAGAAGCTGAAGATTTCCATCTGGATGAAGTTGAAAAACTTTTTGTTGAATGCAGGGACATAAACAGGGAAATACATGCTCACATGGAAAACATTGTATGTTCCAAGGGTATCCAGGACATAGCTCTGCGGCAAATACATATCGGCCACTTTCTTTGGAATATAGGCGGAGGGTTATTGGAACGAGTTGGTAGGTTCATTTTCAAGCTAAGGATAAGGAACTGGAGGGCTATATCTCTGAACAAGTACTTAAGAAAAGGCCTGAACGAGGTCGATACCGTGCAGCGGAAAGCGGAAGAAGTAATACTGAGTGCCCGAAAAAAATTGCGTTATATCAATGACGAAGAGATCGAAAAGGTGCTTGCCGGGTATGACGAGGCTATAGAGTACCTGAGAGAGAGTATAAAAAGGACAGAAAAACTGTTTAAGAGTTATCCTGATCTAGGAGAAGCGTCATTCTTTGACAAGGGAAAAGCTAAGGACAACCTGGAACAACTTAAGCAAAAGTACCAGGAGCTAGTTGCAAAACGGAAAAAGATGAATTTGGCGAAAAGAGATGTCCCGGAAGCTAAGGTTGTACAGAAAGCTTTAGGGTTGCCTGCGCCAATCGATGCGGCGCCTGGCTCCGCCTCACTTGGTTCCAATATAGACGGTTATTCACCGTTTTTGCACGCACCCGTACTGGAAGAGCTTGGCAAGGTAGGTATACCGTTCCTTGTAAAGGCTATCCTTGACTGGTTAAATCCGGCTATGCCGCTACTTAATAGTTGTATATTTGCAGGACTCCTTGTTTCAGTTGCCGGGGCATTTGTTTTGGGGCATATTATGGGAACAAGAGGTCCGCCTGCAGTACGGGAACTGCTTAATGTTCTATCAATTGAGCATATCAAGAAAAAAGCCGATAAGGCTGATCTCGAGGCCGATGATGCGTATGAAAAGGTCTTAAACGAAGTTGCTGAATGTGCCGGTATTCAGCCAGATTACATCACTAACGTAGCTAATATATACGACGGGGAGGTTGAGCTAAAATCGACCACCGTATCCCGCACGGTTCAATATAACCCGTGGACTATCCTGAGATATTTCCTTTATAGAGACGGAAAGTTCAAAAAGATGCTTTCCGAGAGCCGGCCTGTAGTCGTTAAGATGGGAGAGAATTACTATATTGCAGAAGGTTATAACATATGTATAGCTGCCACTCTCAGGGGTATCAATAGTGTACCTGCTAAAGTTATAGATATAACGGATCGTGAAACTTCATGGAGATATAGTGATCTTGCCACAGCAGAGGCGAAAGCGGATAAATCTACAACGGTAGTTTTCGGTAAAATGATGTTTCAGAGATGGTCTGACAAGCTGGCCAGTGCCATGACAGACCAGTCCATTTTCGTGAAAATGCAACTACATATTCTTACGGTGCCTATTATTGCTGCTTTTACAGGAATTATAATCGCGTTCAGGTACATCGATCAGCCGGCACTTGCTTTGGGTTTAAGTATGCTGGCGCATCTGGTTATTAATGCTATTGTTTGGACGATCAAGCAAGAGGGGCAAAGGGGATACGCCTCGCTTTTAGCTGATGCGAGGATAAATAGAAGAGGGGTCTTACAGCTTGCCGGGGCTGGGGTATCTGCGTGGGTGTTGGATAGAGCCGGGATAAAAGCAGCTCAAGCTGCTGAAAAATCCGGGCCCATGGAGATCACCGAAAGTAACGTACGCGGGATGCTCTTTAAATATTTAGAGATGAACATACAGAACAAAGGTGACCATAAGAAGATAATAGCACTTATAGATTTCCTTCTTCATCTCAGAGATATAAGCCAAAAAAATAAAAGGCCGCTTGTGTTAAAAAAATCTGCACTTAAAATGCTGGTAGGGGCTGAAGGCACGGGGATAATCCCTTGGGAGTATGTGGAGTCGGTTAGGATAACACCGGACTTTGCGACAGGCAAGAACAGGGCACAGATCACGGTAAAATGTGTGTTTCCCAAAAGAAAGAAAAAATATACTCACAAAGTAGAGGTGGAAGGTAAAAAGGAATCTTTTGTTATTCCTAGCGATTTCAGGTTCTTTGTTGGTGATTATGAGGGGAAGAAAGGGATATATTTCGCGAAAGACAAGGAATATATAGAAGCGCCTGACTCTAAGGCGAAATACAGGAGTTTAATGAAAGGAGGCGCTCTAAAGAATCTTCCGTTAAAACATATCTTACGTGACAGGGAAGGAGTCGTACACGCGAAAGCCAGTCTTATTAAGATTCCTTTTATTGGTGATATTACTTGGAGTATTACTAAATCCCCCACGCCGATCCTTCTGGGCAAAAATTGGATAGAAAAACACAAAGCTAAAGAACGCAGTTTTCCTAAAGGATTTGAATTGCCGACACAGCTTGCTATGGCGACAGGTTCAGCTGTTCACACCGAAGGCATGAAGATCCGTCAGGATAGCCCGTATTACAGCCCGGTTTCCATGATGGGTGGCATGCAGGTGAACGTGAGATATCTCGATCAGACGGAAGACTTGGCCAGGACTCTTATATGGATGGGTAAGGCGGAGGAGAATTGGGTAACAGTAGGAGATAGAGCTATCAGGGTTGTAACCGACCGTGGTACACGTCTTTCAGGGGCACTGGTCCAGATAGTGCTTGAAAAAACTGTTGAACGTTACGACGGTGACGTTAACGAGCTTCCGAATACCATTGTTATAGGCATGCTTGATGTTTCACCTTATATGTTCGAGGACCACAGGAGAAACGGATTTATAGGCATAAACAAAGCGGTTAACGAGATAGAAGATGAGAAGACCAGAAGCAAACTGGTCTTGACGGGCCTGTTTCATGAGCTTGCACACGAACTTACCGGCCGTAGCGGTCCTGAATTTGAGAAAGAACAGCTGGAGCGCGACATTGATTTCTGTGTTGAACTTTTTGGGGATAACAAGGAAAAAGTTGTTGCTTTGCATGATAGTATGCTTCCGCTAATTGAACAAGAAGTAGGATTTCTTGCAAGGCTCCAGGAAGTCATGGATGTAAGGAATATTGAGGGCTTTACAAATAGATTAAATGCCACGTTTATGGATCTATGGATAAATTTGAAGGAGATAGGCAGAGTCAGTCCCAGATGTATTAAGGGTATGGGCGAAGAGCTTGCATTAAACCTTGCGAGGATCAAAGACGATGTCCATTTTAATCTGCCGCGATCCAGAAATCAAGCTATTGGAAAAGCAGGGAGCCTTGTGGGCTTTATAAGCAATGATTTTGAGGAAGGGGTTAGAGCGGCGCAAAGGGAAGGCGGCTATGATGAGCTTATTGGAAGAATTGATTCAGTTCGCGGTTCGATCAATGCTGTTCTCGATGACCTTGAAAAACTAAGAAGAGAAAGAGCGTTCTTTTCCGAAGAGGATAGACGGCATATGACTGAACTGATTCGGTTCGCGAAAGAAAAGGTGAATGCTGGAGAGCTTGATCCTAACATACCGGTTGCTGCAAGGTTAGTTGACGGGGACGGTAACATAGTGGTTACGGTCGCAAGAAGAAGACTGGAGTCGCATAGCAAATACGGGGTCAACGCTGTTCATGCCGAAGTGGAAGCGATACGTCAGGCCGAGGCATTGGATGAACCTTTCACGGATTGGGCTAACGCGACTTTGTATGTGAATCTGGCGCCATGCCATAATTGTACGAAAGCTATTGCGGAATTTTATGGGCTCAGGAAAGTAGTCTATACGGTTGCTGACGAAAACTTTCCATTGACAGAGCAGAGAGGCAACGAAGATACTTGTGAGCTTAATAAGGTCGAGATGGTAAAGTGCGAAGACCCCTCCATCTTACAGCAGATGAACGAAATTTTTAAAACGCATAAGGTCGATAAACGGCAGATCATGCTCGATATCGCCGAGAAGATGTTAGTTGCAGAAAGGAACCTTACGCCTGCATACAGAAAAAAACACCGCGAATATTTTGGTAAAGATGTACAGGTGTGTGTTTTTGATGCGGATCTATGGAAAGAGAATATTCATGTGGAAGGTGCCGAAGCCATGATATTCCGGCATATTGAGTATATAAAACTTGACCTAAACCCTAAAAAGGATCACGTGTTATTGATCGTTGGAAGCGATGAGAATTGTGAGGCGGCACGCGAAAGGATAGTCGATGATGGGATTTATGAAGAGCATAATATTGTATTAGTCGGCGACAATGCAGATGAGATAATTAGCCAAATAGGTAAGCGCGCAAAGGTCATAGAAGTAGATAAAGATAAGAACGTTGCAATAATAGAGGACAGTAAAGGCGATGCACATGAAATTTATCTTATGAAACAGGATAAAGTTTTCCTTCGGAAGCTTAAAGCGCAGCTTCATGCTATGGAAAGATTAGATAAGCGTCATAAGGTTCCGTTAAAGGTTCTCGTGGCTTTATTTGAAGAGCTTCCCGTAGATATTTGTATATTTGACGAGGCTATAGAGGATCTCTTTGGTTTTGCTTCGCCGGAAGATAAAGTAATAGCAGTACATAAATATCTTGCAGAAGATCCCGTAGCTCTTCTGCATGAGATTATGGAATATATGGTTAGCTCAGGTCAGGTAAAAGTAAGATATAAAGGATTGTTTGCACGATTCCTTAATAAGCTAGGTATTTTAAAGTTTGCAGAAAGATTCTTTGGGTGGACCGGGCTTGTTTCAGGGAAGGTACTGCTTGGCGAAGAGAAGAGTGGCGGTGTATGGGAGATACAAGTAAAGGGAGAAGCTCTTTCAGTAGCACTAAAGGACACAGATAACCCGCATTATCTTATACGTGCCGTGCAGAGAGAGGTTTTCGGTGACTTAGATAGAGAGCTTACAGAAAGCATAAAAACATACTACAGGGCTAACCAGGAAGGTATTCTGGATAAGTATCCGCAAGCGAGGCTTGAGGGATATAAAATGCTTGGGGTAGATGATCATCGTTATTTTGCTGATTATTTAAGAGAATGTACAGGAGTGGGTTTTCTTGCACAGCATGAGAACGTGTACTCACCGCTACAGGATAATTGGCTTGGCTTGAATTTCGCAAGAGCTATACCTTCCGAGGTGAAAGCAGTAGCCAGGCGGGTGAAAGAGTCTGGCAGAGATGATATGAAAATACTCGTAATCGGAGCTGGTACGGGCATAGACGCTATGACAGCGTCTTATCAGGCCAGGAAGAACGGGATTAAAAATGTCCATGTTGATGCTATAGATATAGATCGGGATGCGGTTGATAACATTCGACAGAACCTCTGGCTGGCCGGAGCTGAGTATGAAGATGCGGTATATCCCAAACTGGTGGAGACGGGTAAAGAATTTGATGGGTTGGCCAGTTCGTATGACTTAATACTTTTTGAAGCTCCGGATGTAGAAAAATCAGAAGATTTTGCCAAGATAAGTGAAAGAAAGATGGCTCATGCGATCAAGATGGATGAAGAGGTTTTTAAGGGTATCATGAAGGAAGTTGGAAAGAGACTTTCACCTGAAGGTGCAGCACTTATATCAAATCATTACGGTATATTTCACAAGGCAGATGAACTGTTCCCTTCAAATCTGTCTGTTCGTGCGGAAACCGTTCATAGGGGCGCCTTGATAGGCGACGATGTGTTCGGCAGAGTTATCTTCTATGCCAAACCTCTTAAAAAGAAAGCTCCAAGCATTTTTATTAGAGGTTTGATGGGGTCCCGTTTTAGGGAAAAACTTACAGAACTAAACGGCGGGAAGATGCCGAGAGTGATTGCAGCAGGAAACACTCCCGAAGTTGTTAAAATGACATTGGTTGACCAATTGGAAGGGGCGAACAGAGATGAATACGTTGTGTGTCAAATAAGGATGCATTGCCCTGAGAGGGAAGTTTACCGCATAGTAGTGGATAAACCGGATAATATACTCACCAATCTTGACATTCTTGCTAAAGAAGATGTTGTAATAATAAACAAGTTTGATTTTGTTTTCGATTTTGCTGTATATCCGGAAGAAGAAGCGGTGTTCGTGCATAACGTTTCAGTGGGCAGCACAAGCAAATCCGAAAGCTACAGAAAATTAATGGGCAAAGGCGTCATCTCCGAGATGTTCGATAATTTCGCAGAAGTAATGAAGGTAAACTGTCCCGGTTGGTATATCTCATCGTATCTGTTGGAAGACGATGGGGCTGTAGCGCATTTAATGAGAAAGCATTTCAGGATGACTGAAGGCGGTGTTATGGGGCGTCCTAAAATGATGGCAATGGTCAACAGGATGGTCATGATGGCTCAGGATGACGAGTCGGAGAAGATAGTTATCGGGGAAATACTGGATCCGGTTAAGCCGGTAGAGGAAGAGGACGCTGCATCGGAGGATGGTGCTGTAGAGGCACGTAGGCTTGTTCCAGAGAAGGAGGAAAGGAGAATAGAAGCTGCTATAAGGAGCTCTAACATGAACAGTCAAAATCTGATAAAAGGGATTAAAGAATATTTTCATGATGCGAAGATTAATCCCAAAGATCAACCGGTCGACGTAGTAGTCGATCTATCACTTATCCCAAAAGAAGATATTGAAGAGAACGCAGAAACATGGTCATATTTGATAAGGATGTGCGAGAAGTTGGGTAACGTTAATTTTATTTTTGAGATACCTAAATTTACGGGTAGAGGCGATCTGCCGTCAGAACTTCTAGGCGATATAGAAAAAGCAGCTGGCAAAGAGAAATTTGCTGCAACGCTCGAGAAGTACCTAGATAAAGGGTTAATGGCGCGGGTTAATGCCGGAAGGCGAAAGAACGCCATAGAATTGCCGATCTTATCAAAGAGGCTACTTGAATGGAAAAGAGACTCTGAGATTGAACTTGAAGCGAACCAGTATCCAGTTGCACTCGAGGGGCTTACAACCGTGAATGACCAGGAAGTAGTGTTACGCAACTTTGAAGCTGCTCTTTCGATCGGTCTTTCCAAGGCGGCACTTGCTATCGCGAAGAAAAGAGATTCTGAGAAGACGGAAGACGAAGAAAAAGAGCTTCCTATCATTCGCAAGAAGATACTTGATAAAATGCAGAAACTGTATGCTGTTTTCAGGGAGGACGTTGTCCTGACAGAGAAGACCCTTGATAATATGATACACCAGGCATCGGCTGTTCGAATGAATCTGGCTATATCTCTAGCTCTGCCGCCAATAACAAGGATGTTCTTTCAGAAGCTTAAGGACCATCACGACAAGATGCAGCTATTCCTCCTGGCTGCTTAATAATGGGGGAGTTCCGCTTGGCCGGGGCGCTTTTAGCGCTCCGGGAACTCCCCAGAAATCTGCCCTAAATCCTACTATTTGAGACCAAATGGCAGGGTCTGGAAATTTTTTCAATTTTCCGCTTGACATAAAAGGCTTTTTTGATAAAATCTATATTCCAACATCTCGGTTACATTAGAGATATATTATTGTACTTACTTCACTTACAAAGCTGACTTAAGTCAAGCTAATGGTGGAGTTTAGTGTAATTTTAGGGCAGTATAATTTATTTTTTTTATTATAGGCCCTTGTAGCTCAGCTGGTAGAGCACATCCATGGTAAGGATGGGGTCGGCGGTTCGAGTCCGCCCGAGGGCTCCAGGAGAAGGTTTCCCGCGCGGCGCGGGGATATGCGAAATAGAAAAGGTGCGAGAAAATAAGAGGGTTTATGATTTGCCAAACATATCCTAAGTAAGGAGGGAATGATGGCCAAGGCAAAATTTGAAAGAACAAAACCGCATTTGAACATCGGTACGATAGGTCACGTTGATCATGGCAAGACTACCCTGACAGCGGCGATAACGATGTATCTGGCGAAC
>JBAROK010000049.1:0-16429 GCA_049642065.1 Candidatus Omnitrophota bacterium | reverse complement strand
AATTTCAGGGATTTGTATAATCATCTTCCGCGCATAAAGAAAGAGAGGGTCAAAGAACTTTTTGAGGGGTATTGTGACGCAACAGAAGTTCCACCTCTTGCACGGCAACGTCTTTTTGACGAGGGGCTGGAGAATCTTAAGAGGATTTCCGGTCATGCCGGAAGGCGTCTCAACACCATATACGTGATGAAGGGAGCCACGGCGTTGGATACCCGTATCAATCACGAAATAGTAGAGATGAGGGCCCACCAGCAGAGAGCTGCGGAGCTTTATCTCGGTTACCCTGGTGCTGTTTGGGTCGATATTCCTGATGAGAAGAATGACAGGGATTCGGCTATTATAAGGCTAAGATTAACTCCGGGTTATGGGGAATTCGCTATCTCGGCACATGCGGAAGCCCAGAGAAGGTTCCCGGTACCTGAAGGTAGGGAACTTATACCTGATGAAGTGCGCAGGACAGAAAAGAGGAAAGTAATAGATATAGTGGGTAGTTTCCACGAAATGCCGATAGCCTCACAAGAGGAAGACACTTCAGCACCTAAAGCCGTTTTTGCGTGGGGCGCTCTTTTTGATGCAGTGAAGGGTCTGGCAGCTGGTCTTGTATCCCATTTCAGCGAGAAAGCGGTAGAAACTGAAAGTGCTTTGACCGAGATCGCGGGTAAAGGTGTCATTATCTTTGCAGACGATCTGGTAGACTGCTCAGCTGTATTCGATCTGGACAAGATGGCTAATATTACGGGTGAAGAGGGTAGCTTACTGTCTAAGGTGGTTCTGTACGCCAGGGATCCCGCTAAGGGTGATATAGTAAGTAAACTTATAAAGGACAGTAATCCTGATGCTAGCGTGCAAGTTATACTGGAATCGGAGCTAAAGGAACATTATGGTGACGATTATTATTCGACCTCACAAGTGGTAGCGGTTCTGCGTTATTCGATGAACGTAAAAAGCGGAAGAGTGTTCAGTAATACGAACCAGATACTCGGTGTGGTGAGAGGTCCGTTGGTAGAAGGCGAAAACGTAGAAGCCATGAAGAAAGAATTAGAATCGTTGAAAGTGCCCGTTATAGCTTTTGAGAATAACACTCACGGCAACGTATATTCGATAATGCAGGCTCTGTCAAAACTGGCCAAAGCGAAATTATCCAGTAAAGGACTAGCAGATAACCTGTTCCTTATTCTTCCGCCCATGACGCGTATTTCCGAGGCTTTGGAGAAAGAATACCGTACTTTCAAGGCTATGGTAGAAGCGCTTGAATCGGCGGCATAATCTCAAGCAACAGACTTCAAATTCATTAAACCCGGGATGGGGCTTTGGCTCCGTTCCGGGTTTGGTTTTTAGGCGCTGAAAATTATTGTCCGCTTCAGGATTATATGTTAATATTATATAGAATTTTCATACTCTAAATATATGAGGTATCTAAGGAGGTATATCTATGAGGACGAAACTATTTATATGCTTGATCGTTATTGCTGTTATGGCATTGCTTCCGTTGGAAGAGAGTTTTGCCGGAAGCTCTTCAAGTGACATTCTTAAGAGAGGTCTCCTGGGTGCAGGTGCAGGCGCTGCAGGTAGCGCTGTTGGAGGTGGCAACGCTGGAACAGGTGCACTTGTCGGAGCGGGTGTTAACGTGCTGGGTGGAGCGCTTCTTGATTCCATGACCGAAGACAACAGTCAGCAGCAGGCTCCGCCGCCGCAGCAGTATCAGCAACAGCAGCAGTACCAGCAGCAGCCCCAATCGGGTTATTCTGATGGGTACGAAGCGGGTTACAGCAACGGATATAAAAAAGGCTATACTGACGGGTACAAAGAAGGTTTGCAAGAAGGATACAAATCCAAGTGATGACGGGTCATGTCCTAGTGCAGGGAAATCTGCTTTTTTAAGAAGGCGGGTTTCCCTGTTTTTCATTGTGACCTGAAGGTGCGAACTTTAACCGGGGATGGGGGATGCTGTATGAATAAGAAAAAAGAGAAAGATACAGGCAAGAACGAAAAAGCCGGAGATAAACCGTCTGAAGAATCCCAAGTAGGGCAGGGCAGGGCAAAAGCCAAGATGGACTGGCTCCTGAATGAGACGGACAATCTTCTAAAGTCTCTCATAACGAAGGAAAGAGAGATCATTCGGACAGAGGACGCTCTCGTAGAGGCTATGCGGCGTTTTCGTGATCTTTTCGAGCAGTCTCCTATCGGCGTGGGTATATATGATACGACCGGGGATCTTCTGATAGTAAATAAGTCGTATCTGACCATATTCGGTGTTGATTCTTTCAGCTTGATCTCTGACCAGAACCTTTTCAAGAACCTTGATCTTTCAGCGGACAGTATGGAGAAGATCAAGGGCGGGCACGTGTTTCAGCACGAGTTCGAATATGATTTTAACAAGACTAAACACAAATCCCATCGTGAAGGAGTGGCCCAGATTCTTTTCACTATTTCACCGTTATTTCGTGAGAAGGAAGTTATCGCATATATGGTACAGGCGCAGGACGTTACTCAACGTAAACAGGCAGAAGAATCCCATCGCCTCGCTCAGCTGGGCAGGCTTCTTTCGGACATGGCGCATGAAGTGAACAATCCGCTCATGATAATTTCCGGCAGAGCAGAGATTACGCTTCTTGAAGGGGTAAAAGATGAGAGGATTAAAGATGCGCTGAATGTTATCCTGGACCAGTGTTTTCTGGCGAAGGATATAATACATCGTCTTCTGAGGTATTCAAGGATCGGTAAGGTGGAGAAAAACCCTATCGATATGTACAGGATAATCGATCTTATTACCAACATACTCCAGCATCATTTCCAGATGTCGAACATTATGCTTGAGAATGAGATCGAAGAAGGTCTGCCTATGGTGATCGGCAACGAAAAACAGCTTCAGCAGGTTTTTATGAATATAATACGCAATTCTGCTGATGCTATGCCCGATGGTGGTGCAATAAAGCTTAAAGCGTTCAAGGATGGGAACTATTTTAGGGTGGATATACAAGATACCGGTGAGGGGATGAGCGAGAAGATTCTGAGCCGTATTTTTGAGCCGTTTTTCACTACTAAACAAAAAGGCACGGGACTGGGGCTTGCGGTGTGTCATACGATAATACAGGAACACGGCGGTATGTTGCGATATGAGAGTAAAGTAGGTGAAGGTACCACAGCTACTTTACTGCTTCCGCTCGAGAGTCGTTTTGATGATTAAAGGTTTAGGGGGAGAGCATGAATACCATTCTGGTGATCGATGATGAAATCCAGATCGTGGAAATACTGGAAGAGTTTCTCGTCTCGGAAGGGTTCAAGGTAGAGAAGGCGTATAACGGTCGTGAAGGCCTGGCTATGCTCGATAAAATACACCCGGACCTGATACTTTTAGATGAAAAGATGCCTGAGGTCGGAGGCACGGCTTTCAGGGGAGGGATGAAAGAGCTAGGTAAGGATATCCCGGTAATCGTGCTTACCGGATCCATAGGCATAGGTCAAAAAGAAGAGATGAACAAGGAATACGGGTATCTTCTCTTCAAACCGGTCAGGCTTGCTGAGCTCAGGCAGTTGATAGATGAGATATTAACCTCATAGAACATGGCCCGTATGTATAGCGGGCACATCGTTTCTTAAGCGGTAATCAAATGGCAAAAAAAATACGAACAAATATATATACCCTTGCTTTTGGGGGCAGCGGGATAGGAAAAGTTGACGGTAAAGTCTGTTTTGTTGACGGTGCGCTTCCCGGTGAAGAGGTCCTTTTCGAAGTGGAAAAAGATACCTCAAGATATATAAAAGGCAGAGCTCTTGAGATTATTTCGCGTTCAGAGGATCGTGTCGAACCTGCTTGCAGGTACTATGGGGTTTGCGGAGGATGTCAGTTGCAGCACCTTTCGTATGAAAAGGAGCTCTTCTATAAACAAGAGCAGCTTGTTGAACTTATCAAAAGAATAGCCGGAGAGAAGGATATAGAATGCGCAAATATCGTAAGATCTCCGGATCCGTATCATTACAGGACACACGTTACATTGCATAAAGGCACCGAAGGATACGGGTTTTACGACACCGTCGGTAAGGATGTAGTAAAGATTAAGAAATGCTTAATAGCGGCCGAGGTTCTCAACGGTCAGCTTACAGCTCTTTCGGCTGAAGGAGGTAAAGATGATGTTACACTTAAGGCAGATCACCTGGGTAATGTGTGGAGCTCGGACAGGCCCGGTGAACGGTTTTTCATGGATGAGTACAGGGGGATAGAACTTTCCCTTTCGCCTAAAGCTTTTTCCCAAGCGAATCGTTATATTGCTGAAAAAATAGCCGAAACGCTGGAAGAATGGATAGGTCCTGCTGGAAGCGGGTATGCCTTTTTTGATGCGTATTGTGGGGTAGGGTTTTTCAGTTTTCTTCTTAAAAATAAGTTTGATCTTCGTGTCGGGATGGATTCTGACAGGATAGCTATAGATTGCGCGAAAAGTACGGCGAAGAAACTAGGGTTAGAGGGTATTAAATTCTATAAAGCCGATGCCGAGAAAGAGTTTTTTGACGTATTTAACAGAACTAAGAAGCAAGAGAATATCCTGCTTATAGATCCGCCGCGCAGGGGCGTAAAAAAAGATTTTCTTGAGGATATAAAAACACATGAAGGTGTGTCAAAGATATATTATCTCTCTTGCGATCCGGCTCGGTTGGCAAGGGATGTAAAGATACTTACTGGCGGAAACGTATGGAAGCTTACCAGGGTACAGCCTTTTGATATGTTCCCGAGAACAAAACACATAGAGACACTGGTTGAATTCGTAAAGGCATAAGGAGGGTGGCATGAAGATATTCAAAATTACGTTAATTTTGGTTCTTGTTATGTGTTTGCAGGCGAATCTGATAATGGCTGAAGAATATAAGATGTCTTCCGACCCCAGGCTTCTTGAGCCGAAAGCAAGTTTTGAGAAAGGGTTAGAATATATTGAGAAAGGAGATAAAGCATTCAGGGGAAGGCCAGGTCTTGCGCAGAAGATGTATGAGCATGCCGAAGACTATATCCTCAAGGCGGAGTTTCTTTACAAGGAGCTGGGCCAGAGACACGGGATTGACGTCAGTCATGAAGTTGCTGCCTGCCAGAGAGTGTACCGCCAAACACACGTAAAGGTGAATAAGTCCAGGAAGGAAGCCAGGAACAGGTAAAAGAGGTTTTCCTTTACGGCTGGGTGCTTTTCGTATATTATATGACGGATATATAATATTAATTCATATGCTAACTGATTAAATGAGGAGAAAAGATTAAGATGTATAGAGAAGAGATAAGAGTCCTTGATTGTACTATTAGAGACGGTGGGCTTATAAATGCTCATTATTTTGATGATAAGTTCGTCCGGGAGGTATATAAAGCCGTTTCGGCTTCTGGTGTAGATTACATGGAGATAGGGTACAGGGCATCCAGGAAGATATTGAGCCCGGATGAGTTCGGTAAATGGAAGTTCTGCGATGAAGACGATATAAAAAGAGCTATTGACGGGATCGAGTCCAGTACGAAGCTTTCGGTAATGGTAGATATAGGTCGTGTAGAAAAAGACGATATCCTGCCTTGCGAGGATAGCGTGGTGGATATGATACGCGTAGCTACCTACGTAAAGGATATCGATAAAGCTATAGAGCTTGTCAAGGAAGCCGAAGCAAAAGGCTACGAAACTACAATAAACATAATGGCAATAACCAAGGCTTACAGTAAGGAACTTGACGAGGCGCTGGATCAAATAGAAAAAGAGACGAACGTAAAAGCGGTTTACATAGTGGATAGTTTCGGACATCTTTACTGTGAACCTCTCCGGTACCTGGTGGATAAATATAAGACGCATCTCAAGACCAAGGAAGTGGGAGTACATGCGCATAATAACCAGCAGCTCGGGTTCGCGAATACGATAGAGGGTATAATCCAGGGATGCAATTTTGTGGACGCGACTATTTATGGTATCGGCAGGGCCGCAGGGAATTGCCCGCTTGAACTGCTTATGGGTTTTCTCAAGAACCCGAAATATGATCTTAAACCTATAATGGATGTTATCGCGAAAGAGTTTCTCCCCTTAAGAAAAAAGATAGAGTGGGGTTACATCATACCTTATGCTATCACCGGAATGTTTAACGAGCATCCCCGCGCAGCTATGGAACTCAGGCAAACCGATAAAAAAGACGATTTCCTGGAGTTTTACAAGAGTATGGATGCTACGGAGATCGACTGATAATGGATGTCGGGCAATTCAGTGAATTACCCCTTATGGGGATAGTAAGAGGAGTAGATCCAGGTGATATCGAGCCATTACTTGAGGCTGTGATCGGAGCGGGTCTTAAGACGATAGAAATTACGATGAATACGCCTGGTGCTGCGGGTATTATTTCAAAAGCCAAAAGCGTTGCCGGAGACCGCATAGATATAGGTGCCGGGACGGTTCTTTCAAAAAAAGATCTAAATGAAGCGCTCGACGCGGGTGCTTCATTCGTAGTGATGCCGGCTTTCATAGAGGAAATTGTAACGACATGTGTGGATAAGAAAGTTCCAGTTTTTCCAGGAGCTTTTACTCCGCGTGAAGTGCTAGATTCTTGGAACGCCGGTGCCAGTATGGTAAAGGTTTTTCCTTCCAGTATGTTCGGTCCACGTTACATAAAAGAGCTAAAGGGCCCCTATGACGGTATAAAACTGATGGCGGTAGGGGGCGTACGTCTGGAAAATGTGGACGAATATTTTTCCTGCGGGGCGGATGCGGTAGCATTCGGGGGGAGTGTTTTCCGTAAGGAATGGCTGGATGCAAAGGATTTTGCGTCAATAGAAAAACTGGTTGGGCAGTACGTTACTTTAGTCCGGAAAGCAGCTAAATAGACAATTCTCGCCGCCAAACGGTCACTTTATCATGAAAAAATTACGGTTATTCTCCTGGAACGTTAACGGGATACGGGCAGCTAGCGGTAAAGGTTTCCTTGATTGGTTTACGTCCGAATCCCCGGATGTTCTTTGCCTTCAGGAGACCAAGGCTTATCCTGAGCAGCTCGAGGAGTCACTCACTTCGCTCAAAGGGTACCGCACTTATTGGAACAACCCAGCAAGAAAAGGTTATGCCGGGGTATCTGTTTTTACCAAGATAAAACCCGTTTCAGTAGAAAAAGATTTCACGCCAAAAGGGTTCAATACCGAAGGAAGAGCTCTTATACTGGACCTAAAGGAGTTTATCCTTATAAACGTGTATTTCCCGAACGGTGGCATGAACCCGGAAAGGTTAGCTTACAAACTTGATTTTTATGAAAAGTTTCTTGAGTATGTCGACAGTATTAAAAACAGGAATATTGTCATATGCGGGGATGTGAACACGGCACATAAGGAAATCGATCTGGCGCGCCCTAAAGAGAACGTGATGTTTTCAGGGTTCCTCCCCGAAGAAAGGGCCTGGGTGGATAAATTCGTTTCCCACGGGTATGTGGACACGTTCCGCCAGTTTAATTCAGAACCAGGCCAATATACCTGGTGGGATTATAAGACCCACTCGAGAGAGAGAAACGTAGGGTGGAGGATAGATTATTTTTTTGTTACGAAAGAATTTCTGCCAAAAGTGAAGGATGCTTTTATATTGCCGGATGTTTTAGGCAGTGATCATTGTCCGGTAGGGATAGAGATAAGCCAAAAGTGAAAAAAGAATACCCAAAACTACTTGTAGCTGATAAGAATAACAACGTTTATGATGTGCCGTGGCTCGAAGCTACGGGAATGAAAGGCGGAGAGTATTCCCGCCTTGATCCGCACGATCTTATTAAACTCCCCCGGGACAGTGAACTCTTTATGCTCCCCGACAGGAGGCCAGTCGGATATGACCCCGCATCAAAAAGGTTTGTCTACGTAGATACGGATCCTTTCTCCGGCAAAAAAAGCCCCCGTTACGCCGTGTCCGCGTTCCTCGCGCCAGGCTTCACTTCAACGTATAGCGCTTCGTATAAAACGCGTAAAGGATCGCATCTATTGCCGCTTTTTAGCTATGCTGCGGTAGCTTTGTATAAAGGGGAGTTTTACGCTGCCGGGATAAGGGTGGATAAAGAAAAACGCCAGCAGCTTGCGGGTATGGATATTCGTCTTGTGGAGAAGAACGTTAAGGTTTTTCGCAAACAGTTCCCCAAAAACCGTCTCATCAGGCATCTTGAAAGGTGTGCTCTTTGTTACGGGTGTCCAGCGGCAAAAAACTTTTTTCTCAAGAGGTACGAAGGGCCTCTTCCGACTTCGCCTGTATGTAACGCAAGATGTGTGGGATGTATTTCTCATCAGCCGGGGAAAAGTTGTTCTGTTACTCAGCCGCGCATTACTTTTGTTCCGACACCCGAAGAAATAGCGGAAGCAGCTTTAGCTCATATCCGTGCGGTAAAAGATCCCGTGGTAAGTTTCGGCCAGGGTTGTGAAGGCGAACCTCTAATGGTAGGCGAGGTGCTTGTTGAAGCGGTAAAGATCATCAGGAGACATACCTCTAAGGGGATAATAAACCTTAACACAAATGCGAGCCGTCCCCGGCTTGTTAAACAGCTTTTTGATGCTGGTATGGATTCTATGAGGGTAAGCATCAACAGCGTGCAGGAAGAGTTCTATACGGCATATTATAAACCGCAAGGGTACACGTTCAAGGATGTTATTGCGTCCATTAGGTTTGCCAAGAAAACCGGAGGTTTTGTGTCAGTCAATTATCTCACTATGCCGGGGTTTACCGATTCAGAAGACGAGGCTAACGCCTTCTTCCGGTTCCTGGAAAAGACGGGGATAGATATGATACAATGGCGCAACCTTAATTATGACCCGTTAGCGTATTTCAGGAGTTTAAAGTTGAGGGCAGGAGAGATGGGCATGATCGGTATGGGGGAAGTGATCCGTGCCGCGGATAAAAGGTTCCCGGAGATAATGAAAGGATATTTCAATCCATCCCTTGGAAGGATTAAAAGACATTTGAAAAAGTATGAGAAATAAACTATTTGTTGTACGATATGCAGCGTGTGCTGCAGCTTTTACGATACTATTTACCGGGTGTTCTCGTAAAGAGGCAGACATTAATATATCCGTAAGCGCCAGATCCGCGGTTATTATGGAGATAAGAGATAGTGATATTCTTTACCAGAAGAACCCGGAAGAAAAGTTCCCCCCGGCGTCTACTGCGAAAGTAATGACAGCTATTGTTGCTATTGAAAACTTACCTTTATCGGATGAGATAGTGCCGAACGAGAAAACTGTTCACGTTGAGCCTACAGTAGCGGGTCTGAAACCCGGAGTTAAGTACAGGTTAGCGGATCTGATTAAGGCGATACTTATAAAATCAGCTAATGATGCAGCTCTAGTAATAGCCGAAGCAGTAGCGGGCAGTGAGAAGGAGTTTGCGGTTCTTATGAACGCCAAGGCAAAAGAGATTGGTATGGAGAATACGTATTTTGCTACCGCTTCAGGGCTACCCATGGGCAAGAAGGACGCACAGTATACTACTTCAATGGACCTTGCTAAGATGATGCGATACGCGCTTCAGTACCCGATAATACCGGAATATATGGCCCAAAAAGATACGACGATATATGGCAGTGACAATAAGAAAATATATTTAAAAACACATAATAAATCCCTTTTTTCTAAGAAGGGTGCCTCCTGGGGCAAGACGGGTTATACGCGTGAAGCTCGCCGGACTTTTGTCGGAATAGACCCCTCGCGTAAGCCGCGCATAATAATCGCGCTTTTAAAATCTAACGCTCTATGGAGCGATATAGCTACGCTTAAAAGCGACGGCTTGGAGATATATGAACTAAGGCATAGGCATGTATTCTCGGAGATCCTCAGGTGGATATCTAACCAGAGAGAAAGGGGCCGTGCCGCTTTGGAAGTTTTGCGCCCCGCGGCGGAATAACTCCTTGACTATCTTATATATAAATAAGTAAGATATGTAAATCATGAAAAAGAAGCTTTCTATAGCGTTTCTGTGGCATATGCACCAGCCTTTATACAAGGACCTGGTGACGGGGAAGTATCATCTTCCCTGGGTCAGGCTACATTCCACTTATTCTTACCTGGACATGGCTTCTATACTAGACGATTTTCCTAAAGCAAAGGTAACGTTCAACCTTACTCCTTCCTTGATCTGGCAGCTTCTGGACCTTTCTGGGGACGAACCCGTAGACGATGTGTACCTGGAGCTGTCATTGAAGAACGCAGATGAGCTTACAGAAGAAGAAAAGTATTTTATCTTAAGGAACTTTTTCTCCTGTGACCTTGAGAAGGCGATCTTTCCGGTAAAAAGATACAAGGATCTTTTTTATAAGAGGGGGAACGTTCTAAGGGTAGAAGAGCTAAAGAAAAAGACAGAAGATTTCAGTGCGGCCGACATGCGAGATCTCCAGGTGCTTTTTAATCTTGCCTGGTGTGGATTCACCCTAAGGGGGAAAGACCCTCTCGTTAAGAAGCTTGTTCATAAGGGATCCGGCTATACGGAAAAAGATAAAAGCGATCTTCTCAAACTCCAGAAAGAGGTAGTTGCCTCGATTATCCCGCTTTATAAACGACTCCAGGACGAAGGCAAGATAGAGATATCGACCACACCGTTCTATCATCCGATAATGCCGCTACTTTGCCGCGGTAATTCAGAACAGGGATATGATTATCAGGAAGATGCCAGGGTCCAGGTAAAAAAAGCCATTGATCTTTACCAGCAGGTTTTTGGCAGAAAACCCGTTGGCATGTGGCCTTCTGAAGGAAGCGTCAGCCAGGAAATAATACCTATCCTTGAAGATGAAGGGATAAAATGGATAGCCAGCGATGAAGGTATTTTATTAGAATCATTCAATAATGATGACTTTCTCCGTGAAGATCTTATTTACAAGGCTTTCAAGGCGGAAGAGGACGGAAGGTCCATAGATATAGTTTTCAGGGATATAAACATTTCGAACGCTATTAGTTTCAGGTACGCTAATATGCCCTCCAGAAAAGCCTGTACGGATATGCTGAAGGATATAAGCGGTATATGCAAGAGCACCTCATCGCGCGAAGGCGAGCACATAGTTCCCATAATACTTGACGGGGAGAATCCGTGGCCATATTACCCGGACGGAGGGAAAGGATTTCTTTCGGAGGTATACAAAAAACTTTCTTCATCCCATGAGATGGAGCTTGTAACAGTCGGCGGATATCTTGATTCCCACGATGAAAGGGAAGAGATCGGAAAACTTTTTAGCGGTTCATGGATAGACCGAAATTTCAATAAATGGATAGGTTCCCCACAAAAGAATAAAGCATGGGAGTATCTTAAGAAGACCAGGAGGGAACTTTTCAGCTCGGGAAAGCCGTCCAAAGAAGCATTGGAAGAGCTGTATATAGCCGAGGGAAGCGATTGGTTCTGGTGGTACGATGATTTCGGGAGTGAACTGAACTTTGTTTTTGATGAATTATATCGGTTGCACCTGTCGAACGTATACCGTCTTATGGGTAGAAACGTACCACATTACCTGACGCAACCCATACATGCGGGTCCTACTGCCCAAGAGCTACCTGAGGTTGCGACACCGCTAACGATGGGGCGGTTCCCTAAAGTGCTTATTGTCTCTTCAGAAGTAGTGCCTTTTGCCAAGACAGGTGGTCTTGCTGACGTCTCGGGCAGTCTACCCAGAGCCCTGGCGTCATTCGGCTGTGATGTTCGGGTGATAATGCCTTTGTATAAATGCGTTTCTGACGGCGATTTTGAACTGGTTAAAGAATTCGGGCATACGCGGCACAGATTTCGGAAAGGAGGCATCAGGTTTGAATTGTATTCAACCAGGTCCGAAGGGATAACCACCTATTTCGTGAAAGATAACAGGTTTTTTAAAAGGGAAGGGCTATACGGGACGCCTAAAGGAGATTATCCGGATAATGGACTCAGGTTTGGTTTATTTTCAAGAGCGGTGCTGGATACGGTAAAAGACCTGGATTTTAAACCGGATATAATACACTGTAACGACTGGCAGACAGCTTTAATACCTTTTTATCTGAGGTTCAAACTTTCTGATGACGATTATTATCGCGGGATAAAGACGTTGTTCACAATACACAACATGGCTTATCAAGGCCTTTTTTCAAGACATATAATGAGAAAACTGGGTATGCCTAACGGGTTCTTTAATATGAACGATCTGGAGTTTTATGGAAAACTGAACTTTATGAAATCCGGCATACTTTATTCCGATGCGGTAAGTACGGTAAGCCACCGTTACGCGGAAGAGATAATGACTTCTGAATATGGGTGCGGGCTTGACGGTCTTCTGCGAAGCAGGAAGAGCGTTCTGTACGGCATTCCCAACGGCGTGGATTATTCAGTATGGAGCCCTAAAAAAGACCAGTTCATAAAAAAGAATTTTGATGCCGGAACAATAGATAAAAAACTCGAGTGCAAAAGAGACCTTCTTGAATACACGAAGCTTCCTCTCCCGGAGAACGCGCCGCTTATCGGATGTGTTACACGGCTTGCGGACCAGAAAGGTGTAGATCTTTTAGCTGAGGCTGTTGAAATGATAGTGGCGCTTGATGCGGGTTTGGTGATACTCGGAAGAGGAGAGAAACATTATATCCGGCTTTTCCTGAACCTGGCAAAAAAATATCCACGTAACGTGTATGTGTGCACGGATTTTAATGATGAACTAGCGCACAAGATAGAAGCAGGGTGTGATATTTTCGTTATGCCATCCAGATACGAACCTTGCGGGCTCAACCAGATGTATAGTATCAAGTACGGTACTATCCCCGTAGTCAGAGCTACAGGCGGGCTTGATGACGTTATAATAGATTTTGATGAGAACCGGGAAGGGAGTAACGGGTTCAAGTTCGGCCCTGCAGATACTGAAGCGTTCTACGCTGCCGTAAAAAGAGCGGTCGAGGTCTACGGGGATAAACCGTTATGGAAAGAGCTTATGCTCCGGGCTATGTCTTATGATTTTTCATGGAGACATTCGGCTGAGCAGTATGTTAAACTTTACAGGAAGATAATGGAGACTGGTTAAAAGGAGCCAACATGAAGACAGACCTAGCGATGGCCATACATTTTCATCAGCCCGTAGGTAATTTCGATCACGTTATCGAACGGGCATTCGATAAATGTTATATGCCGTTCATCCAGACGCTTAAAAAATATCCTGATATCAAAATGACGTTTCATTTTACGGGATGCCTTCTTGAATGGGCGGAAGAGAAAAGGCCCGAGCTTTTTCCAACTATAGCGTCGATGGTAAAGAATGGACAAGTAGAGATCATGGCTGGAGGGTTTTACGAACCGATACTTCCTTCAATACCTCGCAGGGACAGGTTGGCGCAAATAGCGATGTTGCAGGATTACGTGAAGACGAAGTTTTCCTGTGAGCCAAAAGGAGCTTGGGTAGCCGAGAGGGTATGGGAGCCCGGGTTGCCGTCAGTATTGCACGATTCCGGCGTTAAATACGTTATTTTGGATGACACTCATTTTTTGTATTCGGGTGTCCCTAAGGAAAGGACCTACGGCCATTATATTACTGAAGATGAGGGTAAGGGTGTTGCTGTTTTCCCTTCCGATAAGGTGCTTAGATATTACATTCCGTATAAGATGCCTGAAGAATGTATTAATTACATGCGGGGCGTATTCGAACTAAATAAGGATGCTACTTTTATATACGGGGACGATGGGGAGAAGTTCGGCGAATGGCCGGGCACGCATAAGTGGGTGTTTGAGGAGAAATGGCTTGAAAAGTTTTTTGACCAGATCCAGAACAATTCCGATTGGATAAATACGGTTACGCTTTCGGAGTGTCTCGAAAAGAAACCGCCCTTGGGGCGCGTGTATCTTCCGACTAGTTCTTACGAAGAAATGCTTGAATGGGCTCTTCCTGCAGATAGCCAAGAGTGGCTTGAAGATGTTATGAAAGACCTTAAAGAATCCGGCAAGGAGGAGTTCTATAAACCGTTCATAAGAGGCGGATTCTGGAGAAATTTCTTTGAAAAATACCCAGAATCTAACCATATGAACAAGAAGATGGTATATATAAGCAACAAACTGGAGAGTCTCAAAGATGCGAAGAATATTAAACAAAGTGATCTTAATGAGGCGCAAAAAGAGCTTTTCCGGGGACAGTGTAACTGCGCTTACTGGCACGGTGTTTTTGGGGGTCTATATCTTTTTCATTTAAGAAGAGCGATTTACCATCATCTTATTAAGAGCGAAACAGTGATGGATGTGGCACGTTTTGGAAGGAAACCTTTCTGCGAGGCCAGCGTGCTGGATCTTGATGCTGACGGGCATGATGATGTCATACTCGAGAACAGGGACATATCGCTTTATCTGGATCCCGCAGAGGGCGGCGTGTTAAAAGAATTTGATTCCAAAACAGTTGCTCAGAACCTGATGAATTCTCTGGCGCGCAGGAAAGAAGCATATCACAGGAAAATATGGAAAAAGCTTGCCCAGCAGTCCGCGGGTGGCAACACCGGTGATGTGCAGACGATACATGATGATATACAGGTTGCCGATCCAGAGCTTAAAGACCACCTGACTTATGACTGGTACGGTAGGCACGGTCTTATAGATCATTTCCTGGGCAAGGAGACGGACATTAATGCTTTCTCAAAATGTGATTACCATGAAGCCGGTGATTTTGTGAAAGGCGTTTATGATTTTGAAGTGAAACGTTTGCTGAACAGTGTGAGCGTTATCATGAAAAGGGAGGGGCGGGTTGATTCGTCTCGTGTTGATTTGATAAAAGAAGTAACCCTGCCGAAAAAAGGATCTTCTTTTAAAGTGGATTACCGTATCGTTAACAGGGAAGACGTTCCTTTGGACCTAGTCTTTGCGCCGGAGATTAACCTTACTATGCCTGATGGGAATTCCGAAAGGTACATTTTCGTTATGAATGGGGAGATGACCCCATACAACCTTGATGATGTGGTACATCGAGAAGATGTGGATGAAGTTGAGATCCGGGATAAGGAGGATGTTCT
The DNA here is from genome assembly GCA_049642065.1 of Candidatus Omnitrophota bacterium. Classification (GTDB taxonomy): domain Bacteria; phylum Omnitrophota; class Gorgyraeia; order Tantalellales; family Tantalellaceae; genus WJMH01. The sequence continues at coordinate 1,485 of JBAROK010000049.1, read as the reverse complement.
TTCCTGGAAGATGCAAGTCACAGAAAAATGCCATCTGTGGCACTTTCCCGTAAAGACTGTTTCCCAGTCAGAAAAAGCCTATGAATTGAACTACCAGAGTTCCGCTGTGGTGCCTGTTCTGGACGTTAAAATAGAGCCTGGCGAAGAAAAAAGTCTCACTATCCATATAGAACTCACATAAGAGCTTGACTTTAGGAGCTAAATCATTATCTTATACCTTAAACTCAGGCCGGCAAGATCAATAACTTCTTTTGCTAGAAAGATTTCTGTTGACATAACCGAATATGAGGGAGTAAAATCCTAGTTACTCTATTATATAAGCAGCTGTCGGTTGATTTTTATATTAACTATAACTATTATAAGGACCTAATATGGAAAATTCTTCTTCTTCCGCGGATTCTTTTTGTCAAGGAGGGAATCTCAAGAATGTGGCTTTCATGACGGGAAGAGATTTTAATATTCCCCATAGATACGGGGACAACAAAGTTGTCCTGATGGTCAGAGATCCCTGGACGGTTTTCGCTTACTGGGAAATCAAAAAAGAAGTTGAGGACAACGTAAGAGAAGAGATCGCAAAAAGGGGGCTGGCGGTATCAAAAAGCACTCTTCGGGTATATGATGTGACCGGTCTTGACCAAAATAGCTGTTCTAATATTGTCTTTGATTTTGGCCTAACTAATGACGCGGAGAGCTGGTATATCCACGGTGACCCAGAAAGGGAATGGGCAGCTGAAGTAGGACTGCTCTGTACTAATGGAGAATTCTTCCGTCTTGTAAGGTCCAATGTTGTAAGAACTCCCGCCAACCGCGTTTCAGATATCCTTGACGAAGAATGGATGTGTCCCGAAGAACTTTTTCATAAAATGTTCGCCACTTCAGGCGAAGTCGGGAAAAGCTCACAGGGCATACGGGAATTGCTAGAGCGTTACCTCAGGAAATGGCTGTCTTCTGGGGGAGTCTCTTCAGGCATGTTTGGCAGCGCTAGCAGGAAGAAATGATTATGGCAAAAGGCTATTTAGCGCTGGTATTACACGCACACCTGCCTTTTATAAGGCATCCAGAACACGAAAGTTTTCTTGAAGAGAACTGGCTGTTCGAAGCCATCACGGATACATATATACCTCTTATCAACGTATTTGAGAGGCTTGTGAACGATGGTGTTGATTTCCGGATCACTGTTTCTCTCAGTCCGACGCTTATCTGCATGTTAAAAGACGAGCTGCTTGTTTCAAGGTATCTTAAGTATCTAGATAAGATGATAAGGCTCGCGGATATGGAGATTGAAAGAACGCACGGCGATGAGAAGATAAACAAACTGGCGATAATGTACAGCGAACGTTTCAAGAACGCCCGGTACGTGTTCAGCGAAAAGTACGGTAATGATCTTACACCTGCGTTTAAGAAGTTCCAGGACCTGGGCAAGGTAGAAGTGATAACGTGCTGCGCGACCCACGGGTTCTTGCCGTTAATGGACCTGTATAAACC
>JBAROK010000045.1:0-2689 GCA_049642065.1 Candidatus Omnitrophota bacterium | reverse complement strand
TCTCATATCCGATGACCGCTGTCTTCGGCATACCTCACGGGATGGCATGCGTTTTAACGCTGGGCGAGATGTTAGAGTTCAATTCGGCGGCTAATGGGGAGAAGCTCCTGGCGCTGTGCAGGGTCATGGATTGCAGCGATGTACGTGAAGCGAAACAGAAAATAGGATCTATCCTGAAAGACCTGCGCATTAAAACAAGATTAAGGGATTACGGCCTGAAAAAGGGGGATCTCGCCCTTATCCTGGACAAGGGGTTCACCCCGGAGAGGATGGTCAATAACCCCGGAAAAGTCACGAAAGGCGACCTGCAAAAAATACTAGAGAGGATATATTGATGAAGAGACCCGAACAATTCAAAGTACTGCTGGTACTGGCTAACGGCTACATGGACTCGCTGATACCGCCGAACATCTCGTTACTGTCAGCCTATCTGAAGAGAGAAGCTTTCCAGGTAAGGCTTTTCGACACCGTTTTTTATAAAACAAAGGAAAAAACAGGGGACGATGTCCGGTATGAAACGCTACAGGTCAAATCGGCTAACGTGGCCGAGTATGGCGTTACACGCAAAGACGGTGACCTGATCAGGGATTTCAGGAAAGCCGTGCTGGAATACGAACCTGACCTCGTCGCGCTGTCGACGATAGAGGCCACGCATCCCTTGGGCATGTCGCTCTTGCGGAGTATAAGCGATATCGACGTGAAAAAAATAGTAGGCGGGATCTATACCACTATCAGCCCGGATGAAGTAATAAATGAAGATTGCGTGGATATCATCTGTATCGCTGAAGGCGACAACGCGCTGATCGAGCTGTGCCACAGGATGAGGAAGGGAGAGGATTATTCCGATATCCAGAACCTGTGGGTGAAAGAGAACGGTTCGGTGTCCCGGAATAAACTGGCCACCCCTGTAGATATAAATAAAATGCCTTTCCAGGACTGGTCGATATTTGACAAGAAACGGCTGTATAAATCCATGGGGGGAAGGATTAACATCACGGGTTGCATCGAGCTGAACCGGGGATGTCCTTATGACTGCACTTACTGCTGCAACGCGAAATTGCATGAACTGTACGAGAACAGGTTCTACAGGGAGCGGGATGTGAAGAACTTCGTCGCGGAGGTGATCGAGAAAAAGGAAAAATATGACCTCGGTTATGTCTATGTAGCTGCCGAATCGTTCTTGACGACAAGAGAAGAAAGGTTCGAAGAATTCATCAAGCTATATGGGGACGTAAAGATCCCGTTCTGGGTGCAGTCAAGGCCCGAGGCAATAAGGGAAGACAGGATAATCAAGCTGGGATCCGTCGGTTGTGAAGGCTTGAGCGTAGGGGTCGAGAGCGGCAACGAGAAATACAGGAGGGACGTACTGAACAGGAGGATGAGCAACGATGATATCGTCAGGGCGTTCAATATCCTGAGCAGGCATCCGGGGATCAGGAATTGCGCGAACAGCGTGATCGGTTTCCCCGACGAGACTAGGGAGCATATCTTTGAGACGATAGAATTGATCAAGAGGGTACAGCCGAGGAACGTGATGGTCCACATTTTTAACCCGTACAAGGGCACAAAATTGCACGATGTATGTGTGAAGAAAAAATATCTATCCGAAGACAGCTTGTGTGGGGATTACCGAATGGATGTGGCGATAAAGAACCCTAATATATCCAAAGAGGAAATTAAGGGTTTGCAGAGAACATTTGCCTTATATGTGAGATTTCCTGAAGATCGATATAAGGAAATTGAAAGAGCTGAGAAATTCGATAAGGAAGGCAATGAGTTATTTAGAAAATTAGGTATAGAGTTTAAAAATAAGTACTTATGATAGAGAGGACTTTTTGATGAAAGCGGTAATAGTTGCTGCGGGGAGATCTAGTAGGTTATACCCATTGACTTTAAATACGCCCAAACCTCTTTTATGCGTAAATGGTAAGTCTATTGTTGAGCGTTCTATTTCTAATTTACGTCAGAATGGTATAGACGAGATAGGGGTAGTAGTCGGATATTTGCGGGAGCAATTTTTTGAAGTCTTGAAAGACAAGGTAGAGTTCATTGACAACCCCCAGTATGATATTACCAATAATATGGCTTCTCTATGGCATGCTAAAGATTTTGTTGGGGGTGATGAATTCATATATCTACATGCAGACATAGTCTATCATCCGATTATTTTGAAGAATTGCTTGGAATGCGTTGAAGATATAATTTTTATGGTCGACAAGAAAAAGTGCGACAAAGAAGACATGAAAGTAAAAGTTTCAGATAACCTGTTTGTAGAATCCAGTAAGGATATACCGTTGGATGAGGCTTATGGCGAATGGATAGGGATTGCCAAATTTTCTTCAAAAGGCGGCCAGGCACTATTTGATGAAATGGACAAAGTTATGGCCGATGGGGATATAGAGGTTTATGATACACACGCCTTTACGAGATTAGCAGAACAAGGACGTCAAATGAACATCTGCCATACGAACGAGTTGCCGTGGGTCGAGATCGATTTTGCCGAAGAACTGGAGAAAGCCAAGAAGATTTGTTTATCAATTGAGGAGAAGAGAGGGCAAAAATGAAATCCTTAAAGGATGTCAGAGAGTTTCAATATCAATACCACTATAAACATGAGTCATGTCAATTCCTAAAAAATTGGAAAAAATACCCGTATTCGTGTTTGAGGGCTGTGATGTGGATGGAAATG
>JBAROK010000076.1:0-2425 GCA_049642065.1 Candidatus Omnitrophota bacterium | reverse complement strand
CTTTTGTACCAGTGCCTGCATCTTGCCATGCAGCATAGTTTTTCGGGGCTAAGATGGTATGTTGATATACACGAATTCTTAAATAAATACAAAGACGAATTAGATTGGGAAAAATTTATTGAGCTTGCCGAACTGTATAAGATACAGAGGCCTGTTTATTATGTATTACTTTTTACCGATCGTATGCTGGGGGCACATGTTCCGGATGATGTTATGAAAAAACTCAGTAGGGTAGAGAGACAAGTCGATCGGTGGGTGTTTAACAAAATAAGGATAAATAACGCGGAAACGGATTACCTTGCGGAACTTTTAATGTTCGACAAGATGTCGGATACGGTAAAATTCGTTTTTAAATCAATTGTTACGTATCCACAACTGATAAAACATTTTTTTAAACTTTCTTTTAAGGTTATTAAACAGATGTTTTCAGGGAAACGTAAAGTTACAGTATCGTCTTAAGCAGGAGTAGTTTTGGATAAGGCAAAAGCAAGAAAGATCTGGTGGTCAGCTGTTCTTTTATATCTCGTTTTTATATATGCTACTCTAGGGTATGCTCCGGTCTTATGGGACGCATTGAATGAAATTATGGGAGGAAGAGGCCTTGCTCTTGTATATGCCGCAGGGATCAGCATTATATTAGCCATCTTTCTATATATAATCTTTCTTAAGAAAGAAAAATCCCCTGCCAAATACTTACTGTTATTAATATTTTTTTATATCTTCTTTATTTTAAGCAAGTTAGCAACATTTCCCGCCGAAAAGATACATCTTTTAGAGTACGGGATATTAAGTGTCTTATTGTATAACGCATTTAAGGTTGATCTGGACCGGTATGATGTAAGGTTGTACATATGGGGTTCTGTGATATGTTTCTTAGCGGGATTGATCGATGAGGTCATACAACTTGTTCTGCCAGATAGATTTTTCGATTGGAAAGATGTGTTTCTTAACGTGGCTAGCGGCATAACTGCTTTCATGATAATAAGATTCAACATTTTGGCCTCTTGCCAAAAAACTTTACAATCTTTACGGAATAGTGATAAAATATAGCAGCCTTTAGGGGCAAATAATCATATTAGGGGAGTGAACAGTTTATGCGCAAGATTATACTCGCAATAGATGATGATGAGAATTTCCTGAGCACTATCAAGGATATACTTGAATCTGAAGGGTATGAGGTTAAAACCCTCGCAGATCCGACTAAAACGGAACATTATATTGAAAAATACCATCCGGATTTACTGATAATCGATATCTTTATGCCGGAAAGGACAGGTTTCAACCTGATAGAGGATTTTAGGGATAAGGGTCTGTATCAGAACTTGCCGAAAATATTTCTTACATGTTTGGATAGTGACGTGGAAAAAATGACGGCAAGAGCGTGTGGTGTAAGTTTGTATATGACAAAACCGTTCCAGCCTGAAGAACTTATACAAAAAGTTAATCAGACTCTAGAAGTGCGCCAGTAACAGGGGGATATATGCAACAGCAGGGAAAGGTAGTTATAGCCGATGATAACAAGGAGATGTGTGAGCTTGTTATTGACATACTGGCAGACAAAGGTTATGAAGTGGATTCAGTCTACAATGGGTATGAGCTGCTCTCTTATTTAGAGAGCCATAACCCCTCAGTCATCATTCTGGATCTGATGATGCCCGAAAAAGACGGCTTATCGATTCTTAACACTTTAAAACAGGTTTCTCCGTATTCCCGTATCATAATATATACAGGATACCAGGAATACGAAAAAAGCGTTTATGCGCGTACCGCGGATAGATTTCTGGTAAAAGGCGGCAGTATTGAGGAGCTTATCGATGCTGTCGGTGATCTCTCGTGAGGTCCCGTTAAATCCTATGATCAAGCAAAAATAGAGAGAATGTTTTCTCTCTATTTTTATATCTGAATCAGAAAGACCCATAAGTTAATGTTAAATTTCACCGTTAAACACAAAGATAAAAGTAGTAGTGCACGTTGTGGCACAATAGTGACGAATCATGGAGAGGTGCCTACACCGGTTTTCATGCCTGTCGCTACGCAAGCTACTGTTAAAACGCTTTCTTCCCAAGAGCTGGTTGACTGTGGCATAGATATGATCATTTCCAACGCGTATCACTTATACCTAAGGCCGGGGCAGGACATCGTGGAAAAAGCCGGTGGGCTTCATGATTTTATGAGCTGGGGAAGGTCTATAGCTACCGATAGCGGCGGGTTTCAGGTGTTCAGCTTGGCAGAACTGAGGAAGATAACGCAAGAGGGCGTGGAATTCCAGTCGCATATAGATGGGTCACGGCATTTTTTCACGCCTGAAAGTGTAGTGGATCTGCAGCTTGGTTTGGGTAGCGATATTATGATGCCTCTGGATGAATGCGTGCATTATCCTGCTACCAGGGATTATGTGGAGGATTCGGTAGACCTTACGCTGAAG
>JBAROK010000019.1:0-2770 GCA_049642065.1 Candidatus Omnitrophota bacterium | reverse complement strand
ATAGCTATTGCTTATTTTTGGCCGAGCACAAAGTTCCCCCATGCGGGCCATGTCTTGATAAGCACATGGGCTTCGCTTTTCCATATGATCATGGCCAAGGGGTCTCTCACGGGCCTAGTGACTTACGGCGCGGTTTTAGTGTTTTTGTTTCTTGCGGTGTGGATCCCTTGTTGTCTAAGCGATATTGTGTTTCCACTGATTTTTGTTGGAGAAAGAGACGGGTAACGTGAAAACAAAGCTTTTGATAATAATCGCCATCTTTTTCCTGGCCTTGGCGGTGAGAGTTATATACCTAGGAGAGATGCAGAAAGAAGTGCTCTTTTCGCAGCCTTTCGCTGATTCTGGGGACTACCATTTTTCGGGGATGCAAACAGCCGGTTGGGCTGTAACGGAGAGCGAAGGGTACGGGTATATGCGCATCCCCCTTTACGATAATTTTCTTGGAGTTCTTTATAAGTGGGGCATACCGCACATCTTTTTCGCCTGTTTAGTCCAGGCGGTTATCGGGGCCTTGAGCTGTTCGCTAATATATCTTCTCGGCCGGATGGTCTTCGGAAGAAAAGTCGGAATATTATCAGGGGTGGCAGCGGCCTTATACTGGCCCTTTATCGCGGTTACGGCTAAGACGCTTCCCGTGAACCTGGCTATTCTTTTCGGAATAGCAACGCTTCTTTCCGTCTTCTTTTTCATCAAAGAAGAAAAGAAAGCGTGGGGATATCTTTCCGGGATCTTTCTGGCGCTTGCGTGCATGACTAGACCAAATTTTCTTCTTTTGTTTCCGGTGTTTCTCCTGTGGCTCGGAGTTGTTTTTTATAAAAGGGAAACAACGGGCAAAGCCTTATTGCGAGCAGCAACTTTCTTTCTTGGCTTTTTCGTTGTTATGGCTATCGCCGGTGCGTTAGATTATTCCGGCCGCAAAGAATTCATTCCCGTCCAGAAAAACTATGCCGTAACCGCGTATATGGGAACGGATCTTGATCTAGTGGAAAAGATGCGACCCGGATCCAGCTGGAAAGCTAGGATGAGAGAGCTGTTGGAAAAGGATCTTGTTTCCAGGACGGAAAGAGACAGTTACTGGCTGGGGCAGATCAAGGAGAGCATTACGAAAGACCCGGCCGGATTCACACAAAACTGCCTAAAAAAGATGTTCCTGGTGCTTAACCGGTACGAATTTTCGCCTTACGAATATATAAATTATTTTAGATCAAGATCAAGGCTTTTATCGTTACCATTGCCGGATTTTGGTTGGGTAGCAGCTTTCGCTATACTAGGAATGGCCGTCTCTTTTACCAGAGACCGCAGGAAGATGATGCCTCTATTTATTTTTGCCTGCGTTTATATGCTATCGCTTCTTCCTTTCCCTCCGCTTTTCAGGTACCGCTTACCGGTCGTTCCAGTGTTTATTATATTTGCGGCATATTGCGTTATGGAAGTTTTAGGGTATATAAAAGAACGCAGGTGGGCTAAGCTATCGTATTGCACGGCTGTACTGGTTCCGCTTTTTCTCATGACAAATATTACTCCTATGGCTCCACAGCTTGAAACTTATAGCCGGCCGTATTACAGGGAAGGTAGAGCGTATTTGGCAAGGGGCAACGTGAACGGTGCATTGGCAAGACTTAAGGCGGCGCTTTACATGCATCCGGACGATGCGGATATATATGAAGCGTTAGGGGATACTTATCTCAAGCTCGGGGACTTGGGCCGGGCAAGGGCCAGTTACGAAAGCGCACTTCGCATAGAGAATCGGTTCCCAGAGGCGATGGAAAAACTTGCGATCGTTTACGCGCAGGAAGGGGACCTGGATAAAGCCGTAAATATCCTTCAAAGTGTTCTTGCTGATTTCCCGACAGAAACAGCAGCTACCCATATAAATCTAGCCGCCTGTTATTCCAAAATGGGCGATACGGATAGTGCCAAAGAAGAGCTTGAAAAAGCTTTGTCTCTAGATCCGGGCAACATCCAGGCACTTTACCTATTAACAGAACTCTACGAAAGTACTGGCGACCCAAGGGCCGCCGAATTCCGCAAGAAACTTAACGGCATAGTGAAGAACGTTAAAAATAAACGCTAGTAACCGAAGATCCTGGATTTATCGGCCGTAAGTTGGAAAAACCCTATTTTTTATGATATATTTACCGCAATAGATAATGTTTCTACAAAGGGGAATATATGAAAGTATTGATAACAGGCGGCGCCGGCTTTATAGGGTGTAACGTAGCCCGGTTCTATCTTGGAAAAGGCGATGAAGTGATCGTCCTGGACGACCTTTCAAGGAAAGGGGCGTCAAGTAACCTAGAATGGCTCAAGAGCCTGGGCGAGATAGGGTTCATAAAGCAGGATATTTGTGACTTTACGGGGCTGAAAGAAGCCGTAGAAAAATGCGGCAAAATAGACCTTTTGTATCACATGGCAGCGCAGGTTGCCGTTACTACTTCTGTTACCGAACCACGCGCCGACTTTGAAACGAATGCATTGGGTACGTTCAATGTGCTGGAAGCTGTCAGGCTTACAGGAATAGACCCTGTTGTTATTTTTGCTTCCACAAATAAAGTGTACGGGGAGATGACCGATCTCCGGGTAGAAGAGGCAGGCGGGAAATACCAGTATTCGGATATGCCTAACGGAATACCCGAATCCCGTGGGCTTGATTTCCATTCACCGTACGGGTGCTCGAAAGGATGCGCGGATCAGTATGTAATAGATTATTCGCGCATATACGGGCTCAGGACAGTATGCATGAGGCAATCGTGCATATACGGACCAAGAC
>JBAROK010000010.1:0-2229 GCA_049642065.1 Candidatus Omnitrophota bacterium | reverse complement strand
CCTATGACCTCCACGTGAGGGGGGCTATTCTCAATAAGTTCCTTATGGATGCTTTCACTGCCCGTAACGTTCACTATTTCGTTGAGCTCTTTATTTTCAAGAAAATCGTGATAATCCACAGCTGTCGGTATACCTGCTTCTCTGGCAAGTTTTATCCCTGGAGCTTTGTTATTAGTATCTACGACTCCCGCGATATTCACGGATTCATTGTCTGAAAAAAGCGCAACGAGAGCCGTACCGCCCTTACCGGCTCCCACAATGAGTATATTGGTCTTTTTCATTTTTTTATCCTTTTTCTAGGTCTTAGCGTTCAGAACCTGTAACTTCTCCATATTCCAAATAGAACTTTCCATTGGCAGCGCAACAATACTCGTAAAAATCACTGCCTATTATCAGCGTTTCAAAAGCGCCCAGATCAGCTTCACGTACCGCTGTTATGATCTTTTGCCCCTTTTTATCTCTGGACACCAGTAAAGCTGAGATACCTTCGCTTAATACTATATTTGTTATATCGTACACCGCGCCTTCTTCTATTTTGCCTTCGCGGTTGTTATCTATTATCTTGCTCAGTTTAACCGTACCATCGGCTTCATCGATGATATATTTGCATTCAAACCCATCCTGAGACCGTTCGAAGTTACCGTTCTCATACTTTCCGCTTGAGACGGAACTGGCGGTTACTTGCTGGGCACTTGCGCTTGCGCATAAGAACAATACCAGAAAAAATACTGAAAATGTCTTCTTCATAATGTCTCCTTATCGTTTTATAGTTTTTTAGCACTCACAAAAAGTGAGGTTGACATCAAAATCTTTTCGAAAGACAGATCAAACGATCAACATAGCGTCACCATATGAAAAGAACCTGAACTTCGTCTCGATTGCCTTTTGGTACGCCTCAAAAATAAGGTTTTTCCCGGCAAAAGCGCTCACAAGCATAAGAAGCGTGGACTCCGGTAAATGAAAATTTGTGATAATACCATCAATTATTTTAAATTTATATCCCGGATAAATAAAAAGCTTCGTTTCGCCATTGGAGGGGGTCACTTCACCTTCTTTTGTCGATGCAGTCTCAAGAACACGTGTCGACGTTGTCCCCACAGCGAATATTCTGCCGCCAGATGCCTTAGTCTTATTAATTATATCCGCAGATTCTTCCCCTATTTCAAAATACTCCGCATGCATATTATGATCTTCAATATCCTCTTCCTTCACGGGAGCAAAAGTCCCGTAACTGGTATGAAGCGTTACGTAAACAACTGATACCCCGTTTCCCTCAAGCTCATCAAGAAGATCCCTTGTAAAATGTAACCCAGCCGTAGGCGCTGCCGTAGCCCCGTCTTTTCTTGCATATACTGTCTGGTAATCATCTCTATCGCGCGGCTGGTCTTCCCGGGAAATGTAAGGCGGAAGGGGCATATGCCCGACTTCCATTACTTTTTCCATAGATGCGTCAAACTTAACAAAACGCCCGACGTCCGCCGCCCCATATACCACTACCTTCACCCCGTTCTCCAGCTCTATATTCTCACCCTCTTTGATCCGTTTTGAGGGCCGAATAAGCGCCCTTGACTGCTCTTCATCAGTATTGAGAAGAAATATCTCCACTTTGCCACCGGTCTCTCTTTTACCGTAAAGACGCACAGGAAGTACTTTGGTATCGTTAAGCACCAGACAATCACCCGGCCTTATATGCTGCGTAATATCCCGGAAACTTTCCTCCGTTATAGTTTCATTCTCGCAGTCAAGAACCATCAGGCGCGATGAATCTCTCTTTTCCAGAGGCTCCTGCGCTATCAGTTCCTGCGGCAAATCATAATGAAATTCATTTAGTTTCATATCTGTAGCTTATTTCAGTTTATGTAGATCTACTATTTTCGATCCGGGATAATAATGGTTAAGTATCCATTCCGCATTCTTCCATCTTATTGCCAATCCAAATGCACCCCACTGGCACATACCAACGCCATGGCCCCATCCATACCCGCTAAAAAGATAAAAGGTGGGGTATTTTTTAACCTTGAAATTAGAGCTTTTTAGTATCCTCCTGCTTATTGCTGACCGAAAATGACCAGTTGATATCTCAAACCACTTGTTTCGAGACCGTATCCTTACATATTCAATACGACCTGAGGCGTCCCGAACGCCTTCCCTGATATCATCGATCCTCTTTATCTGGTACCCTTTTCCTTTGAGCTTTTCAACTATGGTCTTAGTCGGAACGCGCACCTG
>JBAROK010000075.1:0-3772 GCA_049642065.1 Candidatus Omnitrophota bacterium | reverse complement strand
CTATGAGCAGGGCCAAATAGAGAACGCTATTGAGCAGTACCGTAAAGCAATAGATATAAACAAGGGTTATGCCGTTGCTTATGGTAATATAGGAAGCGCGTATCTCCACAAAAAACAACCTGACAAGGCGGAGGAATATCTGGAGAAGGCGATAAGCTTGAAAAACAACTATCCGATAGCGCATTATAATCTGGGCATAGTGTATTTTCAGAGAAGAAAATATCAGGAGGCGTTAACGGAACTCAAGGTTGCTACAGAGCAGCTTCCTCAGCTTTACCAGGCGTGGAATATGATAGGTAGAGCCTACATACGGATGAAGAACCCGGAGGAGGCTAAAAAAGCGTTTCAAAGATCTCTTCAAATAATGCCGAAACAACCAGCTATACAGCAAGCCTTGAAGAAATTATAATAAGGGCAGGGAGTAGGATAGCCAAATATTGTGATCGAGGGAAATGGTATTCCCAAGAAATACGTGATTTAAACAGATTATTTACCAAACAACTCAAAAAATCACATAAAATCCCAAAAATATATCTAAATATAAGAAGAAGTGGAGTAACTATAGAATAATTAAGTAAAATTACAATAAAAAACCCAAAATATAGCGATATGAAAATACTCATAAAGACAATTATTGCTTGGATAGAGATCTTCATAGGGGCCATAACGCTCCTTAGTGCCAGTATTGTCCAGTTTTCGGGGGCATTTAATATGCAGCCCAAACCATTGAATGTATATATATTTGTTACACTTACGGCGATAATGGCCGTAGTGTTCGGGATAGGTCTTCTTTATGATGGGAAGTGGGCGGTTAGATTGCTTATTTTCTTTTCCGGGTATATTATCCTCACGAAAGTACTGGTCTATGCAGGCCTCCTATCCTTCGCCGGAGCCATAATTACCATAGTACCTGTCGCCCTGAAAGACGGGATATCCATCCTGTACCACTCGGCATTGATCATCTTTCTGGCAATATACGAAAGAACCAGCCAATAAAAAACCGCACATTATTTATTAATATTCTTTAGCACCTATAAGATACACATGATTTCTGTAAACTTTTTACGGGGTAAAATTGACTTTTGTATAATAGTTATGTATATTAATATAACTAGTAATTCAAAAGTTAGATAATGTAAATTTTGTTAGGAAACTAAGTTTTGTTTTTTATTATTATGAGGAGGGCAAAATGGCCAGGAACAAGAAAACAATACGAGCGTTCAAAATCTGCCCGGAGAATGAAAAAGATCAATTCGGGCTAGATGTCTTCAATGTATTGAAGGTAGAAAAAACGCCGTCCATCAATGACGTGAGCGGGAAAGTCGGTGCTTCGGGGGATAAGGCCGCCAGCTATATCAACTCATGCGTGAAGAAAGATCTTTTGAAGGTTGCCGGCGGACAGGGTGAAACGGTCAAGTTCAATGACGCGTACCCGAAAATACTCGGTGTAGGGTTTAACCCAGAGGAGTGCATCCTTACGGTCATGGACCTTACCGGCAAGCAGCTATCCAAGGAATGTATACCAGTGGGGCTTCTTGTTATGCTAAAAGGAAAAAACAAAGAGATAAAAGAGATCGTATCAAAAATAGAAGAAGCCGCGAAAGTAAAAGGATCTGAATTCTGTTGCGCTGGGCTGGCCGTTCCTGAATGTTTAGCGGAGAAGAATGCCAAAACCCAGGAGATACTGGCAGAGGGCATAAGCCGCATGTTCGATTGTGATGTTTTTGTAACTTCAGGAGCGACTGCTGCAGGATACGGGGAAAAGGATTTCGGTAGCGGTACGATAGGAGAAGACGTCCTATACATGCATTCCGATATAGGTACTGGCGTCATGCTAAAAGACGAGATGATCTTTGAAGCTGCCGAGAAGGAAACAGGTGACGACAACGGGTACCTGCGTTCATGGAGTCAGTTCAGCATCGTGGACACAGCTAAAAATCTTGTCAACAAAGGCGTAGGCACCGACATAGTGAACAAGGTGAACGGGGATGTGAGTGCTATAACGCTTGAAGTGGTTCTTGATGCAGCGAATGCGGATGACGAGCTCGCAGAGGACCTGGTAAAACGATCCGGACTTGCTCTTGGAGTCAGGGTCGCGTATCTAGTCAATATGTTCAATGCCGGGACAGTGATCCTAGGCGGTGGTACCGAGAGAAAAGAGGGTGGATTTTTGGGATTTGTAAAAGAAAGCTCGGCGAGGTTTTTGCTTAAAGAAAGGGCGGAATCCTTAAAGATTATTCCAGGTGTACTGGGAAAGGAAGCATCTTCCATCGGAGCTGCTTCGCTATGCCGTCGAGAGTTATTTATGGAGGTCTGATTATGGAAAAAGAAAAAAACACACGTCTGGAAAAAAAGTGCATCATGTGTGGGAAGCCTTTTATTCCAAACAAGTATCGACCGAACCAGGAGGTTTGCTCGAGTCTTGAGTGTCAGTACCAAAGGCAGCTCAAGAACATGAAGTCCTGGAGAGAGACCAATCCGAACTACTTCAAGTACAAGGAGTCTCAGGACAAGTCATGGAAGCAAGCATGCCGCGAAAGGTCGCTTGAATGGAGGCGGAAGCATCGGGAGTACCTGCAGCTTTACAGGGAAGCCAACAAGGAGAGGCACCGCGAGTACATGCGCGACTACATGAGGAAGTACCGGCAGCAAAAGAAGAAAGAGACCGATGGGAAAAAGGCTACCAGCGAAACGGGCGAGACGAACGCATAGCAATGCAATCCTGCGTTTAATCGAAGAACGATCGCTTAAAAAGGTTTGCCGGATGTTACAAGCAAAAGGTTTCTAAGGAATTTTCAAGGAGCAAAGTTGCGAAGCAACTATAAAAAACATATAAAATGGTTTCAGGCCGGGTTAATACTGACGCTAATAGTTTTTAGCGCTAGCATTGCTATGGCGCAGAGTGTCTCCCGACAGGAAACCAACACTCAGACCTCCAAAAACAGTGAAGAGACTACGCGACTCCTTGAGCGCGCCAGACAAAGCCTTGACGACGGCCGGTATCCCAGTGCCGAACGTTATGCAAAAAAAGCACTGCAATTAGATCCCGCGAACAAATCAGCAAAAACCATATTAGAAGATATCCAGAACGCTAAGCAAGCAAAAGAGATGACGCGCGAAAAGGAACGTCTTGCTGAGGAAAAAGCACGCAAAGAATCCGAAGCGAAAAGACAAGCCGAACGCGAAGCACTAGAAAGAGAGAGGGCAAAAAAAGAAGCAACCCTACGAGCAGGAAAAATATCCAGATTCCTAAAAAATTCCAGAGAAGAGCTAGAGCATAACGATTTTGGCGGCGCTAGAAGATTGGCCAGAAAAGCTCTCAATATAGAGGATAATAAAGCAGCCCGACAATTGCTGTCAGAAATAGATAAGTCCGAAGGTACTTACAACAAGGAACAAGCGAAGGCAAAGGCAGAAGCTGAAGCGAAACGCCAGGCAGAATTAGCGGCGAAGGCGAAAGCGGAAGAAGCAGCAAAGGTCGCCCGCGAGAAGGCGAAAGCGGAAGCTGAGGCAAAGAGGCAAGCCGAGAAAGAAGCACAAGCAAAGCAGCGCGAACAGGAACGTATAGCTAGAGAACAAGCTAAAAAAGAAGCTGAGGCAAAACGCCAGGCAGCGTTAGTGGCAAAGAGGCAAGCAGAAGAAGCGGCACAGATCGCACGCGAGAAGGCGAAAGCAGAAGCTGAGGCAAAGAGGCAAGCAGAGCGCGAGGCTAAAGAGAAGCAACGCCAGGCAGAATTAGCGGCGAAGGCGAAAGCGGAAGAAGCAGCAAAGG
>JBAROK010000103.1:0-1902 GCA_049642065.1 Candidatus Omnitrophota bacterium | reverse complement strand
GGTCTGGTGAGTTCACTGCGTAAAATAGCGGATAATCTTAGGCGGAGGACAGGAAGGTAACATGGATAAAAAGATAAGGGTATTACACGCTATAACGCGTTTAGATAGGGGAGGATCGTCCGAAAACACTCTTTTAAGTGCTATAGGGCTTGTAGGGAAAGGATATTCGGTGGATATTCTTTTTGGGCGTACCGAAAATCCGAACCTTCGTCTTCTTGATATGGCGGAAAAATTAGGGGTGGAATTCATACAGGAAGAAGACCTTGTGAGAAACATCCATCCTGTTGCAGACCTTACAGCGTTTTTCAACATCAGGTACTTCTTGAAACGCAGCGATTATGACATAGTGCATACTCATTCATCCAAAGCGGGTTTTATATGTCGTCTTGCCGCAAAATCTGTGGGTATGAAGAGTATTGTATATACTCCTCACGGGCACGTATTTTACGGATATTTCGGGAAATGCCTCACTTGGATCATACTTATATGTGAGAAAATAGTCGCAAAAATGACTGACAAGATAGTGGGATTAACGCGCGCTGAATGTGACGAATGGTTGGAAAGAGGTATAGGCAAACAGGATCAGTACTTAGTTATACCTAGTGGTGTGGAATTTAATGTAATGGAAAAGGAATCTTCCCAGAGAAAATACTGGAAATCTGAGATGCGTATTCCTCCGGAGAAGGTGCTTATTGGCGCAATAGGACGGTTTATCGAGATCAAGGGATTTGACTATTTTATAGAGGCTGCGATTGAGCAGATCAAAAAGAGGGACAACGTTTATTTTCTGCTTGCTGGGGATGGCCCATTACGGGGTAAGTACGAGGAGATAATAGCATCAGCTGATATGGGTGAACGTTTTCGTATAATCGGATGGCAGGAGAATACAGCGGCTATGATAGAAGCTCTTGATGTGTTCGTGTTGTCGTCCTTGAACGAGGGGATGGGCAGGGTTCTCATAGAAGCTATGTATTTCAAAAAACCCGTAGTAGCTACGCGTGTTGGAGGAGTGCCTTCGGTAGTATCGGGAGGTGCAGGACTCCTTGTAGCACCGTCATCATCCTCTGCCATATCAGAAGCGATCGACAAGATACTGGATGATAGTCCGACTGCTCTTGAAATGGGGTTTAGAGGTCATAAAAAGGCTATGGCAGAGTATTCGTACGAAACGATGATAAGTAAACTGGATTCAATGTATAAAGAACTTTTAAAAGAAGATCTGTAACTACACAATTCTCATATATGCAATCTAACCGCAGCATAAAAATATATATAACAGCGTTCATTTGTTTCGCAGTCTTGCTTGCTGTTCTCTGGGCGGGGTATACAGTTTTCGGGCATCGTGCCATAGGTATTCTTCATGATAGAGGAGCTGATGGGTTACTGGGTATTATTACCGGTACTGGAGCCGGACATCCCTTGGAATTTTACCTGCGGAACGCTGATTTTATCTTTTACGAAAAACTATTCCCTGTTATCGCGTTTACGCCGCCGTTCTTTATACTTGTTTTTTGGTTGTATTCGTATCTGTTCGGACGGGTATCACCAGAGCCTGTTTCTGCGATTAGGGGAGGGGGTAGATGCAGCGTACTGCTAGTTGCGGCGTTATCTCTGGTTCTCATGGTACTTTTTTATGTTCCGGTTCTTAAACTTCTTAACGGTTCATTGATAGGGCCGCCGGGCGATAATATGAAGCATCTCTGGAACCAGTGGTGGATGCACAAGGTTCTTGTCGAGTGGGACGGAAGCCTGACATATACCAGGTACATCCTTTTTCCGAAAGGCACATCCCTAGCCTATCACGCCTTTTCTTTTTATAACATGTTCCTGGCCGCCCTGCTAAGCGGAACGGTGGGGAAAGCGTTGATGTATAATTTGTTGATGTTGCACACCTTTGTCCTG
>JBAROK010000084.1:0-1595 GCA_049642065.1 Candidatus Omnitrophota bacterium | reverse complement strand
AGATGTTGAAGAATACCTAAGATTGCCCGTTCTGGGGGTTATCCCGCATATAGAGATCACGAAGGATGCAGGTGTGGATTATTGGAAAGAACCTCCGGCTTCGGCGGAAGAACGGAAAAAGTTTACCTAGATCATGGGGCGTCTGGTCACTCAATACCGTCCTAAATCACCTGTTGCAGAGGCATACAGGACTCTGCAGACGTATATCAAGTTTTCAGGGTTAGATAAATTCGGAAATTGTCTCTTGTTCACAAGTGCAGGTGTCAGGGAAGGAAAGACGATAACGAGTGTTAATTCCGCTCTAAGTATGGCTCAGATGGGTTATAAGGTCCTTTTAGTTGATGCCGATCTCAGGAGACCTTCGGTACATAAAGTTTTTGGTATCCAAAGAGAAACAGGCCTTAGCGAGGCCGTTCTAGGCACGTTTAAGCTTGATGATGTCGTAAAAACTATTGACGATATCATGATGGGTAACATTAAATCCAGCATGATTATGCAGACTTATGGTATGGAGAACCTGAACATTATCACTGCTGGACATCTTCCGTCAAATCCTAGTGAGATTTTGAGCTCTCAGAACATGTCTGATTTTATAAAAGAGGCCAAAGAGAAGTTCCAGGTTGTTCTGTTCGACTCAGCGCCTATACTCCCTGTAACAGATTCATGCATTCTCGGTTCCAAGGTGGATGGCGCCATATTGGTTTATGAAGTTGGGCGGGTATCTAGGGGAGCATTACGGAGGTGTAAAACTCAGCTTGAGAGCGCTAAGGGAAGACCTATAGGAGTAGTGTTGAACAGTATGAGAGCATCCGACATGAGGTTTGGTTCTCCGTTCTATTATCATTACCAGAAGTATTATGGGGAAAAAACCAAAGGATAACATTCCTAGAAGGAGCGCTGAAGGTAGGGCCGTTCAGGTCCTATACTTGCTTTTACGCCCGATCAAGTTCTGTGGCCAGCCATATATCTTCAATTAATCAATAGGAGGAGATCATCGCGTTTTCCGGTCCAACAGGAGTTAATTACAAGATAATAATAGCTATTTTCTTCCTGGTTCTTGCGGCTGTAATGTCCACGTTTGTGCTTTCAGGGGCCACTGATGTCGGTAGATCAGCTATGATAGTTATGGCCTTAGCGCTTATCATAGCGACTTTTGTGGACACAAATATCGGTCTTATCGCTATTTTGCTTTCTATGTTACTTTCTCCGGAACTTGAAGTGGGGGCGACGCCCGGCCGGGCTATTGTTCTAAGAGCTGAGGATCTTCTACTCATTATAGTATCGATGACCTGGCTCGCGAAAATGGCTATACGGAAAGAACTGCCCGTGCTCAGACGGAGCCCTTTAAATGCTCCGATCGGACTCTATGTAGCCGTTCTCTGTCTTGCCACACTTTTCGGTATGGTAGCAGGCAATGTATCGCCCCTAAAAGGCTGTTTTTACGTTCTTAAACTTATTGAGTATTTTATCCTGTTTTTCATAGTGCTTAACCATACAACCACTGTTAAACAGGTGAAATTGTTCCTTACGGTTCTTATCGTTACTTGTTTGATCGTGGGTATATACGGTAACTTTCAGATAGGCACTGTTGCGAG
>JBAROK010000083.1:0-1927 GCA_049642065.1 Candidatus Omnitrophota bacterium | reverse complement strand
TTGAAGGGGTTTTAAAGGGCCTCATGGAGGAGAGGAAAAACGATCTATTGCTTGGCCGCAAAGATGAAGAAGGGGTCAGAAGCGGTGGGCTTAGAGAGCTGCAAGAAGAGATGGGTGTAGCTGGGACTAAAGGGCTTCTCGGTAATTTCGACCAGGACAAGGTTCCGAACGTTATACTTGACGTGCAGACAAGCATTTCAAATATGAATGACGGGACTAATACTATGTTTAATACGACCCTCCCCAAAAAACTTAGAACTTTGATTGCCGATGCTGGGAGATTGCTGAGGGAGGAAAAAGCAGATCTTGGTGTGACTGACAAAGGTGACAAATCCTTAGAAGGTCGGTTAAATACTATGGACAAGCTTGAAGAGGTGCTGAGGAAAGGCGTACAACTTGGAGAAAGTCAGGAGAAAGCAGAGAGAAGCAAGCTGCGGAAAAATCTTCCGAAAGCGACAGCAGAGGTATTTGAGGTTATGAGGAATATGGAGGAAGCAGGTATACAGACGGATATAACAGTTGAATCTTTAACTGAACTGATGGATACGTTCAAGGATGAGGATTTTATCCTCAGGTTTTACGGTGAGTTAATGCCAAAGATAGCGGAACAGGTCCGAAAATTATATGAGATAGTAAACGAAAAAGGAGAAACGGAAAAGTTGTCTCGCGAAACTATTCAAGGACTTATCAACACGATTCAGGGGAAAATATATGGCGCCTCAAAGGAATACGTGCATTCTATGAGTATGGAAGAAAAGAAGGCGTGGTCCAACTGGACAAATCAATTGTCTGCGGCAGAAGGATACGATATTGAAACGCAAGTTGATGCAGAGATAAGCAGTTTAATGGATGATATCACGAAAGAAGGCGGCATTGAGCTTGTGGCTGCGATTGATAATAGGTTAGCTGAGCTGGACAGTAATATAAAGAAAGTTCAGGGTCAAATTAAATCTAGAGAACAGGAACTTAAGAAGCTCAAAGATAAGCTCGCAGGGCCCCGGGATAGGGATGGGAACTTGCTAGATGATAGGGGAAGACCTGTTCAGCCGAACACAATACGCCAGTGGAGGGAACATATAAAAGCTTTGCAAGAGGCGATAGAAACGATGAGGGGCAAGAAAGGTCTTGGTTCATGGGAAAAAGAACAGCAAGCGCTATTGACGAAAAAAGAGATGGTCACTGCCGCTATCGACGCTGGAGAGGTAAAAGAAGAAGATAGGGGTGTTTTTGTAAATGAACTCAGAGTTGTGTTTGTTAGAAGAAAAACCCAGGAACGTATAAAAGAATTAAGGAGAGCTATTAACGAAAGAGAGCAGGAAAAGGGAATATTGAAGAAGGATAAAAACGACAATTACACCATGGAGAGCATGCGTGCATTATATGAAGAGATTACTGACTACGAAAAATTTGCTGCTATGGTCATGGTAGACCTTGCCTGGAAACATTTTAAGCTTTATGGGGAAGGTCTTTATGAAGTTCAGCTTTTATCGGGCTTACTCTCCGCGGATGGATATATAGCTAACCTTAAAACTGGTGAAGGTAAAACCGAATTTGCCTCAGTAGCCCAGACCATTGCTTCTTTGACGGGTCTTAAGGTTTTTGCTGAGACGTCTAATGAGAACCTTGCACGTAAAGACTATTTTGAAAGAAAAGGGGTTCTGGATTTTATAGGTCTCAGGTCTGAGCTATTTTCAAAAAGCGACCTGGATCTTTCTGATGACAGGAACAGGGACATGGGAGAGCTTTTTAATGAGGGCACTGAAGTAGATATTGTTGTTTTCGATACTCCCGGATTCAACTTTGAATTAGCTACCGAGATAGCAAAGAAAAGTCGCGAAAGGATAATAAAACGTGGCAGGAAATTCTTATTTGTTATTACCGATGAAATAGATGCAGCAATGAGGGAGTCTTCAACGCAATATAGAAT
>JBAROK010000066.1:0-2216 GCA_049642065.1 Candidatus Omnitrophota bacterium | reverse complement strand
AAAAAAATAGAGAATCTTGTCATTAACGGCGCAGAATGCGAACCGTTTCTTACCTGTGATCATGTTATCATGACACGCAAGACGCAAGAAATACTCAAAGGTATCGAAATTCTTGTCAAGATCCTGCAGCCTAAAAATATTTATATCGGTATAGAGGACAACAAAAAAGCGGCGTTCTTTGCTTTCCAGAAAGCCATTAAAAAAGCCACACGTAAAGCGATGTCACAGATACAGCTTGTATCGCTTCATACGAAATATCCGCAAGGCGGAGAAAAACAGCTTATTAAAGCCATCGCGAAACGGGAAGTTCCTCCCGGGAAGCTTCCTCTGGATATTGGGTTCCTTGTGCAGAATGTCGGTACGGTCAACGCCATTTATGAAGCCGTATATATGAATAAATCTCTCATTGAAAGAATAGTTACCATATCAGGTGATTGTATCAACAGGCCCGGCAATTACCAGATCAGGGTAGGGGCTACCATAAAAGATATAGTCGAACAGTATGGTATTGAGCTGTACCGGGACCCGAAAAAGGTGATAGTAGGAGGTCCCATGATGGGGCTTGCGCAACCTATCATGGAAGTAACAGTGCTTAAAAGCACTTCAGGGATATTGTTTCTATCGGATAATTACATAAAGGATTTCCCGGAAGAGCAGTGTATAAAATGTGCGAAGTGCGTTGATGTTTGTCCCATGAGGCTTCTTCCGACAGAACTTATGAAGAACGTCAAGAAAGGCAACTGGGATGCGGTTGATGAGTTGTACGCGCTGGATTGCATGGAATGCGGCGCTTGCGCCTATTCGTGCCCGGCGAGAATACCGCTTGTGCAATACATAAAAGAAGGCAAGGCTATACTGCTCAGGAAGAACATGAAATGAAAAGACTGACGATAAGCGTTTCTCCACATATTGTTGCTCCGATCGATACCCGTTATATGATGAGGTGTGTCGTGATAGCGCTTGTGCCTACGCTGATCGCTAGTATATGGTTATTTAGGTGGAAAGCGGTTTCGGTGACCCTGGCTTCTCTGGCAGGATGCCTTATAACCGAATATCTCTTGCAGAGAATGAGGGGTAGAAAGATAAGGCTCGCTGATTTTAGCGCCATCGTGACGGGTCTACTATTAGCATTGGTGCTACCTCCGGCAATACCGCTCTGGATGGCTTTTCTTGGCGGCGTGTTCGCTATTGCTTTGGGAAAAGAAATATTCGGTGGGGTAGGACATAACATTTTTAACCCGGCGCTTTTGTCCAGAGCGTTCTTAATGGCAGCTTTTCCGGTAGCTCTTACCACATGGTCGAGTCCTATCACTCTGGATGCTGTTACTACGGCGACACCGTTGGGATTAGCTAAGTTCGACAAGGTAATGACCTCGTACGGACCGCTCTTTTTTGGCAACGTTGCCGGATGTATAGGTGAAACTTCTGCCCTTACGCTTCTTTTAGGGCTTGCGTATCTATTGTATAAGAAGATCATTGATTACCGTATACCGCTGGCTTATGCGGGAACAGTATACATTTTTGCCGGGATCTTGCATATGATATCTCCCGAAAAATTCATGCCGCCGCTTTTCCATATATTAGCGGGAGGTCTTTTGATCGGCGCGATATTCATGGCTACCGATCCCGTAACTTCTCCGGTTACTGCCAAAGGAAGATGGGTCTTCGGGATAGGGTGTGGCATAATAACTATGATCATAAGGGTATGGGGCGGTCTTCCCGAAGGCGTTATGTACTCAATACTTCTTATGAATACATGTACGCCGATCTTAAATAAAATAACCAGGCCAAAGAGGTTCGGTTACGTAAAAGACAAGGTAAAAAAGTGAAGATTTTTTCTAAGGACAGTATAGTCGGCATAATCCTGGCGCTTACGCTCGTCGGTATAGTTTCAGGGGCTTCGCTGGTATTTGTTTATAATTATTCGATGCCGAAAATAAAAGTCAATGTAAATGCCGAGACTGACAGGGCGATAAGGAAATTATTCCTTGGCGCATCCGCGATAAAATATGATAAAGGCCAGGAAGTCTACAGGGTAGAGGGTGAGCAGGGAAAACTTTTAGGGTATGCGTTTATCGCCGAAGGTAATGGGTACCAGGGGCTTATAAAACTTCTGGTAGGAGTAGATACCGGCCTGACCGAGATAATGGGGATCGAAGTGCTTGAGTCTCAGGAGACTCCCGGTCTTGGCGCGGAGATAGCAGGCGATCATTTCC
>JBAROK010000007.1:0-66311 GCA_049642065.1 Candidatus Omnitrophota bacterium | reverse complement strand
CCTCAACCCCGTAAAGAATGATATCCTTTTCATCGCGAGTAGCGTCAAAGAACTCACCCGCGCTTAAGCGTCCCTCCCTCATGAGATATTCAGCTGTTTCTCTTCGGATGTTCTTGTTCGGAAATGTTCTAAGGATAGACGTATCGATATACCCTTCAGAACCTTCTAATGCGATGAATTTGACATCATAATTAGATACAAGGTTATCGAGTATATTTACTATGGAATACTGGGAAGATAGAGATGCATGAGCATCCTGGATATTTATGATAACTTCGCTTGTACCGTTGGTGGTAGCATCACACACTTCACCAATATCGTAAGGTATCTTTATTTCAGAAGGAAGTTCTCCAGACGGGATGTTGCTGACGTTTTCGAGATCCGCCCATACAGGCGCACCATCCTGTGTCCATCCAAGCTGTTCATGGACGAACACGATCAGTAGTAATACTGATACTATTTTAAATAACTTGATGCGTTTCAGCATCTATCTCCCCCCTGTAAAAACTGTATATCTGCCTTTTTTATCGTCTTACTTTTAGGCTATATATATTATATATATAAATAAGCTCTTGGTCAATCATATATTTTCTTACTTTTTCTAATTTAACAAAGGGTTTATGCGTTGTCTGCCCTTTATCTGTATCTTATTTAAAATAAATAACTTACATGAAAAGCAGGGAAATGTCTTCCCTATACATACGAAAACGCCCCTACCCCAGGCAGCTTGGCAAGGCCTGGGAGTAAGGACGTTTTCAGGTTGGGTTAAGGTCCTTTATGTTTCAGGCCCCATCCGCAGGCTTCCGGCTCCCGGCCTGGAGCCTGCGGCATGCAGCCTGTTCATTACGCTCTCACTAGTATCTCGCTGATGTATCTCTCGTAGTTCTCTATCTCAGCTTCGAGATCTATCTTCTCCATCTTGGGCAGATAGGTGTACACTTTGAGGCCTTTCACCTTCTCTAGTGTATCGCCTGCCCATTCTACTCTTTTGTCACCGTTAGCCGCGATCTCTATCATCATCCTGTAGAGCTGGCTGGCAAGACCACCCTTCATCTGTACAAGGAGCATACTATCCTTCTTGCCTTCACTGAAGAGTTCGCGCACTTCTGCCTTGTTCATGTCCACGTTTATTACGCCTTCTTTTGCCCCGAGCGCTATCTGGCTGCGCTGCAGGCTCAATCCGGTCTTTTCATTTACCATACCCAGCAGGTCCTCTGCGTTCAGCGTCTCGTTCTCGCCGACTATGATAATGTCGTCTTTACTCAGGTACTCCCCGAGTTCCGTTTCTTTAAGCACTCTGTCCAGGTCATAAGCGATATGCTGGTTCTTCACGATCACTATGTCCTTGACCGGGTCTGAGTCACGCCCGATGACCTCCATAGCCTCTCTTCTTTCTCTGATAGAGTTAGCCAAGAGTTTCAGGTCCATCGCCTTGTCCACCGCAGTGACGAGGTACCGGCGATCATCCTGGGCATACGGCTGTCTCCTGATACCTTCAAGGTACCTGCGAGCCTGCTCAGTGTAATCAACCCTGTGCATATTGTATATGTTGTCTATCCTTATATCGTAAATGCTCTTCTCATTGAGGTCAAAACACTCACCTTCGGGTATGATGCGAGCCATAACGCCCACTACATACCTCAGGCGGTCAACATTACCTATCTTCCTCACTGTTTCTGCGTTCATTTTCGTCAGTTCCGGATGCATAAGTTCGATTATATCGGTCTGCGCTTCTTTAGCAAAAGCACCTATGATCTTTTCAAGTTCCTGGAAATCTATGTCGTCCGTGTGCGGATTTACAGGAAGCTCCCTGCTGTCCAATAAAGCCAGCACGGATTTTGCGCCGCGAGTCTTACTCTTAAGCTCTTCTATCATGGCTTCTCTATCGCCTTCCTGTATACGAACGAAATTGGTTATTCCGGTTCTCTGCCCAAGTTTCTTCATATTAACGTCAAGATCCATAAGCTCGTCATAAACATCCGAAGAGATACCCAGCGTAACTGCAAATTCCGGCTGCCTCCAGTCGCCCAATTTCTTGAAAGCCTTGTGAATAAGACCGACCACAAGCAGTGCTGCGGCAATACAAAGTCCGGCAACTACCATGGCCTGAACAACCGGGTTACTGGATATAAGGTGCGAACTGTTCGTTATCGCATGGTCTATATTTGAAAAAACAACGTCCCTGAGATCCGATCTCAATCCCAGCGGAACGAGTACGAATATCAGTAGCATAAACCCCCAGTTCCATTTGGTCTGGAACTTAAGCCTTGCTTCCAAGAGACTGTCCACCATCTGGGATTCGGATTCCCTGATCTTCTCTGCTTTTTCATGGAACTTGGCCGCAGCGTTCTTTCTGAACACTGTCTCAAGCACGCCTACGGACCTTCCGGTAAGCCACCAGTATCCAACACGGCTTCCGCTTATTATTTCCTGCCAGGCGACCTTGTTACCGTAAAGATAAAGCGTCTGGTAACAATCTATAAAAAGGTTCGGCATGGCAAGCCTGACCGAAAGAGCCCTGATGGCCCGTTCGTCGCCTGTCGCCGATTTAATATATATATTTACAACTGCCATTACAGCCAAGGTTACAAGCATGCCTCCGGCCAGGGTCACACCTATTAACGCCGGTATCATTAACCATATGGACATTGTCGGCATGAACACTATTCCCAGCATACTCGATGCAAGAGCCCCTGCATAGAACAGCCAGAGCCTAGGAGCTATAAGGCTTAATGTGACCGTCTTCATCTCCGGGAAGAAAACCCCTATTATCCTTGTCACCCATGTCTGGACCGGTTTTCTCATGAGGCCTTCAACTGTAAGGTCACCCGTCTCTATGGCTCTCTTCATGAGCTTGAACTCTTCAACTGAAGTATCTTTGATCTCGCGCGCATCCTGCCAGTCGTAGCAAAGGCCAAGATATTCGCGTACGTCCTTTACGATCTTACTGTTCTTGTCGCCATAATAAACCTCTCTGGCCTTGTTCTCGATATGTCCTGCCTTAGAGGGATCATTAAGGTACATCTCGAACAAATTAACTGTAAAATAGTCACCCTGTTCTATCCTCAGAGCTATCCTGACTCTCAACTCTTCCACCGGATCCTGAGATATTATAGTCATCGCCTGCTCTGTAGTAACCCTGCGTCCGGAGCGGGCTGCTGCTTCCAGTTCAGATCTCATATCCGCCGAGACCATACCCAATAGATCAAAATATGATTTCTGTGCGTACAATACATCCATGTCGCTGTCGGTTAAAAGTTCGACCAGCCTGAGCTTGCTCTTTTCGTCTTTAGTAAGTTCCTCACCCAGACGCGCTTTTACCCATACATCAGCCAGTTCCTTAAGGTACAGGTCACTGAGATCCGCCCCTATCGGAAGGGTGTACGTACCGTCATCATGTCTCGTAAGAAGCGGCCATAACAGGTCAAAATTAGCTTTGTCGCGGCCCGAAAGCCTCTTACCGATCTGCTCCTGCATATCTTCCGCTGTCATATAGAACGGCATATCCTTAAGTATAATTTCTACCCTTTCCCACAGTTCCATCATGACCGATTTGCCGTCCTGCAGCTGAAACAGTGTCATCTGGGCTTCATGCATGCTTCCCTGGACAAAATCGCCGGCTTTCTTGGCTACAGCTTTTCTTTCGCCATCATCTCTTGCGGTCTCACGGATAGTTTCAGCAAAGTATGTTTCACGTGAATCGGAGTTCACCATTTTCAAGACGTCGCCAACACTGGTTTTCCTGCTCTTATCGATATACTCTTCGGATATTTCTTCTTCCTGTCTCCTGAGACCGAGTTTCTTGTTTATACCTTTGAACATGGCCTTTACGGTAAAGTACTTGAACAGGAGTATCGGCACGATAACTATCATCGGACCCAGGATCCATCCCCAACCGAGCCCCATAAAATTGAGCAGCTGCGGGAATATCTCGGCGACCATGTTCTGCATGGTTGTAAGCCCGGCAAAAAGACCCGTAGCGTTCTCGAACGTTACGAACAGCCCTGAGATTACCGGTATCTGCAACAGTATGGATACTATCCATTTAACCGGAACAAAATACAAACACCATACCAGAGTAAAAGCTCTCGCGAACCTGAATAGAAGCGGATGTATAGCACTTGAAAGCGTGGCCACGAGGAAAGATATCATCCCCAATGGGCCCTTCTTCTTCCAAACCTCTTTCAGCACGCTCCACTTACAAGCAACGGTTACAAGACCTATGATATAACCTTTATTCCACCTGGAAACCTGCAGCGCCCTCGTATTAATGGTAAGCCCGCTGGTAGAAGTAGCGTCTTCCGGCGTAAGCGTGTAAAAACTGGCTATGTTTAACCCGTTAAGCCAACCGACAAAACCAAGCATGTAGTCCTCAGCAACCTGCATCTCGTCCCAGGCACCTATGGTATGCAGCTTTTTCTTATCGGCATAGTGCTCGGCTATTATAATTTTTTCATCTGCGCCGATCCCGATTTCCTGAAGTTTTTCAGGTTTTGTTTCTTCAATCTCCTGTACGTATATGTCTTCTACGGGCTCGGTACAGAACCATCCAGTAGTACCACCGAGCGGCTTGAAAGTATCCGGCAATGCATGAAAACCGTCCCAGCCCATGTTATACCACGCGCCGTACTCACCTTCAAAATACGCACCGTTAACCCAGCTCGTCGCCAGTCCAGCCGAACGAGACTGAGAAAGACGACCCTGGCCGTTCTTCGGCGCGTTGATCCTCTCGAATTCACCGAATATAAGACCTTCTACAAAAGCGTACTCGTCTTCCTTCTGTTTGTTGCTCAGTAAATAGTCAGTCGCCAGACGGCCATACCCAGGTATATTCGCAAGGCTTATATAAAGGTTTCTGAGTTTGATCCTGTCAGCCTGCTTTGATTGGCTCAGCACTTCTTTCCAAAGAAGACCTGTGGAAAGAAGATGTAAGCGACCGGTATGCATGATATCTAACAACGTGGGAAGAGTTTCTGTAGCGAACCAGTTCATGTGACGCTTTAAAACCCTGCCTCTCTTCAGGTTATACCGATTAGACACGATCCTGTTTTCCTTGGAAAGCTTCTTGTTGTATTCTTTTACCGCATCATTAATAGAACTTTTGTAATGTTGGACCTTGACCTTTAGGGGAGCATCTACCTCGGGCTTGCGGCTACGCACGGGTTCAGTCCTCATATATTTCGTCTTGAAATCATCCTGCAGGCGCCTTGTTTCTGAGATACCATCTGTAAGTCCAAGTATGAACTTGAGTATCTGAGTGTCTTCAGGTTTATCCTCGGTATCGTATATGATACCGTAAGCGCCATCGGAATCTTTTAGAGCGAACGTGTTAGCGCCCGGCTTAGTATACGGCTGCGACGGTTCAACATATGGACCGAACATACGCGTAATAATGACACGGAAAAACCTCGGCATCCATTTGTAACCTCTTAACTTCACCGCGTTTTCTTCCCTTACAGGAGCGCCCCTGAACTCGAACTGTTCAGGCAGGCTTCCCTTGACCACTTCGCCCATAAGCCCGCGCATCCTTCTCATTGCGTTAAGGCGCGCTTCCCTTATGGACCTTTCCGTACCGTCATCCCAAGTCTCACCGGCGAAGATGAACTTCATCTTTTTCAGCGGATACCTGAGAGTAAGCAGTGAGTTTACCAAGGGTTTTATTTCATCTTCCCAGCTGGCACCGATAATAACGAGCCACGACTGGGTCTTCGGTATAAAATCATACATGAGCACAAGACGTTTCTCCAGGTGATCCTTATCTATCACTTGCCTGAGCTCATCAGCGTTCGTGCCTTCCAGCCACTCATCGATCTCGGGGTTCTTCCCTCTTACAACATCCTGAACATCCCAAAGCTTGATATGCTCGCTGATCTTGATCCATTTCTCCAGTTTCTCGACCAACTCTTCGGGCATAAGAGCAGGGTACCTGTTCTTGATATTCTCGTAGATCTCGCTTTCATTCAGGCTCAGCTGATCTTCGCCTTCTGCGATAGCCTTATTGCATATTCTTAATTCTTCTTCTCTAATCTTCCTTAATTCTGTCTTGACACCGTTGAACCCGGCTCCGCTCAGCCTCTGCAGTATCTGTTCTATGTCCAGTTCCCCATACATGAGATGTGCCCTAACAACCAGTTGTTCGCGGTAATTCCCGTCTCTTTCCAGGAACCCTACGAGTTCGTTCTTGGTCATCGCTTCGGGGATCCTGTCTTCTCTTTCAAGTTTCTTGAAAGCGGCCCTTGACATGAGCTTTAACAGCTGCGCGGCTGTAAGTTCGTCAAATCTGGCGTTCATCGCAGCGCTGAAATAATCAACACCTGAAGGCTGGCCTCCATGACCCATAATACTCTCGTATATCATTTTTTCATCGCGTCTGCTGTCGTCGGGGTCGTCCCCTTCATCCAGATGTTCCTTACCTAGCTTATTAGCCTTGACTATTACCCTTAGTTCCCGTTCCGTATAGCGGTTCCCGCCTAAGAAGGTTTTAATGAAACTGTCGGTAGAAGAATCCAGCGCAGGCTCATCGTCGCCTGCATAAAGCTTATCGTCCACAGCTATAGCTTTAAACCTGTTCTTGGCTATCAACATGCTGAAACCCCTGAGCATGGAATACACCATAAAAGTAGCCAGGATAACATTAATAGCGGTACCAAGGCTGATCCCCAGAGCCACGTTACCCGTAGCGATAAATATAGCTTCACCTATAGATTGACCTGTAAGCCGCGGTACACCCACTATGAAACTAGCCGATATAACCGCCCATCCGAACCTCTTGAGTATATCTTTCCATGTAACGACTTCTTCATCCGGATAAAGTTTAGCAAACTGGCCGATATCGTACCCGAAGAACTTAAGGCCGAATATCCATAAGCTACCGAGAACGACGCTACCGAGAATCAACTGCCCCAAAGCTGTTACTAACAGTATTGGCTGAGTTATAGATGCTATCTCTAAAAACGCTACACCGGCACCGACAGCGAGAAGAACACCGCCCACGTTCATAAGAAATTCTTTGGCTCTTCCTCGCACTTTGCGGCTCATGCTTGATATCATCGCAAGAAGTCCTACACCCAGAAACGGGCCGCCCTTAAGTAAAACAGTCATCCAGCTTCCGCTTTCCGAGAGAGCTATATTCTTTACTACCTTTATTATCGCGAACCCGTGCCTGAAGATCTCATCCCAGCCCGCGGTATTTCCATAGGCCGTCAGCTGGTATATCCATGCTGAACCGCCGAAAATGGTTACCCCTGCCAAATATGACAGGCCCAGTACCGCTGACAGGAAAAGTGCCGTCTTGACGACAAGTTTTACCTTTTCTATAAGGCCTTCCGCTTCAGAAAGCGCCATGCTGTCCAGTGGACCACGCGATACGGCAGTATCCTTCTGCCCGCGCAGACCTTTCATGGTCTCTTTATTAACATCTTCCGCACCTGAAAAATCTTCAGTAAGTACTTCTATGCTCTTGGCAGCTGCGCTCTGGGTCAAATGTCTCCATATGTCCCAGACCTTTAAAGGATGTCCGGTAAAAGGCTGTCCTTCTCTTTCTCCTACGAGACTGAATATCTGCCTGTTACCCCTTCTGGTCGTGTTTTTCATGTCAGCCGGGATATCTATAAGCAGCTGTTTCTTAATAAGAAGCCTGGCCAACTTCCCGGCCAGTATAAGAGTGCCCATGAAAACTGCGGCTATCGTTATAACTCCCGTAAGCGACATAAGGGTAAGCCCACCATAATATGCTGCTGCAGCGATTATGCTGGCGGACAACAGTGAGCTCCATAGAAGAGCGCGGCCTACCGCATTGGATCTGGGGCTCTGTGCCCTGTAGTGTGCCTTACGTTCATCCCATTCCTTTTTCCATGTTTCTATATTTTCATCAGGAGTTATTCCTACCTTGCCTTTTCCAACGAATATTATCGCACCGAGTTCTGTAATAGCGTCGTCTATAACTTCCCCGAAAGTATTGGTCCTTCCCTCAATACCGCCTTCATAATCTTCGCCGTCTATACCAGCACCTCTTAAACCCCTAGAACGTATAGGCCTCATATCCATCCATATCCAGTCCCGGACGTTCGGTTTGGCTTCTATCTCTTCTCTTATCTGTTGCAGTGTATTTCTGATTGACGTCAGTTCCCTTAGCTGGTTCCACTGGTAGTTGAACGGCTGACGGTTACCGAAAGAGTGACCTTTCTTGTTGTCAAAGAAATCCAAGTTGGACAATCTCACGAGATATTTCACCAGCGGAGTCACGCTATCCGCGAACAAAGTGCCTGCTAGCAGCCAAAAACTCACTGTTCCAAGACTTATTCCAGAAGACCACGGTATAAAGAACTGTAATGTCAGGAAGAAAGAAGCAAGTAACAGTCCCTTTTCCCATTTTGCTGCTTTTTCCTCGAGACTCAGCCCTTTTACAACTAATATTGCGATATACGGCAGCAATGCTACAACCATCCAGTTGTCAAGTATATGACACATAAGTGCCATTACACCCGCCATGAGGATGGACCTGTAAAGATTACTCAAATTGTACTGTCCAACCTTTTTCTTATCAAAGAAAGTCCACGGTTCCATGGACCTGATCCTGGGCAGGAAGATCTCTTCGTCTTCTTTTATCTCTTCTTCACCCTCTTTGTCCTGGAAATCCACTTCAAGATCGCCCATCCAGCCATTGATCTTCTTGGCCAGGTTCCTGAGCGTCTTCATGATATCATCGGCATCCCTAACTTCCCTTTCAAACTTGGCATCTTCGTCTTCAGGTTCTTCTTCGGCTTCGCCTTCGCCGGGTTCGCCGGGTTCATCCGGACCACCAGGTCCTGCTGCGACTATCTCTGGTTCAACCATTTCAGGCTCATCAGCTTCTCCTTGATCCTCCGGCAGTATTATCTCCGGTTCAAGCTCTTCCGCAGGTTCTGTCGGTAACACTTCGCCTTCCGGACCCAGGAATAGTTCTCCAGCTTCAACAGCTCTCCGCTTTTCTTCTTCCTGTGCGGCTGCATTCCTTTCTACCGTTTTAATATGTTCGTCCATAAGACGCAATCTTGCCCTTTTGAGGGCTTCAAGAGCTTCATCTATTTTTTCATCAGCAGTCTTATTAAGATCCCTTGCATCCCCAAGTCTCGCACCGGTAAGAGCGAACATCTCATGTTCGGCCTGTGGGGTGCCTTCGATTGCCCTGAGCAGACCTTCTATAGTATCGAGATCAGTTTCCAGATCGTTATTCCTGTTCTGAAGACCCATTATCCTTAATTCTATCTCGTCAAGCTGAGTACGCATTTCTGCTAGTTGCGGCTCTTCTATACCTTCTTCAGGTATACCGGAGATCATGTCTTCTATTTCACTCTTTTCTTCTTCTGCATCGGCAATAATCCTATTTAGAAGATTGATGATCTCTTCAATATTGGCTATCTTAGTGTTCATATCCTCAAGGAATGCTTTTTCTTCCTCTTCAACTCTAAGTCTTGCTTCTTCTTCCTCTTCAGCTTTACGCCTTGCCGCTTCTTCCTCTTCGGCCTTGAGCCTTGCTTCACGCTCGCCTATTACTTCTGCGTAATCCTTTTCGTACTGTTCGCTATAACCCTTAGACGCGTCATCGGGAGCTGAGTAATTATATGCCTTATCATTCACGCGGCCCCAGAAACTCTCTCCTTCGGCGTCGTTCATAACACCTTCAACAGTTGCCAGAACCGTCTTAATCTTCTCCGGATCTGCCGCTATATTAGCCGCTGACATTTCAGCCAGAGCATTCTCTATTCTTGCGATAAGCGCACGAGCTTCAAGCAGCTCAGCAAGCACATGATGGCGCTTCTGTTTCACCATCTCAGTATCCCTGTTTTCCGGCAAATACGGAGAAAGCGTGTCATCTTCTTTTCTTACGGACTTTTCATAGTCGTCTATTATAGCGTCATAATCTATCTGCTCTAACCTCTGCATGCTACCCAAGAGATTCCTGAGTTCTGCTGCCTTCTGGATAAGTTCACTATCAAGACTATCCTCTTCAGCCTTGAGCTTTGCTGCCGCTGCTTCCTCTTCAGCTTTGAGCCTTGCTGCTTCTTCCTCTTCAGCCTTGAGCTTTGCTGCCGCGGCTTCCTCTTCAGCTTTGAGCTTCGCCAATTCTTCGGCAACCTTAGATTCTTCGGCAACACCACGCGCTTTTCTAATAAGAGCAATAAGATCAAGCACCTCTTTTATTCTTGCTCTTACATTGTCATTATTGCCAACTGCAATCTTTATTCTGGCGTTTAATTCTGTCACCTGGATATTGTCTTCACCGAGCGCAGCAGCTATAGAACGCATTCTTTTAACTGCATTCTCAAGATTGCCTGCTATGTCCACATTATTACGCTGCGTGAAAATACCACCCACCTCTTCTTCTGTATTGTCGCAGGTAAACCTGAGCGCCTCTATTTTACTTTCATCGGCATCTTCGGATGTGGCAGTAAAAGCCTGGTTAAGCTGCGTCTCTCTCCAGTTAAGACCCCTGGCGAGTACTTTCATGGCACCGATCATCTCGTTGACCGACTGTCTTATCGCGATAAGATCATTGCTAGCCTCCCCTTTGGTTATCTCTTCAATCGGCTCTTCTTCCGCTTCTTTTGGTTCTTCTTCCGCTTTTTCAGGTTGTCCTAATTCCTCAGCAAGCATCGAAGCAAGTATTCCCGGTTCCTCTTCAGCAGGAGCCTCTTCGGATTTTCTTAATTCCTCCGCAAGCTTAGAAGCAAGTATTCCCGGTTCCTCTTCAGCCGGAGTTCCAGCTTCTTCCTGGTGTTTAGCGCGCAATTCAGCGACCAAGACCCTAAGTTTTTCTGGACTGGTCTTAAGCCTTTTTACTGTTATGCTCACCCTGTATTCTTCCGGCAAATCGTTATTAGATCTAATGATATCGGCTTTTTCCCTGAGAGTCTGTTTCGGACGGCTCAATAAAGAAACTCCTTTTCCTTTATATATGCTCAGTCCGATCTCTTCATGGAGAAAAATGACCATATCCTTAAGTTCCTCGAGAGATACACCCACCCAGCGGTTTCCTACTTTCTTCTTCTCAGCCAGTAGCTGAAACATATCCCTAGTTGCGAACCGGACTTGGTCAACACCTAACGCCAGGAGAACGTCCTCTTTGTTCTCCGCTGTCAATACACGATCCCTTACGGCTTTTTCCTCCGCTGAAAGATTATCTTCCTGATCCTCGCCCTGCTGATCTGCAGCTGCGGCTATGATCACATCATCCTCAGTATCATAGATAATATCCGTATCCGGCAGCATGTGCCCAACAACCTTATGCGGGTTCTCATTGTGTATCTTAGCAGCCAATGTACGCGCTTCATCCATATTCTCACGTATCCAGATCCTTACCTGAGTAATAGTAAGACCCAGCTCGGCCGCTTTTATTATCCATTCACGTAACTCGTACAGCTCGTGCAACTTGAGCTCTTCCTCGTTCTTATACAATGAATCCACATATATTACCGGCTCGCCGTATACGCGGCCAAGACCAAGATGCGCTTTGACACCCGTGTTCCCATAAAGATCTTTTATCTCGATTATCCTGGCCTGCACTCTTGGATAAAGCTCACTAGACCAAACAGGGTAAGCGTCCAGTCCGGCTTCTAGTGTCTCCTGCAGGACTTTGCGCCTGGCATCCATGTTCTTTGGCTTTTGAAGTCCTTCCGGCAAATTCTCGCGGATATGTTTATTGACATCCACGTGAGATACGATTTTCTTGCCTAAAGCTGTCCGGCTCTTCTTGGACCCCTTAGCCTTGTCTCTAAGCCATTTGCTTATTTTCCTGTAAACCATTATCCCGAAAAAGACCAGTGCCGCTATCTTACCCCATACGAAAAGTTCTGTTCCCTGTTCCGCCATGGGAGATTCTACTCTCAGCATCATCACTTCTCTCGGATCAAAATTACCTTTGGTCAGGGCTTCTATCTCGACCGTGATAAACCCGTCCTTATCCACTACCGCTTCGACACTCTTGGCCCTCGTCTGGGCATCTATCAGCGAAACATAAACTATTGTCCCTGGGCGTGCAACATTATGAGGCAGCTGTGCTTTTATTTTTAAAAGCGTGCCGTCCATATTACGCGGTTCGCCGTTCACGCTAAGGTCATAATACATATACCCGTCCATATCGTAAGCGGACATCCATTCTCCCTTAGCTATAACTCTCTCATCGCTCTCGGTCGTGGCACTAACCGCACTGCCTGAGCGTTCTATCGCTATATCTTTGACGCCCAGCCTTCCCGGAGTAGTGCTCCTGTTCTTGAAAACGACCTTTATACTTCTTATGTCAGAAACATCAAAATCCTCGTCTCCCTGATATTGGCTTAGATCCCCGGAACTCGGTGAAAATTCCACTCTCTGGTATTTCCTGTATTCCTCGTATTTCACGGACTCAGCAGATACTCTCATGGACCTTGTGCGGTCCAACCCGTCTGTAGCAATTATCGTGATATCCGGCCATAACGATTCTTTTGTGTTTACCAGAAACGAGAACGTGGAATTCGTAAGATCGGTAGTACCCATAGCGTTCATGTCCACCGTTATAGACTGGTCTTCCCTGGTCAGCACTAACGAAACCTCTTCCTCTACAGAAACCTCTTCACCAAAGGGGCGCTCCCTATCAGTAATAGTCGCCTTCTTTACCGGATTAATATCTTCTGCGTTCATCCCGGTTACTTCTTTAAAAACTATATCCAGCCCATTATTCCTGCTGAAGGAAAGCACAACGTTCCTGAACCAGCTTGCCCCGGTACGTTCGTTCATCCATTTTTCGGGTGTCCCCTCTTTAAGAACAAGCTCCCTGTAAGCGAGCCTCTCCCAAGCCCTTACTTTAAGAGCTATCAGTCTCTGCCACATCTCGAACCTGAAATAGTCCATCTCCTTTTCACCTGTACGAACCTGATCAATCCACTCCTGCATCTTCTTAAGCTCGGAGTATATCCTGTCAGCATAAAGTTTATGCGTGTCAACCTTCTGGTGACCATACTTGTGCGTAAGGGTTCTTCCGCTATCCCTTAACACGGAAGCTTCCCAGATACCAATCATGCGGTCCATTGTCGCATTAAAACGAGGTTCAGCCATTATCGTAGCAAAAGTACCTATAACATCCTCTTCCCACACGGTCTTCTCAAGAAGCGCAGAACCATCTGTGGTCCTGCCCCATATGCCTCTATCATAAGCCATTTCGGGGTCAACGAGTATCTTGTTCAAGTTGCCACTTGCAGCAAGCTCTTCAAGCGCTTCGTTAAAGAACATGGCATAATCAGGAGTTCCAACATTTGAGAACTCTTCCAGGCTCGTTATCTCGGTATTCTTATATACTAAGACCGCACCGTTAACTATAGGCATACCCGCGAGATCCGCTTCTATCACAATAGCGTTTCCGCTCCCTTCACCCTTGTCATTTTGGCCCCTATTAGCGAATATATACCCCTGCGCATAATAGAATCTGTCGGTGATCTCTTTATGATTGGTAAACTCTATAAGCCGGTTTTTAGCATCGTAAGTGAAAATTTTCTTGCGGATGCCGTCGGATGCCATTTCATGGAGCGTCTTAGTATAGGCACCGAACTGCTTATGTTCATAAT
This sequence comes from Candidatus Omnitrophota bacterium, assembly GCA_049642065.1. Classification (GTDB taxonomy): domain Bacteria; phylum Omnitrophota; class Gorgyraeia; order Tantalellales; family Tantalellaceae; genus WJMH01. Next base: position 52,734 of record JBAROK010000007.1, on the reverse strand, counting down.
TGTACCTCTCGAAACTGCCGTCACTATACCGTTTTTCAAGTATCCTGCCGCCTTTTTTGGATTCACCGGTATAAATTATCGCGGTAACACCTTTATGCAGCTTACTGAAACGGCTATCCATCAGCGGTTCTTCGTAACCAACATATTTAAGGCAATCGTCCTCAAGGTTAGTAGCACGCTTGCTTATGTAAATGTATCTTACCGGGGCCTTGCCTTTTTCTATTAATATCTTGAGGTAACAGTTCTTGTTCTTCTCGTATATATCCTTTTCGGGACCTTTCAGTTCGTCCGACTTGGCATTGTAGTTAAAAATAGCCCGTGTACCGTCAGCATATTCAATAAGAAGCGGACGGGATTCTTTTTTATGAGTAGCTTCGTAAATAACTCTTTTTACTCCGCCATGGGTTTTCGCGAAATGGTAATCATTAAGAACGTCCAGGTATTCCTCGAGGAGCGGGTCTTGCAGGATCTCGTTAATATTTTCAAGAGACTCTATGGCACTTTCCACAAGAGCTCTCTGTTCGTCGGTATACACTCTTTCGTCCAGTGTACTATCGATCTTGTCCATAAGTGCGTTTATAGCTATCCAGTATTTCTCCCCTTCGTCGCCGATAGTCTTAGCGAGGTATTCTTTGAATGCTTCCGCACTCGGTTCCTGTGCTTTTTGTCTTACGTGCGCGGGGCTCTTAAACATGTGCGGATTGGTCCCGACTGCTATCTCAGCCAGGTTACCGGGCTGTATATTATCCAGGTCTTCTGCCTGCACGTTACTGCGGCGGTCTTCCCGGGCTTTATCAAGATTTTTTTCCGTTACATACCTTCTCTCTGTCCCGTCCTTGTATTTTGTCAGGACAGGTCTTTCTTCAGCAGTACCATCGAACACCATCTCAGTAATAAATTCATGCTGCCTGGCGAAATCATAATCTACCGGATACGCTTCCTGATCCGGCTTATGCGGATTACCAAACACTATCCTCTTTATGTTCCCATGCGTGTAATAAGCGATTGTACCGTCACCATAAATGATCCTCTTTAAAAGACCCGTCACTGTCGGATCGTCTGAACGTTCGTATTCAATGAGAGCTATCAAGCCATGCTGCTCGGCAAGGAAATATCCCTTTGGATCCCTGTACGGATCCGGGGAGTTAAGAACACCTTCGTACTTTACGCTCTTGAGGCTGTCGTTATCATAGTATTCGTAATATATCTTCTGCAGCTCATCGCCCTTCATCTTTTCTTCGTAAACGGTCTTACCATAACCTTTTCTGTTTATCTTGACTACCAAGTTACCCAAACCGTCGGTATAACCCGGAAGGTATTTCTTAACCAATAGAGTATCTACAACTTTACCGTCAGCATCAGTCACTTCTTCCATCGAAATGGTACCGATCTTTACAGCACCTACGAGGCTTTTAAGAGTGAAAACGTTGGTATCCTTGGGCATACGGAATATTTCCTGCGGATACACAGAATCGCGCCTGTATACAAGAACTTCTCTTCTTTGAACGCTTTTCGCGTAATCGGTCGGCAGACTGTCGTGCACTTTCACGCGAGCGAACGTTACCAGGTTCTTGTTGTCCTCGTCTTTTATAGAAATAGACTCACCTATTTCACGAAACTTGCTGTCTACGATAGGCGCTGTTACCATGACAACTTTGCCTTCCGGAAGCTTACCCTTAATAAGATCTTCTGTCAGAGCCAGCTGGCGCGGAACTTCAACGTATTCAAACTTGTATTTCTTTAGAAGCTCACCTATATCCGTTATAAGGTCTTTGTCCTTCAGTATGTCCGTAAGAGACTTATTAGACCTTCTTGCCACTGAGTCCAGCGTACCCATAAGTTCTCCCAGACCTATAAAATACTTTATCTGTTCTTTACTCTCACCGAGTTTGAGCTCCCTGAGCGACTCGTTCTTCTGGAAAAACTGACGAGCAAGATTACAGAAGTTCTTAACAACGGCTTCGTCATGAGCGTCTATCTCATGTTTCTGGAGAATGATCGCCAGGTATCCGCCGTAAATCATCATGTCCTCGCTCATAAGACTGTCGACTTCTTTAATGCCGGCAACGTCCCTGAGAAACTCTTTTACGCTACCCTGGGACATAAGCGGCCTGTACTGCTCATCCAGGAACTTGTTGAATTCGTCCTGGCTCTTGAAATTCTCACGATAGAACCTTACCCATTTCTTCGTAGCTTCTACGAGGAACGGGTTGTTCGTATCGTAAGTAGCCAGATACCCTTCAAGTTCTTTAAGCCTTTTTTCGAGTTTTGCCTTTTCTTCTTTTGATAGATCAGCTTTAAGTTTCTTGACTATCTCTTTTTTCTCGTTTTCGGCATCGGTCTTAAACTTTGTAAGTATAAAGCTAAGGTCCCTAAAATACTGCCTCATGACCCTTTCAAGAATAGGCCTGTTCTCTTTCTTCATGAGGTCTTCAACGCCTGTTATCCTGGGGTCACGGTCAGAAGTCGCCTGGCTGACATAAATAACGAACATCGGGACATAAAAATCTCTACCGGCCGCGAGAGCTTCTTTTTTCTTCTTAATAGCCTCGGCAAGCGTTAAGTTCCTTTCGCTGAGCCAGTCGCTGGTATTATCTATCTCACGTTTTACCCACTTTACGAAATCATAACAGGTGTTCACCTTCTTGCCCCTTCTAAGCGCCTGCATATGGACATTAAACACGACTTCAAGACCGGTGGTATCTTCACCTTTGGCCTTCAGCTCGTGTATCATGTCCGATATCCTTCTAAGAGTATCTCCTCCAGGCATTCTCAACGCAGAGTCAGCTGTTATTTCATCGAAATTGAAGAATTCACCGGAAACATTCCTTATCATGGTCATCAGTTCCATGTCTTTGCTGAACTGCTCCCTTCCTCCGGCCCTAAGAGCCAATATAGCCGCCCGGTAAAGTATCCAGCTGTCGGCTTCGTTGTTGTAATCTATCTCTTCGCCGAGAAACTTGCTGACATCAGATTCGAACCCGGCCATAAGAGCACTGAACTCATCGATATCAACGTCGCGTGTCTCTACCTCTCCCTGAAGCTGGTCAGCCGTCATATGGAACGAAGCTTCCCTGACCCTATCTTTCACTTTATCGTAATTAGTGTTCAGCGCCTCTACCATCAGTGTTTTGAAAATCGATCTTAAGGCTTTGGCTACTAAATTGTCACCTTCAACCGAAGTTTCGAGGAACTTTATCATAGCGGCTTCATCTTTGCCGGAACCGATCGTAAAATCTGTCCATGCCATAAGAAGAGCAAAATCGTTGTCTATATCCGGTTCATACCCTAGTTTCACTGTAAGAAACGGCTTCACGATCTCTTCCTGAACCTGCCAGAACCTTTTCCAGTAAACATCGCGCAGTTCGGCTAGTTTTTTCATGGCATCTTCTTCAGGCATCTTCTTAGTATCAACAAGATACCTGTAAAGCGCGCCACCTTTACCGAACATATGGCCTCTTTTGGAACTAAGCTCTACCAGTCCTTCACAGAAAGCGTAAAAACCGGCTTTATTTGTTTCAGCTGGCTCCAGACTGTATCTTTCCATTAAAGCATCTACTTCTTCAGGTGTATGGGTAGCCGTATAACTGTCCCAGTGGTCACCCCATCTCCAACCGGTCCGTTTTTTAAGCCCCCTGCCAAAGTCTTCTCTTGAGGGAATGTTCTCCGCGGTATAAACTGTCTTCTTTGCCGCAGGAGCTGCTGCCGGAGCTTTCTTCTCCTCAGCTTTCTTTTCTTCAGCTTTTTTCTCCTCAGCCGCAGCTTTTTCTTCTGCCTCGGCTTTCGCAAGTTCCGTAAGGTCCGGCATCTCCATGCCGAGCTCTCTGGTCCTTTGAACGAACTTTTCATACGCTGAGAGAAAAGACGCAAGGCTTTCTATATACTCATCCCTGTCTATCTCATCCAGACGGGTTTTCATCGTGTTGAAATCTATGCGGCGTGCCCTGTAATCTTTAAGGATCTGTTCATACTGTTCCTGTATAGAGCCTGTGGCTGAAGACAGGTTAGCAAGTTCCAGTTTTAGCATTTCAGCTGCCGCCTGCAATTCGATAAGCTTGACCTGGTACCTCACGGGAAGTTCCGCTTGTCTTTTGCGCAACTGGTAAATGTTGTAAATATGTTCGTTACGGGCCATATCGCGCCTTGCGGTCCAGTTGGATCCGTAAAGAACAAACGTCAGTGTGGCCATATACGCGTCGACAGGCTTTGCCGTGTACTCGCTGTCCTGAAAAACTATACCCAGCTTTATGCTGGAGAGGTAGTGAAGAGTTGTGCTCTGGCGTTCACGGCTGCTCTCAATATATTCTCCGAGAGCTTTTACTTTTAAATCACGCGAGAAATCAACATCGCTTGAAGCCGTCTCGGCTTTGGCTAGAAGACTATCTATAGCGAGCGGCCCGAATATCGCACCGAAATTCCTGAGAAAATTCCTGTCCGGTATTTCCCTGCCGAAACGCGTCCTGAACTCCATTTCCATAGCCTTCACCGCGGCATACGCGTTATCCAGCTGCTTCTTGAGCTGGTCCCTGTGATCCTGCAGATCACGCAGCGACATCTCACCGATTTCTTCAGCATCTCTTCTCTTTTTGCCGTCTTCACAGGCTTTTGAAACGACTTCATATTTTTTCTGAAGCTGTTCGTGATTAGCTACGGCTTTCCAGTACCTTGCGTTAAGATCTGCAAGTTCGCGAAGCATCGTCTGTCTCTGTTCTTCCTGCTCATATTCTTTGGCCTTTCCGGCATGCCTGCGCGAAGACCTGGTATACCCACCTATGGCATCAGCGATACCGCCTATTGTCTCTTCTCGAACGAACTTAATGCTCGTATGCCACTCATCCTCGTTCTCGCCTACAAACCCTTTTCCGTATGACATTTCGAGCATTACGTGTGAAGATTCACCGTCTGCCGACGGAAGCCTGGCAGCTACCTTATCCTGCGCTATCTTTACCCTGATCCTCATGCCCCATTCACTTGCCGCTTCCTTAGACCCGCTGCCAATGATGCCAAAAACCTCATTAAGCCGTGCGTCAACATAACCTTCTTCAGTATACTTGCTGCCCTCCTGCACGAACTCCTTAGGATCGTTCACGCCCAGTGAATACAAGAGTGTTTCAAGCATGCGCATATCAGCGTCATACTCAGAAAGCTGAAGCTCCTTGTTGGCTATACGGCCCTCAAGATCCATGATCTCGGTATAATTCCTCCTGTAGGAAAGATACTTTTTCTTCTCTTCCCTTTCTGTCCTGAGCGCTTTAAGATCGGCGGATACCCTATCCCTGGCTGCTGCTACCGTCTGGTACTGTCTTACTGTACCCCACAGCGCTACCCAGTGATTCACGGCTTCCAGCTCGGCTTTCTGGAGCTGTTCTTTCGACTTTTGGTCGTGAAGATCCATATTCTTCTTTCTCCACTCGATATATCCTTTCAGCCCCAGTATGTGCTCGAGAATGCTGCCTATGATCGGTATCTTACGAACCGGGGTTGTAACCCAGAAAAGACCGTTCTTAGTAAACCCGACGTTAACCAGGTTGGCCCACGGGGTCGTGGCTGTCTTGGCAAAGAACTGGCCCATACCGCTTGAGCTTATGCCCAGATCAACGTGAATAATCGGACCGCCCCAGAAAATAGCTTCCCTTGTCTCCTGGTGGTACCTGCGTTCAATAAGTTCTATTATCATCTGTCTGTGAGGATTGTGCGTACCGCCAGCCTTTTCACAGCTGTCGATAAGCATCTGGAATATCTTCCTGCCGGCATCGGTCATCTGCACGTTCTCGGGTAAATGCTCGAAGCTAAGTACCGTTGCACCTGTCCTGTCCGATATCTCGCGCAGCATGTTTATACTTTCTTCGCCGGGTCTCAGAACGCCAACCAGGCGATCGGAATTGATATCAAGTATCTGATTAGCTGTCCTCTCTATTGCAGCTACCTGCCTTCTTGTAGCTGCATTACCGTTATCCATTCTTTCTTTTACATCCGACCAAAGCTCGTTGAGATCGTCTATCAGCATAACCGTGTATTTATCCTGAACGGCCCTGTGCAGCTCAGCAGCTCGCTCGTTATCCTTATCGCATCTCAAAGCTTTTCTGGTCGCTTCCAGGATCTGTTCAAGCCTCTTCTTGCTGATGTCACTGTTCGGCGCATCGGCAAGCTGCTTCAAGTGTTCAGCTGTTATCTCAACCCTTGCGCCCGATCCATACCTGGTAATCTTATCTACATCATTCTTGAAATCCACGGTCCTGTTTAACAGGTATGCGGCTTTCTTGTAATATATAAGAGACCTGTCGCTGTTAAAAGAATCCAGGCTCATTTTGGCGGAAAGCAGGGTCATCATCATCGGCGTACGGACTTCTTTCCCGTCCGGACCCCTTTCCGTAAGCCCTTCAGCTTCCTCAAATGAAGCCGTCATCTGATATATCTTACGCAACGCTTTTTCTGCCTCTTCAAGTTCATCAAGATAGTCTTCAGCATCTCCATTATCAGCCCTGGCAATTTCCTTCAAGAGCTTATCAAGCTCTCGAGCCTTATATTGCATATCCACTACCATAAGATTTCTCTGTTTCTTCACGAGGTTCGCCCTGAGAGTGGTATACATGTTCGGTTTAGCGTCTATCAGCCTGATGCACGTCATTAGTACCCTGTCAGCTTCGGCTATCGCGTCCTCATAATTACCAGGTTTTTTAGACTCGATTGCTTCGTCCATTCTGTTGATCATTATCCTGAGGAGATGAATCTGACTCTGCATCTCGAACGACCTGGCGTCACGTTCCTGTATCTGGTAACGTATCAAAGCGCGCATGAGGGTTATATCGCTAATAAGATCATCAACATTGCTTTCTACCTCAAGGGAGTCTATCCTTTCGCCCAGTTTCTTTATAGCTGCTTCTTTATGTTTTTTGATTGTTTCTCTCTGTTCGCTGTCAGGACCGAGCATCTCTACTTTCTGTGCCCTGTGGAATACCCTTAAATACTCTTTTATCCATCCCCTGGTCGTATGGTACTCGTGGATACCCGGTATCCACAGACCGAATCTCCTGCTCAAGTCGCTTTCCATGCCACTGATCGCGTCTTTTATCATATCGTTCGTCTCTTCTTCGGTCCTTGTCCTCTGACCCTGGGATTCAAGTAACGCCTGCCTAGCTTCAATGGCAATAAGATACGCATCTATATGTTTGATAAGTTCGCCGGCTTTAGCGCTGTTAGCGCCTTCCATGCGTTTTAATTTAACCCTAAGATCCCTCAGAAAACGTTTGTACTCCAGAAGCTCATTCAGGTCATAACCGTCAAAAATTTCATTAATTATCTGTTCTTTTTTCCTGACCTCTCCACAGTAAGGTTCGTCGAGTTCAAGTGTAGGCATATGGCCTTTGCCGTAATAACTTTCGGGAGCCCAACCTTTATAATAACCTGAAGGAACACCTACTCTGGCCACCATGTTCCATATCGCGTCCAATAGATGTGATTCGGTCAGGTCGATATTCGTATCATCAAGTTTTATTTTGTCTGATGCTTCAGCGGATCTATTGTATTCTTTCGCCAAAGACCTGGCTTCGACGGAAGCGCTCAATCCTTCTGCGCAGTAACCCAGGTATTCCCTGTAAGAAGTAAGCCAACCCGGGGTATCCTTGAGCCTATCCTCCATGGTCCTGAGAGCCGTTTGTATTCTTTCTTTTTTGGACGTCTTCTCAAGCTCAGCTATCCTTTCCTGCGCTTTCTTTAAAAACGCTTTGGCGTCATCGTTCTTCGCATCTATCCTTAGCATTTCGGCAGAATACCTGATAACCAGGTTCATTTTCTCTTCTTCTGTGCGGCTGTTGTACCTGTGGGCTTTGCTGAAGATCTTTTCAATCTCACGTTTGTAAGCCTTGATAAGATGCCCCTGCACCATAGAAAGAAGGCCTTCAGCTTCTTTTTCGATCATATCGTTCGGAGCTTCAGATATTATCCTCTGTAATTCCAGCTTGAACTGTTCCAGTTCCTGGAGATCTCCGGTATATCTCGGTACCTGGCTCTTTATATAGGATAACCTGGCTGTATGAAGCGCCCTGAGCATAGCGGGTATTTCCCGTTTCACGCTCTGACCCGTTTCAAAATGCCTGTCCATTATCGCAAGAGCTTCCCTTAGGTTCGCTATCATCGCTCTGAGCTTGATCTGGTCGAGCCCTGAGAGCCTTTCTCTGCTGTGGAGCTGTTCTAATTCATCAAGTGTTTTCTGGAGATCCCTTTTGAGCTCTCCCATACCTCTCTTACCATGCGGGGTTACCTGCCACTTACCGCTAACACCTCTTACGAACATATCCGGATGGCTGGACATGAATCTTTCCAGCTGCTGGTCCATGTTGTCCAACATATCCCTTTCAATGGTTATTTCTGTACGTGTCGCACCGAGTATCCTCCTCAGGTTCTCCTGCGCCATGCGAAGTTCGATCTTCGCCCCTTCTAAATCTCTTTTAAGCTGTATAAGATAAAATTTCTGCTGATCCTTATCCCGCGATTCTTCCATAGCTTCTATACGCAGCCCTTTATACCTGATATCACGCTCTTTTATATCAACAGCATCCTGTGCCATTTTTATGCGCGAGACACCATTCGCTATCTCTACCATAAGCTGAGATCCTCTTATTTTAGATTCAAGCATGACAGACTTAAGTGCATATTCGGTGGCAAGCTCACGGTTCTCCGCACCGAGATCAAGAAGGTACCATCTCAGGCAAAGACGTGCACTTATTCCTATCTCCGCCTCGTCCATAGCATGCGCGAACAGATCGTCTTCATGTATAGTAACGCCTATTTTTTCGTCTCTCCATTCAAGAGCTTCGAATCCCTTGAAAAGGTTCATATTAAATATGAGTTTGGGCATCCACCAGCTGTCAGCTTCTTCTTTTTCTTTTACAGCACGCGTCCTGGCTATCTTCGCCCATACGCGGTTCATCTTGCCGTTTCTAAGTGCTATCGAGAAAAGCTCGCCTACATTGCTTACCGTTGCCGTTCTCCTTCTATCTTCGGCAATCTTCTTTTCTGCAGTTTTACCGAACATCTGCAGTTTAGCTCTGGCCATTCTAAGCTGTAGCTGATGCCATCTAAGCGCATCCTCCGCCTGCTGCAGGTTCTTAACAACACGCATCATCTCTGTACGGTTTATAAGAGCCGGCTCTTCCCTGGAAAGCTTTATCATACGATCGTAAGCTGCTCTGGCTTCTAAGAGAACTTCCCTGTCCTTTTCGATGACCGACATGAGCCCTTCTATCTGGGCACGCAGTTTGTTGATCTCAGTATCCATATCCTTGACCTCGTCACGGAAAGCGGCTATAGCTATTTCAACTTCTCTCTGAGCTATCTGAGCTTCCTTGCTGCGCAACCCGTCAAGCTTAAGTTCAAAATTAAGCAAGCTGAGTGACGCCAGATCGTCGATCGGATTATCCTGGAAACAGCTTACAAGGTTCACCATTAAACCACTGCTCGCGCGTATCTTGACTACGTTAGGCGCGTACTTACCAGCTTCAATAACCCACTGCCTGGCAGCTTCAAGCCGTGTGGCGTAATAATCTCCTGTAACTTCCTGAAGCGCTTTAATGAGTTCCGCTTCGCTTACTTCTCTCAGGTTCATCTTTTTTACCAGGTCCGTCTTCATATCTATCCTGAGCGACCATTTTATCCTTACCTCTTCTATCCTTGCTTTCTTCTTAGCGGCCGTTAACCTTCTTGCCAAGAGGAGTTTCCTCTGCTCCAGTATAAGTTTCTCTTCTTCACCTGCGGTCTTTATACGGGCATCCAGCTCAGCTATACCGTGAGACAACGCGTCCACGTCGGCAAGCGCTGTTTTAAGCTCGATCAGACGCTGGATCACAGTAAACATGTTCTGATTCCTCGCTGTCTTCCACATGCTCTCGGCTTTTCTCTTCGCGGCCGCGACTGCTCTTGCCCTGGCTACCTGGTCACTATCATAAATAGCGTAATCTATCATCAAGCGCGCAAGCTCTCTGGGATGAAAAAGTATATCCTCTACACTATGCCCATCAGCATGACCTGAAGCTACCCAAAGCAAAAGGCCCATCTCTTCAGAATCGTTAAGCGTAATTTCGCCATCTCCGTTTTCCTGCAGATATTCGTTTACCTCGTCCCATACATCGTGAATGCTATTAAGCATATCTGAGGCGGAACCCTCGTATATACCGGCCTGTTCGGCGACTATCAGCCAGTTGACCAGCTCACGAATGCCCTGCTGCCACGCAGGAGCATTAGTATTACCGGCATTCGCTATAAAAACCGTAACATCCCAGCTAGGATCTATCGTATAACCAAGATCGTTAGCAAGCTGCTGCATCTGGGGGTACAAGTTATCTATAATATCGTTATAGGTATCGGCGGCTATCCATATATCGTCGGTATTATCGCCCGGAGTACCGTTATCGCTGATCATCAGCCACCATCTGCCTGCGGCATCTTGCTGCGACTGAAAAGAATTAACAAGGCGTATCCTGTCAGCGGTCCCCAGAGCTGTCTGCGGAATGCTGTTGAAATCCACACTGACCGGCAAATCACTTGAAGAAGATTCACCCATAGCAAACCGGGGCAACCTGTCACCAAAGGAATACCCGAACACAAGCTGTATGAACAGTTTGTTATCCATGGCCCCTTCCTCGGCCACCTTATCAATAATATCTTTTATCCTGTCTATTTCTGCTTCACTTTCTCTGGCACGGGAAAGCAAACCTTTAACATTAGTAACATCTGATTCGTCTACCCTGTCACTCAGAGCGCTTCTTAGAAGTATTTCTGCAAGACGGAAATACGCATCCGCTTTCTCCCTATCATATACGTCCGGAGCTTCAGACCTGATCTTATCCGCCTCTTCACGGAACTTCTTCCAGGCTTCTTCCGAATTCTTGGACTTCTCACTAGAAGCATAAGACGGCGCATTCTTAGCAAAAAGAAGCACCCTTTCATGATAGGCTTCCATCGTTTTCACAACTTCCATCATCTGCACGCCGGCTTCATGAGCCCTAACTCTGTAACCGGTCTTCGTGACGTCATCCACCAGGTCGGCTGAATCAACAGCCTTCTTAAAGGTTTCTTTCAATTTATTAAAAGTCGCAACATCCGCTTTTTCGGCGGCTTTTTCCATTTTTTCAAGGATAGACTCGATCTCCGCTACCTGCGCCTGTTTTTTCTCTGCTTTAGCTTTTTCCATGGCTTCTACACGTCTGGCCATGGCCACCTTAGCGTTCTCTATGCTTCTGGCGTACCTGTCCTTTGTTCTTGCGTCCAGGAATTTAGAAGCAGCCAGCGCATCTTCAAGTTCTTTTATCTTCTGGTCAAAAACGCTTTTCTGGCCTTCAATGATAGCCTCGTTAATATCCTTAAGCAAAGCTTCCAGTTTAGCGATTTCTCTTTCGCGGGCCTTTATTTTAAGTTCCAGTTTCTCTCTGGCTATCTGCGCAAGCCTTCTGTAGTTAAGTATAAGCTCGTGATCCTCACCTATTGTTGGATTCTCAGCAAGACGTTTAAGATGATATTCCAGTTCGGCGTTCCACCTGTCGAAAGCGTCTTTATCCGCTTTTTCGGCGGCTTCGCTCATCTTCGAAAGGATCTCGTCGATCTTATCGGTCTGCTCTTTCAGCTTCGCCAGTTCTCTTGCTTTCTTAAAAGCCGCCCTTTCGGCAAGCACTTTATCGAGCAATGCCTTCGCTTCACGGGCACGTATCTCGTAATCTTCCGCCTTCTCGTGAACAGCCTCCACTTCTTCCTCAGACAGCAGCGCCTCATCAACGTTCCTGTAAAGTTCAAGGGTCTTATTGAACCTTTCTTCTATCTTCTTGAAACCACTAACATCGCCCTGTCTGGCCTTACGGTTCATGAAATTAAGCATGCGTTCCATATCGGATTCCATGTTCTGAAGTTCCACCAGCTTAGCCATCCTCATCTCTTGCAGTAATTTCTGCTGCGCGACTTCTCTTTCGTGCTTGGCAACCGCCTGTTCACGTTTAACATATGCGGCTTTAGCGCCACCGACAAGAAGCGGGAACCCTATAGAAAATAGGAACGAATATCTGAGGGCTTTCATCCAGTTCTCTGGATCACGTGCGGATGTATATGCTCTATCAAGGAATGTCCTGACCAGGTTGAACTCTTCAAAAAGAGATATATACGCTGTAACAGCAAGTTCTCCCTGCTCGTCCATCTGGACCACATCACCGTTTAAGTCTACGGCATTTTCAAAAAATATGACTTTTTCAATCGAGCTTTTAAGTTCGGCTTTATCCCATTTTCCGGTGCTGGGAGGACCGTGCGCGGTAACCTCTTTCAATATCCTTTTAAGCACTGAATTGCCTTCAATAGCTGCGTCCAATTTTGTGACAGCCAGAAGATACGGATTATCCGTATTGAAACGTTCGGCTTTATACGCTGTAGCCGCTTCTCTGAGCCGAGAGAACTCATCCTTTGATATAACGTTCCTGGCAAGGCGAAGATCTTTTATGGTCTTTTCGGCAACATCCCTTTTAGCATACCGCCTCTTGTATACTTCCCTGGCTATGCGCAACATGATATAAAGACCGGTGAGCACTCCCAGTGTTATCGGCACACCATTGAGAAGGCTGCTCTTGCCTAAGAGCCCCCATACTCCAAGAACCAGTGTAGTCGCTGCTCCAAGTCCGGGAGCCCACTGTCTGACATTAAGAACGTTCTGCTCAAAAACAGTAGCCACAAAACTTCTAGTCCTGGAAATGCCAGTTATTTTCGACTCTATCTGGGAAAGCCTCTTAGCTGAATACCACTGTGCAACCAAATATCCTGTTAAACTCATGAAAAACGGAACTGACGCCAGCGCTACCGCAGCCGTAAGCGGGGTAGTCGTCATACCGATAGCCCGTGACACAAGCACCAAAGCTATTGTCAGAGGAAGTGCAAGAGCCATTCCCCTCATAACAGTCTTTTTATGGATCGCGTGCGTTCCAAAAGCCTTGGAAACACTCCTTTTTGTAATCATTAAAAGCAGCACAGCCGCAGCGGTACCGAATATGATATAAAGCGGATTGACCTGTGTAGCCATTGTGTAAACAAAGAAACCAGTGGTCAATCCGATAACGCTGTCAATTATTACCGAAACATATCTTTCTGGAATACTGGGACGGTGTACGCCTCTTTCCTTGATCTGTCTCCAGTTGATTAATATGGTTATTGCTGTTGTCAAAAGTCCCAACGCGCCTATAGCTGCCCCTATCCCGACAGTAACAGGTGCCACAACCAGGGCGCCGCTAACAAAAGGAGGAAATGCAGCCGTTACGATCAGGCAAAGCCCTGCCAGCATTGGCGCTATATAATTTACCAGGCTAAGCACCTGCTGGAACACAAACTTGACCATGGCCCGGGTAAACCCTACACCTTCAATATCATGAAAAGCACGTGCAAAATTCCTCAGGCTCTTGTCTACTTCCTGGAACTGTTTCAAGAACTTCCTCTGCATCATCAGAGTGACCCCGAGGAACACCACACTTACAAGCCCCGTAAGAAAAACCAGATAAGCGTCATTTGTCATCAGGGAAAACGCGTCTGATGTCAGTTTAACCGTAAGATAATGTAGGTCCATTACCTTGAAAAGACTCTTGAAAATGGCCCAGAAACCGGTCATCGTTAAAACAGACAGGCCGATCTTCGGTTTTACCGCTACCAGCGTCGCCGCAACCAGCAGGAATATATATCCCGCTGTAAATGGCAAGCCGATAACATTAAATAATCCAACAAGTACCGAAGGCGCAAGAATGGATACACCGAACAGTGTTCCAAAAACAACAACTGCCCTGACAGCCATCTTGAAAATACTTAACCCTATATGCGGTTTACCAAACTCTGATTCGTAAGCTTCCTTCACCATAGCCTCACGGTTAACTACCGGATCTATCTGAAGAAGCGCCTGGCGCCATCCGTAATGCCTGATAAAGCGGTCAAGGTCTTTCTGTATATTACCCGCTTTAGCGAGAAATCTCTTCCAGGAAACGTCCATTTTCACTATAGGAAGCATGAGCTTTTTCCTGTCGGCTTCCATCTCCCTTATCGTCTCAATGATATATTCCCTGCTACCTATGATATCTACCAGGTTACTGGCGATCTCATCGCCTTTCGCTGCCAGGTCCGTTATGTTCTTACCGACAGTATCGTTCATTTCGCACGCGATCATAACTCTTTCAATTATCTGTGAAGCAGACGCGTCCATTGCCGGAGCAGACTCACCGATAAGGTCCATGAACTCTTCCCCATGCTCGCGTATGCTGCGGTCAACTTCCTCTAATTTCTTCTTCTCTTCTTGTATTTTGTCAATGAGATCCCTCAGTTTGAATACAAGCTTATCCCTTTTACCAAAAAACGCGTCTTTACGTCTTTCTATATATTCAGAAAGTTCCTGATGCTGACGGTTGCCATATATATGCCTTTTCTTGATACTTTCCCTTATCTCTTCGACAATCTGTTTAACTATGGGCTCGGCACCTATATGCTTACTTGGCTGTCTCTCATCTTTTTCGACTGCCGCAAGCATATCTTTAAGTATCTGCACGCCTTCCGGGTGAGCTTCTGCATATTTCTGGAACGCCCTGTCCTCAAGGGACCAGAACCCCATCCACATACCCGGACGGCCGTTTCTTCCGACACGACCTCTGAACTGTATATCCGAAGCGGAAAGTTCATCGAAATACGTGGATATACCGAAAAGTCCGCCTATCCTTGCAGATTCAGCTGTAAGTTTTATATCTATACCCCTTCCACCGAGGTTCGTCACTATGGTTATCTGGCCTTCCCGGCCGGCTCTTTTCTTGATACGTTCTATATCCGCGTACGTTGCGGCTGTCATAATCTCTATGTTGTTGACCTTATTCTGCTGTTCCGCGTCAAGCTCAGCGTATGGTTTATTGAACAGCCTTTGTGCCATTTTGTTGAGAAGCTCTATGTCAGCATTCTCACTCAGGCCGTTCCTTATAAGGGCAGCCATTTCCTGGGCTTGGACGTCATTAGCCACCTTTATCATAATGGGCCTTTTATTCTCATTCTTATGTTCTCTCATCACAACCCGGAAGACTGCTTTGACCTTCTTTGTCCTGGTCGCGTATATCTGCGGATCTTTTTCTTCCCTGCGGCTCTCAAAAACCACCGTATTTATTTTCGCTCTCTCTTCCGGCTCAAGGTCATCATAAGCTCTATTGAATTCCCTTATTGACATTTCGTCGCGCAAACCTCTTAATATATCAACAGTCTCCAGTTTATGAAGCTGCATCATAGCATCCCTGTCGCTTGTCGCCGTGACACCACCGAAAGACTGGATGAAAGACTGTTCCAGAAAACCGCTCAGGGTTCCCCATGCAACAACGACTCCCTCAGGTTTAACTTCAAGCCCTTCCTTGGCTTCTATCGCGGCGTGAAGACCATACGACAATCTCCTGCCATACATCGGCTTACCGGTACCTTCATCAAGGAGGATGATCTCATCTTTTTCGTTAACTTTCATAACGCTGTAATCTTTATCTTTCACATAGAAAAGCGATGCCGCAAGAGCCCTTTCGGCCAGTTCTTCGAATTTGGCCTTATCGCGTTTCACGTCATCTGCTCTTCTGCCCGCTTCCACCAAAGCCTCTTCCATAACTTGAAGCCCACGGGAATTCAGCATCACGAATCTTTCGTTCTCTTTCTTCTCGTAAAGCCCCGGATGGTTCAGTACCTTGTCACGAACGATACCGTCTATCTGGTATATAAGATCGGAATCTTCCTCCGGCATTACCGGAAGGTCTTCTTTAGCTTCAATAGCGGCCTGGAGATCATATGGCAACCGGCCGAACTTAACCCGGCCCGTACCTTCATCCAGAAGGACTATTTCCTGTTTGCCGCGAACTACCATTTCTGTATAATGTTTGTATTTTTCGTCAAAAAGATGTGAGGCAAGAGCGGTCTCGGCCAGTCTGCCGTATATCGCCCTGTTCGCATTTATAGCATCTCTCGGTACACCGAGCGTCTCAAGCTGTTGGGCCAGGACATATAACCCATCCTGGTTAAAAGTTACAGTTCTCTTTTTCCGGTCAGTCTTATAGAGCTCCGTATCACCGTATATCCTCTGCTCTATCTGCGCCCTTTCTTCAGAAGTAAGATCACCAGCAGGTTTCAAGAAATCCCTTCTGGCCAGCTTATCTCGCAGCTCCATCGAGTCAAAAACGTCTATACCCAGTTCTTTACGCAGTTCCTTGACTATTATGTGTTCACGGACAACCTGGTCTATCTTGCGGAGCAACCTGGGGTCTCCCTGTGTACTGGAAACGATGAACGGGTTCGAAAGGTCATATATAAGCGGCACGTCCGCTTCGTCCATTCTCAGGCGCCATTTACGAGATATGAACTGTCTTTCTCTTGGATCCTGCGCCATTTCTTCGTTCTGCGAACGATGAACAAACTTATCCAGCGTACTGTATATCACAACAGCTTCAGAATACACCCTGGTATCGTTCTCAACTTTTTCAAGACGGTTCGTAGTAACGTCAAACAGGTATCCTACTGGCTGACCTTCCGGGCTGGAGCCTATAAACCCTACCTGAATACCAAGCCTCGCCAGGGCTCTGGCAGCTTCCGTCGCATCTTCCTTTGCCTTGGACTCTTCCGTAGAAGTGATAAGCACACCTTCGGATTCCTCTTTGCCGCTATTACTAAGAGCTTTAATGGCCATGATATAAGCACCTGTATAAAGTGCTATCGTTTTACCGGAAGAGGTCGGCATCTGACCGATCTTGCTTCTTGTCATACCGTCTCTCGATCTGGTTTCTTTGATGATAACGTCTTTTACTGCCCTTCTCTGGCTGTCATAAAGCGTACTGAACTTCCTGAACCTTGACCTGAACGCCGTGTCAAGAACACATTCACCCAGATCCTGTATATGATAAGCTTGTCTTTTGGCTTCTTCGTTCCCTGTAAGTTCCGGAGCAGAATCAAAAACGTTCTGCATCTGACGTATGCCATCCACCATGGTTTTACGGGCTGCTTCTTCGGTTTCATCTGAATCCTGTATCTTACTGAAAGCTATCTCTATCGCCCCGACTATACGTACGGCATGACCGTCCTCATAAGAGTGATTTACCAGGTCACTGAATTCGTCTTTTGCCCGTGCGGGTTCTTCTTCCTGATTATCCGCTATGATTGCCTCTATCACAGAGATAGCGTCATCAGCGATATCTTCCATGCTTTCACCGTTATTTATTCTCTCGATAAGTTTTTCTGTTTCGCTGCTCTGGCTCGGTTTAGCAGGCTTGATGCTGACATGGGTCTTTTTATGTTTCTCCTGAGTTTCATGTTCTCTCTGGGCTTCCAGAGCGATAAGCTGCTGCGTCTCTGTAAGTTGCGGTTTCCGTCTCTTGGACGCCTCTACCGTAGCCTGCATGGCACAGAAATTGAACATACGGTTAAGCTCGTCTACTTCACCGGGCACTGTCTCCTCGGTTATACCGTACCTTTTCATTATGCGGCCCATCTCTTCACGCTGTTCTTGTATGAACTCTTCTATGGCCTTAACGCTCTTATTCTCGAACTCCTCGGATTTCATAACACGGGAATGCCAGTTATCCATATGCTCGAGAACCTTGTAAGCGGCTTTCTTGGCTATTATCTGCCTTATGCCGTCTACCTCGCCGTCTCCTTTAACAGTGAACTCAAAATCCTTGTTAAGTATGTTCTCAAGCTGCTCGGTCGAAGTCCTGCGAGTCTTACCTGACTCTTTTTCCATTGTTGTTATTTTATTTTCAAGTTCTTTCTTCCTGGCATTCAGCTCTTTCATCCTGATGCGAATGATATCATCGAGCTTGCTAACATCCGGAATATCTTCGCTCTCTACTTCTTCCATCTGCTTGCGCCAATCTGCTAACCACGCACGGATCTCCAATATCCCACTTTCAACAGCAGTTTCGATCGCGGTTTTCGGTTTTTCTTCCTGGGAAGCATAGATCTCTTTGACTCTCTGCAGCTCTTCCTGCAGAACGTCCCAAAGCGGCCTGCCCGAGATCTTGTCTTTACCGCCCGCAAGAGTCTCTTCGTTCATGTTGTATCCCGCTATGTCGTTCTCAACCGACAGAATATCTTTTTCAAGTACCGGCGGATACATAGCCATATGTTTAAGCTTGGCTATAAGTCCTACTGTTTTACTCATAACATCGCTCTGCTTGATAAGCGCTGCGGAAACTGCGGCCCCTTTTGCTTTGGCTTCAGCATCTTCCGGAGAAACCTCTGCCGCTTCTATTTTGTCAATACGGGCGATTATGTTTTTCGCATCCTCGTTTGCAGAATCAAGTTCAAGAACCCGGTTCGCTTTCTTACGAGCTCTCACATAGTTCTCCGCACTCATATCTTCTTCGGCCGTGGTCAAAAGACCCATGATCTTCTGAGCGTCCCTTTCAGCCTGACTTCTGCCTTCCTGCAGATATTTGATTATAGGCTGCGCCAAAGCTTCCGTGGCATCATCGCGGATATCAAGCAATGCACCGAGGAGGTCGCCTGTATTAGTGGGCCGTTCCTCTTCTTTTTCCATTCTCGCCAGTAACTTTCCTGTCACCACCTCTCTAGCCTTGGGGTTTACCTGTCCCAACGCGAACTTGAGTTTATCTTTTATCTTCTGGGTGAGATCCATTCCGCTTTTTTCCAGTATGGACAGCTCCGCTTGAGCAGTAGTAACAAGAGTGTCGAATTTACTGCATTCGGCCTTTATCTCTTTCGCGCAATCACGAACGAAGTCCATACTAACTACTTCCTGCGGTTTTTTACCTTCCTGCACCACCTTCTCAACTTCAGTGGCAATAAGCGCGTAAACATTGAGATCATGCCTTATACCGAGTATCTCCATAAAACGTTCCGTTGCTGCGGAATATTTTTTCGCCCCTGCTGCTTCTTCTTCAGCTTTGGCCGCATCTATTTCTTCCTTAAAAGGCTCTACTACCGTAGTTTCACGTCTTTTTGCCGGAGCTTCATCACCTTTCGGTGCTTCCTCTTCGTCTTTCTTCGCTTCGGCAGCTTCTACATAACTGAGCAATATCGATACCAGCCTTATACGACGTGTATCCTCTTGCTCAAAATTCATCACTGTGGCTAGTGATTGAACCGCGGTATTCAAATCATCCGCTTCTATACTTGTCACCGCTTCCCTTATCGCGCTTCTATAAGTAGCCTCTTGTGCCGAATCCTCGGGGATCTGGGTATTCAGCTCTTCATCTTCTAGCTCAACATTCTCCTGGCGACGCTCCTGCCAATCCCTTTCTATGCCTTCAACAACGAAAGTATAGACCTTACTTTCTTTCTCTATACCGTAATTAACCAGAAAAATGTCCAAATTACTTTGTTCAGCATACTCTTCTTCAAGCAAGCCAGGTTCCCCCGTTTCTTCAGCAGCTTCATCTGCCGGGGCAGGCGTTTCTTCAGCAGCTTCTTTACTTTTAAGTATTGCAAGTTCTTTCTGCAGAAGGCCCCATAAAGCCTCTCCCGTATGAGGGTCACGGCTTCCTTCCAGCGTAACCTCATTCAGGTTAAATCTTTCGATATCCGCTTCTACCGCAGATATTTCAGCGGCAAGCACATCAGATATCATGTGCGGTTTCTGTTCGATCAATCCCTTGATCCTTTGCATAACCGAAGAATAATCCGTTAATACCTGCGCCTGCGGTATGATCGATTCCTTCTTTTCCGCGAACTGAGCTTCCGCTTTCAATCTGTCAATAAGCGGCTGCATGAGCATCTCATATGTATCTGCCCTGATATTCTCAACTTCGGCGATAAAACCGTCAGCGCTAACAGGCGTGGGACGTTCATCAGCTTTTTTCTCCACCGCATCCCTGACTGTCGGATCTATCTGAGCTTTTACAAGCTGCAGGTTTTCAGTAACCACCCTGACTATATCTACCGTAGGAGCCTGTTCCGCACCCTGTACGGCTGGAGTATAAAGACCGATAAGAGCTCCCATGGTACCGTAATTTTTGTTAGCTATTGTTACTATATCCTTGCATTCGGCATAGTTCATCACTTCAGCCAGGTTCCTGCCGTTCGTCATGACATTCTGTGCTTCTTGGGCGACTTTCTGCCACGCAGAAGTATTTTTCTTAACACTAATTACATTAAGAAAACTCTCTACTTCCGGAGAAAAAACCGGACCGTCCGATACTGCCGGTACCAGTGTAGGTGCCGCTACTGGCGCTGCTGACGGTGGTGGCGGAAGTGGCCTGGGTTCTGGAGCAGCAGGAGCCTCATCTCTTACAATTCCTTCACCTGTTGACCTTAAAGCTTTTTTGCCAAAGTGCACTCCTTCTGGAGCGGCTTTTTTCTCTTCCGGTTTTGGAGTCAGTTTTTTCTTTGGGGCAGCCGGTTTTTCAGCAGGGCTTCGCTGCTTATCCATTTCCCTGTTAAGTTCTTTCCTGATATCATCCGACCAATCTTTGAGCCCTTTACCGCGTTCGTGTCTCACTCCAAGAGCATAGATATCATCCAATGCAGCGTTTAAAAACTTGCGTCCTTTCTTCACATTACCGTTGGAGATAGCGGTTCCGGCCGCGTTAAGGTTATTGCTTATCCTTTTTATAATCTTATCTTCCGCTTCCAGTTTGCTGCGTTTGGCAAACTGCAAAAGCTCCCTAGCCTCTTGGTTATTCTTATCCTTCTCTAAAACTTTCGTCAAAAGCTCTATAGCCCTGTCAAAATTATTCGCCTGCCAGACTTTCCACGAAGGCAAACACCTTCTTGCTTCTGCGATCATGTCACTTATATTCTCAGGCTGGGTCTTTGCGGCAGCCACCTTTTTCTTAGGCTGCGCCGCGGCTTTCTTTTTAGCCTGCGGTTTTGAGGGTGACGGTTCAGCTTTACCTGCTATACGTTTCTGAAGATGATATATCGTTGCCTGTCTTTTGAACTGTATCTTGTCCCAAGTAGCCTGCTCGACAGAACTCTTAGTTATACCCATCTTTTTCATTTTTGCATCGACCACGGCTATTGCAGCATCAATGATTTTCTGGGTCATCTTTCCCGGTTTATCCCTGAGCTCAACTAGATCTTTAATTATGTCCTTTACCTTCTCGGCAATTTCATCCGAAGAAGCAGCTATAATGATGTCAAGCTCGTCAGCGTAAACAAACTTTACGTTAGGTGCTCTGTGATCTTCAACCTCGTAAGGATTCTGCCCGTGAAACTCATCATTCAACTTACGCGCTTCGTCCAGGTGACTGAATATCCAGTCCCTCATCTGCTGCGGGTCCAGGTTCAGGTCCCGGCGTTTAGCTTCCCATCTGCTCATTTCATAAAACTCGTGCTTGAGAACCTGTTCGTCGCAATAATCGTCATCAATATACATAACAGGTTCGCCATAAGCCCTGCCGAGGCCTAAGTGAGCCTTAAGGCCGGTCGCGACATAAAGCCCTACTACAGGTATGACTCTTGCACTTATTTTATAATCAGCGCTCTCTACCTTTTCCGGGTATAATTTTTTCAGATTGGCTTGCCTTTCTTCCAGGGTATCCGCAAGAAGCCCTTCAGGGATATTCTCGCGTATATAATTATTTACCTTTATATGCGTGATCTTGCGCATTTCTTTGAACACCCGGCCGGCAAAACCACTGACCAGATGCTTAAGATCCGTATATTCATTCCAGTTCTCAGGTATCTGCACGCCCTTGGCTCTAAGCCTGGTAACAATCTTATCTAATGTAACGGTCGTTACCCCGTATTTAACAACTCCTAGCTGAGCCGCTATCTCTTCGACTAGCTCGGAAGAACTTAGTTTCTGCTCGATCTCCTTTCTTTCAGAGTCATTCAGCACCCTCTTTTCAAGATCCTTCCTTATCTGCCCCTCACGCCTTTTCGCGTAATGAGCCTTCTGGTTTGAAGTAGCTGTTCCCATAACGGTAGAACCATCCTGCTTGCTCAAAGTAACATAAGCAAGTTCATGGCCTATCCCTATTATTACCCTATCGCTCCCCTGGGAAACTACGTGTATGTCGTCCACGAACCTATCGAACTCATCCGGATCGATCGGCTCGAAAGGCATATCTTTTATCTGCCTGGGTGTAAACGATTCGTATCTTGAGCTGTAAGCCCTTTTCCAAAGCTCTTTCATGCTTGCAAGATCCTTACCTTCCAGAACGGTCTCACCTAATGCGTGGAATATAGCCGTTTGCATCCTGGTGATATCACCTTCAGTAGAATAAAAATACGCTTCGACAGCAAGCTGGTACTTGCCGGAATCCAGGAGCTTCTGGTACGGTTTTTTCTTTCCAGTAAGTATGGCGACATAAGGGCGTTCCTTATCTTTCTCGAACTTCGGTACGATAACCAAATAAGACAGTTCCTTATCCTCCATAAGTTTCGTCAAACCCTTAGTGTGATAACCACCGGTGATAAGAGCTGCCACTTTGGACCCTTCTGTTCTCATATGGCGTACAGTATTAGAAAGCATGGCCTTATTTCTGGATTCAGCCACATGGTAGAATTCAAGCGCTTCATCAATACCGGAAAGCATCTGGGCTATATCGTAACTGCCTACAGGAACATTGTACTTTTTGGAAGTTTCCTTAATGAACCCGGCGAACTCAGCCGCGTTATATTCGGCACGGTTCGCATCGATATACGCGCAATCACCGTTGGTAAGCTCCATGCTGTAAAGCTTATCCAGAAGACGCGCCATTTTGGCCATCTTGTGCAGTTTGCGTTCGTAATCGTTACGGTAAAATTTTTCGCGCAGATTGTCTTCGAATGCTTCTATCTCGTGATACATACCGAAAATATCGATAGTCTCGTAAAGCGAAACGTATTTGGTGAAAGCAATAAGATTCTCGTATCCTTCGGTCTTTACCCCGTGTTTCTCCGCAAGGGTTGCCAGGTAACTGTGGAAGGCACCCTGCGAGATCTTATTCTGTTTGAAATCAACGGACTTAAGAACAAGCGCTTCAAGTTCCCCCTTATCCATGCTCTTGCTGAGAGCGTCGATAAGATCGCGCCTTTCCTGGTTGGCTCTTACGAAATCTATCTGGGTTTCCAGTTCAACCGTCTCAAGAAGCTTCTTCAGCTCTTCGTAACGCGAGGTATCCAGCTTGAAGCGTTTTGCGAACTCGTTGATCTGTTTCCAGTAATCGGTAAAACTCAAAGAGCCTTCTCTGTGCTCGCGGCTTTTGGCGATAAAGGTCTTGAGGTCATCTGAGTAGACTTTTTCTTCAAGGGCATCTATATTCTTCTCGAAAGCCTTAACAATACTGACCAGCTCCGTACGGTTTGACGCTACATCGCAGAAACTTTCAACGTTCTTACGGTACAGCTTATCGTCTTCAACACCGTAGAGGCGTATGTCATTATCGCGCGTAACGGTAAAAAACTCACCGGCGCTCATGCGACCTTCTCTCATGAGAAAATCAGCCGTATTTTCGCGTATGTCCTTATCGGGAAATGTGCTGAGTACTGATGTGTCCAAAAGCCCTTTCGAGCCCTCAAGGGCAACGAAATTGAGCTCGTAATTAGCAACAAGTGAATCGAGCAGTTTTACGATTGAGTATTGCGCAGAAAGAGACGCGTGAGCGTCCTGTATCTGGATTATGACCTCGTCGCCGCCGTTAAGATGGGTTGCCTGTTTCTGAGCAACGTCATAAGGCACTTCAAAGTCCTGGCCACCTTTGTAATTGTCATATTTATAATCGTACTTACTCCCTTTTAAGGCAGTAGTCCAAATGGCTTCGCCACCGGTAGCCCATACGATCTGCTGATGCAGAAACAGGCCTACGACAACTAATGCGACTGTTTTGATAAACTTTACATGCCTTGACTTGAAAGTCGAGATACTAGGCATTACCTCGCCGCCGGAGGCGGCTATATTTGGTAAGTCTATACTGTCCGATCCTTTATCATGCCAAGCTTTCATATTTGTTTTCCTCGCTATTTATATACCCTTCTGGCTTTTTTATCGTCTAATAGTTAAATGATACCACATTCTAGCATGTTTATCAACTAGAATGTTCTACCTTTTTTAACCCTTAACCAGTAGTGTATTTCTTCACTTTGTTGCTTTCCCCAACCTTTACTACCTCTCCCTCACATCGTCAAATTCTTAACCCAACCATTTAAAACCAACCAATCCTAGCTTTTTAATTCCTCAACCGTAGATACAGTATAACACTTTCCCACGTCCATGTCAATAACCTATATTCTAACTATTTTCTACCCTAACTTATGGGGCAAAATAACAGGGAAGCTGCTGCTTCCCTGCTATCCCTGGTCCTACCTCCAAGTAGAACTTTAACCATAACCCGCAGGTTTCGTGAGCCGCAAATCATGCAGCCCACGGGACCTGCGAATTAGGCCTTTATGAGTACCTCTTTGACGAACCTGTCATGATAATGCCTTATCTCTTTCTCCAGATTTATCGGCCTGGCAAACGGCAGGTACATATAAAGCCCCTTGGTCAGCTGCTGTAATCCAGATATCGTATACCCCATATCGCCGTCTTCACGCGTGAGCAGTAGGTTCACGAACACCTCATACTGGTTCACAGTGCTTACCGCATCTTGCGACATACCTACCTGCAGAATGTTCTCTTTTTCCGCTGCGTTATCGTATTCAAGCTGCCCTTTGATGCACCTGATACCCGTATTTGTGCTAGTGGAATCCTTGTATTCCGACTGTACCATCTTATAGATCTCACTGGCACGGTAATTCTTATCTATTCCTCTTCTCTCGAGTATGATGACATCTCCTTCCGATACAACACCGTCCAGCATCCATGTTTCCATTAACTTGCTCTTAAACTGCTGTTTCTCATCGTCTGTTTTGACGTTTTCCGGCGCTACTATAAAGAACTTGTCCGTATTAGCGTCCATCATACGGTTCACTCCCTGCATTTCACGTCTCTTGCGGATCTCAAGACCCGGAGGTACCACAATATGACCTTTGCCCTCCATTATGGCCTGTCCATCCGCGAAATGCGCCAGATAGTGCTTACCAGTATTCTCAACCATCTTTTCAAGGTATTCAACACGGTTTGTCTCTTCCGAGCGCTGAGCGACAAATGCCCTGTACGCATTTTCTATCCTTATCTGCCTCAGGCTCTTTTCACTTAGCAAATAGGACTCGTTATGCGGTAATGCGCGTATAAGAACTCCCATAATAGCCTCAAGCTCATTGATATCATCTATTGCCTTTACGCCTTCTTCAGTCAGATCAGTTACTTCCGGATCAGTAAGCGCCAGGATATCTTTGGTTGCTTTACTAACAAAGTCATAAAGCACTTTCTCAAGCTCTTTAATTCCCTTAGAGATATCAGTTGTATCACTTATCACATCCTCGCTTATAAGCGCGTTGATACATCTGGTACCTTCGGTCTTATGGGCAAGTTCATCCATCATCGATTCTACCCTCATTGATGACTCTACCTTTACGATAGAGGCTATGCCCGGAACATCTCTTAGTTTATTTAGCGCAGCCTCATCAAGCCGGTCATACAGTTTAGAAGGTAACCCTACGGCTATTTCGAATGTCAACGGAGCATGAGTCCGCTGATTGCGCCTGGCCAGTTCCCGCAGCTGAAAAGCCCTGTCTTCGGAAGTAAGCCAGTTCCTCTGCGTTCCTTGAACCTTTCTGGCTTCAGCTATTATAACCGCCAGATCATTATCAACAATTGGCCTTGAACCCATGCCGCTAACTGATAACGGGACATCCTTTACCACGAGATCTTTAAGCGCCTCTATCGCCCTTGTATCGCTTATATGCTCTGTCTGATGGAATCTCTTCCACATGAAACCATTAAAAGTGTCGAACGTCTTCCCGAAACTTTCGACCTCGTCCCTTCCGGCTATTTCCACAAGACGCATGTAATTATTGCCCTGCTCGAATACATCCGATACTATCAGAATAGTAGAAAGAAGCTTTATCTCTTCGCTCTTCTCGGGCGTGATCCTATCCTCTTTCGCCATCTCTCGGAGCCTATCTTCAAGACCGTTATAATCGTGATGGTATTTAACAAGAAGTTCGAATTCTGCCGGGACTTCGATCAGGTTTTCACGCAATATTTCAACGGACCTTTCACCATGGTTGAAAAGGTTCCTGGTCACCGTTTCTTCTTCCATAGTAAGAGATTCTCGCTCTTTTTTGCCTAAGGCTACATACTTTATATACATGCGATAAACAGAATAATAATTACCCGTTTCCTTGGCTATCCTTAAAGTCTCTATCAGCTCTGCTTTGGGCACGTTCTTATATTTGAGAGCTCTTGTGCTTGCCCATTTATCTAGGGATACCTGGGTCATTTCTACCCTGTCATCGGGATGCTCATGTATGCCAGCGGTGATCTTTTTACGTATATCCTTAACAGCCGGATTGTATTTTTCTCTTGCCCCTATATCATGTGCCAAAGCTGCCCTGCTTAAAAGCCTTATAGACTCTTCGCTTATCTTGGTCCCCTTAGAGATCAAGCGACGAGCAATTAGTATAGCTATTTTTTGCATGCGCATAGTATGTTCGTATATGTCCGGTCCGGCTTCCCTGAGCAAATCTTCCGTTACATTCAAGCCCTGTTCACTTAATACGTTGCGCCTCTTGAAGTCAGGTATGGCTTTCGCACCCTTCTTGGGAATATAGATAGCGCGTTTGCGGATATTGTCGGTTATGGTCTTGAATATCTTAAGGTTATCCTCCTCCCTGAGCGTATCCGCATCAAGTATGTTGCCGAGTTCCAGATATTCCGGGCCTACCGTCGTTGACAATGTACCGTCAGGAAATACAAATAAATACGCCTTATCGTGGTCGGGCGGGCTGTATCGTACCTTGATATCCGTGAACTCCTTCTGCACGGACTTTGCAAGGCTCACGAATTTACCATACTCCATTAGAAATACGTCGTTCTTTATGTCTCTCTCGTGCTGTGACCGGCCTATGCGCTTGTAATAATTAAGTTTCCACTGGAAACTTTTAAGGCCCTTGGTAACCTGCCTGAGCAGGAACCCTATCTTACGGATATATGCTTTGTTCCTCTCCGTAACAACGGTAAGTATCTGCACTTCTTTCTCGGGATATTTGCGGCTTAATATCCTAAGGACTTTTAGCACCGCAACAAAATGACCTGGTTTTCTGTTCCTTGAGTTCGTCGCGTCATCATGACCGTCAAGAGACAGCGATATCATATCCACATACGGCATGATCTGGTCCGCTTTTTCTTCGTCCATCAGAAGGCCGTTGGTAAAAAGCCATGTCGTTATATTTTTTTCTTTAGCGTACTTTAAAAGTTCCGCGAGATTATCTTCGAGTAAAGGCTCTCCTCCGGTGAACACCATGCGGCGCATACCATTCTTATGCATGACATCGATCATCTTTTTCTGAACCATTAGAACTGCATCATTATATTCGTCGCTGCCGAGCGCCATACTGTCGGTCTTGCCCTCAGTGAACCTGACGGTGACCTTCTCTACCTTCTTACCGTCACCGGCAAGGCTAAAGAACCTTATATGCTCTATCTCGGGTGATTCCGGTTCTGTGCAATAGTACATGCTGAGCTTGCTCCTGATCACTTCCAGCTCATGAGCCGTTTTCTGGTTATCCTCGAACTTCTCCACCCGTTCCTGTCCGGTGCCACGATACTTTATCTTTTTCTCCTTGAAATCCACCCACTCAATATCAGCGTTATCCGGAGCAAATATCCTGTGCTTAGGCATGTAAGATCCCCAGCAAACGGGGCAGTTCAAATTGCATTTATTCGTTACCATGAGATCCATACTGGACGGTAAAAGGCCTATCCCCTCAGCTTCATAAAAATGTCTCTTTATCTGATCCTCAAGTGCCTGGAAACTGTCGCTGTAAAGCCTGAGCGTGGTCTTTGAAAGAATATCATGCACATCCCGGAGGCTGAACGCATCTCTTTCTTTCTCATCCTGAGTCACCCATATGCCGCTCAATTCAATAGGCCCGGTTAACCTCCCGCGGCCTGAGGGCCCTATTTTCATGTAAGAAGCGGTCCTCGGATAGAAAAGCACCTTTATCGCGCCATTCGCGCCCTTAGTGATGAATTTGTCTACCTCATATCCGGCGCTCTTTATTATTGCTTCCAGGTCAGCGCATCTTTTAGCGAATACAGCAGCGTTCCTGATGCTCCCTGCTATGGCAAAAGCAGCTATAGCATGGTCCCTGTCGGGATAGTCTTTTATCAAATGAACCACACCTTCGCCTTTTCTGTCCCTGCATATCGGCTGCATATCGTATTCTTCGACCGGAGAGTTCTTGTCTCTTTCGAACATATGGACATGAAAATGATCCGGATGGCTGGTGCTAAGCCTGCCGGGCCAGCTCATCTGCCATCCCTTAAGATTCTTAAGCATCTGGAACATGTCATAATAAACTTCCGGCCCCATGGTACCCTGGTCTATGTGCCTTGAATTTATCGCTATCATCTGCGAACTGAATACCGGAGACGGTTCGACTGAAAAAGCCCATTCTGCTGTCTTTGACCTGTGGACTTCTGTTGAGAGGTCCGGGATATTACAGAACGTACATCTTTTGTTGACTGTACGCTCATACCGCAGGAATCCCTGCTGACGTTTAATATCAGGATCTCCCGAACGGTCAGTAACCTTAAGGATCCTAGACCCTTCTATCGGCTCTTCCTTCGCTCCTTTTCGGTAAGCTTCTTTCAGGAACTCAGTATCCACGTTTCTTTCAAGCTGCGTCCTTAACACCTGTTCTATATTAGAATAATCGGAGTGTATGAGCATATCCCTGTCATGCACATCTCTCAGTTTCAACCACAGTATCCTACCAAGCACAGGTACCATGGCTAACATGCCCAACTTGTGGCTCGCAAACGACTCGTGTATCTTTACGGCTTCCTGAGCATGTTCTGAAAGATACCTGAAAGCCGGATGATATTTTATGATGTTGTTCGCCTGATGTTCCGCAATCTTTGTATCCATAGCCTGTTTTTGTGAAACGGCATCTTCCTCAAGCATATCCCTTGAATCCCTGCCTTCAAAAATATATTTAACCGTTGCCTTATAAGCTTCCTTCCCAAGAAGATAATACTCCAAAGAGATCATTGCAAGCACCACGTCTACCCCGGCAAAGATTATTACAAAACCCCACGGTAAGTGGTCCAGATGCAGAACAAAGCCTATAGCCGCTATTGCTGAGACAACAGTAAATAAAGCTGCTCCAGTTAAAAACCGTTTTGCCCATCTCATGCCGTCCCGTGCGGTAAAAGCGTGTGTATCGCCTGTGCTAGAGTCACCCTCATCTTTTTTGCCAAAACGCGTTAATTTTCCTCCGAATACGCCTCTTCCGATGCAGTTAGCGATATTCTCTCCCGCAGGCACTACCGCTATCATCGGAGGAAACAGTTTACTGCCGTCTTCATTCTCTTTTATATCTATACCCGTTATCTTTTTCGACGTCCTGGATTTAGACAGGCACATTACCACTACCGGCACGCTGATCTTGTTCCGGGCCGAAAGCGTGAACAGGTTCGCCTGTCCTTTAGCGATTATGCCCTTAAGTTTAGTGCCATAAAGCAGCACATCCTGGACTTCGTCGCTGAACTTGTGGGGAAACACTCCTTCTGACATAGACCCGCTTGCTATAACCTTTATCCTGCCTTCATCCCTGTGCTTACAAAGCGAAGGATGTGCATTCACCGTTTCTTCGACACCTTTAACGTCTATATCAGCATACGAGAAACCGTCTTTTGCGGCTATAACTACGGTATGCCCCATACGCGCGAGGAATTCCCACATAACCGCATCGATCTCAGTTTCACCGATATTATCCGTAAAGAAAAGGAAAACGCCCTTTTCCGGGCTGAACACCATCTTTTCAAACTCGCTGTAACCGTCTATCGCCAGATCACTATCGGCAAACTCATCGACAAGATCGGTAAACTTCTTCCTCTGCGCTTCATCCGTCTCCACCAATTGGTCGATATCGAACATTTTAGGATCTATTGAAAAATCTATGAAATTAGCGCGTGTAGCCAGTATGCTCAGTTCCTTGAAAAAGGCTTTTGATGCTGCTTCATCATTAATGTCAATTTCAATCGCATTGGCCATCCATAGCTTAGCGTGTGCCCTAAGGTCTTCCACAAGCGGACGGAACTTGCTGACATCCGGTTCCTTGTCGCAATTATCCCTTATTTTAGCTATGAGATACTGCCGGATCTGCTGTATCGTAAAGCGAGGTGTCACGCTGCTGCGTATGAACTGTTCGGTTTCCTGGACCATGCGTTCGAGAAGGATCGGATCCGAGATGAATTTCATATAAAGCTTTCTGGCGGACTTGATCTGATAACCGAGTATATCTTCTATATCTTCATTGGGAAGTTCCTCTAGCCGGAAAGCTCCGGGCATGTAATTGACCTTGCCGTCTTCTTCTGCGGTTACCGATACCGATAACGCATCATCCTTCCTGTTTAAGCGCCTGTCCCGTACTTCTTCTCCGTTCACGACAACTTCATCAGCCACATCGGATTCCTCTACCATAGCTCCGTTGGCTACGTATGAATTCCGTATCATCGAGTTGATGACCTCCGCGCGGATCTCTATGTAAGAGTTGTCAAATTCCGAGTTGCGTATACCTACATTTCCGTCATGAGTAGGCTGCCTGTAATGATAAATGTCAAGATCACTCCAGCCGGCAAAAGTTGTATCATTAGCTTTGACGCTCTTGAGGTTAACTCCCTTATGCACGTGCGTGTCACCGACAAGGATCACTTCATCAACCCTACCGTCAAGCATCGTACCGTTCTCCACCCTGACCGTGCTGTCCAGCACAACATCCCCGTACACAAATATCTGGTCCGTGACCCTGCCGCTATCAGGGTGATCGCTTCCGAATATTTTCTTCAGTACGCTAAGATCGCTCTCGCCTTTATCCTTTTTCGCTATCCATATCCTTGTACGATCGTCCACTATGAGGCCAAGTTCCCTGAAATCAACGTTATCTACTACTGTCGCTTCGGTAGTGCTGTCCCGGAACTGTCTGCCTGTTATATAGAACTTATTGGTCGGCAGAAGCTCGTTCTTGTCAAAAAGATAATCTGCCCTGACCACACCATGCAGCTCTACACCTCTCTCGACTACACAATTTCCCGTAAGAGAAACATCTTTTTTCCTGCCGTCCAGGATAGCTCCTTTTTGCACAACTACCGTAGCGTCAAGATGTATAGCGCCCCTCAGCTTCGTGTTACCGAATTTAGCGGGGCCTTCAAGGTTATCCCCAAAGATATCCTCTATTATCTTATCGAGATCAAAATTCGGGCCTACATCAGTACTGGATATAGCCACCGTTGTATCTTTATCAACTTCTACGCCCATTCTTCTTATCTTTCTCAGGATCATTTTCTGTAAGGCATCCCTGTATTCAAGAGCCCGGCCAAGTGTCTTGTTGGCATTAGGAGCGTCTTGACCGATAAATACAAGCCGCGTTAAAGGTGCAGTTTCAGGATCTTTCTTGATAAGTTGCAGATATTCCCTGGCAGCAATATTAAGGTAATCGCTGCTCCAGTATTCCGCGGGACGGCGTTTCATCTTGCCCATACGACCCAATTCATGCCTGTATTCGCTCTCTAAAACATCTTTCTTATCGTAGGCCCACATCGTGTCGCATATTAGTATGTTCGCGTTGGTGAACCATGTCGGATCCTGGGCCTTGGCTTTTTCTCTGGATTCTTTTTTCTCTTGGTAGCTCAGTTCGTTCCACTCCCTTACACCCACGGGAACCTCACCAACATTTTCAACCGTAATGGTATCTATGCGGGCACGTCCTTGCGCACGTTTGTCTCTAGGGTTCTTAGCCGCTATTGTCACTTTGGGCATATCCTGTACTTGCGGTGAAACGGTATTTACCGTCTTCAGATATGATATGAATACGTAATTTGGATATTCATCGAGACCCCATCCGGGTGAATCGGCATGAACTATAACGGAATACCTTGCTTGGTCAAGCTTGCCACTGTAATTAAGGGCTCTCAGAGCTTCCACATAGGCACTTCCGTGGCCGTCTCCAGAATCTAGTATTACAATACAATTCTTACCGAAAAGTTCGTCCTTCTTATTCTCATCGATAAGTTCCTCCCCAATAGCCATAATAACCTTGAACACCGCATATGATATCTTATCGGTAACGAACTGGGCCCTTTCATTCTTTTTCCCGAGAACATCCTCAACTGCTCTTGCCGCAGATTCCATCGCTGAACCAAGATCTCGCAGATGGTCTGAACGGTGCGTATAGACCAATTCATTGTCGATTATGTTCTTTATTTTCCCTACTAATTCCTTACACTGCTCTCTATTGATGTACCCGGAGTCCATCAGGTTGACAAGATTCTCCCTGACGTTAAAGAACATCGTGGTTTTATGTTCAGCCAAAAGTTCCTTATCCTGGTGCAAAAGGTTGAATATTGTTATAGCGTCAACGACTATAACATCTTCAAGCATACCAAAGGCTGAGGATATCCTGGACTGTTTGATATTAGTGTTATAATTATCGGGCTTGAACAGCTGTTTCACCATGATACCTTCAGGAGAAAAACGCGTTCCTTTACCGCCACCTATGACGAATTTGCGCACACCGAAACGTTTTCGTAGATATTCTGCCAGATCTTCGTCACCCTTGATCTCAGGCTTTTCCGTTTCCATGATCCTGCAGATAGTCTCAAGGAACTCTTCCGCGTTTTTCCTGGCTTCAGGCAGGTTCTTGAGCCCCTGATAAGTGACCAGGTTCCTGCCAAGCACCTTATCTTCCATGGCTATCCTGATGTGTTCTTTACGGGCGTATTTCGCGATTTTCCTCTCGAATTCTTCTCTGTCCCCGAGTATAAGGTTCTGTACGCCTTCAGGCCCCTTCACGCTATCCCAGTAATCCGGTTTTGAGGGAAGTTGTTCCATCCGCTCTTCACTGCATAACTCGGAAAGGATCTGGTACAATATCACACCGGCTATATTCTCTTCCCGGGAAAGATCACGGTCATCAATAAACCCTTCAACTAGATATACAGTGCCATCCGTTACGAACCCTTCCAGCATCTCAAACACGTCTGCGCGTCCTGCGCGTACCGGATAATATTTGACGTTCTGCCAGAAATTCTGACGCAAGAAAATATCTATTTTCCAGCTCAGTTTTTTCCTGAGGTCATCCGGTATGTTGGTATTCCTGTTAACTTTTTCTGACAAATATCTGAGTGCACCGCGTATCTTCGTGAAAGATGCTCTCTTCTTATCCTCATCTAACTCATATGCGGTATTTGCTATCTTGACAGCTATACGATGAGCGTCCTCATCATCCATACCCTTAGTTTGTACCGCGTGAAGCTCAGAACCTTTATCCGCGGCAAAGAACATCTCCGTTACTCTTTCACTCTTGTATTTGCCATAATTTTCCGTTATAATCGCTCTCTCATTCTCAGCAAGCACTTCCCTGGCAGCGGATATCACGTCCTTCTTGTCATATCCACAGGACTGTAAGGCCCTTATTACTTCCCTTATGGCAAAACCTTCCCGGAGGCTGTCCATCTCCGCGACAACACCGTGATAAGTCTCACCTATCTTATATACAATAACGTCCCTCGGCGCAGGCCTCATCGGGAAAGGTCCGCGTCCTGTAGCCGGGTCCTGCCCGTCCTTCCACAATTTAAGAAACGCCTTAAGCCCCGCTACAGTGGCCCTGCGCGTCTCTTCTGCTGAAACCGTTCCGTAAGCAAGGTAATCCGGCAGCTGATACCCTTCCACGAATTCTCTCGCTACAACCAGAATGTCATCATACACTACTCTCGAAGACTCTATATCAAGCGATTCAATATGGAATTCGCCTTCCCTGTCTATATTTAAACCTTTTATCGGAGCTGTAAGGATCTTCGGCCTGTAATCGTCTACACGCTTAACGACGAAAACATGAGGCACATAGTCATATCCTTTATCGCTCTTCTTCTTCCATATGCGCATGGCGTTCTCGATCTGCAGCATGCTGTATCCCTGAGCTGAGCCCAGAGGAGATTTCACCTCTATCGCGAACACCCTTTCCTCTCCATTTGACATATTACAGGTAACACGATAGATCGTTTTATTCGGTCCGTTAATGAACCATCTCATAAATATGCTTTTAACCTTTTCAGGGTTAATGCCCATTTGTTTCAAAAAGGAATCATCCTGTCTTATGACCCTTTCTGCTGTAGCCATGCCTTCAAGTACGTCTTTTTCAGAAGTGTACCGTGCGTATTTGAGATATTCGTCCCTATCGTACATCCCTTCATCAACAAGCTTTCCGAGGCAACGTAAGGCCAGATGCCCAAGAACACGCGATTTGGTGTACTTGACCATATTTTCTATATAACTTATCTGCTCGGGACTTACACTCTGTGGATGATCCATCACAGTGTTAAGCGCTTCAACCGGCGTCATGCCATTGCCATACATGTGTTTCAAGAACATGTAATCGTCCACGTGATACAGCACAAGTTCCTGCTGGATCAGCCGGAACAGTTTTGGAAATTTCCTGTTGATTCCCGCGTGCCTGAGCAGGATAGATAATCCCGCTCGCGATATGCCCATAACCGTCTGCTCGTGCTCCACCCGCTTCGCCCGGCCTTCATGGTCCAACGGTATAGTTATAACAGCCCTGTTCCATTTCCTTTCCTGTGGATCCGATACAGCATCGTGTTCTAACGCCTCACCAGGATTGCTGTTCACCCTCATAACTATAGCGTTCTGTATATCGTCGTAATATATAAGCAATTGCCCTTCGTATTCGTTCTCTGAAGAAAGAATATCGCCCATGTGGATTATCTTTGCTTCTGCGCTGGACCGGAACTCTAAAGCCCCGAAGTTAGTCCTGTAATACGAATGGCCGTTATCTGAATCATGTATCCCCTTACCCCAGAAAAATTCATCAGCGCTGGAGGCGGCGTCTACGATATCACTGAGATCCTCGTTCCCCTGGTATAGGCGTATCGTTCTGTGTTTTTTGTAATCAGGCGTCACTATCTTCTCGTCCACCCTGTATCCCATAGGTTCATGGATTATCGTATCAGTCCTTTTTCTTTCTATCCTGCGGTTATCATTCTCGCCTCGGTTTGCCCATTTCCAGGTTTTCCCGCCATCCAGTGAATACTTGAACGTAAAGTCTCCTTTAAAATAAGAGGGTAACATCCCGGCGAACAGGTACTCTGTACCCTTCTCAAGCTCATTCGTATAAACACGTTCCAACCTGATCTCGCTCCACCTGTTTACGTTATCAGCGGGCCCCATCCAAACTTTCATCTTTATATTGGAAGAACTTATGTTAAAGTCGTTCGCTATATAAAGGCCCGCGGAAACCTTTACAGGCTTCATGTTGCCCACAACATAGATAGGATCTCTTGGCATGAAATTGCCCCAATGAATGCTCTGGGGGTTGTCCCTGTCCTCACCGTCATAGACGGATACGGCTTTCTCGTCCGAAGTACACAGGTAAAGATCATATTTTCTAGGAGGTTCTCGTAATATAGATTCTACCCTGCTAAAAACAGATTTCAGTCTTGCTTCGTATCTGCTTTTATCAGCACGACAATCAAAATCCCTGTCTCTTAGATGATTGTACTCATCTTCATCTAGTATAAGTTTTCTTAATGGATCGTCTGGGTCGGTAAATATGGAAGCGAGCAGACGCTCACCTATATAAATGCATCCGTCGCGGTAACCTGCATGGCTTATGTTGGAATGTTCCTCGTCTCCGGTCCAGCCTAAAGCCGCGTTATCGAGGGCTATTCTAAAATGCACTCCGCCGCGACTATCAGGTAATCCGTGCAGACGCATCCACCTGAGCATGTTATCCTGTTGCGACCTTGTGAACATCTCATCCACGTCTACTTCCTCACCGAACACCTCTTCCTGCACCCTGCCGGGCTGGTATCCTTCAACCCATTTAACCCTGTAAGCGTCAAGCTGG
The DNA here is from genome assembly GCA_049642065.1 of Candidatus Omnitrophota bacterium. GTDB lineage: Bacteria > Omnitrophota > Gorgyraeia > Tantalellales > Tantalellaceae > WJMH01. The sequence continues at coordinate 16,809 of JBAROK010000007.1, read as the reverse complement.
CCATTCTGTTCAAAAAGCTCTACTATCTTGCCTTCCTTAATAAGCCGCTCAATGAGAGGATTCGTTTCTTTCGATGCGACCCCACTCAGATCGCGCCTTTTCGGTTCGCCCAGCTTACTCAGTCTTTTACTGTCTCTGCCCGATTTTTTAGTGCGCGGGATGTGTATGTACTTTTTGTCGTCCGTCTTCCCTGCCTGATCCCAGATAAAGAGCTCCGGAGTCATCGTAAAAAATTTCTTCTTATCACCCTCGGTTTTACCGTTACGGAACTTTTCTAATACATCCCTTATTTCATTGAACGTATCGACAGATATATCCTCATCAAATATCCTGCCAACAGTAACGTGTACTATATCTTTTTTATGAACACTTAAATTAAACTCGTCTAAACTGGTTCTTATCTCGTCTAAACCCCGGTTCTCCATCCTACCCAGTATAGCTATATCTCCATTATCCCAAATAGTCAGATCATTAAGACTAAAACTGACTTCTATCCCGCCACTACCTAAGGCAGACACGCGACTCTTAGTTTCCCTGATCAAGGACTCCCTTTTTGCCCTTCTTTCTGGATTTGTATCAACGCTGGTAGTGTTTTTTGTCAGCGTTGCCACGGTTATGTGCAACCTTTCCGGTTCCATTAAGAAAAGTTTTTCGGCATCGGGTACTACTTTTTTCAGCGCTTCCTGCACTTCTTCTATCCTTCTCCTCAGGTCATCCCCGATATCAGCTATAAGCGCAAGACCGTCACCTCTTCTCCACTTCCACGAACCATTTTCAAAGTCCATTTGATCTCTTCTTCCCCTCACGCGGCTTGGGTTAAAAGCATCGTACGTGACAAGCGGCCGGTTCTTTCGTATCGTGAAATCCATCCACATGTTGAGCCGTTTCATCTCGACATACGTGTTCGTGATTATACGTCCTACTATCGGAAGTGTGAATATCATCGCCGATATTCTCATCCCGAAAATTTCGTGTATTTTAAGCATCCTGTTGGTAAACGGAGGAAGACTTTTGCATATCTTCTCATCCCTTTCAAGTAAGCCATCCGGGCGTATTTTGACCACAGGAGTCTTTTTGGCGAGTTCTTTATCCAGTTGTACCGCACCTGTCCCTCTTTCAATATCCCTGCCTATGGAATAATAACGCCCCAGAGCCCATAAGCTGTAGCAGGTAACCCCTATTACCCACATCGAACCCGTAAACAAGCTTATCAGACCAAGAAAACCACTCACGATCCCTGCTGCAATAGCCCATCGGTAATAATCTTCAGCGACAATACCTTTTTCATAGCGTCTGAACGATTCTATGATCCGCATATTCTGTCTTTTGTTTCTGACCTTTCCAACACCTTTCTGAAGGAACCTCAAGAACGACCTATCTGATTTGGCAATCATCAGTCCCTCATCCCCGCCTCTGGCCCGGTTCGCTATTGAAAGTATGGTACTATCCTGTTCCCTGATAAGGGCAATAAGCCCATCAAGAGCTTCAAGAATATTATCGCCTGTTTCACCATCTCTCTTGAGATTATCTACTATAAAACTTATTATTTCCGGCATAGAATCGCCCGCTTCTCCCCTCAGACTACGCACCGATTCGTCTATCCTGTTAACGAATGTCGAAGCGATCCTGGAAATAGCTATCAGTTTGGCCATTCTATCAGGGTCTATGGATAGCTCCATCCTGAACCGATCTTCTTCCCGGGAGCGAGCTTCAGTATACCTATCGTGCCTGCCGTAATATTCTGTTAATATCCTTAAATCTGCTGGAAGCTTCATCTTGTTCTCTTTCAGCACTTCCTGCATATACGCTTTTGAATCTAGCATCGACCTGGCGATCGCTTTCTGGTCACTAGTAAGGTCCTTCTTACCCAGAAGGCTAGCCATTTCTGCGCGAAATATATCGAATCTTTGCGGTTCGGTCTTACCTTCGCCACCCTCAGCAGCAAACAATCTATTTATGGCGTCTCTAATGTGCCATACTTCGCCTCCTTTAAGGTCATGGTCCGGCGGGTATGCTTTTTTAAGAACGGCAAGCATTTTTTCGAATTCTTTTTTGTTCTTTGCCCGGGGAATATGTCCGAGATGATGCGCCTGTATGGCGAGAGCCAATATTTCTATCTCTTTGTCTGTCATTCCTATTACATAACCGATAGCGCCTGCAACTTCTGTTTCCCATTCTATATGAGGCAAAAGTGTCTTTGCCTGCATTTTATTTATCGCTTTCGTAAACTCTTCACGGGTACTGGCCACATACGTGGAAGGAAGGGCCGTTACTTCGTCTTTTCGCGGTATGTAAGTAGACTGCACACTGATATTCTCTGTTATTCTTCGAAAAACAGACTGGTTACTCTTGTCTTTAAGCGTATCCGGGATGAAAAGGTCTCCCACATTCTTTAAGGCACCCTCATCTTTTATAGCTAATTTACCGTCGTTATACACATGGAGATTTGTTTCTTCTCTTGTTAAAACGGCATAATCAATCGGTAATCCAGGATGCGCTTCTCTCAGCTTACTGGTCAACTGGACATAATCATCTTCGCTTATAGCATCATTGCCTCTGACCATATTCTCCCTGCTTATCTCCCACTCTACCGTATTAAAAGAACCAATATACTCCCGCATAAACCTGGCAAGCGATTCAATTTTGTCTTTGTTCCGGTCGTTCACACAAGTATATATCTCTATAGATTTATTGCTGCAATTCTGTCCGAAAATACGTAACGCCTTATCAAGGTTCTCGTTCTGCACTTGAGCGTTAAGACTTATCTTATCCACCCATGGCAATATATACTGCTCAACGCGTGCCCATTGCTTTTCAATAACACTGATCCTGTGCACTATATTGCGTATTGAAAGCACGGAAGTCATGCCTTTCCATTTGGCATGCTCTAGGGCCTGCTGTAATATTATCCATTCGTCTTCGCTCTCCATCCCGGCAGTCGGGATAGTAAACGTGAAGTTGACCCTTCTTACTCCGTCCTCATAAAGAGCGTCTAGTACTTTCTTCCTTCTAAGAATCCTTTCATCCAGGTTTTCCGGTTCTTTTCTTTCCTCAGCGAAAGGTGAATCTGAAAATAACCTGAAACTAACGCTGGGCGGGAGTATGCCTGCACCTTCCGCCTCGCGGAAATTCCTTACTATGGCATCACTTATCCTCTGAAAATTCCTGCTCTTGTACAGCACCGCCACTTTCGACAGTACGCCATACAGATCTTCCTTAGTGAAACGGCTATAATCCTTCTGATTAGCAAATGACCATAACCCGCTGAGCGAGACCGGGCCGATCAGGCGACGCGCTTTATCGCTATCAAATATCTTGGCGTAACCGGCTCTCCGGGGATAGAAATATACTTTTATCTCTCCATCTTCCCCTTCCACAAAAAGCTTATCGGCGGTCTGACCGTTAGCACGCAATATCTTTTCAATATCGTAACACCTCGCGCTCATCAAATTGATCTGAGAAAGGGTCCCCTTCACCACAAAAGCCGCTATGGGATGATCTTCGTCCGGATAATCCTTGACCGTGTATATGACGCCTTCACCATCTTTATCCTCGCATAATGGTTCAAGTTCATGATTTTCTACAGGCAAGGGGGTTTTTTCCCTATAGAGGTGAAAATGAAGGTTTTTGCTCTTATCGGCTGAGGTAGGATTAGTCCACAAGAGCCTTTCACCGGCAAGATTCTTCATCATCTCCAGCGCATCCTGAAAATACACCTTGCTCACAACATCCTGTGATACCTTATCAAGCACTTCTACTTCTACCTGTCCGTATAAAATCCCTTTCGGCTCCACGCTGAACCGCCAGTTCCTCACGATCTTCTTCTGTGACGGGGAAGGCTCTTCCCTTGCCGCCTGTCCCTGCCTTGATTTTTTAAGCTCTAGTTCCGCGGACCTGCCCACCTCGAGCTGCTTTACCTGACTTGAACCGGCCTCTACCACTTCCCGTATCACAGGTACAGGAGATATCAGTTGTTCGTTCTCGCTCCTGAGATTATTCAAATACACACTGAGGTTGCTGAAATCTCTCTGCTCAACCACCTTATCCCTGTTTTCATCCCTATCCGCGATCTCAGTTACACCTCTCTTTAAAAGAAAATTCACAAGCAGGAACCCCGGCATTATCATTATCATGCCCATAAGATGGTTCTTATACGATTCATGGATTTCAATGATCTCTTTCTCCTTAGATAAAAGTTTATGGAAAGCGGGATGACGCCAGCCGTCAGATGTGGCTATCGCACGGACATGCGCCTGGCGAGGAGAAAGTTCCTCCGCCAAAAGCGCATAATACGTGGCTTTACCAAGTAAATAATATCTCGCTGTTGTAAAAATGGAGTAAATACCGACGATAGCACTAATAGTAGCAATAGTATCAAACCCCGCAAATCCATTGAATACCAGTTTGGATGCGAACATTGCCGCCATGACTACGCTTACAGCAAAAGCTACAACTACGCCCTTATAAGCTTCTGATGCGCTGAATGGGTGCACATCTCCTGAGGGGCGTTCCGGTTTTTCGGACAGTGCTGTTTTCCCGAACAAAAGAGATCTCCCCGTACGGGTTTTCGTTTTACTAAGATCCATCTGATCAAAATCTATCTTTACGTCAAATCGCTCATCCATCATCTTCTTGATGGAATCGAGGGACCTGTGACAGGCAGAATGCCAGAACGTCGCGTAATCCTCTATTGCTGTCTCAATAACGGCACCGTCAGTCGCATACCAGGTGATTCCCAGCTCAGAAACTATGTAACGCCAGTTTCCATGGGATTTAAGCAGGTCATGGTCGCTCGGCATAAAAGCGTTCGCTCTTTCCTCCGCTGTGCCTTCTGCAGGATGAACGTGCCCTTCGGGGATGTACTCGGCATACTCTTCGCCAAGCTCCGTTGTGGTATATTTCTTGTCTCCCATGCGGAAAAGATATTTATGCGTACCCGGGATCCTGCCCACGGTAACTTCTTTACCAGATGCTACCAGCTTACGCAGGAGATCTTTTCTGTCGAATATATCGGTGAAAAGGTCCATCTTGAAGACAGTACCCTGTTTGGCGCTCTTAAGAAAACTTTCGAACATCTTTTTATACGTTATCCAGAACAGTAAAGCGGATAAAGCAGTCAATACGAATAGAACAACTATCCAAGGACGGCGTCTAGCCTCCATCCGTGCAGGAGCATCTTCTCTTTGGTCCGCGGCTATATCAGATGTTTTAGCTGCGGTTTTTTCTATGACCGCTTCTTTCATTACACCGCTCTCTTCTACTACCTTAACAAGCCTCTTGAACCTCTCGAAAGAAACGGGTTTTCCGGGTCTCCATGTCGCCAGATAATATCTATATACAGCTCCAATATCCGTGCGAGACGGAATCGGATTGCGGTTCCTGAAATAATTTATGCGGGTCATGATAACAGTAAAGAAATCGTTACGCGCAAGTTCCTGCCCTATCCTGTAACCGTTCATCGCGCTGACAGATCCCCAGTCCGCACCGAGAGCTTTAATTATCAGTATCCTGAACCGCCAATTCATAAAGAACGTCCTTAACCCGCGGCGCCCAAGCGCTTCTTCTAAATCCACCATCTCGTCTTTCCTGTTGAACATTCTTTCAAGATCTTCTTTCTTTTCGGCTTCCGCCAGTTCTTTTTTGACTTCTTCAAGCTTCTCTTCCATCTTACGGATGATCTCTTCCGATGATAGGCCAAATATCTTCTCTTCCCATTTCTCGCCGAAAGTGACCTGGAGAGCTTTTTTGAACCTTTTATTCTCCGTTAGTTTATTGACCTGATCACGCACATATTTTGCCGTCGCAGGTTCGAACTGTGCCAGCCCCCTGGCGGGGCCTCCCCCGTACTGGACGGAACTGGCAAACTGATCGCTTTCTACCATCATCGTCATGATCATCAGGAACTTCGCGTTCTTCCTGTAATCTTCGGTCCTGTCCCTATCGGTATGTGCCAGCACATTATCTATAAGACCGCTTACGGCTTTCATTGTATCTTCACTGGGCTTCTTTTCTTTATTTCTGTCCCTGGCGGGTATGTTCTCGCCGGGCTTAATCTCGAAGGGTTTCTCCTGCGATTCTTTATTGCCCGGTTTGTCTCCATCTGAAGCAGCCGCAGCATTCGGCCTTGGTTCCGGCCTGGGGTCTTTTTTCGCTTCTGAGCATCCTGGCACGAAAGTAGAAACCCCTACAGCAAGAACCGCGCTAGCCACGGCCTTTTCCAGGAACAACCTGTCTTTTGAGGCGATTACCATGAATATAACGCCAAATATCGAAGCTATACTGAACGCTATCGCGGCTTCCGGAGAAACCGATCTCAAAACGGCCCAACCTAAGAGCCATGCTATTGATATCTGAGGGATCTTTAAATACTTTACCCATGCTTCGGTATATTTGGCTAAAACTACTTTCTCTTCTAGTTCTGCTTTTTCTTTTATTTCGTTCGGCACTTCAACGTACCTATCTGCAATGGGATCGATTACCCTGTTAACAGCATTCCTGACGGCACTTTCCATATTAGAACTGTCAACTACAGCTGTTTCACGGACTTCAGGCAGGATCAGGTCCCTGCCCAAATCTGTCAGGTGATCCTGGAGTATTCTGTTAGCGAAAAATTCCGCCATACAGTCTGATGGATTATCCACTCCTCTGGCTTTTGCTGAAACTAAGAACCCGTCCCAATGCTCATTGATATCTTCCACTTTAACTATAATGCTTACGATATTCGCGTCCTCATGATGCGCAGGATCAAGAAGACCCGGGAAGACTCCCACAAAAACCTGACTGGACTTTTCTTTTAGCAGTCTCTTTATTGCTTGTTTGGTACCCTGGTTCGTTAGCCTGACCCAGTCACTGTAAATCGGCTCGAGGATCGCCTGTTTCCAGTTTTCGGCAAACTTTTTCAGGATAGCTTCAGCTTCAGCTCTGGAGATATTCCCTTCACCGGTCAGGATAACCTCTAATGCAGCCTTTGCTTCTTTATTAAAAGCTTTGACATACGCATCTTTTATATCTTTGCCGATATTAAAGTTGTCAGTCGCGCTGATAAAATCTTCCGGCCATATCCCGGATATTACTCCTCGCAGCATCCCAGAATGCATTCTAGAGGGGATACCTGACCTTTCGGCTATAGCATGTGCCACATCAGCGCTATTAACCCCCATCACTCCGGCAACATTAACAAAAGTAGGTTTATCCGTATCCTTTAGATGCGGAACGTCCAGCACATATTCCGGATAAGCTTTTCTTGCCGCGACATGCAGCTTCTCCTCATCGACTAGCTCTTCACCGGTAATTTCAACGTAAGCTTCCCGTATCGCTTCACGTTCTTCGTTATAAAGCCGCTTCTGCTCTTCAACAAGTTCGATATATTCAATAGCAAGCTCCCGCATCTCTATATTTCTTCGGGTAATCTTTGACCTGTAATTGACTATCTTCTCATCGGGTATATTAACTTTCGCGTTCTCGTTGAGAGCGTTTTTGAGGTCTTCATAAGTGTTGACACCGTCAAGTATGTCTACGGGCAGGTCATCTCTTTCCAGATGTTCCCTTACTGACTGTATCGTCTGCCAGCCGAAGAGCCCGATAAACCCTTCCATAAGAGCCCTTATCGCTTCTTTCCTCTGCCTTCTCTCAAGGTCAGGGCTGTTTAATATTTTTTCGATCTCAGCAAAAAGGCCGTTAAGGTTCTTTCGTGCTTTATCAAAATGAAGGGTTGGATCCTCCGCTAGCTTGACTACCCTCTGGTACTGATACGCATGTATAGCCTCAAGGGACTTACGCGTAGCTTTAAGTTTATCCTGGCACTTATCAATAATGGCCTGAGCTGTCTCAGCGCTTAAGATAGTTTCTTCTTCCTTTTTCTTTTCGGGTGTTTTTGCTGCTTTCGGCATCCTATAGACAAAGAAAGGTATGTCCCCATGGCCATCGAATGCTCCAAATATGTTTTTCTCTTCGTCTTTGACGGTCGTATCAGTGACGAATATCGCGCCCACCCGTTCTCTTACGTCAAGACTGCCCACAAAACCAGGACGGTCACCGCTAAGGGTATGGTTATCCCAGTTGTACGCGACACCAAGTTCCGGTATATCTCTTAAAAGCTGTTCGGCTATCCCCACGGGACCTACCTGTTTACCTTCACCCATGGCAAATAACCGGTAAGCTTTTTTCGTTTTGCCCCAGTTGTATGCCCTGTCAAGCGCAAGGTTCCTGCCTACACAGTCAACGATCTTGCCAAGACCTATCCTTGACATCTGTTTCTGCATATCAAGCAGTAGTACCGGCGCAGTACCGGATTCGGTGCTCCTGCCGTCAGTTATCATATGCATAAAGACTTCTTTAAATCCGTCACCTTTACCTTCCTCACGGAACTCTTCTCTTTTTCTCTTGGCAAGCTTGAGCAGTTCCAGCACATGGGCGACCCTTCCATGCGAACTTGCGTCAGATAAGAGTCCTATCAAGTGAAGATTGGAACCGTGTTCATTCGCATGAGCTATCGTCTCAAGTATCGCGGCGTTCTCATCAAGTGTAGTATCGCCTTCTATAGGTTCACCCTTAACAGCATTGACAATCCTTATATCGTCCCCTAAAACTATTCTTCCCGCTCCGAGATTAAGATGACCGGCTTCGGAATTACCGCTGTCACCGGCAAGGAGCCCTACCTCTTCCTGGGACGCTTTTATCCGAGTGTTCAAATATTCCTTGTAAAGACTGTCCAGAACAGGTGTATTAGCTATATGGATCGGGTTATCTTCAGATTCTGCGCCTATACCCCAACCATCCATCACTATAAGCATAACTTTTTTGGGATCAGCGTTTTCAGGATAATCCACGAGCAGGCTCTGTCCCGTCATTTCTTCCGGTTTCTGCATCTTCATTAGATCCAGTACCGTCGGCGCCACGTCGCCAAGCCTTCCGGTCTCAGCTATGGAAATAACACTCGCCTTTGTAGTGTCCGGGTCAACCACGATAAACGGGACCAGGTTGGTAGTATGTTTACCGACACCCTTGCCTTTCTTTACCGCTACCTCTCCCACGCCGTGATCAGCGGTAACAATAACAGAATACCCCTGTTTCTTTGCGGCCTCTAACAGTATCCCCAGGTGTTCATCAACCGCTTCGGCCGCCTCGCGTCTAATCTGGATTATTTCTTTGTTCTTCTCTACATCCGTAGGATCGTAATAATGCCCGATAACGTCACAGTTAGCCAGGTTTATACCGACGAAATCAAAATTGCCCGTCTCCATCCTTTCAGTAATACCTTTAGTAAGCGCGGGCAAAGAAAGTTCCGGCCTGTCAAGGTGCTCATCTTTAGGAGGCGAATCTACGCTGAAGATTTCTTCGCCTTCCATCGGCTCCCTTGACTGCCCCTTGAAGAAATATGTGATATGGTTGATCTTCTCGGATTCGGCAGAAAGAAGGAATCTCTTGCCCGCGCCACTTAAAACGTCTACTAACGGATCTTTTTGTCTCATCGGCCTGAACGCAACTGGCAGCGGATCGAACATGTCGTGATAAAGTGTCATTATCCCGAACTTGATCTTCTCGTATGTTTTCACTACAAGGTCCGTGAATTTCTGGCCGATCTTTTCCGCGACAAAGGGAAGCGTGATCTGTATCTCCCTCTCACCGCGTTTACAGGCAAAGAACACGGCGTCACCGTCTTCTATCATACCGGCCGGTTCGCCATTTTCGTCCGCAAGCACTATCGCTTCCATATCAATATCCTGTACGCCTTTTCCGTATGCGTCCTTAAGTCCAATGGATATCTCGGCATTACCGGTAGTAGGCAGGTTCTCTATAAGCACTTTTACGTTAAGCTCAGCGGCATACGCAGTTAACCCTTGTAGTATCGGTTCTACTTCTTTAGCGGTACGCGCGAACAGTGCTTCCTGTCCGATGATCACATCATCAAAACCTATACTGGCAGCAAAATCTAATAGAGAGCGGCCTTCGGCAACAAGGCGGTCAAAATCCCTTATAACCAGAGCACCGCTTGAGGTGGTCTGGACTATGGCATTCCTTAAAGCCTCTATTTCAGACTTATCGATTACTCCCGGCTCTATTTCACTGGCATCGATATATAATTTGTCGCTTTCTCCCAGCGTGTACACTGACTTTACATACTTACCTAAAGAGGAAGAAGTCCTTACTTTTTCCCTAGTTACTTTATTGTCAAGCATCGCCCGTAAACGTTCATCCGGTCCCTGTTTCGCCTTATCTTTGTAAGGACCAGCCGCGTAAAAAAGAACTTCACTGATAGTACGGGTGAAATCGCTGCTATTATCCACCCTTACAACGCCGTGAGACCTTGCCTGTTCATCAAAAAGATCGTTCGCTTTGCGTATCTTATCGAAATCCTTAAGATATCTTCCAGCGCCACCTCTTCCCGATTCTTCCTTACCTCTTTTTTCTATCCTGGCGGCATGGCCTTTTTCGTCGGCGACTGTCACGATGATCTGCACCACGTTCGCCTCTTCAAAAAGTTTAGGATCTATAAGTCCAGGGATAAGGTGAACACCTTCTATTACCATGCTCCTGTTCTCATTGACAGCCCAACGTGCACATTCATTAAGTGACCTTATTACGCTTGACCCGTGTTCTATAAACCCTTTTTCTGCCGGATCTTCCTGAAAACTCGACCGCTTGTCAGCCGGTGACAGGTTAGTATCTTTCGGTATGAGCTTTCTTTGCACTTCCCTTATAGGATCGGCAGAGAAATAATACGGCATACCCAGGTTCTTAGCGACAGACCTGGCGGAAGTGGATTTACCGCTGGCAGTAGTACCGCCTATAAGAACTATTGTCGGGCGTCTGAGCCGTTTCAAAGGAGGTATGTTCTCGTAAAGCCGGGGCACGAGATACCTTATAAAAGCATACATCTCACCCTTCGCTTTTTCAGATAAATGCCTCACCAGAACATTGTTAAATATGACTTTTTCGGCGTTAGTTTTCGCTGTATCCCAGGCTACCTTGTTGGTGAAATACCTGTAAGCGTACCGGTCTATCCTCTCTTCCCAGGTTATAACCGCATCTCTGTATTCCGGTTTACTCTTGAAAAGATTACCATTCGGTATATCTTTACCCTCTCTGATCTCCTGCAAGTTATGAAAATTCTCAACAAAATAAGATATTTTTTCCCTGTCCCTGTTGAATTCCCCTTCTTCGAACAGCCGTTCTCTTAATATCTGTTTTAGCTCCTCAAAGAAGAGTTCGTCCAGTTTGTCCACCACATCGGAGCGCCTGTGGTATAACCTAAGGTCCATTACCACTTCACGGGCCCTGTCATAATGGTAACCCTTAAACTGAACTAATCTCTCGACCAGTTTATATTCAAGGTCTCTTACTTCGGATTCGGACTTTCTTGCTTGGTATAATTCGTTTATGTTGGTATCTATCAGCTCCGATATAGCGGCGGGGTCTACTTTGCCCAGTTCTTCCGCGGATGGATTTTCAGCGGCAAGATACTGTTTTCTGAGCGCTATAATTTTTTCTACAGGCGGGCTGTGTATACCGGTCCCCGACATGCTGTATGAATTTGATTTCAGCGTTGAATCAGGCCTCACCTGGAATATAACTATCTTCCCGTCTTTTGTTACACCACCCTCTATATTGACAGGAAACCTGTAATATTTCTGGAACGCACGTGCAAGTTTTGCTATTTTCGCTACCTGTTCTTCGGTTAGAGCTCTAGCTGCTTTCATTTCCGCAGGCACATCTACCAGCTTGATACCGATTCCGGAAGGTGCGGGAGCCCACATCCTGTTATGGGGAGGCACGATACGCCCCGTTATCCTTCCCTCATTATCCGCCTTAAAGGTATGTATGGCTATACCTTCCCCACCTTCTACGACACCCCTGCCCAATCCGAGCACCGCATCTATGTTCGCAACGTTCCAGTTCTTTTCCGCAGAATCCACTGAATTAGCCACGAAAGACGAATGCAGGTCAAAAAGCATCTCCTGCACTAGGATAGGATGAAGGTCGTTTACATCTCCTTCTGTTACCCAGAAATGTGCCAGATGTTTAAATATGTTCTTCTTTATCTGGTCGATGCCCTTAACGCATTCAAAGGACAGATACTTACCGGCTTTCCTAACGCCGGGCCTTGTTTCATCCAGAAGGTCCTCCATCTGGGATGTAGATCGTGTTATGACTATAGGCTCCTTGCTTTCACCTGCCATGGAACTATATTTCTCCGCTATCATCTCTTTCAAAAATTCCGGTATTTTTCCTTTGGCAAGCAACAGTTCCGTTAACTTCTCTATTTTTTCTTCAGGAGCCACATTGCCGGAAATCAGCGCCTCTATATCTGGACGAATAGCACTGTTTTCTTGTATCACGCTGTAAACAGCAAGAGAACTTATGACAAACCCGCTAGGCACTTGATCAAATCCGTCTTTTAATATATTTCTTATCTCTGTCAATCCGGAATCGGTCCTGTAAGTATAGCTGTCTGCAGATTCGGATATCTTCATCACTTCAGCTACCTCAGCAGCTTTGTTCCCGGCAACCTGCCTGTATATGCTGCCCAGCTCACTTAAGTCTATAACATAACGTCCCGGCCCTTTTTGTCTCATCGTCTTGATGTTAGCAACAGCTACCATACGATTGACTTCCATCTGAAGCGTAAGCATCTCTGGGCTTGAAAGATCGCATCCGAGACATTCCGCTTTTATAATATCCCTTCTGACCTTACTTAGGTCTCGTTCGATCTTGTCTAACATCCATCCCCTTGAAGTCCTCCTCAGCGTCTCGAGTTCATCGCTCAGTTCTATCCACTTTTCTTCATTAATATCAGCTGCTTTCAGGATACGTTCGATCTCCGCTATCCTGTACTCGCTATGATACGCACTCAGCTCATCCAGCTTCTTGCTGCGAAGATATTCAAGCGCCTCGTTGAACCTTTTCCTGATGATATCCGCTTCTTCAGCAAATAGACCTTTTCCTGGATCGTAATCCACGCCCGGTATCATCTCCGCTACCAAAGCCATCTTATCGTTAAGATCGCGGATCTCAAGCAGGATATGTTCTGTGTTACTGTACAGCAACGTGGACGACGGATTCTTCTTTACATTACTTATCCCTACTTCCCCCAGCACAGCATGTATTTCTTTTTCTATCTGGTAAACCTTCTTACCGAAAAGGAGCTTAATAAACTCTTCCACTTCACCGCGCACATTATCGTCAAGACTTCTTAGGAGCGTCTCCAGAGTCCTTCTGGCTTTATCGCTATCGGTTATCATGCTCGTATCTATCAATATCTCGGCAACCATCTTAGCGAGATTGACAGTTTTATCGCTTGAAGCGTCTTTTAGGATCCTGCGCATGTTCAGAAGACGCATATCCCGTATTTTCGTCTCTGCACCAGTTATCCTCCCAACAGTTCGCTTATATAACTGGCTGTATTGTGATCCCTCCTGGAGAGGACCACCCAGTTCAATATCCCTGAGAACACCAAAAAGTTCTTTCGCTTCGGCGCTAAAATCTTTCTCTTCTGACTGCGTTTTGCCCACTGCAACAACGACTCCGTCAGAACTATCTTCTGATGCATCTATCATGACAAGGTCGCCATCTCTTAGTACGACCTCCCCTTCCTTATAATGTCTTATCGTACGAGTTTCATTTCCCCTTATCACATCTTCCGTAGACGGCACGTTACACTTTATCCTTATAACGTTCCCTTCCACTACCATCTGATGGGACCCCATACCTATCACACTGGCAAAACCTTCACGCCTCAAGGTGATATTAGCATGATTATTAGTAGCACCTGAATCCGCTATAGCACCGGCCGCCTTGCTTGCCTTGGATGTATCGTCCGGAGCAATATACCCTTTACCCGGAACATATATTTTTGAGGACCATTCCTGCTGTAAATCTTTCTTACCAGGAGTATCTATAGAGATTATTCCGAATACTTTGCCCGGTGAAGCGATCTGTGTCTGTATAAAACCACCTTCGATTCCTTTTGTGCCAAGCTGGTATATCGGAAAACGTTTCTCTACTTCTTCGTCTTTTGCCAGTGCGGTAAGTTCCGCCAATCTGCTCTTGAGCTCTTCTCTTGTAGCCATTTTGAAGTCAGCTAACTCAGCAACCAGCGTGTACCCCTCGCTCTTTAAGAGCTCATAGATCTTCCCGAGCTTATTCTCAACGTTTGCATCCCTACCATTAACCTTTATCCATTTATCACCCTTAACTGCTACACCAAAAAGTACCTTGCCGGTATCTCGGAACCTCAGCACATAAAAAGTATGGTTCTCACCCTTAAGAGGCACCGTGCATTCATCTACCCTAAAATTACCGATTGTACCTTTTCTATAAAAATTTAACTGCCTGCTGCCTTCCAGATATTCGACAAGTTCGGCTATATACATCAAGTATCCCGGCTGAATGCCTGTAACCCGTCCAGCTTCCAGATCCATAAGCATCTGGGAAAATTCCTTCACAACCTTTACTTCCTCATAAGTATCATCTAATGCTAGTTCCCCATCTTCGCCTCTTTTAAATCTCCCCGAGGTCTCTGCCTCTTTTCTTTCCTTGAACAGCCGTTCCTTCACTACCTGATTACCGAACTCATCAACGTCTTCAATATTTTCAAGGCCGAGCTTATTCAACTCATCGTTAATCGCGGGAAACAGCCACTCGCCAATTATCCTAACCTTTTGATCGAAATCAGACGCTATCTGGTACCAGTTATCGCTGTCGGGAACTATTCTACTTAACTGCAGGGGATATCCCGACTGATTCCTTTTAAAATACCCTTCCCAAAGATCTACTATCTGCGGCGCAAACCCCAGGTTAAGCAAGTGCCTGTAGTTTCCACCAAAAATAAGGTCAAAATCTCGAAAACTAGCGAGCATACTTACAGCTGCCTGAAAAGTCTTTTTCAGCTCATCTATTGACGCAGGAGCACCATGATTCTTATCAAAGATAGCCTGAAGAGAACCGACTTTCTCATTAACATGCACATAAAATCCATATTTTGCGAAAAGCCCGGCCAATAGTTCCAATCTATGCAAAGATCCGGAGACTATTGCACCTTCTTCGCCCCATTCCACCCAGTCTATAATTACCTGCCCACCTCTCTCTGGAAGAGAGAAATCGGCATATATGCTGGCATGGTGTGCGCCTAGTTTGGCGATCGCCCACGCTTTCTGGCCTCTTGTAATGATACCGACTCCCTCTTTCCTGTCCCCGGGAACAGTCTGTAAACTTGGCTTGGAACATATGGTATTAACAAAAACTCCTAAAGGCTGGTTCTGTGACTGGACCTCTTCCAAAAGGTCTTTAGATCCTATTATGCTTATGCTGCCGGTTTCGTATTCCTGAACGGCTATTTCTCTATTCGCATATTTCGTCTTCATCTTCAGTTCGCTCTCTACATCAGCCCTCAGATGTCTACGACGTCTTATATCGACTTTCCATATCCTGGCGTCCTCGAACCTTGCCACATTTTCGCCTTCCTTGGCCTGGATGAAAGAAAACAGATTGCCTATCAAGTAAATATGTATACCGTTTATGAAGTTCTGGAGTTCGTCGCCACGCGGCAATACTTGGCGGAACCTTTCCATATAAACCTGCACTTCTTCACCCTTTTCCGGAAATATCGCAAGAAAGGCATCTACAAGAGCATATGTATCCTCAAGGGTCTGGCCGCTAATGACCTTGTCACCCTCTATTTCTGACATTATTTTCATATGCACCCTGGCAAAATCGTCAAACCGATCTAATTTCTGTTCCAGCCCTTTTTTGCCGCCTTTATCGGACCCCTCAAAAGTCCCTTCCTTTATATATATCCTGTAATATCTTTCTACTGACGCAAAAATAAGCATGCTACCGGCTTTGCTCAGGATTTCGGATCGCATATAAAAGAATTTATTCTGCGCCTCCGTTATATCCATCCCCTCAAGATCAAGCTCGATGTTAAACCTATCGGCTATTTCGTGCATCATCTTTTCCGCAGCCTCAAGTTCTTTATCTTTGAACTTTTGGGCGATGCCTCGTAGCTCATCTTTCAGCTCTTGTCTTATAGATTCACTTTCGGCCATAAGCTCGGCTATATTCATCCTCTCCAGATCTGCTTTTCTTTCTGCGTCTACACCAAGTACCGCTGCTATATTGCCAATAACTTTTTCTCTTAGTCTTGCTTCGACTTCATCTGCCATATCTATCGGTATATCGCATATTTGCCCGCTGGTTTCTATACATCCCAGCCTGGTTTCGTCAAATGATATACTAGGATCATATGTAACTACCCGTGCACCTTCTTCGATTCTTACAATATCTTTCTCGGGATCTTTTATCCCCAGATTGTTCAGTAAAGCTTGTGCATTCTCATTACCATAATCCTGTTTCATCTGTTCTAAAAGGCTTATTCTTTCCGGCAATTCGGCGGCAGGTTCCTCTCCGGGAACAGGTTCGCTTTCCGGTGATGGTTTGCCGGCATACCATTGGGCAATCTCATCTACTAACCTATCAACATCTTCCGGCCGGCCGCCATGTTCACCCGGACCTGCTCCAGGCGCTTGGTCCTCGCCAGACGTTTTTCTATCGGCCACCATCACACCACCGTCGATAAACGGTATACCTGTCATATAGGACAGCATCATAACTGCCGATATCGCAGCGAACAGCATGACCATGTTAACATCCGTGAACTGGGCCAGAGTAGATGCGTTGTTATACGCCCAGAACGCTAGAGCGCCGAAGCCCACTACCATCCCCAGTTTGATGATCTTCTTGAGTTTGACCTTAAGGTAATACAACAGCGTTAACAGTCCGGCACCCGCCAATACTATATGAATCGGCCCT
>JBAROK010000041.1:0-9814 GCA_049642065.1 Candidatus Omnitrophota bacterium | reverse complement strand
GTATAATAGGTGAATGAAATCAGAAGTCGACGTGAGTTCTTATCGTATATACTGAAACCATTCCTTCGCCACCAGCATCCCCTCCGTAGGGATCCCAGATGAGCTGGACCCCGGGACTTATAGCAAGATATTTATTGGCAAAAAAGCTGTAATATATTTCAAAATGAGTTTCAGATTTGGCGCTACGTTTATTGTCTCCTGTGCCGCTTAGAGCGGTCTTCATGTCCTTGGATGGGATCACTTGCCCGATACCTAGACCGCAGAAATCGTGTTCCCGTCCCCAGGGCGATCCTTTGACCTGTAGACCCGTGCTCCACATATATTCAAGTGTGAAGTTGTTGATGTACGGATTTGGATCGCTATCGGAGAAAGGATAAGCTCTCTTATTGGGATTATATACCTTGGGATCCTGCCACCCGAATTTGCCGAACACTCCCACAGTATCCGATATTTCCTGGTCACATGAGAGAGAGAAACCATATGAAGCTTCATGTGTTCTGGTCAGGTCCTTCCATGCAGTATGATCGTTGTTGTTTTGCCAAAGCAGGAAACGGTAGTTTCCTTTACGGCCGTTGAATTCAGGTTTTAGTATCACTTGTCCGAGGTGAAAAAGATGAGATTCAAGATCGCGCAGGTTTGGCGTCCCCGCCATTGCCAGATAACCCAACTCAAGCCATTTGAACGGGAATACAGCAATCCGTATGCCGCCGGCATTGGAAGGAAATTCGAGAACAGGGCTATTATTGAAGATCCTTGCCAGGAACTGCGTCGTGTCTGAATCAGCGTATCTATTAAGATCAAAGAAATCAGTCGGGTCGAGTTTCCCGAAATCTATAACCAATTTTTTATCAAACAGGTTCTGCTCGTAAAAGATCTCGCTTAAAGTGAAGTGGTTATCGCGCCAGCTGTTATTGTCAACATTGTTGTAAACGGAGAGTTGGTCTTCTACGCCATTACCTTCGCCGACCCTGAGGTTAGCTACAGCCAGGCCGTCTACACCATCAAATTTGTTTGCAAGAGTGACGTTCGCCTGATAGGAGGCACCTATCTTTCTTTTGCGGTCTTCTCCGATCAGTCTGGCGTCTGGCGATCCCTGGACTATACCGGTGATATTAGCACCTATCTTGAAGTTACCAGGCATATAAGGATGTGCAAACAGTGGGCCTGGAGACTTTCTTGCACGGACTTTACCGACTTTTTCGTTGCCGAGATCAGACGCTTCCTTGAAAGTTTTTTGTATCTCTGCTCGCTGTTGTTCGTTCAGCTTTATCTGTTGGCTCATGAGGTGTTTGTAGCTTTCTATTTGTTTCTGCTGGTCATGGACCTGTTTTTCTAGCGCGAGCAATTTCTCCTGAAGTGATTCCAGAGTCAATCCGCTTTTCGCGTAGGATGGCGAAAAAGATATGGATGTCAAAAAGAATATTACTAGGAAAAATACGGACAGTTTTTGTAGATTGGAGTGTCTCATAAAAACCTTTCTTAGGGGGTTAATATTTAAAGCCAGTTTATCACTGAGAATCTTGGCTGTCAATTCAATTAATGGGGGGTCAAAATACAAAAAGCCCGGCGCAATACCGGGCTTTTTGTTTTCTGGTGGGGGCGCATGGACTTGAACCATGAACCTACTGATTATGAGTCAGTTGCTCTAACCAAATTGAGCTACGCCCCCCAGCATAGTATGTAAGAACAATCCTTCAGAGTGCGTATTATAGCACAGGCCTTAAAATTTTTTCAAGTATATAAATAGGGTTTTTCTGTGTAGCAAATTGGGGATTTTAGGGGGAAAACCGAGATTTCTGGGGAAAATCTTGTCCAGGAATGCATTTTTTGATATAATTTGCTGACGAACTTACATAATATGATACCACATATTATAAACTATATGGACGGGCGCATAGCTCAGTTGGTTAGAGCGCATGCTTCACATGCATGAGGTCGGAGGTTCGAGTCCCCCTGCGCCCACCACTTTAACAGAAATGGAAATCATATGCCAAACGAGCAAAATTATAAGGAACAGCTAGAAAAGCTGATCATCCTCCAGGAAGCAGATTCTCAGCTCTTTGATCTTCAGGCCAAAAAAGATAATATACCCATAAGATTGAAAGAGATGGATGATTCTCTGAACGATAAGAAGGGTGGCATGGAGCAGGCTGAGGAGGAATACAAAAGGCTGCAGGTTGCTAAGAACGAAAAAGAGAACGAAATGCAAACCAAGGAAGAAAAAATAAAAAAACATGACGGCGAGCTTTACCAGATAAAGAATAATAAAGAATACAAGGCTCTGCAGGATGAAATAGATAGCATAAAAGCTGATGTTTCTCTGATAGAGGAGGATATTATACGTTTCTTCGATGAAATTGAAGCGGCACAGAAAAAGCTCGATGAGGAGAAGAAGATCTTTGAAGACGAGAAAAACGCGGTCGAAAAAGAAAAACAAACGATAAAAACCGAAGAGCAGGAATTGACGAAGCAGCTTGGAGAACTCAATGCAAAAAGGGAAGAATGCGTCAAGTCGATAGATTCGGAACTTTTAACGCGATACGCGAGGATACTGGAAAAATGGGGTCGTGTTGCGCTTGCCAGGGTAGAAGGCGAATTTTGCGGTGAATGTAACATGCAGCTCCGTCCGCAGATAATTAACGAGGTAAGGAAGAAAAAGAAGCCCGTCTTTTGTGAGAACTGCGTCAGGATACTTTATGAAAAAGAAGACTGAGGATATGACTATAGAGATCTTCGCCGACGGGGGCTCAAGGGGCAATCCGGGACCGGCTGGTATCGGAGCGGTGCTTTTGGACGATAAAGGTGAACGTGTAGAGGAAGTATCGAGGTTCATTGGCATTGCCACTAATAACGTTGCCGAATACATGGCGGCGATATTTGGGCTTCAGGAAGCTCTTTTTTTGAAAGCCGGGAAAGTTATTCTTAACCTTGATAGTCAGCTTGTCGCCAGACAGCTGAAAGGCGAATATAAGGTAAAGAACGAGGACTTAAGGAAATTCTTTGATGTCGCCTTGA
This sequence comes from Candidatus Omnitrophota bacterium, assembly GCA_049642065.1. Taxonomy (GTDB): domain Bacteria; phylum Omnitrophota; class Gorgyraeia; order Tantalellales; family Tantalellaceae; genus WJMH01. Next base: position 6,799 of record JBAROK010000041.1, on the reverse strand, counting down.
ATCTATTCAGGGGATTTGATAAAGTAGAAGTAAGGGAGATTCCCAGAGAAGAGAACAAAGAAGCTGATACTCTCGTTAATAAGGCTATAAACCTTAAAGCGCTCCTTTAAATATTAATAACGTTGTTTTAAGCTCATTGAAGTAGATTGGGTGATTGCTTCCTGTCATGTTACAGGGAGAGGAAAGTCCGGGCTCCATATAGCAGCGTAGCGGGTAACGCCCGTCCACCGAAAGGTGAGGATAAGAGCCACAGAGACGAGTCCCTCTGCTTGCCAGAGGGGGTGAAACGAGGCAATCTCTACGCGGAGCAAGGCCAAATAGGGAAGGAATCAGAAAAGTCCGGTACGTGCGGACAGACTGGTACGAAGCGGCTAGTTTCGTTATACTTCCGGGTAGGCTGCAAGAGGCTGGCAGTGATGTCGGTCCCAGATGGATAATCACCGCCCGCTTTAAGCGGGTACAGGACCCGGCTTACAGATCTACTTTAATGAGCTTTTTTAAAATAGGGGCCGTTTTTACGGCTGGGGTTGAGCATATGGAAGATATAATCTCAATTAAAGGATTACGACGCACTTATATTGCCGGCAAATCGAAGGTCGAAGCGCTTAAAGGGGTGGATCTTGACGTTAAGCGCGGAGAGATCTTCGGATTTATAGGTCCGAACGGTGCAGGCAAGACCACTACTATCAAGCACTTGCTTGGTATTTTAATCCCGCAGCAGGGAGAGCTATCCGTATTTTCAAAAAGCCCTTCAGATCCAAAAACCCGCAAAGCTATCGGATACATGCCGGAAACTTCAGATTATTACAGGTATCTTACGCCGGTGGAACTTCTGACGATGTACGGTAACATTTTCGGTTTAGAGAAGAAACTATTACAGGAACGCATCAGCACGCTGCTTGAGAAGGTGGGGATTGCGAATGAATCTGACCGGCTTATGAGAACCTTCTCAAAGGGTATGATGCAGAAAGTAAGTTTCGCGCAAGCTCTTATAAATGATCCGGATCTTCTCATACTGGATGAACCGACGGGTGGGCTGGATCCCCTTGCTCGCAGGAAGATGAGGGATGTCATACACGAATTGCGCCAAAAGGGTAAGACGGTTTTTTTCTCTTCTCATGAGCTTTCGGAAGTGGAGCTTGTCAGTGACAGAATAGCTGTTATTAATAAAGGGCGCATCCTGGCGGAGGGGCCTGTAGGCGACCTGGTAGGAGACAAAGGCGAAGGACAGTCCTTGGAAAACTATTTTCTCGAAATGATAGGAGAGGTCGGATGAGGGCGATTTGGGCTATAGCTGTCTGTATGATAAAAGAGCTTATCCGTAAGAAGGACTTTTATGTACTTTTTATCTTTCTTCTTACGCTTATGGGGCTTTTGGCCTCCCAGACATTTTTTCAAATAGAAGGGGTCTCCAGATATGTGCGTGATTTCGGGTATTCAATGGTTACGCTGTTCTCGTTCATAATCGCGGTAACTTTTGGAGCTAAACAGATACCGGCCGAAATCGAAGCAAGGACCATTTATCCCCTCTTGGCAAAACCCGTTAGGCGGCACACGGTCATAATGGGTAAATTTTGCGGTACAGCCGTTGTATCTGTTATATCTTTTGTCCTGTTCTTCCTGGTGTTTTCTCTGTTTTATTTAACTAGCGGAGGCGAGGGGAGTTTGCTTCTTCTGGGGCAGGGGTTTATATTAGGCGCGCTTTTTCTTTGTTTGGTCTCAGCTTTGGTTATATTCTTTTCGAACTTTTTAACGACTTCAGCTAATGTCACTTTATCTGTTCTATTGTATATGATGATCTCAGGGTTCTCTGAATCTTTCAGGAATCTTGTGCTGTATTCGAAAGGTGTTATGGCGGCAGTGTACGGAGTCGTATATTATAGTATTCCTCATTTCGATTTCTATGATATGCGCGCGAGAATAACCCATGCCTGGGATCCTATGCCGCTCTGGGCCGTTGGCGCTATTATTGCCTATACCGTTATATATTGTTTCATGCTGCTGTATTTTGCCGGAATAATATTCGGGAGGAGAGAACTTTGAGGATAAAGAGCGTTATAGTGCTCCTTGTCTGGTTCGCGGTTGTCATCCTGATTGCTCCCCGCGTAGATACCTACAGTTATGCTCACAGCCTTCCCGGTAAGACTTCTGATACGCCTGTTTTCCTGCGGATGCTTGGGGAGGCAAGGTCTATTGTTTCGAACCTGTCGCTTATACAGGCAGATGTTTATTTCCATGGCGGGGTATATGATAGGGGCGAAGCTTGTCCGGGAATACATAGTGAGGATGAAGATCTTGATCACGAAGAGCACCTAAAACCTCCTGAACCATCCCCTTATGATATTCTACTGCGCTTATCCGAAGAGACACTGATAACCGAGCATATTCATCTTAAGGGAGATCAACTGAAGCAAATAGTTCCGTGGCTTTATTACGCTGCAGAACTGGATCCCCATAACGTCAAGGCATACACACTTACAGGATATTATCTGATATATCGGCTTAACAAACCGGATCAGGGAATGGCTTTTCTTAAAAAAGGCCTGGCGAATAATCCGGATTCTTGGGAGATAAACGCCGAGATTGGACGCGAGTATTTTCAGGTCCAGAAAAATTATGCGACCTCCTTGCGTTATTTTCAAAGAGCCAAGGACCTGCTGGACAAAACCTCGCATGATAAGTTCCAAGAAAGATACGTTCTTTCTTACCTTGCCTTGTGTTACGAAAAAACAGGACAATTGGATAAAACCCTGCCGCTCTATAAGCGCCTTGATGAGATATTCCCCGACCACAAGATATTTAAAGATAAGATCAAAGAATTATCAGCGCAATGACGGTATCTATACGTGGAAAGGAGATTTTTTGAAGACATACCTTGAATGTATCCCGTGTTTTCTCAGGCAGGCTCTTGATGCTGCGAAACTTGCCGGTACGGATAAAGTTACCCAGAAAAAGGTCTTAGATGAAGTCTCCCGGAGGCTTCCCGGATTTTCTTTAGATGTCACACCGCCTGAAATCGCAAGGACCGTGTACGGGATCGTAGAAGACTATACAGGCGGGAAGGATGCATATAAAAAGGTGAAGCAAAAGAGCAATGAGATGGCTTTGGATCTTTACCCGGTGTTGAAAAAACAGATTGACGGGGCTAGTGATGTTCTTTTAAGCGCGGTTCGTCTTGCGGTCGCCGGTAATGTAATAGATTACGGGGTGCCGCATTCGTTCGATATCGAAGAAGAGATCGAAGAGTGCCTTGAAAAGGAGTTTGCGGTATTTGATTTTGAGCAGTTTCGTGAAGCGGTTAAAGGGGCGAGGAACGTTCTCTATATACTGGATAACGCCGGTGAGATCGTGTTTGATAAGATCTTGGTGGAAGAGCTGGAACAAGACGTTGTTTGTGCCGTAAGAGGCAGGCCTATCATAAACGATGTAACCATGGAAGACGCTCTCGAGGTTGGTCTTGATAAAGTGGCTAATGTAATATCGAGTGGATCGGATATCCCGGGGACGGTGCCCAGCATATGCGAAGAAGAGTTCCTTGACTACTACAACAAGGCGGATCTTATCATAAGCAAAGGACAGGGCAATTTCGAGACGCTGGCGGATGAGGCTAAACCCATTTTTTTCATATTCAAGGCCAAGTGTCCCGTAGTAGCTAATCACATAGGGTGCAGTGTTGGCGATATCATCCTCAAGAAACAGGATGTAATGTGACAAAATATCTCAGAGGAATATGAACATTAAGCTGGTTGAAAAGCTTGAACGCATCTGGCATGAAAAACTTACCCGCAGAGATTTCATAAAAAAATGTGTTGCCGCGGGTACCTGCCTGGGAGCTTCGTTGTATCTTTTTGATGCTCTGTCCCGATACGAGGCATATGCCGCTATCGGAGAGAAAAGGGGCATGAAAGAAGCCATGTTCTATGAAAAGATCAACGAAAAGACCGTAAGATGCCAGCTGTGTTCTGAAGGATGTCTTCTAACTAACGGGCAACGTGGATTCTGCAGGGTACGCGAACCGGTAGACGGGAAGCTGTACTCATTTGTCTATGAGCTTGTATGTGCGATGCATGTGGATCCCATTGAAAAAAAACCTTTATTCCACGTGCTGCCTGGCACAAAAGCCTTTTCTATAGCCACAGCGGGATGTAATTCGCGTTGTAAATATTGCCAGAACTGGACCATCTCACAAAGGCCTCCTGAGCAGACGAATAACCGCAGGTTAACCAATCAGGACCTTGTAACAACAGCGCTAATGAACAACTGCGCTTCCATAGCGTACACTTATACCGAACCTATAGTTTTTTATGAGTATACGGTTGAAGCATCACGTCTGGCGCGTGAAAAAGGTATAAAGAACATAATCGTTACTGGCGGTAAGATCAATCCGCAGCCGCTCAGGAAGATGTGTAAGGTTATCGATGCCGCTAACGTGGACCTTAAAGGGTTTGATCCAAAGTTCCTTAAAGAAGTGTGTGCTCAAAATCTTGATAATATACTCAAAACGCTAACTATCTTGAAGGAAGAAGGCGTGTGGGTAGAGATCACCAATCTTATTGTTCCTACGCTGAACGATAATATGAACGATATACGGCGTATGGTAAGATGGGTCAGGAGTAATCTCGGACCTCACGTACCTATTCATTTTTCGCGGTTCTGGCCGCAATATAAGCTGAGATCTCTTTATCCGACACCGGTTGAGACGCTTAAAAAAGCGCGGGAAATAGCTCTTGAAGAAGGGCTGAGTTACGTGTATATCGGTAATGTTCCTGAGATAGGCAGTGAAAGCACGGTATGTCCCGAGTGCAAGAAGGTCGTGATAAAGAGAATAGGATATAAGGTGCTGGAGAACAATATCGTTGACGGAAAATGTAAGTTCTGCGGGTACAAGATAGAGGGTATCTGGAAGTAATACTTCAAAAATCCATATGAATTTCAAAAAGACGATTATCCTTTCTATGGTTCTGGCGGGTGCTTCCGCCATGGTTTCCCAAATAGTGTTCATGAGGGAATTCCTGGTAGTTTTCTACGGTAACGAAGTATCAATAGGCCTTATTCTCGCCAGCTGGCTTATCTGGGGAGCCTTCGGTAGCGCATTTTTAGGCAGGTATTCCGATCGAATCCAGAGAAGGGTCGGAGTATTTGCGGCATGTCAGCTCGCGCTTTCTTTTATATTTCCACTGACACTTCTTGCCGCCAGGGCGGCGAAAAACTTCATGGGTATAACTACCGGGGAGATAATAGGTTATCCTCCCATGATGTTATCAACCTTCATAGTGCTTTGTTTACCCTGTATGACAATGGGTTTCATGTTCAGTATGGCTTGTCGCATTTACAGGGACCTTACGGACTCTTCGGAAGAAAGTATCGCGCGGGTATATGTTATGGAAGCTGTCGGAGCGCTTTTAGGCGGGCTTCTTGCCAGTTATTTCATGATCCGTTATATGAGCGCTGCAACTATACTTTTGATACTTTCGCTTTTGAACCTGTCGGCTTCGTTCCTCATGCAGAGGCACCTGAAAACAATAAAGGGTAAGAAGATAATAGCGGCTTTTACGGTTCTTCTTGTCGTGTTTGGTACAGTAGCGCTTCTCTTCGGAGGCGGATCCCGATTCAGGGATTTTTCCTTGCGGCAGTTATGGACAGGTTTTGAAGTGCTGGGATCTAAAAATTCCATATACGGTAACATCACTGTTACGGAAAGAGGAGAACAGAGATCGTTCTATGAGAATGGATTGCATCTCTATACGGTTCCAGATCAGCTTTCGGCGGAGGAATCGGTCCATTATGCTCTCCTTCAGGTGGAAAGTCCTGAGAAGGTTCTTTTGATAGGAGGTGGGGTTGGGGGGCTCTTGGAAGAGCTGCTAAAATATCCGCTCAAACGAATTGATTATGTGGAACTTGATTCAACGATAATCACTATGGCGAAAAAATATCTCCAGAACAAAGATTCAAAAGTCTTGAACGATCCCGAGGTGAAAATCATCAACGAAGACGGCCGGTTCTTTGTTAAAAAGAAACCCGATATGTATGATTGCGTGATTATAGGGTTAGGCGATCCATATACCGCTCAGATAAACAGGTTTTATACGGTAGAGTTTTTCAGGGAACTCAAAAATATACTTAATGAAACAGGTGTCGCAAGTTTTGCCCTGACATCCTCTGAGAACTATCTTAGCGAAGAGCTTAGGGAATATCTGCGTTCAATCTATTTAAGCGCACTCAAAGTGTTCCCGGAAGTGCTTGTAATACCTGGTGATACTGCTTATTTTATCCTTTCCGAAAAGGCGCCTCTTACGTACGATACGGATATTCTTGCCGAACGTATGAGAGGAAGGGGGATAAACGCTATATACGTGCAGGATTATTATCTTCGGTCTAAACTGTCCGAAGAAAGGATGGAGTATATAACTAGCGAAATCGGACGGGGCGGGGATGTAAGGGTGAACAGGGATTTCAGGCCTGTTTCATATTATTATGCGACGGTGTTCTGGGGGACGCAGTTCGATTCGCCTGTTTTCCGGAAGATATTACATGCGGTCAAACCCGAGAATGTGTGGTTGTCGGCATGTTTGTTCTGTATTGCGATACTGATATTCGGTTTTTTTAGCGGAAAGAGGTTAGGCAAAAGGACGGCACTGTTGGCGATAATGACTACAGGGTTTGCAGAGATAATATTCCAGATAACGGCGATACTGTCGTTCCAGGTAATATACGGGTTCGTCTTTTATAAACTGGGGATAATAGTGACTTCGTTCATGGTAGGTCTGGCTCTCGGAGGATGGTTGATAGCAAGGCGTAT
>JBAROK010000036.1:0-68481 GCA_049642065.1 Candidatus Omnitrophota bacterium | reverse complement strand
GTACTTCACGTATACCAAACCGAGGACCTGGATATCGAGCGGAGGGTTGGGGACGATGGGGTATGGATTCCCTGCTGCTATAGGCGCCCAGATCGGTAAGCCTGGCAGTATTGTTATTGATATCGCGGGAGACGGCAGCATACAGATGAACATCCAGGAACTTGCGACCGCGGTGCTTGAAAAGATACCCGTAAAAATAGTCATATTGAATAACGGATACCTGGGGATGGTGCGCCAGTGGCAGGAACTCTTTTATAAAAAAAGATACGCTTACACTGTTCTGCAAGGAGGCGAATTCACTACGTGCCCGGATTTTGTGAAACTTGCGGAAAGTTACGGCGCGAAAGGGATGAGGATCTCAAAAAAATCGGAAGTCAAAAAAGCTATCAGAGATATGCTTAAAGCAAAAGGGCCGGTTGTGCTTGACGTTCTGGTCGAGAAAGAAGAGAACGTGTTCCCGATGGTCCCGGCAGGTGAAGCGATAGACAATATGCTTCACGGTTTGGCATAGCTTTTTAAAAAGGAGAGGGGAAGATGGATAAATTCGTGATATCGGTATTAGTGGAGAATAAGTTCGGTGTTCTGGCAAGGATAGCGGGTCTATTCAGTGCGAGGGGATTTAACATCGATTCGCTTGCTGTTGGCGAGACCGAGGATCCTACGGTTTCCAGGATGACGATAGTAGTTGAAGCTGACGAAAGGATACTGGAACAGATCAAAAAACAGCTGAACAAGCTTATTGACGTTATAAGTGTCCAGGACCTTACCGGAGGAGAATACGTCGGCAGGGAACTTATCCTGATAAAAGTAAAGGTTCCGAACGCTAAGACAAGGGAAAATGTAATTAAGGTCGTTGATTCTATCGGAGCGGAAATAGTGGATGCCGGTAAAAAATGTCTGACGATCGAAGAGTCTGGCGACGAGCATCAGATAAACGCTTTAATAGAGCTTTTAAGACCTTATGGTATTGCCGAGATCGTCCGAACGGGTAAGATAGCCCTACAGGCGGATCAAAGATAATTCATGGTTAATGGAAAAAGGAGGAAAAACATGGCTAAGATGTACTACGATAAAGACGCTGATCTGAACGTTATCAAAGACCTCAAGGTTGCGGTCATTGGATATGGTATACAGGGACGCGGACAGGCGCTGAGCCTGAGAGACAGTGGTGTGAATGTGATAGTTAGCGAACTTGAAGGCACGCCCAATTATGAACAGGCAAAAAAAGATGGGTTTGACGTGCTCTCTGCCGAAGAAGCGTCTAAACAGGCTGATATCATCCAGATATTGACCCAGGACCACGTGCAGGCGGCAGTTTATAAGAATTCGATAGAAGCGAATCTTGAAGAGGGGAACTCTCTTGTTTTTTCGCATGGGTTCAATATCCATTTCAAACAGATCGTTCCGCCGAAGAACGTGGATGTTTTCATGGTGGCACCGAAGGGGCCCGGGGCTCTTGTTCGTGAGATGTACGAGCAGGGCAAAGGCGTGCCGTGTCTAGTAGCTATATACCAGGATGCTTCTGGTAAAGCCATGGATAAAGCGCTGGCTTATGCGAAGGGTATAGGCGGTACAAGAGCCGGTGTTATAGAGACCACGTTCAAGGAAGAGACTGAAACGGATCTTTTTGGCGAACAGTCGGTTCTTTGCGGCGGAGCTTCGGAACTCATAAAAGCGGGTTTTGATACCCTGGTGAACGCGGGATACCAGCCTGAGATAGCATATTTTGAGTGTCTGCATGAGCTTAAACTCATCACGGACCTTATATATAAATATGGTATCTCCGGTATGAGAAAAAGAGTATCCGATACAGCCGAATACGGGGATATAACCAGAGGCAAAAGGATAATAAACAGTGGAACTCGCGAAGAGATGAAGAAAATACTCAGCGAGATCCAGTCTGGAGCTTTTGCTGATGAATGGATCAAAGAAAACCAGGAAGGTCGACCGAACTATAACAAGATAACCGAAGAAGAGAAGCAACATAAGATAGAGAAGGTCGGCGAAGAACTTCGTGGCATGATGCCATGGATGTAAATGAGGTGTGATCATGAAAAAAGACAGAGTGATTATATTTGACACGACTTTAAGGGACGGAGAACAAACTCCCGGGGCGAGTTTAACTGTGAACGAGAAGCTCAAGATAGCTTTTCAGTTGGAAAAACTGGGTGTAGATATCATTGAGGCGGGATTTCCGCGTACGAGCCCTGGAGACCTTGAAGCTGTCAAAACAGTGAGCAAGCATATAAAAGGTCCGGTTATTTGCGGCCTGGCAAGAGCGATCAAGCAGGATATTGATGATGTCTACAAAGCGCTTCAAAAAGCTAAGAAGGCTAGGATACATGTGTTTCTCGCTACGTCCAAGATACATCGGCAGTTCAAGCTAAAGAAAGCGAAAGATGAGATATTAAAGACATCCATCGATGCGGTCAAGTACGCGCGCAAGAAGTTCGGTGATGTCGAGTTCTCTCCGGAAGACGCTTCACGCACGGAATTGGATTTTCTCGCCAAAGTGGTGGAAGAAACCATTAAGGCCGGAGCGCGGACCATCAATATTCCTGATACGGTAGGGTATGCTGTTCCGGAAGAATTCGGGCAGACGATAAAATATCTCATGGACAATGTGCCTAACATCAACAAGGCAGTCATAAGCGTTCATTGCCACAATGACCTGGGTCTTGCGGTGAGCAATTCCCTGGCGTCGGTTCTGAACGGTGCGCGCCAGGTAGAGTGTACGATGAACGGCCTGGGAGAGAGAGCGGGTAACGCTTCTCTTGAAGAGATCATAATGGCCATGAAGATGCGTAAAGACATTTTCAAGAATATCGACACGGGCATCAATACCAAAGAGCTTTACAGGACCAGTAAACTGGTCAGTAAGCTTACCGGTATACCGGTTCAGCCGAACAAGGCTATTGTCGGCGCGAACGCGTTCGCACACGAGTCAGGCATACACCAGGACGGCATTCTGAAAAAAAGGGTCACTTATGAGATCATAAGACCGCAGGACGTGGGATTCGAAGGCAGTAAACTTGTTCTTGGCAAGCTTTCGGGCCGGCACGCGTTTTCCGAACGGCTCAAGAAACTCGGGTATTCGCTTTCCGCTAAGGAACTGGATCAGGCGTTCGCGCGATTCAAGAACCTGGCCGATAAGAAAGCGAAGATATTCGATGAGGATCTTGCGACTATCGTGGAAAACGAGCTTGCTACTATTCCTGAAGAATACAAGCTTGTTAATTTCTATGTTACCAGCGGTAGGGACGCACGACCGCAGGCCAGTGTGGAGATCCTGAAGAGCAAGAAAAAACTGGTTGCTACGGGTTCTGGCGACGGGCCGATCGATGCGTGTTTCAAGACGATTGATAAAGCCACAGGTATCAAAGGCAGGCTCGTGGACTACAGGGTCAATGCGGTCACTAGCGGAAAGGATGCGCTTGGGGACGCGAGCGTCAAGATCGTGTACAAAAAAGACATAGTTATCGGCAGAGGGACGAGTACCGATGTTATAGAAGCCAGTGTCCTGGCGTACATTAACGCGATCAACCGTCTTTCTATAAGAAGGAAAAAACCGAAAACAAAAGGCAGAACATCTAAGAAAAAATAGCCAAAAAGTTCAGGCACCAGGTAACCGGCGCCTGAAGTTTTTATTAATGTTATGGCAAATGATACAGGCGATAAAAAAACATACGGTCTTTTAGGGAGGAATATAAGTTATTCCTTATCTCCCGCCATGCACAATGCCGCTTTTGAGCATTTTGGCATTCCTGCGGAATATAAGCTTTTCGATATAGAAGAAGATCAGCTGACCGAATTTCTTAGCGAGAATATCCTCAGCGGTAAATTGAGCGGGTTTAATGTTACCGTGCCATACAAGATAAAAATAAGGGAATTATTGGAAGGGTGCTCGTTGCTTGAGGTTGAAAAGCACGCGTGGGTAAGCGTTATAGAATCCGTTAATACCGTGAAGGTAGAGGGTAAATCCGTGTTCCTGGATAACACTGATGGGAGGGGTTTTCATCAGTCCCTTAAAAGTGACGCGGGATTCAGCTTAAAAGGCAAAAAAATATTCATTGCCGGTGCCGGCGGTGCCGGCAGGGTGCTGGCGATATATATGGCTACCCAGCAAGAAGATCTTCCCGAAATGGTAAGGGTCTATGATGTGGACAAGGGTAAGCTTAAAGAGCTGATGGATATTTACGAAAAATATCTGAGTTCAGGGTTTACGGTTTCAAGTATGGAAACGGCTTCATCAGCTGAAGAAGCTAAAGGATGCGACCTGGCTGTCAATGCCACGCCTTTGGGTACCAAGGAATCTGATAGCACGCCGGTACCGCTTGATGTGCTCCAGCCGGGGATGACAGTATACGATTTGGTATATGCGCGCGAAACTGAACTGGTAAAGGTAGCAAAAGGAAAAGGGCTTACCGCTTCAGGGGGCTTGGGTATGCTGGTGGGACAGGGAGCTATAGCTTTCAGCCTCTGGACCGGAAAAGATGTTGAAGAGACAAGAGCTGTTATGAAAGAAGCCGCTCTGGAAAAGTTAGGAAACTAGCAAATGGAGTATATCTTAGTATTTATTTTCGGAACTATAATCGGCAGTTTTTTGAACGTATGTATTTACAGGTTGCCTCTTGGCAAATCCATAGTCGGCCCCCGTTCTTTTTGTCCTTTTTGCACGAAACCGATAAAGTGGTTTGATAATATACCGCTTATAAGTTTTATAGTTTTAAGGCGCAGGTGCCGAAGCTGTGGCACGCCGATACCTGTTCGGTATTTTTTTGTTGAGCTGGCGACAGCGCTTATCGGTATAGCGCTTTTATATTATTTTACGCTGACACCAAAATTCTTTGTCTACTGGTTCTTCTCGTGCGCGCTTATTATCATAGCAGCTATAGACATAGAACATCAGGAGATACCGGACGTTATAAGTGTCTCTGGTATATTCATCGGACTCATTTTAATGACCGCGCTCAGGCTTGATGGGTCCGCTTCTTACCTGAAGTCGTTTTTGAACTCAGGTTTAGGTATTCTGGCGGGAGGCGGAAGCATGTTCCTTCTGGGTATGGCAGGTGAGCTTATTTTCAAGAAAGAGGCTCTGGGCGGAGGAGACGTAAAACTCATGGGTATGATAGGGGCTTTTTTGGGCTGGAAGATGGTGCTTTTGACTTTTTTTCTGGCACCGATTCTGGGCGCGGGAGTCGGCCTATTCATGAAGATCAGGTTCAGAAAAGAAGTTATAGCGTACGGTCCTTACCTCTCGTTGGGTGCGCTTATAAGTTTGCTTTATGGGGACAAGATACTGAATTATTTGTTTTTCAGTTTGTAATGAAAAGGAGACAGTCATGTTAAGGTATATGACCGCAGGAGAATCGCACGGAAAAGGGATAATGGTTATACTGGATGGGGTACCGGCAGGTCTTACTATGGACGAGGAGTTCGTTGCAACCGAACTTAAACGAAGGATGCACGGTTATGGAAGAGGCGGCCGTATGGCTATAGAACCTGAAAAGCCGGAATTTATAAGCGGGTGTCGCAAAGGTGTTACTATAGGCAGTCCTGTAGGCATAATGATAACCAACAAGGATTATAAGATAGAAGAGCTTCCTGAGGTAAAAAGTCCCAGGCCGGGACATGCTGACCTAGCAGGCATGCATAAGTTCGGGTTTAAAGACGCTAGGGACGTTCTTGAAAGAGCGAGCGCGCGTGAGACTGCCATGCGGGTTGCTGCCGGAGCGGTTGCAAAACTCTTGTTAAAGGAATTTGGGATACGTGTGCTTAGCCATGTCACGATGATAGGCGGCATTGAGGCTGATACCGAAGGGCTTTCTTTTGATGAAGTGCAAAAGAAGTCGGATGTTTCCTGTTCGAAAGTACGGTGCGCCGATAAAAAAGCTGAAAAACTTATATGTGAAGCGATTGACAAAGCTAAAGAAGATAAAGATACGCTCGGCGGTACTTTTGAGGTCATAACAGACGGGGTTCCTCCTGGGCTTGGAAGTTACGCCCAGTGGGACATGCGGCTTGACGGTGCCTTAGCGCGTGCGGTTATGGCTATACCGGCAGTAAAGGCGGTTTCCATAGGTAAAGGAATAGAGTGTGCCGGTAAGAAGGGATCGGAGACACACGATCCGATAGAGTATGATAAATCCGCTAAAGCGTTCATCAGGTCCAGCAATAACGCCGGAGGGCTGGAAGGCGGAGTTACTAACGGTCAGCCTATAATCCTTACAGGTTTCATGAAACCCATATCCACGCTTGGCAATCCGCTAAAGTCGGTGGATATTAATACTAAAAAAGAAGCTGCAGCTGCTACGGAACGTTCGGACGTTTCAGCGGTAGCTGCCTGCGGCGTGGTAGCCGAATCTGTCGTGGCCATCGAACTGGCTTCGGCTTTACTCGATAAGTTTGGCGGTGATACACTCAGTGAGACTAAAAGGAACCACGAGGGATATACCAAAGCGCTTAAGGAGATGTAATTTGAAGAATGTCGTTATAATAGGGTTCATGGGTACAGGTAAGACTGCAGTAGCAAAAGCTGTTGCGGATGAGTTTGGTAAGGAATATGTGAGTGTAGATGAACTCATCGTGGCCCGGGAGAATAGGGAGATAAACGACATATTCCGGGATGAAGGTGAACCGTACTTCAGAAAAGTAGAAAAAGAGGTAGTAAAAGAAGTCTCCGGGAAGACGGATCTAGTGGTAGATACCGGAGGCGGAGTGGTTCTTGACGAGGAGAACATGGACGCGCTCAAAAAAAGCGGAGTGGTTATATGTCTCTGGGCCGAGCCGCATACCATACGCCAGCGGACACTGGCGCATGGGCACAGACCGCTTCTTAATGTTGAAGATCCGGAGAAACAAATAAAGGAACTGTTGGATTACAGGAGACCTTTTTACGAAAAAGCGGATTTTCACGTGGATACCACAGATTTAAATATAGGTGCGGTAGTAGAAAGGATAAAAGTGATATTGAATGGAGAAGAGAAAGAAAAAGATTAAAAAGAAAAGTATCGATAGAAGCACTATTTTATGGGGTTTGTTTTTTGAGAAGCTCCTGCAGAACGTTGACGCGTGCGTGATGGTCACCGATTCCCGCGGCAGAGCGGTTTTTGCGAATAAGATGCATCTTGATTTTTTCGGACTTTCAAACAAACAGGTAATGGGCGCGAATTGGATAAACAGGGTTATCCCGGAAGAGGGTCGCGAAGAAGTCAGGGAGATATTTGACGAAGTTAAACGGAAAAAAGAGATCTGCAGGTTTGAAGCACCTGTTAAAACCCAGTGTGATGATGAAAAGTATTTCTGCTGGCTGACGCTTCCTTTAAAAGAAAAGCGGACTTTTTTCTATATGGTCATCGGCCGGGAAGGAGAGCGCCCATCCAAACGCAATAAGGTGAAACAGCATAACCTGAAATCGAGTAAATTGCATACGGCGTATCAGGAAGTCGTCGAGACACTATTTGCCGCTTCCAAGGTCAGCGATCCGGAAACAGCGCAACACGCAGTCCGGGTTATGCATATCGCGGTTAGGCTTGCTAAAAAACTTAAGATGGATATGACGAGTATCGGTAAGCTTAAAGTAGCATCGCTTCTTCACGACCTCGGGAAGATGGCTATAGACGATAAAATACTTTTTAAGAATGGTAAGCTTACCAATGAAGAGTTCGTGGAGATCAAGAAACATCCGCATTGGGGTGCTGATGTGATACGCTTGGTCTATTTTCTGAGGGATATAATACCGATCATGGCCAATCATCACGAAAATTACGATGGTAGCGGATATCCTAATGGTATTAAGGGAGAGAATATACCTTTGGAAGCAAGGGTGTTAAGCGTAGCGGATATTTATGAAGCTTTGACCGCGGATCGGCCGTACCGTAAAGGGTATTCGCGCAAAAAAGCGCTTGAGATAATCGAGGAAGAAAGAGGAAGAAAACTTGATCCTGTTATTACGGATATTTTTCTTAGTATGGTAAGAACGAAGAATTTCGAGGAGGAAGGCTTTTGAACAAGACCTCGAGGGATATTCTTGCTCTCAGCCTTGTGCCAGGGCTTGGGCCGCGTAGGATAGCGGCACTTGTAGATAAGGTGCCCGATACCGAAGAGATTTTCTCTATGCCGGATTTATGGCTTGCTGAAGTTTTGGGAAGCCGTTTTAAAGGCGCTGATGAGTTAAGATCAGTCAGGCAGTCGGAAGAATACGCAGAGGAGCTAGAGTATATAGAATCTGAAAACATAACAACATTATGTTTCAAAGATGAGGGATATCCGGATACTTTACGGAACATTTATGATCCGCCACCTATTATTTTTTATAAAGGCGAGATCAAAACAGAAGATATTAATGCTATTGCTATCGTAGGGTCCAGACGTTCCTCGTTATACGGGGACCAGATGGCAGAGAACTTTTCACAAGGGCTCGTTGAAAAGGGCGTAACTATTATCAGTGGTCTGGCTAGGGGGATCGATCTAGCGGCTCATAAAGGTGCTTTATCTTCAGGCGGAAGGACCCTGGCTGTTATGGGAAGCGGGTTCCGTCATATTTATCCTCCGGAAGCGTCCGGGATAGTGCCTCAAATATGCGAACGAGGCGCTGTTATAACGGAATATCCCTCAAAAACGGCGCCCAGCAGGATCAGTTTTCCGCGCAGGAACAGGATAATAAGCGCTCTTTGTAAGGGTGTAGTGGTAGTCGAGGCGGCCGAAAAAAGCGGTGCCTTGATCACTGTTGATTTTGCCCTAGAACAAGGAAAAGAAGTTTTTGCTGTTCCGGGACGCGCAGATATCAGTACGAGTAGAGGAACTAACGCTCTTATACAGAATGGAGCCAAGCTTGTAACTTGCGCAGAAGATGTATTGGAAGAGATCGATATTAGCAGTGAAAAGATAGCGATTACCGGTATTGTTTAGATCCCGTGATCGCTTTTAAGGAGATGGTCGTATGCATGCCGAAAAGAAAAAGAGCACAAAAAAATCGACTTCAACCGGTAAAAAGAAAACCGCGAAGAAAACCGCGAAGAAAACCGTAAAGGAAACGTCTTCCGGGAATAAATATCTGGTCATAGTTGAATCGCCGGCAAAATCCAAGACGATAAACAAGATATTGGGTAAGGATTTTATGGTTCTTGCCAGTATGGGGCATATTATCGATCTTCCCGAAGGGAAGATGGGCATTGATTTTGAGAACGATTTTAAACCTGAGTATACCGTGATGAAAGGCCGCAAGAAATACCTGAGCAATCTTAAGAAAGAAGCCAAAGGTGTTCAGCGCATATACCTTGCAGCTGACCCCGACAGGGAAGGAGAAGCCATATGCTGGCATCTCAAGAATCAGTTTGAGAAAAATGATGTGGAGATTTACCGGGTAAGTTTTGAAGAGATAACCGCAAAAGCGGTCCAGAAAGCTTTTGACCATCCCGGCGAATTGGACATGAACAAGGTTAACGCGCAGCAGGCGAGAAGGATGCTGGACAGGATAGTGGGATATTCGCTCAGCCCGCTGCTATGGGGTAAAGTGACCAGGGGGTTAAGCGCCGGCAGGGTCCAGTCGGTAGCCGTTAGATTAATAGTTGAAAGAGAAGAAGCAATACGCAAATTCCAGACCGAAGAATACTGGAGTATTGACGCTATACTTAAGAAAAATGGTTATACTCCGCTGGAAGGTCAGCCGCCGGCCACGTTCAGGTCTAAGCTGGTCAAACATAAAGGCGAAAAAATACATATTCCCGATCAAGGGGCGGCTGATGAAATAATCGACCAGCTGGGAAAAGAAAAATTCATAGTAGCCGACATCAACCGGAAAGACAAGAAAAGCCATCCGAGGTCACCTTATACGACCTCTATGCTGCAGCAGGATGCTTTTAACAAACTTAATTCTTCTGCGAGTAAGACTATGAGAACGGCGCAGGGCCTTTACGAAGGAGTGGAACTGGGTTCTGAAGGCAGCGTGGGTCTTATAACTTATATGCGTACGGATTCGGTACGTATTTCAAATGATGCTCAGGCCGAAGCAAAAGATTATATCAAGACTAACTACGGGGAAAAGTACTGTCCTGCGAAACCGCCGCAGTATAAAGCCAAAAAGAGAGCGCAGGAAGCTCATGAAGCTATACGCCCAACACTTCCTCTGCGTTCGTCTAAAGAGGTAGAACAGTTCCTGAGCCCCGATGAATTTAAATTATATGATCTTATATGGAAACGGTTCATCTCCAGCCAGATGCAGAGCGCGCTTTTTAACGTTCTGACCATACATATAGATGCCGGGGAGTACAGGTTCAGAGCCGGTGGCGCGGAACTGAAATTCGACGGGTTCCTTCGTCCTTATCGTGACGACGCGGAGCAGGAAGAAGGGATGGAAGAGATACCTCCTCTTGATCCCGGTGAAGAGACCAACCTTGAGGAATCTATTCCGGAGCAGCATTTTACCAAACCGCCTCCGCGGTACACGGACGCTTCGCTGGTTAAGGATCTTGAGGACAAGGGGATTGGCAGACCTTCAACGTACGCGCCAATAATCAGGACGGTAATCAACCGTAATTATATAAAACGGATGGGCAGAAGCCTTCAGCCGACTGAATTAGGCGAACTTGTTAATACTCTCTTGGTCGATAATTTTCCGGGCATAGTCGATGCCGAATTTACGGCAAAGATGGAAAATGAGCTGGATGGTATAGAGGACGGCAAGGTGAACCTTAACCATGTACTGAGCGATTTTTATTCTTCGTTCTCAAAGAAACTTGAAGTAGCAAAAATCCGCATGAGCAGCGTAAAACGTCAGGTAGTAAAAACAGACGAAGTATGCGAGATGTGCGGTAAACCGATGGTCATTAAATGGGGGCGTCGCGGAAGGTTCCTAAGCTGCTCGGCATTCCCGGCGTGTAAGAACGCTAAATCCATAACTACCGGTGTTAAATGTCCCGCAGAAGGGTGTGACGGGGAGCTGGTTGAACGTAAATCCAGAAGGGGTGCTTTCTACGGGTGCACGAAGTACCCGAAATGTACTTATACCACAAGGAAACTTCCGCAGGAAGGCGAAGACAGCGTTAAGCTGGAAGGCGAATAAAAGTGAAACGGTTCGTAGAAAAATTTGAAAATTATCTTAGTATTGAGAGAAATTACTCGGAACATACTGTGCGCAGCTACCGGACCGATCTTACAGAACTGGCGGAGTTTTTAAAGGATAAGGATCCGAAAAATATTACGCATCTGGATCTGAGGCGTTTTCTGGCCAGGCTTAAGGAAAGAAACTGCGCAAAACGTACGATAGTAAGGAAGCTTGGCGCTATAAGGTCTTTTTTTCGTTTTCTTTTCAGGGAGAAATACATAAAGAAGAATCCGGCGGACAGTATATTTACTCCGAAGCTAGATAAACGTTTGCCAGAGTTTTTAGATACCGTAAAGATCATCAATCTGATAACGGCGCCTTCTTTGGATAATCTGCTTGGGTTCAGGGATAGAGCTATCCTGGAAGTTCTGTATTCTACTGGCATCCGGGTGAGTGAACTTGTCGGGATGAACCAGGAGGATGTTGATCTTATCGCGGGTGCGGTGAAAGTTCGAGGGAAGGGCAAGAAAGAAAGGATAGCTTTATTGGGGCAAGAAGCTCAGAAGGCGATCAGGAATTATCTCGAAGAAAGACGCGCCACAAGTTCGGATGAATATGGCGCGATTTTTCTTAATAAAAGGGGAGGACGCCTTACCGATAGGAGCGTAAGGCGTATCATAGATAAATACGTGAAAAAGTGCAGCATAGAACAAAAAATATCACCCCACTCGATCCGGCATTCTTTTGCGACCCATTTACTCAATAACGGGGCTGACCTCAGAAGCGTGCAGGAACTTTTAGGGCATAAAAATCTGTCTACTACACAGATCTATACCCATCTTGGCTCAAAACGTATTAAGGAGATGTATTCGAAAGCGCACCCTCGAGCATAATTGACCACACATTACAGACTAGAATTATTATGAGATTTTTATACGATATATTTTTTCTTATATTTGCTGTTTTTTCCCTGCCGGTACTCCTGCTGAAAGGTAAGTTGCATGGTGATTTTCTGCAGAAGTTCGGAGCGTTGCCCGATGAGGTGACATCCCAGCAAGATTCAGTGTGGATACACGCGGTAAGCGTCGGGGAAGCCGTATTAGGAGCGAAACTGGCTGCCGGCATAAAAAGCCGTTTTCCTGGTGTTCCTGTAATAGTTTCGACAACTACGCAGACAGGCAACGATATGATACGTAAGGCGGGTAAAGGTGTGGTAGACGCGGTATTTTACTATCCTTTGGATTTAAGCGGCGTTGTCTCTAAAGTAGTTAAGGCGATATCGCCGCGCCTTTATGTGATGATAGAGACGGAGCTGTGGCCTAACCTTATAAGCAAGATGCATTCAAGCGGGGTGCCGATCGTTCTTATTAACGGAAGGATATCTGATTCGTCTTTTGGTAATTACAAAAAGATAAAGTTTATAACAAGACACATTCTTAAGGATATGGACCGGTTCTGTGTGCAGACCGCAAGGGACGCTGAAAGGTTAGAAGAGCTGGGCGCAGAAAAGGACAAAATATGCGTTACCGGGAACATGAAGTTTGACGAAAAAAAAGACGATGCCGGTAACCAAGGCATGAACAAAGAGTACCTGGGGTTCAGGCCTTCCGATAACATTATAATCGCGGGGAGCACTCATTTTCCTGAGGAGCAAAAAGTCATTGATGTTTACAAGGAACTGAACGACGAAAAAGGGGGGCTTAAACTGATACTCGCTCCGAGGCATGTTGAAAGGATAGATGCAATAAGGATATATACTGAAAAGTCGGGGCTTAGGTACAGGTGCCTTTCGGACGTGATCAATCCTGAGGCCGGATCAGAAAATAATGAGTATGACGTGCTCCTTGTCGATCTTATCGGGTACCTGAAAGATCTCTACAGCGTGGCTAGCGTGGTTTTTGTGGGCGGAAGTTTCGCTAAACATGGAGGGCAGAACCCTATAGAAGCGGCCAGGTGGGGTAAAGCCGTGGTCTTTGGTCCTCATATGTTTAATTTTCGTGAGATAGCTGAAATATTCCTGGAAAACAAAGCGGCAGTACAGGTAATGGATGTTATAGCTTTAAAGGATGTGCTGATGGGGTTTCTGGAGTCTCCGGATGAAAAAGATAGAATGGGCGAGAACGCGCTTAAGGTAATAAAGAAGAATACAGGCGCTGTGGATAAGGCTATTGATAAGATAGCAGAATATATCGGGGAGAAGGATTAAGAGATGGTTTTTTCGATAAAAACATATTTTGTTTCCCTGATGAAGGACGAACGCGATAGTGTTATAGACATCGCCGTGAAAGCTTTACTTAAGGTGCTGTCTTTTGTATACACCGGTGCTGTGAACATTGTAGACACAGCTTACAAGATAGGCCTCAGGCGCAAATATAAGGTCCATGTGCCTGTAGTGAGCGTGGGGAACATAACCCTTGGAGGAACAGGGAAGACCCCTTTCACCATATTTCTGGCGGATCATTTCCTGCACGCGGGGAAAAACCCGGCGGTTCTTACCAGAGGATACGGCAAGGATGAAAGCAAGATGCTCAGGGATGAGCTTCCGGATGTGCCCATTATAGTTGGACAGGATAGGGTAAAAAGCGCTCGCTGGGCTATTGAACAAGGCAGAGACGTGCTTATCCTTGATGACGGGTTCCAGCACAGGAGAATAGCAAGGGATTTTGACATACTTCTGCTGGATAGCATTTCGCTGTTCGGCAACGAGTTCTTATTCCCCCGGGGAGTATTAAGAGAACCGCTTTCTTCTCTGGGAAGAGCGGATCTTTTCGCTTTGACTAAAGTTGACAGGATAAGTGCACGCCGCAGGGAAAAAATAGTGAAAAGGCTTGGAGAGCTCGCACCCGGTAAGCCTGTGATATTAACGCGTCACAGACCGTCCTGTCTGATAGATGTTACAGGTGCTGCTTATTCCGCTGAAAGCCTGGGAGGCGAAAGAATAGTGCTTGTCAGCGGTATAGTGGATCCGGATTATTTTGCTTTTTTAGTTGAAAAACTGGGAGCAGAGGTGGTAGCCAGGTTAGATTACACGGATCATCACCGGTATACGCAGTGGGATGTGAAAGAGATGCGATCTAAGTATATAGAAAGCAGTGCGGAAAAAATTATTGTTACAAAAAAAGATTACGTAAAAATAAAGGACCTGAATATTTCACTTATAGAAGAGAAGTTATTCGTATTAGACGTGGTAATCGATATTATTGAAGGGAAGGAGAAGTTAATTGCTGGACTTAATAGCGTCATGGTCGGTTAGAGGCCTTAATTTATTCCTTCATCTTATGCCTATGAGATTTAACCTATGGCTAGGTAGAAGAGTAGGGTGGATCATATATATTTTAAGTGGCAAGAGGAAGCATGTTACCTATTCTAATCTTAAGGCTGCTTTCTGCAAAGAGAAGACTCCTTGTGAGCTAAGGAAATTAACAAAAAAAGTTTACCGTCATCTCGGTCAAACTTTTGTAGAACTAGCTTCCTTGACCAAGGTAGACGAAAAGTATACCACCAAATATATAAAGATTACTAACATTGAGAGACTGGAAAAAGCCTCTAAAAATCCAAAGGGCATGGTATTTCTTACAGCACACTTGGGTAATTGGGAATTGTGCGCTGCAAAAAGTGTGCATACTGGATTTCCGCTATATATCCTTGCGAGAGACCAGAAAATGAAAAAGCTTAATGAGCTATTGCATAGGCTTAGAGAATCTAAGGGCAACTTTGTTATACGCAAAGGTATGGATGTTAAAAATATCTTTAGAGTCCTCCGCGATGGCCACAGTGTGGGAATAGTGGGGGATCAAAATGCCGGAGTTAACGGAGAGCTTATAGGCTTTTTTGATAGACCCGCCTCTACTCCAATAGGACCTTTCAGAATAGCTCAAAAAACAGGCGCATGGATACTTCCTTCCTTTATCCATAGAGAAGAGGGTCCGTATCATGAAGTTGTTCTTGAAGAAATAATGAAAATAGGAAAAGATGAGGACATTGTGCCTTATATGAAGAAGTACAATAGTTTGCTAGAGAAACACACAAGGAATTATCCTGATCAGTGGTTCTGGATGCATAAAAGGTGGAAATTAACTCCTGAAAAAAAGATATTGGTTTTAGACGACGGGAAAAAAGGTCATCTAAAACAATCTATGGCTGTTGTCAAACAGATAAGGCGTTATCGGGAAGATGAAGGATTTGCTCCAGAGCATTTAGTCGTGGAAACCGTCCGCATTCGTTTCAAGAGTAAAGCACTTAAAACGGTCTTTAATTTTCTCACGCCGTTATTAACAACGTTCCTGCAGCTGCATATAAAGTTACTGGCGAAGGTTCTTGAAAAAGAGAGTTATGAGAACGCGATCAATCGGTATGCTGATGTAATTGTAAGCTGCGGGTCGACACTTTTCGGAGTGAACAAAGCGCTAAAGATGGAAAACTCCGCACGTAACGTGACAGTACTGGATCCGGGTTCGCTGAACAGAGCTTCCTTTAGCCTTATTGTCCTTCCGCGGCACGATGCTTCGGATAATGATGAAGCGAAGGACAATGTAGCAGTAACGGATCTTGCCCCGAACCTTATTGACGCTGAAAGTATCAGCCGGTTCAAGCCGTCAGTATCAAAAACAGGCAAGAAAATAGGACTTCTTCTGGGAGGAGACAATCCTTGTTTCGGTTTTGGGAAAGCTCTTACAAAAGACATCGCTAAAAATATAAAAATAGCGTGTGAACAGCTGGATGGGTACGCGCATATTACAACTTCCCGCAGGACCCCTAGTGCAGCTGAGGAGGTTCTTGCGGAAGAGTTTGCCAGTTTTCCGAGATTAGCAGAGTTTATCTCCGGTAAAGACGATAAGGACGAACATACCGTTGAGAAGATACTTGCCGTCAGTGACATTGTCATAGTTTCAGGTGAAAGCATCTCAATGGTATCGGAAGCCGTATCTTCCGGCAGGCCTGTGATGGTATTTATGCCGGACAAAAAGTCGGAGAAAATAACGAAATACGAAAAATTCGTAGAAGAATTAAGGGAAAGAGGGTATTTGGTTATCGTTAAGCCTGATGATATTCCCGCTGAGGCGAACGACTTGATCAGCGCACAGGGTAAATGCAAGAGCTCCGAGGATAACAAACGTATCTACGATAAATTGTACAGGTTATTTTAAAAACATGAACATACTTCAACTGGTACCAAAACTCAATGTAGGCGGTGTCGAAAAAGGCACTATCGAGGTTGCCCGGTATCTTACGCTTAACGGGCACAAAGCGGTAGTTGTCTCCGATGGCGGGCTCTTAGAGAAACAGCTTGCTGCTATCGGGGCACGTCACTACAAGGTGCCTGTTGGCAAAAAGAACCCTTTTGTGCTGACCTATGCTTATTTCAGGCTCCAGCAGATAATAAAAAAAGAGAATATCGATATAGTCCACGCAAGAAGCAGGATCCCGGCTCTTGTGGGATATTTTGCGGCAAGATCCACACATCGCACTTTCATCACTACTGCGCACGGGCAATACAGAAAACATCTTATCAGCAGGGTCATGGGCTGGGGGAAAGTGGTAATAGCCGCTAACGAGACGATGGCCAGGCATATGAAGGAAAACTTCGAAGTTCCCATCCAGAAAATAACCGTTATTCCCAGAGGGGTTGATCTTAATAAGTTTTCTTACATCTCTCTGGATGAGAAAGAGGGTAAGACTTTCAGGATAGGGATGATAAGCAGGTTTACTCCCTTGAAAGGGCATTTAGATTTTCTGAAGGCCATGTCGTATGTATCAAGAAGGATGAGTAATGTAGAAATCGTATTGATGGGCGATAAGTCCTCTGCCAAGGAAGAGTATCTTAAAAAGATAGAGATGACGATAAGGCGGCTTGGATTGGAACGGATAGTAACATTCAAGGATAGCGATGAGGATGTTGCCGAAGTTATGAAAGACCTGGATGTTCTTGTTTCAGCTAACAGGGCTCAGGAAGCTTTTGGGCGTTCGGTTATCGAGGCACAGGCTAGAGGAGTTGCTGTTGTGGCTACCAAGGTCGGTGGTGTGACTGAAACTATTGATAACGGAGTAACGGGGCTTTTCTGTAATCCAATGGATCCTTTAGACATGGCACACAAGATACTCAGGTATGCCGAAGATCCTGAATTCATGCGTGAAGCGACTAAACGTGCCAGGCAGCACGTGGAAGAGAATTATTCGCTGGATAAGATGATGGAACTTACCTTAAAGACGTATATCAGGGCGTTAAGCACGAAAAATATACTCATTTTTAAGATAAGCTCTTTTGGTGATATCATCCTGAGTACACCGTCTATCCGGGCTATAAGAGCAAGGTTTCCGTCGGCGAATATAAAAGTGCTTGTAGATATCAAGTTTCGCGAAGTGCTGCAGGACTGCCCATATATAGACGAAGTGATCACATGTGATCTTAAGGGACGGGATAGAGGTATAGGATTTTTAAAGCTGTCTGGGAGGATGCGGTCGGAAGATTTTGATATGTCAGTAGATTTCCAGAATAGCAGGAAGAGCCATTTACTGGCTTTCTTAAGCGCTATACCGGAAAGGTACGGGTTTGATAACGGTAAATTAAGTTTACTTTTAAACCGTAAGATAAGTTCTCCATCAAAACCGATTTCTCCGGTGAAACATCAGAAATGCGTGTTGGGACTTCTAGGGATAACGGCTTCAGATGAGCATCTTGAACTGTGGCTGGATAAGGGGAATGACGAATGGGTAAATACGTTCCTGTCGAGTAACTGGCTTAAAAAAGACCAGAAACTTGTGGCGGTCAGCTTGGCCGCTTCGAAAAAGTGGGAAACAAAGAACTGGCCACTTCCAGCGTTTGTGGCGCTAACCGAAAAGCTCGAAAGGGAAAAAAGTGCAAGGGTGGTTCTTGTTGGCTCGGACGAAGATAAAGATTATGCGTTGGAATTTATAAGGAAAACAGAAGCTAAACCTATAAACGCGGTAGGTAAGACCAGTATACCGCAGCTATTCAGTCTTATAAAAAGATGCGATGCGCTTCTTACCGGAGATAGCGCGCCAATGCATGTGGCTGCTGCTATTGGAACGCCGTTTGTTGCGCTTTTCGGACCTACAGATCCCAGGCGGCATCTTCCACCTTCAGAAGCATTCAGGGTCTTACATAAAAAGATGAGGTGCTCTCCGTGCTACAAGTCCTCATGCACGAGGGATAAACAGTGCATGTCTTCTATAGATTCTGATGAAGTTTTTAGTGCACTTATGGAAATTATGGACCAGAATTTGGATGAAGGTGCCCAAAGCTCAGACCCGGAGCTCAGAGCCCAGGGTTCAGAGGTATAATGAAAATTTTGCTATTAACCACACACCTAAATACAGGCGGTATAAGCACTTATACCGTTAACCTTGCTCGTTATCTAAAGGGCGCGGGAATAGAGGTTACTGTTGCTTCAAGCGGAGGTAATCTTACGGCGAACCTGGAAAAAGAAGACATCCCGCATGTTGTACTGGATATACGGACTAAATCGGAATTTGGGATAAAGGTATGGAAGGCTTTACCGAAATTAAAACGGCTTGTTGGCGACGGCAATTATGATATCATACATGCCCAAACGCGTGTAGCCCAGGTGTTAGCCTCCCTGGTAAAAAGGTCTATGGGGGTACCGTTCATTTCTACGTGCCATGGTTTTTTTAAAAGCCAGAGGATTAGCCGCAGACTGTTCCCATGCTGGGGAGACAAGGTAATAGCTATAAGTAAAAGTGTTAGCGCGCATCTTATAGAAGATTTACACGTTCCAAAGGAACGTGTAAAAATGATCTATAACGGTATAGAGCTGGATAGGTATCAAGTGCCTGGTGCATCTATGGAAAAGAACGTTCTTAAAGAAAACATAGGGTTAGGGGAAGACGCGTTCACCGTAGGAACGGTAGGCAGATTATCTCCCGTCAAGGGCCATGCGTATCTAATAGATGCTTTTAAGGAAGCTATCCGTAAACAACCGGGTATGCAGCTTCTTATCGTAGGCGAGGGGCCCGATGAAGAGATGTTGAAAGAAAAGGTCCGTAAAGCAGAAATTACCGATAAAGTGTTCTTCGCACCGGGTAATGACGTCCCGCTCGAAGAGTATTTTTCTATTATGGATATTTTCTGTCTGGCTTCGACGTCTGAAGGACTGGGGTTTTCTCTGATGGAAGCTATGGCCGCGGGGCGGCCGTGCATAGCAAGTAAT
The DNA here is from genome assembly GCA_049642065.1 of Candidatus Omnitrophota bacterium. Taxonomy (GTDB): domain Bacteria; phylum Omnitrophota; class Gorgyraeia; order Tantalellales; family Tantalellaceae; genus WJMH01. The sequence goes on along the minus strand of JBAROK010000036.1, from coordinate 49,248 downwards.
GTGGGAGGTTTGGCTGAACTAATAATTCATACCGAAGACGGACTGTTAGTGCCGAGTAGAGACGTATCCGCTCTTGGTGATGCTATCCACAAACTGTTCTCAGACGGTAGTTTGAGGCAACAGTTGTCTGATAAAGCTCGCAAGAAGGCGCTCAGTAGCTTTTCGATAAAAGACAGCGTCAAAAAAACCGTAGAAGTATATAAAGAAATAGTAGACGTAAGGGATAAGCGTTGAATTCCATAAAAGAACCTAAAAGGATACTGGTATTCGAACTTAACTGGTTGGGTGATATATTATTTTCGTTCCCGCTTTTGAGGGCTTTAAGGAAGGCTTATCCTGAAGCGTATATCGCCTGTACGGTAGTGCCCAGGTACGTGGATCTTTTAGTTAACAATCCGTGGATAAATGACGTTCACGCACTTTCGGATACCAACAGTCTTTCCAGTTTAGGAGAGAAGCTGGCGTTCATCGGGATGATAAGAAAAGAGCGGTATGATATGTGTTTTCTCCTAAAGTCATCCAGGACGAAAGCTGTAATGGCGGCATTGGCGGGGATAAGGGAACGTATAGGGTTTACCGGTAAAGATGCCTCTCTTACAAATTTAGTGGAAATGCCGATGGGACATATTCACAGGGCGGATCAGATCCTTGCGCTAGCGGGAGCGGTTGGTGTAACGAATGCGGATGGGACGTATGAATATTTTGTCAGTGACGAGGATACCGAACGGGCGGAAGCGGTCCTGCATGAGGTTGGTGGCGGGTTGAGGCGTATGATCGCTTTGAACCCGGGTGGGAATTGGGCTGCTAAAAGATGGCCTCGGGATAATTATATTCAGCTTGGCAAGATGCTGCTTGATCGTTTTGATGATCTGGAAGTAATGATAACGGGTGCTAAAAAAGATATTGATCTTGCCAAGGAGATTGTCGAAAGGGTCGGATCTGAAAGGTGTTATAGTGTAGCCGGCAAAACAGGGTTGAACGAACTGGCAGTATTTTTCAAAAGATGCGATCTTGCTATTAGCGCGGATTCGGGGCCTTTGCACCTGGCTTCGGCGGTTGGTACGACTACTATCGGTATTTTCGGGCCGACATCTTCCGAAATCACCGGTCCAAGGGGTAGGGCTAAGAACATAGTTTTAGCAAAAAATGTGGAATGTAAGATACCGTGTTATGTAAAAAATTGTGACAGAGATCATTATTGCATAATATCAATAAATGCGGAGGAAGTCTATGATGCCGCAGTTGACGTATTATTAGAAAAATGAAGATCAGTAAAGAAAAAATAAAATCCATTTTGTTTATAACCTTGAGTAATCTGGGGGATATCATTTTAACGACTCCGGTGCTTCAGAGGTTGCGTGACGAATTCCCGGCAGCGAAAATAGACGTTATTACGGGTGCGCCGGGGAAGGAGATATTTGAACGTCATCCGTCTGTAAGAGAAGTGATAGTTCAGCAGAAGAACCGGAATTTTGGTGAAAGGCTCAAACAACTGGTTGGTTTAAGGAGGAACAGGTACGACCTGGTCGTGGACCTTAAAAATTCGCTACTGCCTTATTTTTCCGGGGCAAAGTACCGTTCAGCGTTATCTGTTTCTTCAAGAGGCGGAATTAAGCACAAAAGGGACGAACATCTTCTAAAACTGGCCGCTCTCGGGATAGATCCCTTCTATAACAACAGTTTTTTCATGCCAGTAAGTGCCGAAGAACGAGAATATGTCGATAGCTTGATAGGTTCTGACTGGAAGAGAGTAGTAGTTTTGAATCCCGGCGCGAAGAGTCACTTAAAAAGATGGGACGCCGCAAAATACGCTCAACTTGCGGATAAGATTGTTTCCGAACTTAAATGCCGTGTACTAGTGACCGGAAATGAGGACGATGTCGAGGCCGTTTCGCAAGTGGTGTCTCACGTTACTACACCGGTAAAGGATCTGTGTGAACAAACTTCCATCGGGGCTCTTGCGGAGCTTATAAGAAGATCGGATCTAGTGATTACAAATGACAGTGCTCCTTTACATGTAGCAAGCGCTGTTAATACCACGACTATCGCTATATTCGGTCCTTCTGATGAAAAACGGTACGGGCCGTTGTCGGATAAGAGCCGGGTAATAAAGCCGGGTGTGCCGTGCCGTCCGTGCGGTAAGGCTCTTTGTAAAAAAGGCCCTGTTGAAGGATGCATCTCCAATATAACCGTTGAAGAAGTGCTTGATACAGCTAAACAAGTGTTATCGTGACCCCAAGGAGGAGAGCCATGGGAAAGATCCTGATAAAACAGGGTGATATTACGCAGGAAGATGTGGACGTTATAGTCAACGCAGCTAACACGCAGCTTGCTGGTGGCGGCGGTGTGGACGGTGCTATTCACAGGGCAGCGGGTCCTACGGTACTGGAAGAGTGTCAAGGTATAGGAGGCTGTAAGACGGGCGAAGCGGTCATAACCAATGCCGGTAAGTTGAAAACGAAAAAGATCATTCATACGCCGGGTCCTGTCTGGCACGGAGGCGATCGGAATGAAGCGGTTCTTTTGGCGGGATGTTATGAGAACAGTTTCCGGTTGGCGAAAAAGAACGGTCTTAAGACAATAGCTTTTCCTGCGATAAGCACGGGTATTTACGGATACCCGATCGAAAAAGCTACGTGGATAGCTATAGAAGAAGGGTTAAGGCATCTGGATGATTTTGACGAGATACGGTACATTTGTTTCGGTGAAAAGGACTACAAAGTATACCAGGCAGTATACGAAGAACTTAAGAATGCATAACCGCCATTTATGAATACAATTCCCAAACGCATACTTGTGACTAGAACCGACCGGCTTGGTGACGTGGTATTATCCACACCGGCGATACGCCGTCTGCGCGAGTTATATCCGGACGCTTATATAGCCATGATGGTAAGGCCGGAGAACAGGGGTGTTGTAGCCAATAATCCTCACCTCAATGAAGTTATCGTTTATGATAAATATGGGTTTAATAAAAGTTTGTTGAGTACGATCAGGTTCGCTGCATCTATCAGGAAGAAAAGTTTTGATACGGGTATAGCGCTTCATCCGACGAACAGGACGCACTTGATACTTTTTCTGGCAGGCATCCCGACCAGGATTGGATACGACAGGAAAATGGGGTATCTTCTGACCGAAAGGATCCATCACGACAAGCAAAAAGGAGAAAAGCACGAATCGGACCTTAATCTGGAACTACTGAAAAAGGCGGGTTTCAGCGTGGAGAACGCAGACAGAAGACCTTATATAGTTACATCCGAGAACGACAAACGCATGATCGATTCAGTATGGCAAGACAGAGGATTGGGAAAAAATGTTATCGCTTTTCATGTTGGTGCCAGTTGTCCTTCCAAAAGATGGCCGGTTGAAAGGTTCAGTGAACTTGCCGACAGGGTAGCAGATAAATACGGCGCGGATATCGTTCTGGCAGGGGGAGATGAAACCGTCCAGTTCAGCAAAAAAGTAGTTTCAAGAATGAACAACAAAGTTACGGATATGACGGGTATTCTGATCATAAGCGAGCTTGCGGAACTGCTTTCAAGGTGCAAGCTTTTTATTTCCAACGATTCGGGACCGGTTCACGTGTCTGTAGCAGTAGATACTCCGGTGGTTGCCATATTCGGCCGGAAATCTCCCGGTCTTTCGCCGCGCAGGTGGGGGCCGCTGGGAGATAGGGATACCGTACTCCACAAAGATGTAGGGTGCGAGATATGCTTGGCACATAACTGTGATAAAAATTTTGCCTGTCTTAAAGCCATTACCGTAGATGAGACCTTTGAAGCAGCATCCAAGATACTTGGGTAGAGCAATTCCTATAGATCTAAACTCCCCAAAACAGATAGTAAAATTAGAAAAAGTAAGTTTTAGCATAATCCTTGCCCCTTAATGATAAAGGTATTATAATAATAAGCTGCTAAATTAATATTAAAGATAAGATGTGGAGGATAAGTTATGGGGATCAATGTAAATGATACTAATTTTAAAGAAGAAGTTCTGGATTCTGATATACCTGTATTAGTGGATTTTTGGGCAGAATGGTGCGGTCCTTGTCGTATGATCGCTCCGACTCTGGAAGAGATCGCTAAAGAATATGAAGGCAGAGTAAAGGTATGCAAGCTGAACGTAGAAGAAGGGCAAAAGACGGCTTCAGAGTACGGCATTATGAACATCCCCACTCTTATAATTTTCAAGGGCGGAGAAATAGCGGAAAAGGTCGTAGGAGTAATACCGAAGGGTGATATTATTTCTAAATTGGATTCTCATCTCTAATTCAAATTCCGGATATAAAAAGTTATTCAGGAGGTAAGATCGGTGAAGGGATATAATTATTCAACGTTAGCGAATACCGTAAAGAATTTTAAGAATAAAAAGGTCATGGTGATAGGGGACCTGCTTCTTGACAGATATGTGTATGGTAAGGTTTCAAGAATATCACCGGAAGCCCCGATCCCTGTATTACTTGTAGATGAGCAAGACAAATATATGCCTGGCGGAGGTTGTAATGTAGCCAATAATCTTGTCAAGCTCGGCGCGGAAGTATATCTTGTTGGCATTGTCGGAAAAGATAAAGAAAATGGGGAACTGAAGAGGACGGAGAAATTGAAAGGCCTGCTAGTAGGCGAAGGTATACATATTGAAGGGATTTTTGAGGACGAGAATAGGCAGACGATAATGAAAACGCGGGTAATGGCTCATCACCATCCGCATTTTCAGCAAATAGTCCGTGTCGATAGGGAAGACATACATGAAATATCCGAAGATTTCCAGGCAAAAATAAAAGAATACATTAAAAAGAATATAGGGGGAATGGATGCTCTTATTATCGAAGATTATGGCAAGGGGCTTATAACAAAATCATTGCTTGCGGAGATTATAAAGACTGCCAGAGATAACGCAGTGATGATATCGGTGGATCCGAAGGAAAACCATTTTGATATGTATGAGAATGTCAGCGTTATAACCCCGAACCGGTCCGAGGCAGGTAAAGGTGCCGGGTTCGTTCTTGATGATTTTGGTAAAATTGAAAAAGCCGGAGAGAAACTCCTTGATATGACCAATGCGGAAGCTGTACTGATAACTCTTGGAGAAGAGGGTATGATGCTTTTTCAGAAGGGCAACTCCCCGGAACATATAGGCACTTTGGCACAAGCCGTTTTCGATGTTTCTGGTGCTGGCGATACGGTTATAGGCGTGTATACCTTGTCATGCGTGAGCGGTGCAGATCCTGTTAATGCAGCCAGGCTTGCTAATTGTGCGGCAAAGATAGTGGTATCTAAAACTGGAGCGTATGCTGTCAGTGAAGATGAGTTATTAGATGAATTAAAAGAATTCGAGGGGGGTGTAAGGTAATGAAAGTTGCGGCTGTCATACCTGCAAGATGGGATTCGACCAGGCTCAAAGGAAAGATCCTGGCAGATATAAACGGAAAACCGATGATCCAGCATGTCTGGGAGAGAGTGAGCAAGGCGCACGAAGTCGATGAAGTCGTCATTGCCGTTGATAAGGAAAAGGTGTTGAAGGTGGTAGAGTCTTTCGGAGCTAAAGCAGTATTCACTTCTCCGGAACAGCCTTCGGGTACTGACAGGCTCGCGGAAGTAGCGAGTACAGTCGATGCGGACGTGTACATCAATGTCCAGGCAGACGAGCCGCTTATACATCCTTTGATGGTGGATGCCCTTGCGCAGGTCTTTGAATATGAGCGGAACGTTCAGATGGCGACCTTGATAAAGAGGATACATTCCAAGGAGGAGATAGCTAATCCTAACGTGGTCAAGGTGGTTGTCGACAGGAAAGGGTTTGCCCTGTATTTTTCAAGAAGCCCGATACCGTATATCCGTGAAGGATCCGAAAGTATTATGGATCTTCAAGATGTTAGCGGTAGTTATTTCAAGCATATAGGACTCTATTCGTATACCAAGGACTTTTTGTTCACGTACACGAACCTTCCCAAATCTACACTGGAGATGGATGAAAAACTGGAACAGCTGCGGGTGCTTGAGCATGGGTATAAGATAATGACGGTAGAGACGCGGTATGATACGGTTGGTGTAGATACTCAGGAAGACCTTGATATGGTCAGAGGGATACTTAAACAGGGAATAGCCGAATGACATCGAAGGTGGGATGCGATATGAAAACAAAGAACGTGCGAATAGCTGATATAACTATAGGCAAAGGTAATCCGATCGCCTTGATCGCGGGGCCGTGTGTCATAGAATCAAGAGAAAGCGCGTTAACTCACGCAAAGAGATTGAAAGAGATCACCGAAAAAGCAGGGGTGCCGTTCATATTCAAATCAAGTTATGATAAAGCCAACAGGAGCTCTATGGATTCTTACAGAGGGCCCGGCCTGGAGGAAGGGCTTAAGATACTGAAAGAGGTTCGTGACGAAGTCGGAGTACCTGTCTTGAGCGATGTGCACGACGTGACCGAAGTGGCCTTAGCTGCAGCGGTAATTGATGTGCTGCAAATACCGGCTTTTTTGTGCAGGCAGACCGATCTTTTGCTTGAAGCTGCGGGTACGGGTAAGCCCGTTAACGTGAAAAAGGGACAGTTCATGTCACCTCGCGAAATGGATAATGTAATAACCAAGATAGAGTCGACAGGCAATGAGAATATATTGCTTACCGAAAGAGGCAGCACTTTCGGTTATAACATGCTTATCAATGATTTCCGGGGAATCATCCAAATGGGCGAAACGGGGTATCCTGTCGTGTATGACGCTACCCATTCAGTACAAATGCCCGGAGGAAAAGGATCTTCCAGCGGAGGGGAATCCAAATACGTGCTTCCTCTTTCGAAAGCCGCGGTGGCTGTTGGCTGTGATGTGCTTTTTGTTGAGGTGCATGAGAATCCGGATAAAGCCATGAGCGATGGGCCGAACATGTTGAAACTAAGTGATCTTGCGGAATATTTGGAGCAGATAAAAAAGATAGAAAAGGCGGTAAGGTGATCATGAGTATCTCCAGCGCTAAAAAAGTATTAATGAACGAAAGTAAAGCTATAGCTAAACTTGCCGATAAGATAGACGGAAGTTTTGAAAGAGTTATTAAGCTCTTGGCTAAGAATAAAGGGCGAATTATAATCACGGGCATGGGGAAACCCGGGTTCATAGCCCAAAAAATCTCAGCTACCATGTCATCGACCGGTACTCCGTCATTATACCTGCATCCGGCGGAAGCGCTTCATGGTGATCTTGGCCGGGTAACGCAAGAAGATATCCTGATAGCGTTCTCTAATAGCGGTGAAACAGAAGAGGTCGTAAAACTTATACCGATCATAAAAAAGATCGGTGCGAAATTGATCGCCGTTACGGGAAACAATAAATCTACGCTCGCTGTTAACAGCGATTATGTGTTGGATAGTTCCGTTAAAAAAGAGGCCTGTCCGATGGGGCTGGCTCCGACTACTTCCACTACGGTTATGCTTGCGCTTGGTGACGCGCTGGCTATAGCGCTTCTTGAAAGGAAGAACTTCCAGCCGAAAGATTTCGCTCTGTACCATCCGGGCGGATCGCTCGGCAAACGGTTGCTCCTGAACGTTGGCGACATTATGAGACCAAAGAATGAAACGCCGATAGTGAAGAAAAGCGAAAAAGTCAAAGATGTGCTTCTTAAGATCACAAAGATGAGAGCCGGTAGCGCGAGCGTAACAGACGCAAAAGGTAAATTGATCGGGATATTCACTGACGGTGACTTGAGAAGACATTTCGATGAAGGCAAGGATCTTGTGAGCTGTCCTGTTGGCGACGTTATGACAAAAGGGCCTATAACGATAACCCCGGACCGGTTGGCGGCAGAAGCCTTTGAGATCCTGCGCGACAAAAAGATAGACGAAATACCTGTTGTTGACAAAAAAGGACGTCCCGTGGGGATACTGGATGTACAGGATATCCTCAAAGCTGGACTTGTTTAAGAAAGGTATTCACATGAACGAAAAATATTCACCTGAACTTATAGAAAAAGCTAAAAAAATAAAGCTGTTGGCGCTGGATATAGACGGTGTTCTTACCGACGGCAGGTTGGTCTATGGCAATTACGGTGATGAGATAAAGAATTTTGACGTTAACGACGGATTCGGGATGTTCATGGTAATGCGTTCGGGGATAAAATGCATTATAGTGACGGCAAAAGCGTCCAAGGTCGTTGAAAAACGGGCGAAAGAGCTTAAGGTCGACAAGGTTTATCAGGATTTCCATTACAAGATAGAAGCTCTCCACAAAATACGGAAAAAATTCAAGGTATCCGATGAAGAGATATGTTTTGTTGGAGACGATCTGATCGATATACCGATACTTAGAAGGGTGGGCCTGGCCGTATGCCCGACTAATGCGATGGATGACGTGAAACATTTTGTTCATTTTATAACAGAGAAACGCGGGGGGCGTGGAGCAGTCAGGGAAGTTTGCGATTTTATCCTGAAAGCCCAAGGTTCCTGGAGCGAAGTAACAAAAAGATATTTTAACGATTAGCCTGAAGAAATGTATAAAGTAAAAGTGACTTCACAGTTCAGTAGTGCGCATAACCTGAGAGGATACAAGGGTAAATGCGAGGACCTGCATGGCCATAACTGGCATGTCGAAGCAGTTGTGTCTTCAGAAGAGCTTGATGAATTGGGAATGGTCGTGGATTTCAAGGAGCTCAAAAAGGCCCTGCGGGAAGTAACGGGCGAACTAGACCACAAACATCTCAATGAGGTCGATTATTTTAAGGATGTTAATCCGACATCTGAGAATATCGCACGGTATCTCTTGGAAAAGCTTTCTGAAAAAAGTCCCGAACTGAATATCTGTGAAGTTACGGTGCATGAAACTGACACGTCCTCAGCGACGTATACAAAGAAATGAGATGAGAAAAAAAGCAGTAGTACTGTTATCTGGCGGCATGGACTCAGCGGTAACGCTTTACATGGCTAAAGAGGAATATGAGTGCCACGTCCTTATGTTCGATTACGGTCAGAAGGCGGTAAAAGAGCTGGACTTTGCCAGGAAGATATCCGAAGAAGCGGGATGTTCTTATTATTTTCTGAAGATCGATCTGCCTTGGAAAGGAAGTTCACTTTTAGATGAGTCAAAAGAAATACCCGAAGCCTCAGAAACCAGCGGAAGTGGGATACCGGATACGTATGTACCAGCAAGGAACATGATCTTTCTAAGCTACGGTGTTTCTTTTGCCGAGGCGATAGGAGCGGATGCGGTTTTTATAGGAGCTCATCAGCTTGATTATTCGAATTATCCTGACTGTCGCAGTGAGTTTTTTGACAGTTTTCGTAAGGCGGTTCAAAAAGGCACCAAAAGAGGCGTAGAAGCGTCAGAAGTTAAAATAGTTACGCCAATAATAGGCAAGACAAAGAAAGAGATAGTCCAGGTCGGCAATGATCTTGCCGTGCCGTTCGAACATACGTGGTCATGTTACAAGCAGGACAATATGCCTTGCGGCAAGTGTGAATCCTGCATGTTTAGGATAAAAGCGTTTGAAGAGGCGGGGATAGAAGACCCTTTGATGATCCGGGATCTAAACTAATGGAACAGGCAAAGATATCCGAAATATTTTCATCTTACCAAGGAGAAGGGCCCTTCGCGGGCAGCCGGCAGTTATTTGTGCGTTTTTACGGTTGCAATCTTGAGTGCGTGTTCTGCGATACGGTTCTGGAAAGTTACAAATCGTTTTCCAGAGAAGCTCTTTTGGGCAAGATACTGGATTTCGACGACGATTATAACGAACTTGCTCTTACTGGCGGAGAGCCGCTTTTGCACGCGAATTTTTTAAAACGGTTTCTGCCGGTTTTTAAAAAACACAGGAAACATCCGATTTACCTGGAGACTAACGGTACGCTTCCTGGCGAGCTTAAGAAAGTGATAGAACACGTAGATATTGTGGCAATGGATATTAAGCTTCCTTCTTCGGCACGGAATAGAGAAGATTTTACGGAAGTGCATGAGGAGTTTGCGAAAATAGCTCTGGAGAAAAAACTTATTATAAAAGCGGTTATTACCGATTCAACAACTATGGACGATATAAAACGGATGAAGAGTGTGATAAAAGGGTTGGCAGGCAATTTTAAAGTTGTACTGCAGCCGGTTACGCCGGTTAATGATATGGTTCAGGAACCGGACGCGGAGATGCTCAGATATTTTAAGGGGTATCTTAAAAAAGAGACCGATAGGGACGTGATGATACTCGGGCAGGTGCATCAGCACCTCGGTATTAAATAAAAACCAAGGGTTTAGATATGAGTGATAGAGCAACTTATGAGGGGTTACAGGAGAACGTAAGGGAATTAAACCTACCCGGGATAGAGGTTTGGGAAAATAAATACGACGATAAAGCGTACATGGTTAAAATCGATACGCCGGAATTTACGTGCATATGTCCTAAGACGGGGTTACCTGATTTTGCGCACATTTTTATCGAATATTCGCCTAAAAAAAGCTGTTTAGAACTTAAATCTTTCAAGGAATACATTGTGGCATATCGCGATATCGGTATTTTTCATGAACACGTTATTAACCGGATCCTTGAAGACCTTGCAAGAGCGTGTTCCCCGGCTTGGATGAAAGTGCGGGGTGAGTTTAATACTAGAGGCGGGATCACTACGACCGTCGAAGCTGAATACAAAGAATAAGCGTTTAATGAAGATAAAGACGAGAAGATACTACATATACTATCTTATTCGAGTGGCATTCTTTTTGTTGGGGTTGATCCCGCTTAAGATAGGTCTTTTTATCGCGGATGTTCTAGGTAGAATGGCCTTTAGTTTTCTCAAGAAATACCGCGAGACAGCAGTATCTAATCTGGATGATGTTTTCGGTAATGATCACCAGTCGAATCTTGAGATAACAGAAGGTGTTTTTAGGAATTTTGCGAAGAACGGCGCTGAATGGATAAAGCTTTCTTCGATGGATCCAGGAAAGATTAGTAGTATTGTGACCGAAGATGAAGGGTTTGAGCATCTTGATGCGGTCCTTTCCGAAGGGAATGGAGCTGTTGTGTTAGGCTTCCATTTTGGGAACTGGGAACTCCTAGGACTTTATTCGAGATATAAAGGATATCCCGGGACACTTGTCGCCAGGAGGATCTATTTCCATAAATATGACAAGATCATTTCACGGATGCGCCAGAGGTTTGATGCGCCTGTTATATACCGTGATGAATCACCCAAGAAGATGCTAAAGGTGCTAAAGAGCGGGAATATCCTGGGGATAGTGCCCGATCAGGATGTGGACAGTATAGACGGTATTTTCGTGGATTTTTTTGGTAAACCGGCTTTTACCCCGGTTGCTCCTGTTAAGATAGCTATGGCGGCTAAGACAAAGATAGTGCCCATTTTTGTAGTGCGCAAGAAAGATAATACCCATAAGGTGGTGGTAGAAAAACCTATAGACCCGTCCTCGGGCGGTAGAGACAAGGAAGATATCAAGAGGTACACGCAGCAATGGAGCTCGCTTCTTGAAAAATATGTAAGGCAATATCCAGAGCAGTGGGTGTGGATACACGAAAGATGGAAGACAAAGATGGAAAAAGAAGAAAAGGTAGCGGTACATAGCTCTAGGGGATCAGAAAATGCGTAGGAAAATATTATTAGCAATGCTTGCTATCGCGGTAGCGGTGACTTTCTGGAGTTGGCGGGAAGTCAACAGAATAAAGGCTTCTCTGGAGGAGATAACTTCTGAAAAAAAAGAAGGAAAAGAACTCGAGCAAAAAGTCCTATCGTTTGTTATAGACGGACGCAGTTCTGGTGGTGTAAAACAGTGGCATCTTGAAGGTACTTCCGCGGAAATAATAGGCGAAGGCATACATCTTAATGACTTGAAAGCTGTTGCTTATGGTGAAGATGCTACAGTCAACATTAGTTCTGATAAAGGTGTATACAGTAAGGAAAAAGGCGAAGTAGAACTTATAGGAAATGTGGATGTAGTATCTGACGACGGGTTTACGCTTGCAACAGAAAAAGCGAAATGGTCGCAGCTTACAAAAGAGATATCAACGGATATGGAAGTTTACATTACCGGGGAAGGGATGACGGCTATCGGTAAGGGCGGTATGGCCAATTCCGATGAAAAAAGAGCCCGGTTGGACGAAGAAGTGCTTGTTACGATGGAGCCATCCACCAAGGTGAACTGTGACGGTCCGCTTGAAGTAAGTTACCAGGACAACACGGCTGTTTTTTACAACAACGTGCGTGTGCAGGATAAAGACGGGAAGATGTTCGCGGACAAACTTACAGTAAATATCGATCCCGAAACAAAAAAACTAGCTCAGGTCGTAGCCGAAGGTAACGTCAAGGTGAAGAGGGGCAAAAGTTACACTATTAGCGAAAAAGCCATCTACACCGAAAGTACTAAACACGCAGAGCTTATAGGAAGACCCAGGGTGATAATCGATCCCGCTCAGCTTGCTGAACTTGAAGGATCAGGTGGTATCGGTGGCACTTTTGGGGATAGAGACGAATAAAAATAAGCGCAACCTTTAGAAAGGAAAAAAATGCATCTTTTGGAAACAAGAGATCTGGTAAAACAGTATGGCGGCAGGCAGGTCGTTAAAAAGGTAAGCATTAACGTCCGGCGCGGTGAAGTTGTGGGCCTTTTGGGCCCTAACGGTGCCGGTAAGACGACTACTTTTTATATGATAACCGGTATTATACGGCCTGACAGTGGGAACATCATTTTTGATACAAATGATATAACAAAACTGCCCATACATCAAAGAGCACGTTCCGGTATAGGTTACCTGTCTCAGGAACCGTCCATATTCCGGAAATTAAGCGTTGAAGAGAATATTATGGCAATAATGGAGACCCTGGGGTTTCCAAAAAAGGAGCGGCAGAGGCAGCTGGATCTTCTTTTAAACCAGCTTAAGATATCACATCTTCGCAAGAACAAAGCGTACACGCTTTCAGGGGGAGAAAGAAGACGGCTTGAGATAACAAGGACACTTGTTACGAATCCCATGTTCATTCTGCTAGATGAACCTTTCAGCGGTATAGATCCTATAGCAGTGTACGATTGTCAGGAAGTTATACGCGAGTTAAAGGATATGGGATTGGGGATATTGCTCACGGACCATAACGTCAGGGAAACGCTTACGATCACGGACCGTTCCTACATAATGTATGAAGGGAACATACTTATAGCAGGGACCAAGGAAGAGCTGATAAACGATCCGAAAGCGCGTGAGATATACCTGGGAGAAAGATTCTCTATGTGATAGAAGGTCCCATACAACGGGCCGGGTCGAAAAGGTGTAAAAAGTTTGTGAAAAGTTTCACAAAACATATTGCAAAAAAAAACACATAATGGTATAGTGTTATTCTTTAATAATGATTAATCTACTATTTGGGGGTGAAAAATGGATATAAACATCACCGGAAGAAATATCGAGCTTGATGATACTCTAAAAGATTATATACATAAAAGGCTGGATAAGCTGGAACGAGTTTACAGGCGTATATATAAGTGCGAGGTCATCCTGGAGGAAGAGAAGATCAGAAAGAACGCCGAGATCATATTATATCTTAAAAGGACCAGGGTAGTGGCAAAAGAAAGCTCTCCCGATATATATGCTTCAATAGATAACGCTTCTGAAAACGTGAAAAAGCAGGTAAGGAGATTAAACGGCAGGCTGAATTCACGAAGAAGGAAAGCCATGTTGGGCAGGATAATGAATCCTTTCGGTGGAGCCAGTGACGCTGTCATAAAGCAGCAGGAGACGGGTAGGATAATGAAGACCAGTACCTTTGCGAGTAAACCTATGTTGGCTGAAGAAGCTAAGCTGGAACTTGATGTCATGGACCAGGCTTTTATTGTCTTTAAGAACGCGGATACCGGTGAAGTGAACGTAATTTATAAAAGAGGCGACGGGAATTACGGCTTGGTAGAGCCGACATTCTAAAACGCAGGATAATACGACTAGAGAGGCGATTGATCGATGAAAAGCAAAGTAAAAAAACTCGGTGGGACAGCAAAACAGATAGATATAGAGATGCCAAAAGAGGCTGTAGACCAGGCATATAATGAAGTATTGGAAGAGATCCGAAAAACGGCTAAAATACCTGGGTTCAGGCCGGGAAGCGCTCCACTTGACATTATACAGAAGAACTATCGGAAGGATGCTGAAGACGAAGTAAAACAACGCCTGATACCGCGAGCTTATCAGATGGCGATTCAGGAGCACAATATTATACCTGTCAGTTATCCTGAGGTTTCCGACGTAGCTTTAGAGATAGCAGGTGTTCTTAAATTCAAAGCGACAGTTGATTGTTGTCCGGAAGTTAATATCAAAAAATATAAAGGTTTCAAGGTTACGAGACAGAAGATCAGCGTTACTGATGAAGAGGTATCGGAAACGCTCGATCGGTTCGTGAATATGAATGCGGATTTTACTGATACGGAAGAGCCGCTTGAAAAGGGTCAGTTTGGCGTCTGTAACGTAGAGACTTTTGTGGACGGTGAGTCTGTTTCGAAAGAGCGCGAGAATATGTGGATAGAGGCGGACAAGGAATCGTCACTGTTGGGTATGGGAGAAGAACTTATTGGGCTCAAAAAAGGCGATACAAAGGATATAGCGGTTACTCTGCCGGAAACGTATCCGGATAAAAAATATGCGGGCAAAAAGGCCGTATTCAAGGTCGAGGTCAGGGAAACTAAAAAGAAAGAACTGCCCGCACTTGATGACGAGCTGGCAAAAAAGATGGGGAAAGAGACCATAAGCGAAGTTCGGGATGAGATCAAAACGCAGCTATTAGAGAGGAAAGACGCGAATGAAAAGATCAATATGAAGAACCAGATCATGGAACAGCTGCTTAAGAAATACTCTTTTGATATTCCCGAGTCTATGGTAAAGAGGCAGCTTAAAGTGCTTATGGATAGAGCGGAGGCTGATCTTCTCCAGAAGGGTGTGGACAAAGAGAGTATAGAGGGGCATAAAGAGAAACTTAAGGATCAACTTGCCAGGGAAGCGGAGGACAAGGTTAAGATATATTTTATCCTTGATGAGATAGCTAGCGTGGAGAAGATCGTAGTGGAGGATGAAGAGATAGAAGAATGGCTTAAAGGGCTGGCAGCTTCTTACTCCCAGAAGTATGAGGACGTAAAAAAATACTACGAAGAGCATAATCTGATGGATGGGTTAAAAGAGCAGTTAAGGGAAGAGAAGACGCTTGATTTTCTAGTGGAAGAAGCAAGCGTAACTGGAAAAGCATAATTTTTACATGTGGAGGGAATTATGAGCGTAATACCCATGGTGATCGAAAAGGAAGGCAGACTGGAAAGGGCTTATGATATCTATTCGCGTCTTTTAAAGGACAGGATAATATTCATAGGCACTCCCATAGATGATAATGTTGCGAATATCGTTATAGCGGAACTTTTATTCCTTCAGATGGAGGATCCTGATAAGGATATCAGTATATACATAAATACTCCAGGGGGCCATGTGACGAGTGGTTTGGCTATCTATGACACTATGCAGTTTGTGAAACCTGATGTTAATACTTTTTGTGTAGGTCAGGCCTCGAGTATGGGCGCGGTTCTTCTTGCTGCCGGAGCTAAAGGGAAAAGATACTCTCTTCCTCATTCCAGGATAATGATCCATCAACCCTGGGGAGGGGCTCAGGGTGCTGCAGCCGATATACATATCCAGGCTCAGGAGATCATAAGATTAAAAGAAAAGCTTGAGACTATACTGGTAAAGCATACCGGTCAGTCGCAGGATCGCGTAAAGGCCGATACGGATAGGGATTATTTCATGAGCGCCGAAGAAGCAAAAGAGTACGGTGTAGTAGACAACGTTATAACCAATATTTAGGAATATTAGAGGGAGGAATAGCAATATGAGAAAATACAGATTAATGTCACCCGGACCGACACCGGTTCCCGAAAAAGTTCTTTTAAGGATGGCGGATACGATCATTCATCACAGGACCCCACAATTTCAGGCGGTTTTGAAAGATGTCAATGTTAAGCTTAAGAAGGTTTTCCATACAGAGAATCCTGTTCTGATTTTCGCTTCCAGCGGTTCCGGGGCGATGGAAGCTTCAGTCGTGAATCTTCTGTCGAAGGGTGATAAAACCTTGGTTATAAAAGGCGGTAAATTTGGTGAAAGGTTTGCTGAAATATGCGAAGCGTATGGCGTGGAAGCCATAGGGTATGATGTTACCTGGGGGAAGTCAGCAGACCCAGCTGCTGTAGAAAAACTCCTCAAAGAGAACCCTGATATTAAAGCCGTTTACGGTACGCTTTGCGAAACATCAACCGGCGTGGCGAACGATATTGAAGCGTTAGCTAAAGTGGTAGCTGCTACAGATGCGGTTTTCGTTGTGGACGCGGTAAGCGGTCTGTCGGCAGATCCGATAAAACCGGATGAATGGGGAGTGGATGTGGTTGTAAGTGGCTCTCAGAAAGGTCTAATGCTTCCTCCGGGGCTTGGTTTCTTGAGCATAAGTCCAAAGGCTCAGAAACTGATAGAAAGTTCGGATCTTCCGAAATACTATTTTAGCCTGAAGGCCGCATTGAAAGCGCATGGCAAGGACGATACACCGTGGACTCCCGCAGTTTCTCTTATTATGGGATTAGATGCGGTGCTGGACATGCTGCTGGAAGAAGGTCTTGATAATGTGCTCAGTAGACACGCTCGCCTGGCGAAGGCTACGCGGGGAGCCGTTAAAGCTATGGGGCTTGAACTTTTCTCGGAAAGACCGTCCAACGCGGTCACAGCCGTTAAGGTGCCCGAGAGTGTTGATGGAGCCGCACTAGTAAAGAAGATGCGTGACGAGCAGGGAGTGACAATAGCCGGTGGCCAGTCACAGCTTAAGGCCAAAATCTTTCGTATAGCTCATCTGGGATACATGGATAAATACGATACGATAAGCGCTTTGGCCGGGGTGGAGACAGTGCTCAGCCAGCTGGGTTATAATATTGAATTTGGTAAAGGTGTTGGGAAAGCACAGCAATTATTGCAATAAAGTACTTTTTACCCAGCTTTTCAGAAGGAGATGATGTGTCATGGCGAAAAAGATAAAAATCCTCATAAGCGACCCTCTTGCTAAAGAAGGCGTTGATGTGCTTAAAGAGAACAAGAATTTTCAAGTAGATGAAGTTTCCAAACTCTCTGAGAGTGAACTTGTGAAGAAGATAAAAGGATACGATGCACTTATTATAAGAAGCGGCACCACCGTGACTAAAAAGATCATAGAGAATGCTGATAATCTTAAGGTTATAGGTAGGGCTGGTGTAGGGCTGGATAACGTGGATATCATAGCGGCGTCGAAAAAGGGAATAGTTGTTATGAACGCTCCAGCCGGGAACACCATTTCAACAGCGGAACTCGCGTTCAGTCTCATGATGTCCATGTCCCGTAACATACCGCAGGCGAGTAAGTCTGTAAAAGAAGGTAGATGGGACAGGAAAAAATTCATGGGAGTGGAACTTTACGGTAAAGTTCTCGGGATAATCGGACTGGGGCGTATCGGAGCGGAATTTGCTAAAAGGGCACTGAGTTTCGGCATGAGGGTTGTTGCTTTTGATCCGTTCCTTTCGGAAGAGAAAGCTAAATCCCTGAATATTGAGCCTGTAGAGCTTGATCAGTTGTTCAGGCAGGCTGATTTTATCACGATACATACTCCACTTACGGAGGAGACCAGACACCTTCTTGACGAAAAAGCTTTTAAGAAAATGAAAAAGGGAGTCCGTATAATCAATGCGGCAAGAGGCGGCATAATCGATGAGAAGGCTCTGGCAAAGAACTTAAAAACAGGCAAAGTATCAGCGGCAGCTTTGGACGTGTATGAGACCAAGTCAAAACCACCTGAAGATAGTCCTGTTGTTGATATGGATAATGTTATTACCACGCCTCACTTGGGGGCTTCTACCACTGAAGCGCAGCTGAACGTAGCGGTAGATATGGCTAGGACGGTACGTGACGCTCTTTTAGGCAAGGGATACCGTAACGCGGCTAACATCCCGGCTATGGAAGAAGAGGCATTAGAAGCCGTTAAGCCTTACATGAACTTGGCGGAACGGCTAGGATCTATACAGGCGCAGCTTATAGACGAATCGATAAAAGCCATAACGGTCCATTATATCGGAGAGGTCGCCGATGGCAATGTTGCGCTTATTACAAGTGCTCTTATGAAAGGGATATTCAATCCGATATTGGAAGAGGATGTGAATTACGTTAATTCCATGTTGATCGCAAAAGAAAGAGGGATCAAGGTTACAGAGAAGAAGAGTCCTAAGATAACCGATTTCGCGAACCTGATCAGCGTAGAATTCGATACGGGCAAGAAGAAGTATTTCATAATGGGCACACTTTTTGCCAACAAGGAACCGCGTATAATAAAGATGGATAAGTTTTACGTTGAAGCTATTCCTGAAGGCTATATGCTTGTCATTAACAATAACGATGTTCCCGGGATAGTAGGAAAAATCGGTACGGCGCTCGGGAAGCATGATATCAATATAGCTGAAATGAGCTTTGGTAGGGACAAAAAGACAGGAGAAGCTATCAGTCTGCTAAACGTGGATAGTGAAGTTCCTAAAAACGTGCTTTCGAAACTAAAGAAAACAAAAGACATAAACGATGTGAAACAGGTCCGCGTGGAGACATGATAGACTTGTGCTTCGTAGAAGGAGAGTTATATGGCCAAGAAAAATAATGTGATTCGGTTCATTGATGTTACAAACAGGGATGGTGTACAGACCTCTCGTTTGGGGCTATCAAAACTTCAGAAGACCCTTGTAAATATTTACCTTAACAAGATGGGTGTCTTCCAGTCCGAATTCGGGTTTCCTTTTACTAACCATGAGCTAAATTACCTTAATGCTAATCTGGAACTTGCTAAGAAGAAGGTTATTAGCCCCATGAGGCTGGAAGGATGGATAAGGGCTATCGAAGCTGACGTAAAATCGGCTGTCAAGAATACCAAGGTTGAGCACCTGAACATGTCTATTTCCACATCCGATCTTATGATCCAAAAGAAGTTTGCTGGCAAGATGGATCGGGCGGGGGTTATCTCAGCAATGAAAAAAGCTTTGAAGCTGGCCAAAAAAGTCGGAATAAAGACAGTCGGAGTGAATGCGGAAGACGCTTCCCGGAGTGATCTTAATTACCTTATTGAGTTCGCCCAGGTTGCTAAGAAGAACGGGGCCGACAGGGTGAGGTATTGCGATACGCTTGGTTATGACGATCCGTTTACGATCTACGATAGGGTGTGTGCTCTGGCAACGGCAGTAAAGATGCCTATAGAACTTCACTGTCATAACGATCTTGGTATGGTTGTGGCTGTAAGTGTGGCTGGGGCGAAAGCGGCTATAGACAGCGGCGTGGACGCGTATATAAATACGACTATTAATGGCTGGGGAGAGAGAGCCGGTAACGCGGACCTGGTAAGCTGTATACTCGCGCTTAAGTACTCCAGCGGATTTAGAGGTAACTCGAAATATAAGGTTGATCCGAATACGAACCTTAAGATGGCCTGGAAGATTGCTAAGTATGCTTCGTACGCGTTTGGAGTACCCATACCGATAAATCAGGTGGGTGTTGGGGCGAACGCGTTCGCGCACGAATCAGGTATTCACGCTGACGGGGCGCTCAAGGACAGGCGTAATTATGAGCTGTATGATTTTGAAGAGCTTGGCCGCGGCGAGCCGGAAGTTATAGAGACCGGCCGGAATATTACAGCAGGTGAGTATAGCGGGATCAAAGGTTTCCGGAATGTATATAACCGTCTTGAAGTAAAGTTCAAAAATGATAAAGAGGCGACGAAGATACTGGAGCTTGTTCGCTATGCGAATGTACATACGCAGAAACCTCTCGTGAAGGATGAACTATTGTTTATTGCTAATTACCCGGATATTGCTAAAAAGATATTTACAATGAATCCGGATTAATGCGCGCTGTTATTGAATCCTAAAGTAAAGGTGAGCCAGATGAAATCCTTTCAGAAAAAAACGTTCGTGCTATTCATACTGATCGCAGCTCTTTCTCTTTCAAGCATTGCTAACGCGGCAACTGCACCGGGCAAGAAAGAAAAGGGTGCGCTCATCAGGTGGTGGGAAAGGATCGTAGCCAGGTATCAGAAAGAAAAAGAGGATGTTGACAAGGCGGCTATACCTATTACCGGTGGAAGGGTGAAAGCCGAGAAGCCTGAGGAGAAGAAGGAAAAGGAACCGGTCGTTAAGCCGCGTGCTTTACTTTCTAAGGAAAAGGTGATCTCCGCTATTGAGGGTACACTTGAAAAGAACCCGGAGGTAATTGGTAATATAGAGGGCCTTTCCCGTAAGAAGAGTATGGACGGAAGTATTGATTATTATTATCAGGTGTCTGGGGACATTCCGATGAAGCTTGATGCTTTGGATAAAGAAACAGTGGATAAACTGCTGTTAAAAGTGCAGCAGGAAGACGCTAGGATGAAGAGTGAGCAGCTCGAGCAGCGCAAAGAGGATCTAAAGAAAGAGATGCCGGCTGAAGAGGTAGAAGAGGAAATTGTTGAGGTAGATGAAGATGAGAGACCTCCCCGGAAGGAAATACCGCTGACAAAGGAACAGATGATAGAGTCGATCAAGAGGCGGCTTAAGGTCTTTTCCGAAATAGAGTTCATTATTCCTACTCTTTCGTCTAGGACAGATGAAGATGGCAATAAAGAGTATTTTTTAAAGCCCCAAGACGGGATAACTGTTAAGTTGCAGGATCTGGATAAGGAAACATTAACGGATCTTTTCGCGAGGGTCAACAATGAGGCGACAAGGATAAATACCGAAAGGCTTTTAAGGCAGATACAGCAGCAGGAGCAGATCAGGAGGAGTATCCCGCAGCAACCACCGATGCCGGTACAGCCTCCGCCACAGCCACCGACACCGCCGCCTGCGCCGCCACGGATATTTATACCTCCGCAGCCGCCTCCGCAACCGCCGGCACCACAGCCGACACCTCCTGCTCCTCAGCCGAACAGGAGATAAAAAGTACAAAGGAAGGAAAATATGGGACAGGTAACTGTATTAGTAGGAGCCCAGTGGGGTGACGAAGGTAAGGGGAAGGTAATAGACATCTTGACCGAAGACGCCGATTGTATCGTCAGATATCAGGGGGGTAACAATGCGGGGCATACGGTTGTCATAGGCGAAAATAAGTATGTATTGCATCTCATCCCTTCAGGGATATTGCGTGAAGGGAAGATCTGTGTCATAGGACATGGAGTGGTAGTCGACCCTGAGGCGCTAATAGAAGAGATTGAATTGTTGAAAGAGCAAGGGATAAGCTGTGAAGGGCGGTTAAAAGTAAGCGATAAATCGCATATCATATTACCTTATCACAAGAAGATAGACGAGCTTCGTGAATCCTTAAGGAAAATGGGAAAGATCGGTACCACAAAAAGAGGTATAGGACCGTGTTATGCCGATAAGGTGTCTCGTATTGGCATACGTATGGCCGATCTTTTTGATCAAGAATATTTTCGCAGCAGACTTGCAAGTAACATTGAGGAAAAGAATCCGATACTGAGGGATAACGGTTTTGAAGAAATGTCAGCGGATGAAATATTCGGTAAATACGTGGAATATGCCGCTTATCTCAAAGAGTTTGTTTGTGATACTACCTCTCTTTTGAACGAGGCGCTTAAAGGCGGGAAATCCATACTTTTTGAAGGTGCTCAGGGTACTTATCTTGACGTGGATTATGGGACTTTCCCTTATGTTACCTCCTCTAACTCAACGGCTGGAGGCGCGTGTACCGGTGGAGGTATAGGCCCTTCGCGTATAGACAGAGTTGTTGGTGTTGTTAAAGCTTATACCACACGAGTTGGAGAAGGACCTTTCCCGACGGAATTTGGTCCGGATCTGATGGAAAAAATCAGGCAGAAAGGCGGCGAATTCGGTGCCACGACCGGCAGGGCTAGACGGTGCGGATGGTTTGATGCGGTTCTTGTAAAAAATTCCGTTCTGATCAATGGTATTGACCATGTGGCTATAACGAAGCTTGATGTTCTGGATGAACTTAAGACCATAAAGGTTTGCACCGGCTATAAATATAAAGGGCAAACCTATACCAACATACTTGGTGATCCCACGTTCCTTGATGACTGCGAACCTTTATATGAAGAACACCCTGGTTGGGAACAGGATACTTCTCAAATAACATCATACGAGGAGCTCCCGGAGAACGCTAGAAAGTATCTTGACAGGATCAAGAAACTGATAGGCACGGATATAATGCTTGTTTCCGTAGGGAAAAGCAGGAAACAGACGCTTATATATAAGTAATCAAAGGTAGGTTTTCTTTTTTTTAGAGATAAGGAGGTTGGAATGAACAGGAAAAAGCTATTTCCGGCGGGTATTGCGTTTATCGTTGTCCTGAGCATGATGGTTTCAGGGTGCGCGGTGAATTTTTATAAGCAGAGTCCGCGCAACAAAAAGAAGATAAAGGACCTCCAGGCGAAGATAAATGACCTGGAAGAACAACGTTCGCAGGAACAGAAGAAATTCGCCGAAACAAAACGTATGCTAGAGCAAAAACTGCGTAGCCAGATAGACGGGGATCAGATATCTCTCCATATGGACGAGAGAGGATTGGTCATAATTTTGTCTGATGATGTCCTGTTCGATTCCGGCAAGGCTGAGGTGAAACCGTCGGCAAAACCCGTTCTGGATAAAGTAGCTAGCACTATAAAGAAAAAGGTGCCGGGTAAGAACATAGGTGTAAGTGGTCATACGGATAACGTTTCGATAAAGCATTCCAAATGGAAGTCAAATTGGGAGCTTTCGACCGCAAGGGCCACTAATGTTCTTCATTATCTTGTTAAGGAAGGGGTATCGCCCGATAAGCTGTCCGCTACGGGATATGGGGAGCACAAGTCCATTGCGTCTAACTCTACCTCAGAAGGCAGGGCAAAGAACCGCAGGGTCGAGATCGTGATCCTGCCCCAGTACGCCGAAAAAAGTGAAGAGGATAGCAATAAGGACATTAAGTAATATTATAATCCGGGTCAACAACATGAAACAAAGCAAAGAGTAGCCCTGAACCAATTCGGATTCAAGGCTACTCTTTACTTTTTGCGGGACGGTATATATGGGATTACCCCAACACATAGCCATTATTATGGACGGTAACGGAAGATGGGCCAAGAAAAAGGGTCTTTCCAAGATAATGGGGCATCGTTCCGGTGCCAAGACGGCGGATGCGATAACCGAAGCCTGTGTGAGACTGGGGATAAAGGCGCTTACTTTATACACTTTTTCTAGTGAGAACTGGAAACGCCCAAAAAAAGAAGTAGAAGCGCTAATGGGTCTTATTGAGCGCACACTTGGTCAAAACAACGAAAAGATAGTAAGGAACAATATAAGGTTCAACGTTATAGGGCGGCTTGAAGAGCTTAGTCCATCGTTGAGGGGTCTCATAAAGGACATGATGGACGGAAGCGCCTCCAATACCGGGATGATCCTTACGTTAGCGCTCAATTACGGCGGCCGGCAGGAAATACTCGATGCGGTTAAAAAAGCATGCGTAGAAGATGTCGCTTCCTGGGAGGAAAAGGATTTCGAAAAGTTCCTTTACACGAAAGATATTCCCGATCCGGATCTTATAATACGCACTTCTGGAGAGATGCGGCTCAGTAATTTTCTTTTGTGGCAATCAGCTTATTCGGAGATATACGTCACAGAAACCTTATGGCCTGATTTTAACGCCAGTGAACTTGAAAAAGCCTTAGAGGAATACGAAAAACGCGGGAGGAGATTCGGTGAGTAAGTTTACTCTGAGAACGATCGTAAGCGTGATATTGGTTGCGCTTGTAGCGGCGGTGATCTACGTTTTTCCAAAATGGCTATTCTGTGGAGTTATAGCGCTCTTTGTAGCGTTCGGACAGTTTGAGTTCTTTCATCTTGTTGAGAATAAAAAGATCTTTGTCTATAAATATTTCGGGACAATAGTTGGCAGTCTTATACCTGTAGTTGTGTTTATAAGTAATGGCCTGCCGGAGCTTAAGAACCTTGAGCCGCTATTTATAGTTGTGGCCAGTCTTATGGCGCTTACGCTGCAGTTCATAAGACGGGATAACGCACGGGACCACCTGGTGAGCATGGCGCTTACTTTATTCTCGCTTTTGTATATAGGCTGGTTCTTTTCTTTCTTCGTAAAATTGAGGTTACTTGATAACGGAGCTAACCTTGTAGCTTTTCTGATCATAGTGACCAAAGGTGCGGATATAGGCGCTTATCTTGTGGGTAGACGTTGGGGGAAAAACGAGCTAATCCCGAGGATAAGTCCAAAGAAGACAAAAGAAGGTACTCTGGGAGGGATGCTGATAAGCCTTGTTCTGGCGATCACTGTAGGCAGATATCTGACGGGTTTTTCCATTGCACATCTTTTTGTTCTGGGGATAGGTCTGGCTACATTAGGACAGGTAGGTGATCTCGCGGAAAGTCTCATTAAGAGGGATTGCAATGCTAAGGATTCCGGACACTTTTTATCCGCTATAGGCGGGGTTCTTGATCTGATCGACAGCTTATTATTCACCACGCCTATTTTCTATTTTTATGTAAAGGGTTTTTAAGCAGCAATGAAAAATATCATAATTCTGGGGTCGACGGGGTCTGTAGGTAAGAGCGTTCTGGATGTTGTGAGATGTTATCCGGAAAAGTTCAATGTAAAAGGTATATCGAGCAATGAGAACGTATCCCTTCTTATGGAGCAGGCTGAAGAATTCAAGCCCGAGATAGTCTCAATAAATACTGAAAAAGCTTATTCGGAACTTAAGGCCAAAGGTCTTAAAGGTGTGGAGATCCTGAAGGGGGACGAGGGGCTTGAACGTCTTGCAGAGAAAGAACCCTCGGATATCATCTTTATGGCCATTTCCGGTGTTACAGCCCTTAAACCTCTTATTGGGGCTCTTAAGGCGGGCAAGACAGTGGCGCTTGCTAGCAAGGAGCCGATTGTCAGCGCGGGCGTGATATTAAAAGAGTTTTCTTCGCAAATCATTCCTGTTGATAGCGAACATAGTGCTATTATGCAGTGTCTTGCGGGTAGGTCGACAGAAGATGTGAGGACCCTTTATATCACCGGTAGTGGCGGTTCGCTCAGGGATAAGAACAAAGAAGAGTTTGAATTTCTCTCAGTAGACCAGGTGCTTGACCATCCTAAGTGGAACATGGGAAGAAAGATCACGGTAGATTCTGCAACCCTTATGAATAAAGGTCTTGAAGTGATCGAAGCCAGGTGGCTTTTCGATACGGCCCCTGAAAAAATAAAAGTGGTCATTCATCCCGAGGCTATCATACATTCAATGGTGGAGTTTGTTGACGGTACCATTTCGGCCGGCATGTTCTATCCAGACATGAAGTTCCCCATACTGAAAGCGCTTGCGTATCCCGATATTCTGGAAAGCGATTTTAAAAGGATAGATTTTTCAGCGGTCAGCAGTCTGACCTTTACAGAGCCTGATACCGGTAAGTTCCCGGCGCTCGGATTGGCGTTTGAATCTCTTCGTGCCGGAGGGACGATGCCGGCTGTTCTGAACGGTTCGAACGAGGCTGCTGTTAAACTGTTCTTGACGGGCAAAATAAAGTTTACGGATATCACAAAGGCCGTGGAAGAGGTCATGAAGAAACATAAAAACATAAACGAGCCGTCGCTTGAAGACATAGTAGATTCAGAAAAGTGGGCTATCGAGGAGGTGTTGAGAAATTGTTAACAGTTATCGTAGTTTTAGCGGTATTTAGCGTTCTTATTCTTATACATGAAGCTGGACATTTGATCACGGCTAAAAAGTTCGGCATAAATGTCGAAGTTTTCTCTTTGGGGATGGGAAAACGCCTGTGGGGCATCCAAAAGGGCGGTACTGATTACAGGGTTTCCATAATACCTTTTGGTGGATACATAAAAATGTCAGGGGAAGATCCTTCTGAATCCCAGGGACGGGAGGATGAATTCGTGACCAAACCAGTAGGCCACAGGTTCTGGGTCATCGCCTCAGGTGCTATTACGAATTATATTTTTGCTTTTGTGCTGTTCTGGATCATTTTCATGATAGGAATCCCTACACTTTCCAATGAAGTCGGTCAGGTGCTTAAAGATTATCCTGCGAAAAAAGCCGGTATCGAGGTTGGGGACCAGATACTTTCGATAAATGGTGAAAAAATAGAATACTGGGATGATATTGTAGAAGCTATAAAGGAAAAGTCTGATAAAGGCGCAGTATCACTGGATCTTGAAGTGCTTCGCGGCGCCCGGCGTATGGATATAAAGGTAACCCCGGATATTTCAACGGTAAAGAATATTTTCGGACAAACCATTTCGCGCCCTATGATAGGGATAGCTCCTCAGAACAAGATCTTATCAGTAGCGTATGATCCTTTAAGGGCCATGTACCACGGAGGTAAAAGACTTCTTTTTCTTACGGGGATGACATATAAAGGGATATGGCTTTTGATCACAGGAGGGATGCCGGTAAAGGCTTCTGTATCGGGTCCTATCGGTATAGCTCACTTAATGGGTCAGGCCGCTCGTTTGGGTATTGTGCCACTTCTTATAATAACAGCTCATGTGAGCATGGCGCTAGCGATATTCAACTTGCTTCCTTTTCCTGTGCTTGATGGGGGGCATATAATCTTTCTTGCTATCGAAAAGGTGCGGGGAAAGCCTTTAAGCCTGAAAGTCCAGGAAGTTGTTACTCAAATAGCTCTTGTTATGCTAATAGCATTTGCTTTGTTTGTAAGCTGGCAGGATATCATAAAGTTCACTCCGATTGGCGGAAAATAAAACTATGATAGAACGAAGAAAAACAAGGACAGTTACGGTAGGCGATGTAAAGATCGGTTCGGATCATCTTATCAGTATCCAGTCGATGACAAAAACGGATACTTCCGACGTGAACGCCACTGTAAGACAGATAAGACAGCTGCAAAATGCCGGATGTGAGCTTGTCCGCGTAGCGGTAAAAGATACCAATGCGGCTTCAGCGATCTCGGATATTAAAAAAGAGATCAATATACCACTCATCGCGGATATACATTTTGATCATAAGTTAGCTCTGGAAGCAATCGCAAACGGTGCCGATAAAATACGGATAAATCCAGGTAATATGACCGGACAGGATGCTGTTAATAGTGTTATTAATGCGGCAGCTGAGAAAGGTATCCCTATAAGGCTTGGCGTTAATTCCGGTTCTCTAGTAGAAATGGCTGCAGGCAGAGGGAACCCCGCTGATGTAATGGTCGATTGCCTGCTGAAATATCTTGAGCCGTTCCGTAAAAAGAGGTTTAATGATATCATACTTTCGCTCAAAGCCTCGGATGTGTCTACTACGGTCGAAGCCTACAGGAAAATGGCCGAAGCATGCGATTATCCTTTTCATGTGGGAGTTACAGCTGCCGGGCCACCAGCGGAAGGTATAGTAAGGTCAAGCGTTGGTATAGGCACATTACTTCTGGACGGTATCGGAGATACTATACGGGTATCGCTTACCGGTGATCCTCTACCGGAAGTGGATGCAGCCAAACGTATACTTAGCTCAGTAGGAGTTAGGCATTTCGGGCACAGTATCATATCCTGTCCGACATGCGGCCGTTGTCAGGTGGACCTGGTCCCTCTTGTGGAAGAGCTGGAAAAAGAGATTAAAAGCATTACAAATAAGCCGTTAACGATAGCTATTATGGGGTGCGAAGTTAACGGTCCTGGCGAGGCGAAATGCGCTGATATAGGGATAGCTTTTGGAAAGAACAAAGGAGCGATATTCCGCGGCGGCGAAATCATAAAAACAGTCAAGGTAGATGACGCCGTAGATGAATTGGTCAAGATGATAAAAGAGGAAATATAGATCATATATGAAAGGATAAATCATGCGTTGGAGTAACACGTTCATACCCACGTTAAAAGAGGATCCCCAGGAAGCGGAAGCTACGAGCCATAAACTTATGGTCCGGGCGGGTCTTATAAGGCGGCTTGCAGCAGGAGCGTATACTTATCTTCCCATGGGATACAAAGCTTTACGTAAGGCCAAGAACATCGTACGCGAGGAGATGGATCGTGCGGGAGCTGTGGAACTATTGATGCCGGCTCTACAGCCTGTTGAGTTATGGAAAAAGACAGGCCGGTATGAAGATATCGGGGAAGTGATGATAAAGTTCAAGGATCGTCATGGCAGGGAAGTAGCGTTAGGCCCGACGCATGAGGAAGTCGTTACCGATCTTGTGTCCCGGGAGGTGCGTTCTTACAAGGATCTGCCGCTTATACTTTATCAGATACAAACAAAATTCCGTGATGAAGTGCGGGCAAGGTTCGGCATTGTACGCAGCTGCGAATTTATCATGAAAGACGCGTACAGTTTTGACGTTGATGTAGAATCTATGGAGAAGAGCTACAAAAAGATGTACGACGCTTATTGCCGTATATTCGACAGGTGCGGTCTTCAGTATATACCTGTTGAAGCAGATCCGGGTTTGATGGGCGGGACCGTTTCTCATGAGTTCATGGTTCCTTCTGAAATAGGCGAGGACAGGATCATAGTATGCTCTTCTTGCGGGTACGCAGCAAGCACGGAAGTAGCTGCCGTTAAAGGAGATACGAAAACTGATGCAGATACAACAAAACCGCTTACCCCGGAAGAGGTTAATACGCCTGCTGTAACTTCGGTTGAAGATGTAAGTAAATTCTTGAAAGTAAGAACTCGTGATCTTATAAAGACGCTTATTTACCTGGCAGATGACGAGCCTGTAGCTGTTCTCTTAAGAGGTGACCACGAAGCCAATGAAACCAAGATAAAGAATGGTCTTAGGGTACATACGCTTGAACTCGCCGAAGAGAACAAGATCAAAGAAGTAACGGGCGGAGATATAGGGTTCTCAGGTCCTTTGGGGCTTTCGATAAAGATTGTTGCGGATAACGCTGTACGAGGCATGGTTAACGCTGTGGCAGGATCCAACCAGAAGGATAAACACCTTAAAAACGTTACGCCGGTAAAAGATTTCAAGGTAACTGAATGGATAGACGCAAGGATGATAACCGCCGAAGATGTCTGCCCGAAATGCGGCGGTAAGATAGAGATGAAATATTCCATAGAGCTTGGGCATACTTTCAAACTCGGTACAAAGTATTCCGAAGTTCTGGGTGCGACTTTCCTGGATGAGGGTGGCAAGGAAAAACCAGTGATCATGGGTTGTTACGGTATAGGGGTGAACAGGATACTTGCCGCCCTTATAGAGAACAGCCATGATAAGGACGGGATAATATGGCCGGCGTCATTGAGTCCAAGCGAGGTCGTGGTGATACCCGTTGGTAAGGAGGAAGAAGTTTGGTCTGAAGCTGAGAGGATTTATAAGGGGCTATCCGAGGCAGGCATAGAGACACTTATAGACGATAGGGAGAAGACCCCGGGAGTGAAATTTAAAGATTCTGATCTTGTGGGGTTCCCTCTACAGGTAGTTGTAGGGAAGAAAGGACTTGATAAGGGAAAAGTGGAACTCAAGGACAGGTCTTCCGGCAAAAAGGAACTTATAGATAAAGAGAAAGCTGTTGAGCAGGTAAAGAAAGCTCTTAAAAGTTTGAAGTAATATAACACAAGGATACTTCCATATGGGAACCGACAATGAACGGATGAAACTGGTTAAAAAAGATTGCGGGGTAAAAGTATACAAGATGTTCGGCACGTATACCGTTGATACCGCTGCAGATTATTACCAGGTTTGTTCGCCTGTTGTTAAGGACGATGATACTAAAGCTATACTTTTAGATTTTGCTGAAGTTGATGATATAGATACGGCGGGGTTTGCATGTATAATGAACTTTATAAAAGAGAATCTCAAAGAAGGCATAAAGATCGGTATAATCAACGTTAATAAAAGAGAAAAGGATCTGACGGAGATACTCAAGATAGAGCGTGCTATACAGCACTTTGATACGGAAGAAGACGCCATTAGCGGGCTTAAGTGCGACTAGAAAGAAAGATATGATAGAATTCAATTCAGAGGTCACGGATGTTATACGGAGGACGCACAACGTCAAAAGCTTCCGTTTCAAGGTTAATGAGGGCGTTGAGTTCAAAGCAGGCCAATTCTTTTTTGTGGCCATCGATATTAACGGAGAAGAGCAGCGCAAACCTTTTTCTTTTTCAAGTTCTCCCACCGAAAAGGGATATGTCGAATTTACCAAGCGGATTACGGAAAGCGAATTCTCTGAGGCGCTTGATGGCATAGAGCCTGGAGCTAAAGCTAAACTCCAAATGCCTTACGGGAAATTTACGCTTGAGGAAAACAAGAAAATCGCTTTTCTCTCGGGTGGAATAGGAATAACTCCTATCAGAAGCATGTTCAAATATGCTACTGATAACAAGCTTCCAGTAGACATGGTCCTGCTTTACGGGAATAATACGGAGGAGGACATCGTTTTCAAAGAAGACTTTGATCAGATGCAGGGAGCGAACGATAACTTACGCGTTATATATACACTTACGGATCCCGATGTGTGTCCTGCACCGGGAACATGTAAGACGGGGAGGATAGACGCGTGTATGATAAAAGAAGAAATACCCGATTTTGATGAAAGGGTTTTTTATTTATGCGGTCCTCCGGGAATGGTTGCGTGTCTTACAGAGATATTAAAAGAGGAGCTTAAGCTTACCGAAGAATGTGTGAGAACCGAGCAGTTCGCTGGATACTAATGATTAGAAAGGGTAATAAAATGAAAAAAACAGTCGTATTTATGCTTTTGTTGGGGATGGTCTTTATTTGTGGGCATACGTGTTTCGCCCAAAGCACCTGGATGGAATCCAAAGATTACTGGCCTAGCGGTGAAGTGAGAACAGCGAAAAAGCTTGATGGTGACGGAAACCTGTTGGAAGAAAAGTATTACAGGGAAGACGGGACCATGGAGCAATATATAAAGTATGATGATGAAGGCCATAAAACAGGGGAAGCTTATTACGGAGAGGACGGGCAGCTTCGCGAAGGTGCTGACGGGTGGGCTGCAATGCGCTGGAAATACGAAGATGGCAACATGATCGCCGAGGGCTATTATGGCCCTGATGGTAACTTAAAGGAACGCAAGCAATACAATTCTGAAGGCGATCTTGTAGCGAAACAATATGTAGGAGATAAGGAGCCTCTTCCAGCTGAGGAATATAATCCTATCCCTCCGTTGGCCGGCGAGACGACTTCATATTATGATTCTTATGGCCGGCCTGAAGGGACTACTTCTGTAGAATATGATGATGGTCTGTTCCCGCCGTTCTGGGACCTGGAAGATTAAGACAAAAACACATTCTACCGGAAAATAAATGAAAAAAAGAATTCGTATATTCGATACGAAAGAAGAGATAGCAGAATTCACTGTAGGTCTCTGGAAAGATATGGCCCGGCAAGCGGTTGAGAAAAAGGGTTCATTCATCGTAGCGCTTTCAGGCGGAAGTACGCCAATCGATCTTTATCGCAAACTTTCCAGCCATACAGAAGATCTTCCCTGGCAGTATACACATATGTTCTTGGTAGACGAACGTGTGGTTCCCTTTGAGGATACGGAAAGTAACTTCAGAATGATAAAAGAGAGTCTTTTTGATCCTTTGGGAATATCTGAGGATAATGTGCATAGGATACCGGTGGACCTGGGAGATGCCGAGTTTTCGGCTTCTGAATACGAAAAGCGGGTGAAAAATTTCTTTGCATTGGAAGAAAATGAAGTTCCCCGGTTCGATCTTGTGATACTGGGGATGGGTAAGGATGGTCATACCGCTTCACTTTTTCCCGGCACAGAAGCGGCACTTGAACACCACAAATTAGCGGTCCCTGTTAAAGGGAAAAGCATAATGCATGAAAGAGTAAGTATTACATTTCCCGTTATAAACAATGCTTGTAACATATTACTCCTTATAAGCGGTGCAGAGAAAGCTGAAACTTTAAAAGAAGTACTGGAAGAAGATAATTCACCCCTACCAGCTGCTCAAGTCGCTCTGGCGAGTAGTGATCCTGTATTCTTGGTTGATGAAGAAGCAGCCAAACTCTTGAATAAGGAGCATCTGGATATATGAACGGCATCCATAAAGCCTTTTTATCCTAATATGAGAAGAAGCGCAAGGGGCAATCGAAGAACTGAACCGTAGAATCCGGATTCTCCTTGACAACCCTATATTATTATATTACAATCACATACAAGCAATGCAACAAATGTAAGTGGGCCCTAGCGCCCACTTATTTTTTTGCCGGTAAATTATGAGGTGAATGATGGATAGTAGTATTATACCTAAAGAATTATCTGAATATATACATAAAGAAGCCGAAAGTTCAGAGTATGAGATAGTTGGTCTTTCCACAAGGGGTGGGAGAGGTTTCTTTTTGGAGATTGTCTTGGATAAAAAAGGCGGGATAACTCTTGATGAGTGCACCGCTTTTAACAAGAGAATAAGGTCCTGGATGGACGAACAGAAGATGTTTGAAGGGGGATATACGCTGGAAGTATGTTCTCCTGGACTGGATAGGCCCCTTAGAAACGACAATGATTTTCTGTGGGCTTTGGACAAGCAGGTTCAAGTTAAGACGCATGAACCTGTGAACGGTAAAAGTGCCGTTATTGGCAAGTTAGTGAAAGCTGACGGGGGGCAAGACATCACTATTGAGGATGAAGACGGCAATGAGATTCGTATAGAAAGAACTAACGTGGCTAAAGCTAAATTATGGGTATCAATATAGAAGGAAAGACGGAGAGATAATATGAATGGAGCACTGTTAACAGCAGTAGAAAGGATCGAAAGGGAAAAAGGTATCAGCAAGGAGATACTTTTTGAGGCTATTGAAAGCGCCTTGGTTAGCGCCGCGCGCAAAGTAATAGACGACCCTGAGATATCAAAAGAAGACATTACCGTAACTATGGATCAGGAAACTGGAGAGATAACGGTTTTCGCTGGGGGCGAGGTAGTTGAGAACGACAGGTTCGGACGTATAGCTGCCCAGACTGCCAAACAGGTCATAATCCAGAAGATACGTGAGGCCGAAAGAGACGTTATATTCGAGAAGTACGAAAAAAAGGTCGGAGTGATAGTTAGCGGAGCCGTCCATCGTTTTGAGAAAGGTAACGTAATAATCGAGCTTGATGACGCGGAAGCTTTACTTCCGAAATCCGGGCAGATCCCCAGGGAAAGATTCCGTCAGGGAGAACAGATAAGGGCGTATTTATGGAAAGTGGAAAGAGGCACAGGCGGCCCTGAGATCATATTGTCACGTACTGATGTCGGATTTGTAAAGAAACTCTTTGAGATGGAAGTTCCTGAAATATCACAAGGGATAGTAGAGATAAAATCAGTGGCTAGGGAGGCTGGAGAACGTACGAAAATAGCCGTTTCTTCAAAAGAAGAAAAAGTGGATCCGGTTGGCGCGTGCGTAGGTATGCGCGGATCCAGAGTGAGAGATATTGTAAAAGAACTTCATGGTGAAAGGATAGATATCGTCCGATGGGACAATGATATCCGCGCATATCTTAAGGCCGCAGTAAGCCCGGCCGAAATATCCCAGATGGTTGTGGATAGAGAAAATAAGAGTATAACTCTCGTAGTGGCACAGGACCAGCTTTCACTGCTTATAGGCAAGAAGGGTAGGAATATACGGTTGGCTTCAAGGTTATTGGGATGGGAACTGGTAGCCGAATCAACAGAAGTGGTATGGGAAATACCTATTTCTGAAGTACAGGGTATAGGCGAAAAAACGCTTAAGACGTTGGAAGCTGCGGACTTTGATAGCGTTGAGAAAGTGCAGCAATCCGGTGTAGAAGGATTATTGGAGCTGGACGGTATAGGCCAGAAAACAGCTGAAAAGATAATTGCCGCATGTGAAGAAGCGGCAGCTCAGCTGGCAGCGCAAGAAGCAGAAGAAGCGGAGGCAGAAGAACCAGAGGTTGCCGAAGAAGAAGTTGAAGCCGCTGAAGAGGAAGAAGTTGAAGTTGCTGAAGAGGAAGCGGTAAAAGAGGAACCAGGGTCGGAGGAGACCCCGGAAGAAGAAGGAACCGACGAAGATGTCGGCTCTGACGAAGAAACTTCCGAAGAAGAGGAAGCGGACTCCAAAGAGAAAGAGGAAGAGAAATAGAGCAGGAGTTTTATGTCTATAAAGGTCAGTAAGTTAGCCAAAGAACTAGGCGTTTCCGATGACGCTATTTTAGAACAGCTTCGCAAGTTCTACGTGGATGCTGATAGTCCAAGCAGTGAAGTGGATGACAAGATTGCTGGCCTGGTCCGGCTTAAATTGGGCGTGCCGGAACCGGCGAAGAAACCTGCTAAGAAGGTGGCGAAGAAACCCGCTAAGGCAGCAGTTGCAGCCAAGACAAAAACTAAAAAGACTGAGAAAAAAGAAAAAGAGACTAAACCAGAAGAAAAAAAGACAAAAGCCAAAAAGATAACGGAAAAAACGGAAGCCGAACCTAAGAAAAAGGAAGAAGAAGCCAAGCCGAAAGCCGAAGAGCAAAAAGCATTAAAGGAAAAACCAAAAACAGGTGCTCTTGGGGGGATCCGTATAGTTAAGAAGGCCGCGCCGGAAGAAACTAAGGCCATGGAAGAGATGGCCAAACCGGCAATAAAAAAAGTTCCTAAGGTCGAAAAAGTGGCAGGGCCGAAACCCCCGGTAACGCAGGCCAAAAAACTCTCGCCCGAAGAATTGGTAAAAGAAGCGGCCGGTAAAGCGAAACCGGGCATATCAAAAATCCAGAGGATCCGTAAGGTCAGGCCTAAAATAAGAAAGGTGAAGAGAACTGTAGTAACTTCTGGCTCAGGAAGAAGGGTGCAGCCTGTTACTAGTGCGGTAAAACCGCCAGAAAGAAAGACGCCGCAAAAGATAAAGCTGCAGGTACCGATCAATATCAGGAATCTGGCACCTAGTATAAATAAGAAGCCTAACGAGATTATCCAGTATGTAATGGGCAAAGGTATGCTAGTGAATATAAACCAGGATCTCGAAGAAGATGCAGTACGGGATATCATGACCTATTTTGGATATGAGCTGGAACTTCACGATACGGTTGCATCCATGGAGAAAGAACTTGTTGCGGAACACCACGATGAGAAAAAAGTCGCTATAGAAGCACGCGCACCTGTAGTTACGTTCATGGGGCATGTCGATCATGGAAAAACTTCGTTACTTGATTACATACGTAATACTATGGTAACCAAGGGAGAGAAAGGCGGGATTACGCAGCATATTGGTGCTTACAAAGTAGATCTTCCGGGCGGATCGGTTACGTTTCTCGATACTCCGGGTCATGCTGCTTTTACGGCTATGAGAGCCAGAGGTGCGCATGCTACGGACGTTGTAGTCCTCGTAGTTGCCGCTGATGATGGGGTGATGCCGCAGACGAAGGAAGCGATTGACCATGCCAGGGCGGCGGGAGTGCCGATAGTTGTTGCGATAAATAAGTGCGATCTTGCTGACGCTAGTCCGGATAAGGTGAAGAGGGAATTGCAGGGGGAAGACCTTACCCCGGAAGACTGGGGCGGAAAGACCGTCATGATAGAAGTATCGGCCAAGACAGGCGAAGGTATTGATACTCTTATGGAGATGCTCATGCTGGAATCAGATATGCTTGAGCTGAGGGCCAATTCGAAATTGAGGGCTCGCGGGACCGTGATCGAAGGTAAGAAAACACCAGGTCAAGGTGTAGTAGCGACCCTGCTTGTTCAGAACGGTACTTTATATCCGGGAGACATCGTCTTGTGCGGTTCCTTTTTTGGCAAGGTCAAGGCGATGATAAACGATAGAGGCGAACGGGTTCAAGTAGCCCCTCCAGCTACTCCTGTAGAAGTGTTAGGGCTCCAGGGAGTACCCGAAGCCGGTGAAGAATTCTTTGCCGTAAAGGACGAGAAAAAAGCCAGGACGTTAGCATTACTTAAACAGGGCGAGAACAGGAAAGGTAAAATGGCTGGGAGCCAAAGGGTCAGCTTGGAAGATTTTCACAGCCTTGTCGTTGACGGAAGCATGAAAGAGCTCAAGATCATCCTTAAAGCGGATGTACAGGGATCGATAGGAGCTATTGCACAATCTTTGGAGGATCTTGAGACTGAAGAAGTTAAGGTAAAAATTATACATGCGGCCGTTGGTAACATCAATGAATCTGACGTAATGCTCGCTATGGTATCGAACGGTGTTGTAATAGGGTTCCATGTAAAAATAGATTCCAAAGCGGAAGAGATATCAAAGGACGAAAAAGTAGATATCCATGTTTATGACGTCATATACGAAGCCATTGCTGACGTAAAGGCTTCGATGGAGGGGTTACTTGAACCCGAAGAGAAAGAGGTATTTCAGGGGCGTGCTGAAGTGCGCGAGGTGTTTCAATCATCGAAGACAGGTAAGGTTGCCGGTTGCGCTGTTCTTAAGGGGACCATACACCGGAAAGACCGTATAAGAGTTAAACGCGGTGATGAAATAGTCTTTGAGGGGGGCATAAACGCGCTCAGAAGGTTCAAAGATGATGTCCGGGATGTAAGAGAAGGTTTTGAGTGTGGTATTTCCTTAAAAGGGTTCAACAATGTTCGAAAAAACGATATATTTGAAGCTTATATCATAGAGAAAGTAGCTAGAAGGCTGGAAAAATAGTGACTTATCAAAGGTCACGGAAAACATTATCCACATGAAGAAGAAAAATATACTTAGCGGAATGAGACCGACGGGTAAACTTCACCTCGGCCATCTTGTGGGCGCTCTAAATAACTGGGTCGAGATGCAGAAAGAGTATGCATGTTTTTTTATGGTCGCCGACTGGCATGCGCTAATGAGCGAGTATGAAAAACCTTCGGATATCAAGAAGAAC
This sequence comes from Candidatus Omnitrophota bacterium, assembly GCA_049642065.1. Classification (GTDB taxonomy): domain Bacteria; phylum Omnitrophota; class Gorgyraeia; order Tantalellales; family Tantalellaceae; genus WJMH01. The sequence continues at coordinate 12,490 of JBAROK010000036.1, read as the reverse complement.
AGTTTCGAGATCGTCAAGGATTGGATATCCTGCGGGATAGATCCAAAGAAAAGCGTTATTTTCATCCAGAGCATGGTACCGGAGCATCTGGAACTTGCCATGGTATTCTCTATGATTACTCCTTTAGGCTGGCTGGAAAGGTGCCCGACTTACAAGGAGCAGCTTAGAGAGATTAAGGGACGCATGCTTGCTACCTACGGGTTCCTGGGGTACCCTGTGCTGCAGGCGGCGGACATCGCCCTCTATAAGGCGGATCTGGTGCCGGTAGGTGAGGATCAGAAACATCATCTTGAACTTGCCAGAGAGATCATCCGCAGGTTCCACGGCCTATACGAGAAGGAAATATTCGTAGAGCCTCAGCCCATGCTGACAAAGGTCTCAAAGTTGGTAGGGTTGGACAACCGCAAGATGTCAAAAAGCTATGGGAATTTTATTTCGCTTGCAGATACTCCTGAGATTGTGAATAAAAAAGTTCATAGCATGTACACCGACCCTAACAGGGTACGGGCGGATATCCCGGGCAAGGTACAAGGGAACCCCGTTTTCATATATCATGATATCTTTAATCCGGACACCGAAGAAGTAGATGATCTTAAGAAAAGGTATAAAACCGGTAAAGTAGGGGATGTCGAAGTAAAAAAGAAACTTGCCAAGGCCCTGAATGAGTTTCTTGACCCAATAAGGGAACGAAGAGCTGCGCTTACGGACGACGAAGTGCACAAGATAATAAAAGAAGGCTCCGAGAAAGCCAGGGAAGTCGCGCATCACACGATAACCAAAGTGAAAAAGTGTCTTCACCAGGTCATTGATTAATAGCCAAAGATATGTCTTATAAAGTAAAACTCAATATATTCGAAGGACCACTCGATCTCTTACTGTTCCTTATAAAAAGGGATAAGATCGATATCTATGATATCCCTATAGCGAAAGTTACCCAGCAGTATCTGGATTACATGGATCTTATGAAAATGCTCGATCTCGAGATAGCTGGGGAATTCCTGGTGATGGCGGCCACTTTGATACACATTAAGAGCAAAATGCTCCTGCCTCCCGATGAGACGGACGAAGAAGTTGAAGAGGAAGAAGATCCCAGGGATGAGCTCGTAAGGAGACTGCTGGAATACAAAAAATATAAGGAAGCGGCTTCTCATCTGCAGACGATGCATGAGGAACATAAGAGCCTGTTCCTTAGAAGAGGCGAAGGCGATAAAGGAAAGATAGTTTCAGATGACGGCACAGAATATTTTGAAGCAAGCCTGTTCGATCTTATAACGGCTTTCAGGAAGATACTTACGACCGTTCCTAAAAAGACGTTCCATAAGGTCATAAAGAACGAGTTCACGGTCAGTGATAAGATACACGAGATATATCACATTCTGGCCAAGGAACCGAAAATGTATTTTTCGTCATTGTTTGATAAGGCCGAGGGTAAGGATGAGGTTATAGTAATATTCCTGGCCATACTGGAACTTATAAAGATGAGAGAGGTCTTTGTAGCGCAGACAGGTCCGTTCGAGGATATAGAGATCCTCAGGAATCCGGAACTGGTAAAAAACGATACAAAGAGTGAATAACAAGGTAGAGGAGAAAATGGAAAATAGCGAAAAGATAAAGAATATAATCGAAGCGCTACTTATTGTTTCTGAACAGGGGTTGAGCAGGGAAGAGTTAAGGGCTGCGATAGATACTGCAGACGCTAAAGATATTGAAGAAGGTATCCGTCGGTTAAAGGAAGAATATTCTGGGGAAACAAGAGCGTTCAATATAGCCGAGATCGCCGGTAGGTGTTGTATAGTTTCTAAGCCGGAGTATATGCCCTGGATAGGCAATCTTTACCAGAAGCAAGTGGATAGGCTTACCGGTCCTTCGCTTGAGACTCTCGCTATAATCGCTTATAAGCAACCAGCTACCAGGGCCGAAGTAGAAAGCGTACGCGGTGTGAATATAGGTGGTGTTCTCCAAACCCTTTTAGATAAAGAACTTATACAGGTCAAAGGCAGAAAAGACGTTATAGGCCGGCCACTTGTGTACGGGACCACTCAAAAATTCCTTGAGATATTCGGTTTGAATTCTCTGGATGATCTTCCGCTTTTAAGGGATTTCAGCGAAGAGGATCTTGAATACGGCAAGCCCCAGGAAGTGGTGGATAACGAGGAGGCTGTATCACCGGTACCCGACAATCAAGAGGTTTTGGAGAGTAGCGCTAGTGAACCGGAAGAAGCTACAGTAAAGGAGTCAGACAATGAGCCCGAAAAAGCTGAGTGATCTGAGAAAAGAGATTGATAAAATAGATTCCCGCATAGTGGAACTGATAAACAAGAGGGGAAAAGTAAGCCGTTCTATCGGCGAGCTAAAAAAAGCCGGGAAACAGCCTCTTTACAGCCCTGATAGGGAGAGCCATGTATACGCCGGAGTGTCCAAAAGCAATAAAGGGCCCATATCGAGTGAATCTATGAAAGCCATATACGCTGAGATTATGTCGGCTTGTCTTTCTTTGGAACATCCGACAAAAGTAGCGTATCTTGGCCCTGAACTTACGTTCACGAACCAGGCTTCCTTAAAAAAGTTCGGATCAAGCGTGAAGTACTTGTCCTGTGACAGTATTTCGGACGTGTTTCGTGAGGTAGAGAAAGATAATGCGGATTATGGAGTGGTACCGATTGAAAATTCAAGCGAAGGAGCCGTAAACCATACCCTTGATATGTTCGTAGATTCTCAGCTTATGATCTGTTCGGAAATATATCTTCCGATCAAGCACAGTCTTCTCGGCAGGAAAAGCGACAAAAAATCCATAAAAAGGATTTATTCGAAGTCCGAGGTTTTCGGGCAGTGTCGCGCTTGGATCGAGAAAAATTTTCCTAAAGCTGTTCTTTATGATTGTGCTTCAACGGCGAAGGCTGCGGAAATAATTTCCGAGCGGTCAGATTCAGCCTGTATAGCGAGTGAATTGGCAGCTAAGAAAAACAAACTAAAGATCATTGCCAGGTCCATTGAAGATTCATCTACTAACGTGACCAGGTTCCTTGTTATTGGAAAGCATATGAGCAAGATCTCCGGTTCCGACAAAACATCGATAATGTTCTCCGTAAAAGACAGGCCCGGAGTTTTGCATGATATGCTGAGCTCTTTCAAGAACAGGAAGATCAACCTTACTAAAATCGAGTCCAGGCCTTCAAAAATGAGGGCTTGGAAATATTATTTCTTCATCGACCTTGAAGGCCATTGCAACGCGCCTAAGGTGAAAAAGGCGTTTGAGGACCTGGAGAACAAATGTCATTTTGTTAAGATCCTTGGATCTTACCCCAAGGGTAGATAAGGATTGCGAGCATGAAGAATATGTGGGAACTTTTAAAAATATGCGTAACAAAGACTCCTTGGCGGAAAATAATCAATTTTATCCCGATATATAAGCCCGGCAAACCTATAGAGGAAGTAAAACGGGAGCTAGGGCTGGACAATGTTGTCAAGCTTGCTTCAAACGAGAACGCGATGGATCCATCGCCGAAAGTTGTTGAAGCGATCGCTTCAGAAGCAAAAAAAGTCAATAGGTATCCAGATGGCTGGTGCTTTTATCTCAGGAAAGCACTGAGCGAAAAATTATCTATTGATGAAGATAATCTTATTTTTGGTAACGGGTCTGACGAGCTCATTTCACTGGCATTACGCGCGTTCGTTGAACGTGGAGACGAAGTTGTCATTGCGGATCCGACATTTCTGATCTACAGGTTAGCTTCTGTAATAGCAGGGGCTAAGGTACGGCTTGTGCCTTTAAAAGATTATAAATACGATCTTAAGGGTATGCTTAAAGCTGTTAATAGCAGGACCAAGGTTATTTTTATTGCCAATCCGGACAACCCTACCGGGAGCTATGTGACGCAACAAGAACTTGATGAGTTTATAGAAAAAGTGCCAAAAGATATTCTCATTTTTCTGGATGAGGCGTATTACGAATTTGCTGTTGGTGGTGATTATCCTGAATCTATCGGTCTTATAAAGCGGGAAGACCGCAACATAATTATAACCAGGACTTTTTCGAAGGCATACGGTCTTGCCGGTCTTCGTGTGGGATATGGTATAGCGAGAAAAGATTTGATGATGGCCATCAATAAAGCGAGAGAGCCGTTCAATGTAAATTCTCTCGCGCAAGCAGCGGCCATAGCAGCTCTTGATGATGATGAATATCGGGATGCGTCAGTGGCTCTGATCCGGGAGGGGAAAGAAAAACTTTATAAGAAATTCGATTCTCTCGGGATAAAATATATACCGAGTAAGACAAATTTCATACTTCTTGAAACGAACCGTGATTCTACTCAGGTTTTTGAGGCTATTCTCAAGAAGGGAGTTATAATACGCGACATCTCGCCTTGGGGGCTTAAGGGTTGTATACGGGTGAACATAGGATTACCTGAAGAGAACGAAATGTTCCTCAAAGCGTTCGAGGAAGTTTTGAAGGAAATACCTGAAATTAAGGAGACAGCATGATAATAGTACTAAAACCCAACGCTACAAAAGAGCAAGTAAATCATTTAATGGATAAGATTGAGAGTCTGGGATTAAAACCCTGGTTATCCGAAGGTGTAGAGCGTTCAATTATAGGGGTTATTGGTGAAGAGGATGTCTTAAGAGTGATACCGCTTGAAGGTGTACCGGGAGTAGAGAAGGTCCTGCCTATTTTAAAGCCGTATAAACTGGCATCCTTAGAATATAAGCCGGAACCAAGCCAGTTCGATCTAGGCAAGGGCATAGTGATCGGTGGTCAGAAACTGGTGGTCATGGCCGGACCGTGTTCCGTTGAGACTAAAGAAATGCTTATGGATACGGCTGAATCCGTTCGCAAGTCGGGTGCTGTTGCTCTTAGGGGTGGTGCGTTCAAACCAAGGACCAGTCCATACAGTTTTCAGGGACTTGGAGAAGAAGGCCTAAAATATATGGCTGAAGCCAGGGAGAAAACGGGACTTCTGGTCGTATCTGAACTTATGGATCCGCGGCATGTGGAAATGTTCGAAAAATACGTGGATATTATCCAGATAGGTGCCAGGAATATGCAGAATTTCAACCTTCTCAAAGAAGTAGGTAAAATGCGTAAACCTGTTTTATTGAAGAGAGGGATTGCGAATACAATAAAAGAGTTTCTTATGAGCGCTGAATATATTCTGGCAGGCGGCAATTCACAGGTAATACTTTGTGAAAGAGGGATAAGAACATTTGAGGATTTCACCCGGTTCACCCTGGACTTAAATGCCGTACCTGCGCTTAAGAGTCTTACTCATCTTCCAGTGGTTGTAGATCCATCACATGGTACCGGTAGGTGGGGAATGGTGAGCACCATGTCGTGCGCGGCGATAGCAGCCGGAGCTGATGGCCTTATGATAGAAGTCCATCCGGTTCCGGAAGACGCATTCTCAGATGGAGATCAATCTCTATTGCCGGAAAAGTTCGAAAAGCTTATGCAAGATGCATCAAAGGTCGCAGAAGCAGTGGGTAGAGAAATCTGGTAAAAAGCAAGAAGAGAGAATGGCTATGAAATTTAAAAAAGTAGTTATTATAGGAACAGGCCTCATAGGAGGATCTCTCGGCAAAGCTCTCCTGAAGAAGGGGCTGGCCGAGGAAGTCGTGGGCATATGCCGCAGACAATCTTCACTCGACAGAGCCATAAAAGAAAAAGCCTTTACGCACGGGTTCGTTAACAGTTATGAAGAAGCGATTTCCGGAGCTGACATTATTTTTATAGCGACGCCGGTGCACACCATACGGGAAGTGTTGGAAAAGTTAGCTTGTACGGTAGATTCACCGGATGTAGTGGTCACTGATGTGGGAAGCACCAAGAAAGAGATAGTTGAGTATGCGGACTCCTTCAAAGATAAATTCGTTTTTGTGGGAGGACATCCGCTTGCCGGATCCGAAAAAGCCGGGGTAGAATTTTCTTCACCTGAACTTTTTGAAGGGTCAGTATGTATCTTGACGCCGACTATTGATACACCGGAGGACAGTAAGAACAAGCTTAAAGGGCTATGGGAAGAGACAGGTGCAAAGGTAGTAGAGCTTGCTCCCGAGAAACATGATGAGTATCTAGCTTTTTCCAGCCACCTTCCGCATGTTGTAGCTTATGCTCTGGCAGGCGCTCTGGAGGAAAGAGTTCCCTTAAGCATGGTTGCTACTGGTTTCAAGGATACTACAAGGATAGCAGCATCGGATGCTACGTTATGGAGTGATATTTTTATTAGTAATCGTGATAACGTGTTGAGATCGATAGAGCGGTATAAAGAGATACTTTCCGGGATCGAGAAGGATATCCGGGATAAAAGCGGAGAGGATCTTAAGAAAAAACTGGAAAGTTACAAGAAGAAAAGAGATGAAATTATTTAAGAATGCCAAAGCAGTTGCTATAGACGGTCCGGCCGGTAGTGGTAAGAGTACGGTATCCAGGCTTGTTGCCGATCGCCTGGGGTATATTTACATCGACACCGGGGCCATGTACAGGGCACTTACTCTTAAGGTAATGAGGAAGAACATTGATCTGGGGGATGAGGACGAGATAATAAAACTATCTTCCGAGCTGAACTTTGCACTTGTTCCGGATGAAAAAGACGGGAAGAAGTTTATCCGTGTTGTTTTGGATGGTGAAGATATAACTAAAGATATACGCAAGATGGAAGTGACCACGAACGTTAAACATGTTTGCAAGATACCTGCTGTAAGAGAAAATTGTGTAGGCCTGCAGAGACATATGGCCGGTGATATGAACGGTATCGTAATGGAAGGGCGGGATATCGGGACTGTAGTCCTACCAAACGCTAAGCACAAATTTTATGTTGATGCCTCTTTCGATGAAAGAGTAGAACGTAGACTAGCCGAAATGCGTGCTAAAGGACATCCTATCACGCGGGCTGAAGTTACTGATGATCTTAAACAGAGGGACCATACGGATAAGACACGAAAAGTAGGGCCTTTAAAAAAAGCAGAGGATGCGATATTTATCGATACTACCGATCTTTCTATTGAAGAAGTTGTTACAAAGATCGTTCAGTATGTTAACGCGAAGTAGATATGTTGTTTTATATTTCTAGGGAAATATTCATACTCTCTTTAAAAATAATGCTCAAGATCCGTGTATTTGGACAAGAAAACCTTCCCAAACCGCCGTTCATAATAACGTCAAATCATGCTAGCTTAATGGATCCTCCAATGGTCGCTCTTGCCTGTCGGAAATATCCGGTAAACTTCATGGCGAAACAGGAACTTTTTGATCATCCCATAATAGGTTTCTGGACCAGGAACGTGCGTTGTATACCTACTAAGCGAGGTAAGAATGCCGTTAAGGGCATAAAAGAAGCTCTGCGGCGGTTGAAAAAGGGATGTGTAGTAGGTGTATTCCCGGAGGGGACGCGATCAGAAGACGGCAGTCTTCAGGAAGCAAAGATCGGTACGGGGTTTTTGATGGTAAAAGCCGAGGTACCTGTGGTCCCTGTCTTTGTTTACGGTTCCGCTAAAGCTTTCCCGAAAGGCAAGGGCGTTGTGTTCGGGACCAAAGCGGGAGCGATCATAGGTAAACCTATATCGCCCGAAGAATATTTGAGGGTAGCCGGTCCGGATCGTAAGGATTACGAAACAGTTTCCAGCCTGGTCATGGATAGGATAGGGGATCTTAAAAAAGACTTAGAAGAAGGCAGGATAACCCTTTAAGGAAGCTGCTAGATCTATCAAAAAAAGCATATTTTGACGTAGCCTAAATGCTGATGCGCATTTACGGAAAAAAACATTGAATCTTTTCGCGAAAAAAGGTAAAATATGAGTTCGAAAATCTATAGAGAAGGAGTTGGTTAGTGTGATGGTATTGGAAAGAGAGAACAAACAACCGAACGATGAAATGATGAGGCTGTACGAGGAGAGCATCAAGGATGTACAGGAAGGGCAGATCATCAGAGGTAAGATCGTTCAAATCGGAGAAAAGGAGATCCTCGTCGATGTAGGGTATAAATCGGAAGGGGTCATACTAAAGTCTGAAGTATCCGATGCAAATGAACTGAAAGTCGGTGACGAGATAGACGTCATGCTGGAAGCTAAGGAAAATGATATGGGCATGGTCGTTCTTTCTCACGAAAAGGCTAAGAGGTTCAAAGGGTGGCAGAACATCGTCGAGAACCATAAAGAAGGCGATGTGATTGAAGGTAAGGTCTTCAAGAAAGTCAGAGGAGGCTTTATGGTCGATGTCGGCATGGATGCTTTTCTGCCGGCCAGTTTGTCCATGATGCAGGATTTCGGGGGACCCGACAGCATAGTGGGCCAGAAGATGAGGTTCAAGATAGTAAAAATAAACATTCCTCGCAAGAACATAGTTCTATCTCGCAAGGAAATAGTTGAGGAAAAACGACAGGATGAAAAACGCGCTATACTTGAAGGTCTCAATAAAGGTGACCTTGTACAAGGTATAGTACGTAACATAACCGATTTCGGAGCTTTTATCGATATAGGCGGAGGCATAACGGGCCTTTTGCATATTACCGATATGAGTTGGGGACGTATAAACCATCCGAACGAGGTCGTGAAAGTAAGTGATGAAGTAGAAGTTAAGGTGCTGGATTTTGATAAAACCAGCGTAAAAGTTTCACTGGGACTCAAACAAAAGACCGCTAATCCGTGGGTGGACATCGAAGAGAAATTTCAGGAAGGCAGCGTTATTACCGGTAAGGTGGTAAATATAATGCCGTACGGTGTTTTCATCGAACTGGAGAAAGGCATCGAAGGCCTTATCCATATATCTGAGTTCTCATGGTCAAAGAAGTTCAATCATCCCACCGAAAAGTTCCAGCTGGGAGATAGTGTTGAAGCCATGGTTCTTAAGGTCGATAGGGACAACCAAAAACTTTCTCTTGGCGTCAAGCAGCTCGAAGCTGACCCATGGGAAGGTGTGGAAGAAAGGTTCAAGGTAGGCGATCGCGTTAAGGGGCAGATCAGCGCTGTAACGGATTACGGAGCTTTCGTAGAACTGGAAACAGGCGTTGAAGGACTTGTGCATGTCTCAGACCTTTCCTGGACAAAGAGGGTGACTCATCCTAAGGATATCCTCAAGAAGGGTGAGGATATAGAAGCTATGATCCTGAACGTGGACGAACAGAACAGAAGGATCGCTCTGGGTATCAAGCAGCTAGCTCAGGATCCCTGGGACGAGATAATCAAAAAATACAAGCCGGATACCGTCTGTGATGGTAAGGTAACGAATATTACCAATTTCGGTATTTTCGTGGAGCTTGAAGATGATCTTGAAGGGCTTCTTCATGTTTCTGAGATCAAGCTTGAGGCGAACCAAAGGATGGAAGAGCTGTACAAAGTGGACGATATCCTTAAGGTGAAGATCATTCACATAGACGGAGTCCAGAAGAAGATAGCTCTTAGCCAGAAAGGTCTTGAAGGGGAAGCTCCTGCTCAGGAAGAGCCTAAAGCTGAGACTGAACCTGTTGCAGAAGAAAAACCGGCTGAGGAAGAACCGAAGTCTGAAGAAGGCGGAGATGTTGCTTCTGAAGAGAATAAAGAATAACGTTCAGCGTTAATCTATAAGCGTGAAGAAAAGGACGGCTTCTTAGCCGTCCTTTTTTGTGAAAATCAAGGAGGGGGAAATGCCCAGGAAATATGAAGATATAAAAGATAAGGCCCTGAAAGATGTTGCAGAATTCATGTGTGTAGCAGCAAGGACCGCTCCCAAGACCAGAGGCCAGGATAACCTTATAGTGACCATACTTAGTAAAGCCGACAAGAAGAAAGTTATCTCGGGCATGGGAAAGATAGCAAAACGCGATAACAGGCCCAGCTGCGCAAGGGATGCGGATAGCATAAAGAACACGGATCATATAGTCGTGATTGCGGCAAAGAAAACAACTCTGGGATTAGATTGCGGGTTCTGCGGGTATCCGACTTGTAAGGATCTTGCAAAGACAAAAGGCACGTGTGTGTACATAGCAATGGATCTGGGCATAGCTTTGGGGTCGGCTGCTTCTTTTGCATCTTCACATCACGTGGATAATCGCCTTATGTATTCGATAGGCAGGGCGGCTATAGAAGCTGGAGTTTTAGGTACAAAAGCCGTCCAGGCTATTGGTATACCGCTCTCTGCGACGGGCAAAAACCCGTTTTTTGACAGAAAATAATATCTATGTTAAAATGACCCAATCATGAAACCTATTGACGAACAAATCAAATTAATACAGAGAGGTACTGACGAGATAATAAGCCTTGATGAGCTTAAGAAAAAGCTTTCGAGCAAACGTCCCCTTATAATAAAAGCCGGGTTTGACCCGTCCGCACCGGATATACATCTCGGACATACCCTGCTCCTGCGTAAAATGAAACATTTTCAAGATTTAGGTCATATCGTTTGTTTCCTTATAGGCGATTTTACGGGCCGTATAGGCGACCCTTCGGGGCAGTCGAAAGTGAGAAAACAGCTTACTGCCGAAGAGGTAAAAGAGAACGCGAAGACCTATAAAAAACAGATCTTTAAGATACTTGATAAAGATAAGACCAAAGTTGTTTTCAATTCCAAATGGTGCGCTAAATTGGGCGAGGAAGGGCTGTTTGATCTTGCCTCCAGATACACGGTTGCAAGGATGCTCGAGCGGGATGATTTTCTTAACAGGTATAAAACGAATGCACCTATAAGTATACTGGAATTCTTATATCCCTTACTTCAGGGGTATGATTCGGTAGTAATGGAATCAGACGTTGAGCTTGGCGGTACCGACCAGAAGTTCAACCTTCTCGTGGGAAGAGGCCTCCAGAAGAACTACGGTACTGATGCGGAGATGGCTACTTATCTAAAGAAAAGCGTTGATAATTTCCGTGAAACGATAGGGCAGAAGAAGAAAGATCCGATGAACTTTGACTCACAGGTAATAATAACTATGCCTATTCTGGAAGGGCTTGACGGTGTGGAGAAGATGTCAAAATCTCTTGATAATTACGTCGGGATAAACGAGCCTGCCGGTGAGATGTTCGGTAAGATAATGTCCGTCTCGGATGATTTGATGTGGCGGTATTACGAGCTTCTCACAGACGTCGATTACGGATCTATAAAGAAGGATGTTGAATCTGGGAAGGCTCATCCGAAAGAGGTTAAAGCTACCCTTGCTGAGAGTATCGTATCGGAGTATCACGGCACCGACGAAGCAAAGAAAGCCAAGGCTGGATTTGAGGCTGTTTTCGCTAAAAAAGAGCTGCCTGATGAGATGCCCGAATTTACCATAGACAAGGGTACGATCGGGCTGGTTGAGCTGGTAAATGAGGTAGGATTCGCTTCTTCAAAGAGCGAAGCCAGAAGACTTATCACCCAGAACGCGGTTTCTGTGGACGGCGAGAAGGTAAGCGATCCCGCTGCCGAGGTCTCGCTGAGTGGGGCTGGGATGATTCTCAAGGTCGGCAAACGCAAGTTTGGCAAGGTTTTCCGGGCCTAAAATTTTTTTAAAATAGTATTTGACATTTTTATGGATTCATGTAGAATGTCATCTACGCCATAGGCGTTATTCTTTGAAATATCTTTGATATATTATATGGATTTGACTATGCTTGGTTTACCGGGCATACTTAAATCATAAGATAGTATATAGTAAGAAGCACTAAGCCCCCGCTAATGTTATGAAAATATCCATAACATTAAATGGGTTTCTTTGTGTTTAAAATCGTTCTTTGAATTTAAATAACCGAAAGTGTATGGTTCACCAAGATTAAATTGGAGAGTTTGATCCTGGCTCAGAACGAACGCTGGCGGCGTGGATTAGGCATGCAAGTCGAACGATCCCTTTCTTCGGAGGGGGATAGTGGCAAACGGGTGAGGAACACGTGGGTAATTTACCTTTGGGTCCGGAACAACCTGCCGAAAGGCGGGCTAATACCGGATAAGACTACAGTTGCCAAGTAACAGTAGTTAAAGATGGGGATCCTGAAAAAGGACCTATCACCTATAGATGAGCCCGCGTCCTATCAGCTTGTTGGTGGGGTAAAGGCCTACCAAGGCGAAGACGGGTAGCTGGTCTGAGAGGATGGTCAGCCACACTGGGACTGAGATACTGCCCAGACTCCTACGGGAGGCTGCAGTCGAGAATCTTTTGCAATGCCCGCAAGGGTGACAATGCGACGCCGCGTGAGCGATGAAGGCCTTCGGGTTGTAAAGCTCTGTCAGCAGGGATGAATACACGGGTATTAATACCACTCGTGTTTGACGGTACCTGCAGAGGAAGCCTCGGCTAACTCCGTGCCAGCAGCCGCGGTAATACGGGGGAGGCAAGCGTTGTTCGGATTTACTGGGTGTAAAGGTCATGTAGGCGTCTTATTAAGTCGGATGTGAAATCCCTTAGCTCAACTAAGGAACTGCATTCGATACTGATAAGATTGAGTACGAGAGAGGTAAGCGGAATTCCGGAAGTAAGGGTGAAATCTGTAGATATCCGGAAGAACACCATTAGCGAAGGCGGCTTACTGGCTCGATACTGACGCTGAAATG
>JBAROK010000027.1:0-105708 GCA_049642065.1 Candidatus Omnitrophota bacterium | reverse complement strand
CTTGGTTACGAACTTCCTTTTGTAATTGCTATAATGGTGCCTGTTATAAAGTCTGGTTATTCGATAAGGATAGGCGAGATACTTGCTTCACAGGCCCAGAACGGCGTGTTCGTGGCAAACCCTTCAGGGATACTGGCACTGATAGTAGTGATTATGTGTGTTCAGGCTAAACTGGCCTTGGTACCTTTTGATACGGCGGAGGCTGAGACAGAACTTGCCGGAGGTGCGCTGATAGAGTATTCGGGATCGGCTCTTGCATTGTATAAATTAATGAAGAATATGCTCCTGTGTATTTTACCATTGTTCGTAATGATACTTTTTATGGGTGGGTTAAGGGTTGATGGTATACACTTTCTGTACGGAGCGTTAAAATATGTCGGGATCGTTGCGTTGATCACTGTTATAAGAAACACCAACACGCGTGTAAGGATAGACCAGGCCGTAAGGTTTTTCTGGGGACCGATGACCCTCGTTGCGGTAATTGCGGTCGTGTTAGCACTATTGGGAAAATAATTATGAGCATGAAACTAAGAGCACTTTTAAAATCTCCGTGGGTATTCCACTTATCGACAGGCAGTTGTAATAATTGCGATATCGAGACTCTGGACTGTCTTACGCCGAGATTTGACATAGAAAGGTTCGGGATGATACTCGCCGGCAGCATAAAGCACGCGGACGTGCTTCTTGTTACAGGTTCCTGCAACAGGAAATCGGCCGAGCGGTTAAAAAGGCTGTATGAACAGGCACCTAAGCCGCTTCTTGTTGTGGCGATAGGTGAATGTTCTCTTTCAAGGGGGCTGTTCATAGACAGTTATAACTGTCCGCTTCCCTTGGATAAGATAATCCCGGTGGATGTGTATATACCGGGATGTCCTCCTAAGCCGGAAGCTATAATAGCGGGTGTAGTAAAACTTATAGAAAAGGTAAAAGGCCAGATAGAAGGAAAAAAACAGGATAAATAATAAGATGACTAGGAACGAAGTTTTAAAGAACCTGAAAAGCACGTTTAAAGACGATATCATAGATTTCTTTGAGAAGTCAGAGAAAAGGGTCTATATCGAGATAAAAGCCGAATCGCTGGTTAAGATATCCACGTATGTCTTTAAAGATCTTAAGGCCAGGTTCAATATCGCTTCCGGTATGGACTGCAGGCGTTACATGGAGATACTTTATCATTTCACCTTGGATCATATGAACCTGATGATTTCGTTTAGGGTAAAACTTGCCAAAGAAAAGCTAGAGATAGAATCTCTTGCTCCCGTTTTTGAAGCGGCGAACTGGATCGAAAGGGAGATGAACGAGCTATTGGGTATAGAATTCAAGGGGCATCCGGATATGAGAAGACTTCTTTTGTCTGACGACTGGCCGGAAGGCGTATATCCGTTAAGGGCCGATTACAAAGAATGGGACGAAAAAGCGATAAGGGATAGAGGTGTTTAATGGCGAAGACGATAGTGCCGATAGGACCATATCATCCGCTTCAGGAAGAACCTGAGTTTTTCACTCTTACGGTGGAAGGCGAAAGGGTAGTGGATATAGACGTTCAGGTCGGATATAACCATAGAGGTATAGAGAAACTGGCGGAGATGAAAACGTTCGACCAGGTACCGTTTGTTGTAGAGAGGATATGCGGGATCTGTTCTACAAGCCATCCGTACGCCTGCGTGCGGGCTATTGAAGATATTATCCCGATGGAGGTGCCTGAGAGAGCGAAATATATAAGAACAGTGATAGCCGAAGGCGAAAGGATACATTCGCATCTTCTCTGGCTGGGGCTGGCCGGTCATTTTCTGGGATATAACACTGTTTACATGTGGGCATGGAAACTTAGGGAAGAGATCCTTGATGCCATGGAGATACTTTCGGGTAACAGGAATAATTACGCTATGTTCAAGCCCGGCGGCGTAAGAAGGGATTTTAAACAGGAAGACATATCTGTAGTTCTCAAGAAGGTAGAGTCCATAGTCCCGACACTGGAGATGCTTAAAAAAGCCGTTATTGATGATCCCGTTCTCCACGCGAGGACAAAAGGAATAGGCATTCTAACCAAAGAGGATGCGATAGATTTTTCCGCTCTGGGGCCCACCTCACGTGCTTCCGGGGTTGCCAAGGACGTAAGGAAAGATTCGCCGTATGGTGTGTACGATAAAGTTGATTGGGAAATGATAGTCACTCATAACGGTGACGTTTTCGATAAGGTAGTTTTGCGGGTGCTTGAGATGTTTGAATCGGTAAAGATCATGAAAGAATGTCTTAATAACCTTCCGGATGGGGAGATAGATGCTAATATCAAAAGCATTCCTCCCGGGGAAGGAATAGGGCACATAGAGGCGCCTAGGGGAGAGTGTTTCCATTACAGTAAAAGCGACGGGACGAATTCTCCCGAACGTCATAAGGTAAGGGCTCCCACGTTCATGAACCTGCCTACGTATAAGGCGACTGTTGTGGGAGAGACCATAGCGGATACTACTATAATACTGGCGGCCATAGATCCGTGTTATTGCTGCACGGAAAGAATGGCCGTACGCGATACCAAAGGTAAACAACTTTATACGGGAGAACAGCTTATAAAGCTTTCTCAGGAAAGAACCGAGGAACTAAGGAAAGATTGGGATGCTAAGCGCTGAATTTTTCAGATTTGATAACCTGTCGATCTTTGTGGGGATATTTGTCAGTATCTTTTCATTGCTGATAATTCTCTACTCTTTTGGGTTTATGCGCGGTAGAAAAGGGCTCGTCAGGTATTATCTGTACATGCTGATGACGCTTGCGGCGTCCCTGGGTGCGGTTTTTGCCAATAACCTTCTTCTTTTTATAGTATTCTGGGGGTTCCTGGGGCTTCTGCTGTATCTATTGATCGGATTCGGCCAGAAGAAGAACACGGCGTACACGGCCAAGAAGACGTTCATAATTATCGGTGGTACCGATGCCTTTATGCTTCTGGGACTGGCTCTTGTATGGAAACTTGCCGGCTCGCTTGAGATGGATAAGATTAGCATAGCTTTAACTTCCAAGACAGCTGTGGCCGCGTACGTATGCCTTGCTATAGGCGCGTTCGCAAAAGCGGGAGCTATGCCGGTGCATACATGGGTGCCTGATACCGCGGAAGACGCTCCTACACCTGTGTCAGCTTTTCTACCGGCATCGTTAGATAAGCTTCTTGGTATATATTTTCTTATCAGGCTAACGCTGGATATGTTCAAGATGGATCTTGCCATGAATACGGTCCTGATGGCCATAGGAAGTTTTACTATAGTGGCAGCGGTAATGATGGCGCTTGTTCAGCACGACTTGAAAAGGCTCCTGGGGTATCACGCGGTAAGTCAGGTAGGGTATATGATCCTCGGTATAGGTACGGGTAACCCGATAGGTATAGCAGGTGGCTTGTTCCACATGCTTAACAATGCTATATATAAATCGTGCCTGTTCCTTTCAGGTGGAGCGGTAGAGAAGAAAGCAGGTACAACGGACCTGGATAAACTGGGCGGTTTTGCTAAGATAATGCCTATTACTTTTGCTACTTTTCTTATAGCATCTCTGGCAATATCGGGAGTTCCGCCGTTTAACGGGTTCGCGTCAAAATGGATGATATACCAGGGTGTGATCGATACGGCAAAAAATGGCAAGCTCTGGATAGTGTGGCTTGTTGCCGCTATGTTTGGTAGCGCTCTTACGCTTGCGAGTTTCATGAAACTTGTGCACGCGGTGTTTCTGGGCCAGCCATCAACGGACAGGAAGACCGATGGCAGGGAAACCTCTCCGTCTATGTGGATACCGTCAGTAGTTCTGGCAGCTCTGTGTATAATTTTCGGTGTTTTCGCGTACAGGGTACCTCTTAAGATGTTCATCTTCCCGAGTCTTGGGGAGACGGTGACTTTTACCGGTATATGGGAATCTGGGGCAGCTACAGTGCTGATGATCGTGGCTATTGTAATAGGATTTTTAATATATCTGATAGGCACGTTTACTAAGACAAGGACCACTGAGATATTCGTCGGAGGCGAAACCGTGGAACAGTATCCTGAAATGCGAGTTTCAGGGACCGAATTTTATGAAACGATTAAAGACATAGGCTTTTTAAGGGCTATATACAAGCTGGCCGAGAAAAAAGTGTTCGATATATATGAAGTCGGTGCTAAGTTAACGCTAGGGTTCAATAAAATGTTACGTTTCATACATAACGGTGTGCTTTTAACTTATTTGGCATGGTGTATGCTGGGCATGATCGTGCTTTTTTACGTTTTTCTGAGGAACTCATGGTAGAACTTCACGTATTACTTGTATTTATGATAATAGGTGCTATTGTTGCGATAGAGGTGAAAGATCTTTTGTCGTCGGTGATAGCGGTCGGTGCCGTTGGGCTGGGACTGTCTATAGCCTTTCTTATCCTTAAAGCTCCAGATGTGGCCATAACACAGCTGGTCGTAGAGATACTTATATTAATCATTCTTATCGGAGCCACGCTTAAGGTAGACCTTCCTTTTTCGACGTCTGGCAGGTGGTATCTGAATACTTTCATTATGATGGGTTTTATAGCTACGTTTCTTGTTGCAGCGTTCATGTGTTTTAAGGATTTACCGGAATTCGGATACCCGATAATGCGCGTTGGAAGCACATATCTCAAGCAAGGACTTGAACAGGTCGGTGCTACTAACCTAGTGGCAGCGGTAATTCTCGACTACAGAGCTTTCGATACGCTTGGTGAAGCTACGATACTTTTTACGGCGGTTATAGGCGTTCTGGCGGTTGTCAGGCGTATAGGCAGGCTAAAAGGCAACGAAAAAGCAGAAGATTACGATGAGTAGAGAACACGAAATGGGAATGTCAGTGATTGTAAAGACGATTACTCGCCTGACGGTGGGCTTAATACTTCTTTACGGTATCTATATCGTTTCTCACGGCCATGTTTCGCCGGGCGGCGGTTTTGCCGGTGGCGTTATTATAGCTCTTTCTTTTGTCCACTTAATGCTGGCGTATGGGAAAGAATCCGCTTTGAAAAAGCTGCCGAAGGCAGCCACATCATTTTTTGAAGGGTTTGGCGCGCTGATGTTCCTGGCGATAGCTCTACTGGGTTTTACGGGAGGATACTTTTTCTTGAATTTTATATCCAAGGGGCAGCCTTTTAAGCTATTCAGCGCGGGTATAATACCGCTCTGTAATATAGCGATAAGCTTAAAGGTTGGTGCCGGACTTTTTGCGATTTTTGTGGCTTTAACATTATTGAAAATCGTCCCAAAGGAGAAGAAATAATGTCAGTATACATGCTTTGTATAGTTCTTTTCACCGTGGGACTTTACTGTGTTCTGAGAAAACGAAATGTCATTAAGATAATTTTGGGCATTATAATAATGGAATATGCGGTCAATCTATTCTTTATATTGACGGCGTACAGGGTGGAGGGGCGAGCCCCGATATTTTCACCGGACAGCGTAATAACTAACATGGTTGATGCGCTTCCGCAGGCGCTGGTGCTGACGTCTATAGTTATCGGCTTGGCTACTACTGCCTTGCTCGCAGCGATCGCGATGCGGATTTATGAGAAGTATGGTACATTTGATATTACAAAGATCCGGGAGCTGAACGGATGATAGAAGCGTCGAACATTATACCACTTTTTGTTTCAATATCGCTTGCAGGAGCGTTCATCACGACCATAGTCGGCAAGCGCGTTAGATGGTTGCCGGACGTGCTGGGTAACGTTACGACTTTTATATTGTTCCTGATATCCTTGGTAGCGGTAGGTGTTACTTGTAAATACGGCACGCTCGTTTACAGCGTAGGTGCTTGGAAACCTCCGTTTGGTATCGCGATGGTTCTTGACGGCATGACGTCATTCATGCTGGTTACTGTCAATACGGTGGCATTGTGCATATCTATCTTCTCGATAGATTACATGAAAAAATACACTTCCAAATGGAAGTTCTACAGCCTGTTCCTTCTGATGCTGGCAGGCATGAATGGGGTCATAGTTACGGGTGACCTTTTTAACCTTTTTGTATTTCTGGAAATAGCTTCGGTAGCCAGTTACGCCTTGGTGGCTTTTGGCACAGAGAAACACGAACTTGAAGCCGCTTTCAAGTATGCGGTAATGAGCACGGTAGGTTCGATGTTCGTTCTTATGGGGATTGTACTTATGTACAGTTATACATCCACTCTTAATATGGCGGATATGGCGAACATTCTGGCCGAGAAGGGCGGAGGGAATATTATCCTTATGGTAAGCGTGTTTTTTCTTATGGGGTTCGGTCTTAAGGCGGCGCTTGTTCCTTTTCATGCGTGGCTTCCGGATGCGCATCCGTCGGCACCCGCCCCCATATCGGCAATGCTCTCGGGCGTGCTTATAAAATCACTGGGGGTCTATGCCCTGTGCCGGATGTTTTTTAATGTTATAGGGATCAGCCCGACGATTTCGGAAGTTTTTTTGGTACTTGGCACTTTATCGATGGTTATTGGTGTGTTCCTGGCTATAGGCCAGTGGGATTTCAAACGCCTTTTGGCTTATCATTCCATAAGCCAGATAGGGTATGTCATACTTGGTATAGGGCTGGGAACTCCGCTTGGTATTATGGGCGGGCTTTTTCATCTTTTCAACCACTCGGTGTTTAAGTCGCTTCTCTTTTTGAATTCAGGGGCGGTTGAGTACGCAACGGGGACACGCGATCTTAAAGAGATGGGCGGGTTGGCGCAGAAGATGCCCGTTACGGGGACGACAAGCTTTATAGCTTCTATGTCTATTGCAGGTATCCCGCCTTTTAACGGTTTCTGGAGCAAACTTATCATAATTATCGCTGCGGTTCAGGCTGGGAGGTATGGTTACGCGATGTGGGCCGTGATAGCAAGCGTACTCACGCTGGCATCTTTCATGAAAGTGATGAAATACGCTTTCTTTGACAGGATAAAACAGAGGTGGGAGCAGGTTCAAGAGGTACCGTTTTTCATGAAGCTTTCAATGGGGCTTTTAGCGGTCATATGTATGTTTGCGGGGTTATTAGCGCTTAGCGGGGTGGCAGCACTTTTTCTGGACGGGGCGAGGGATACCCTTGTTGAAGGTATAAAGTACGCTACAATAGTTTTTAAAGGTATTGGATAAATGAAAAGCAAAACGTTATTATTTGTGTTGGCATACGTCGTGTGGTGCCTTTTGAACTGGGTGCCGGATTGGCAGCATCTCATAGTAGGTATTTTTATCGCCTGGTTTATAGCTGTGATGACGGGTGACCTGTTCATGCGGACACCCGAACACCTCAAACATCCGCACCGCTACTATTACTTTTTTGTACACTATATCCCCAAATTTCTCTGGGAATGCTTGAAGGCCAACATAGACGTGGCTTACCGTGTGCTGCATCCTAATTTGCCTATAAATCCCGGTATAGTAAAGGTAAAAACGAAGTTGAAAACCGATACAGGCCTGACTTTTCTTGCTGATTCGATAACCCTGACCCCCGGGACGATGAGCGTTGACTTGGACCGGGACAATGGTATTCTCTACATACACTGGATCAATGTTAAGGATAAAGACATAGAAGTCGCTACGAAACTGATTGTTGCTAAATTTGAACACATCTTGGAGAAGATTTTTGAGTAAAGGAAAAACATGAAGATACTAAAATGGTTATTAGGAGCGATAATACTTACTGCCATTATAACGTGGATCATGGTAAAGCCCTTTCCTTTTCTTTTTTATCATGACCTTCCTTTCATGGGGGTATTTGGCAGGGCGCTTTACATATTAACCCTGGGTTGTGTGCTGTGCCTTTACAGGATATGGAGAGGGCCGACCGGCGCGGACAGGATAGTCGCGGTAGACATACTGGGTATCATGATCGTGGGGCTTTGCGCTGTTCTCACTATAACTACGAACAGGTCGTGGTACATGGATATCGGCATAGCGTGGGCTCTTCAGAGTTTCATAAGTACGCTGGCACTCTCGAAATTTTTGGAAGGAAAAGGGTTCGATGAATAACGTGATCAATATAATAGGTATTGTGTTCATATCAGCAGGGCTGGCGTTTGATTTTTTTGGATGTCTGGGGCTTGTGAGGCTGCCGGATGTTTATAACAGGCTTCAGGCGGCAACTAAGAGTGTGACCCTAGGGACATGCAGTATATTATTTGGGACTTTTCTTATAGTGGGTTTTACTTCTCAGGGGTTTAAAGCGCTTCTTTGTATGTTGTTCCTTCTTTTGACCTCACCCGTTGCGGCGCATGCAGTGGCAAGGGGTGCGCACAGAGCGGGTGTTAAGTTATGGGAAGGCAGCGTGGTGGATAAGTACGCCGAGGATAAAGAAGGGGAAATATAAGAGAGTTAAGATGAGGATACCTAAACCTAAGATAAGAGAGATAATAGAAGCGGTAAAAGCGCTCATTAAAGGGCCGTATACATCAAAGTTCCCGAAAGTTCCGCATACGCCGCATCCTAATTTCCGCGGCCAGCCAAAATACAATGATGAAAAGTGTGTAGGTTGTTTAGCTTGTGTGCAGGTATGCCCTGCCGCAGCACTGGACTACAAGGATGAAACTGAAGGGGATACTCCCAAAAGAACGCTTATACATTACACGGATACGTGTATTTTTTGCGGGCAGTGCGAAGCCGCGTGTATAGTAGATAAGGAAGGTATAAAACTTTCCACCGATTGGGAACTCTCGTTCTTTGACCGTAAAGAAGCGCAAGAGACCATAGAGAAAGAGCTGCAGCTGTGTGAATGCTGCGGTGACGTCATAGCTTGCAAGGACCACCTAAAATGGATCGCCGAAAAAATAGGGGAACTAACGTTCTCCAGCCCCACACTTTATTTGTCCCGCCTAAAAGGTCTCGGAATTGTAGATGAAAATATCATCTCGGCGATGAAAGATTACGGCAGGTCCGACAGGGTGAAGATTCTCTGCGCTCGCTGCAGGAGGGAATCCACTCTTACCACTAAAGAGCCTGGAGAGGGCAAGAAGTAGCAGTAGCCCGGAGGCTTATCACAACTAACAAGGAGTTAACGCATCCATGAAATCTCATCTTCTCTCAGATATTCTTAAAGGAAAAATCGTTTTTTTAGGCGTAGGGAATATACTTCGCGCTGATGATGCGTTCGGTCCGGAACTTATCGCGAAATTACAGGGATTTACCGAAGCTGTATGTATCGATGCGGGGACAACCCCTGAAAACTACGCAGGTAAGATTATAAAAGAAGAGCCCGATACCGTTGTTATCATTGATGCGGCGCATCTGGGCTTAAACCCCGGTGATTACGATATCTTGAACAGGGATGAGATTGCAAAGTCCGGACTTACGACACATGACCTTTCTCCGGAGATGTTCATAGGGTTTCTTGAAGAACAGACGAGATCCGATATCTATATGCTGGCAGTCCAGCCTGAGAACGTATCTTTTGGCGGGGAGATGTCGGTTGCCGTTAAGGAAGCTATTGAAAAACTTACGATCGTAATAAAGGAGGCAATAAATGCATGAGACGCATATTATTAAACCGATAATAGATGGTATAACTGAGCACGCCAAGGAAGAAGGCGCTACGAAGGTGACCAGTGTTAAGCTTAAGGTAGGCGAGCTTACCTGTACGAGAGAAGATTCTTTCAGGGAAACCTTTAAAATGCTGTCAAAAGGGACGGTTCTTGAGGATGCTGAGCTTGAGATAACGATGTTCCCCGGAACTATAGTCCAGGTTCTTGCATTTGATATTGAATAAAATGAAGAAGAAAACGATACTTGCTTTAGGAGCCGACATAAAGAACAGAGCCTTGCTTGCCAAAGGCGATGACTTTTATTACGGCACGGATACGGGTGATTTAGGCGATGCGGGTAATTACGAGTCGTTCCGTAAGGGTATTTTGCGTCTTTTAAAAGAGGTAAAAACGTCTCCTGACGTTATAGCGTATGATCTTCATCCAGGCTATTTTTCGACAAGGTTCGCAAAAGAATACAGCGTTTCATTTTCTTCGCCGGATATGCGGGCTATTCAGCATCATCACGCGCATATAGCGAGCGTAATGCAAGAGCATGGTCTTAAAGGGCCTGTTATAGGCGTATCGTTTGATGGCACTGGCTTCGGAACCGACAGTAACATGTGGGGTGGGGAGTTTCTTGTCGTGGATAAGTCAGGCTTTAAAAGAGCCGCGCATTTAAAATACTGGAGGATGCCAGGAGGCGATAAAGTGGTACTCGAGCCCTGGAGAATGGTATTAAGCGTAATGGGAAAGAAAGGTGCCGCTTTATTGAAAGGGGTTCCCGGTGAGGATAAGGAACTTGTACTAGGGATGCTATCCAAAGGAGTAAATTCTCCGCTTACATCCAGCGCGGGACGCCTCTTTGACGCTGCGGCTGCGCTTCTGGGGGCCTGCAAATACGCTTCTTATGAAGCGGAAGGCCCAATAAAGCTTGAGGCGATGTGCCGGCAGGACGTAAAGGATACATACAAATTTTCAATTCAAAAACGTGATGAAGTATACGAGATAGACACCGAAGAACTTTTCTTGGAGATGGCCAGCGATATTAAGCAAAAGAAAGATAAAGAAGTCATAGCTACTAAATTTCATAATACTATGGTAGATATTATTGTTAAAACCGTAAAAAAATTATCAAAACTTAAAGAGATAAACGATATAGCGTTAAGCGGTGGTGTTTTCCAGAACAAGTATTTAAGGGAAAAAGTGATTAAAAAACTTGATCGAGCGGGATTCAACGTGTTTATTAACAGTTCTTCTCCCGTAACCGATCTGAACATAGCATTGGGGCAGTATTATGTGTCTTGCGGTACCGGCAAAAATTGAAAGTGTTGATAAAACTTCGGCTATTGTGGATTTTGGAGGCACGAAGCGAAAGATCTCGCTAGGCGTTTTGACCGGCGTGAAAAAAGGCGATCATGTGCTTGTTCACGCGGGATACGCTATAGGAAAAGTCAGCACTGATGAAGCTCTTGATACTCTGAAAGTGCTGGATGAGCTGAAGGCCGTTATACGGGAAGACATCAAAAAACGCAGATAATATGACTAAACGGACAATAAAACTCATGGAAGTATGCGGTACGCATACTATGGCTATAGCCAGATCAGGGATTAAAAAAGTTCTTCCCAAAGAGATAGAGCTTATATCCGGTCCCGGATGCCCGGTGTGCGTTACGTCCCAAAAAGATATAGATCGAGCGGTTATTGTAGCCGGCTTGGACGATGTGATTATGACAACGTTCGGTGACATGATGCGTGTTCCGGGAACTACCGGCAGCTTGGAAGAGGCAAAAACAAAAGGCGCTGACGTGAGGATTGTTTATTCATGTCTAGATGCTTTGGAAATATCAGAAAACAATCCCGATAAGAAGGTTGTCTTCATGGGAGTAGGCTTTGAAACGACATCACCCACCATAGCAGCTGCGGTGATCGAGGCCAAGAAACGCAAGATAAAGAACTTTTATGTGCTTTCAAATTTTAAGCTTGTTTTCCCTGCGCTTGATATTATCGCAGGATCTAGCAAAGTAAAAGTAGACGGATTTATCTGTCCGGGGCACGTAAGTGTCATTACGGGAAGTATCCCTTATGAGAGAATAGCGGAACGTTTCGGTAAGCCGTGCGTGATAATGGGTTTTGAAGACGCGGATATCGTCAAAGGGATAAAACGTTTAGTTGAACAGATAAAAAACGGTGAAAGCAAAGTAGAAATAGAATACACAAGAGCTGTTAATAAAAAGGGCAATGTGACGGCGAACAAAGTATTGAACGAAGTGTTCGAGGGGACAAACGCTAATTGGCGTGGATTGGGAGAGATAAAGAAGAGCGGATTAAAGTTCAGAAAAGAATATGTCGCTTTTGACGCGGAGAAGAAATTCAAAGTGAAGGTTCCCGATAACTCTTTACCAAAAGGATGCGTTTGCGGAGAGGTACTTCAGGGGATAAAATTTCCGGCAGACTGCAAACTTTTCGGCAAGAAATGTACGCCAATGACACCTGTCGGCCCGTGCATGGTTTCCTCGGAAGGGACTTGCGCGGCATATTATAAGTATGGTGAATAGATATGAGTAAAGACAAAAGAGTAAAACTGGCTCACGGTAACGGCGGAAGGCTTATGCATGAACTTATTGAAGTTTTCCGGTCAAAGTTCTCGAATAAGATATTAGATGAGATGACAGATGCCGCGGAGTTTAGTGTGGATAAAGGGAACCTTGCGTTCAGTACGGATACTTTTGTCGTAAAACCGCTTTTCTTTCCGGGCGGGGATATTGGTGAGCTTGCTGTGTACGGGACGGTTAACGATATCTCTATGAAAGGAGCTAAACCTTTATATATTTCTCTTGCTCTTATCCTGGAAGAAGGGATTGAGTTCTCTATTCTTGAAAGAATAGCTTCTTCGATCAAAAGGGCTTCAAGAAAAGCAGGTGTTAAAATAGTGACAGGAGATATTAAGGTGGTCGAAAAAGGCGCAGCAGATGGCATATTTATTAATACTGCAGGAGTCGGAGTTATAGGTAACGGCCGATACAGTACCGGTTCGAAAGCTAGGAAGGGCGATGTTATAGTGATCAATGGCGGGGTAGCTGAGCACGGTATGGCTATACTCAACGCGAGGGAAGGATTCGGATTTGAATCCGACATAAAAAGTGATTGTTGCAACTTAAATCTTCAGATTGAAAGATGTCTTAAAGTATCAAAGAATATAAGTGTTTTGCGTGATCCTACAAGAGGCGGGTTGGCGACAACATTGAACGAGATAGCGCAGACTTCAAATCTTGGTATAGAGATATACGAGAAGGATGTGCCCGTGAAACGCAACGTAAAGAAATTTTGTGACGTGTTAGGGTTCGATCCGCTATATGTTGCAAATGAAGGAAAGTTCATCTGTTTTGTCGGGGAAAAGGATGCAAGCAAAGTTAAAAAAGCTATAGGCCCCTCCGCACGGATTATCGGGAGGGTTACTCCCCGTCATAAAAAGGAAGTTCATCTAGTAACGCAGATCGGCTCAAGCCGCATACTTCCTA
This sequence comes from Candidatus Omnitrophota bacterium, assembly GCA_049642065.1. Taxonomy (GTDB): domain Bacteria; phylum Omnitrophota; class Gorgyraeia; order Tantalellales; family Tantalellaceae; genus WJMH01. The sequence goes on along the minus strand of JBAROK010000027.1, from coordinate 92,737 downwards.
TGCTTGAAGCAGATCAACTGCCCAGAATATGCTGATCCCGTACACATATTCCACGTAAGTCCTTTCGTTTAAACACATTAAGCAAGCCTAAAAACTATTGACATATGACAATTTAGTGTTACAATTATTAAAATCGTAACACAAGGAGGCGTATTATGGCGGATCTTATTCGTTTTGGTGTATCTATAGACGCGGAGTTAGTCGAGAAATTTGATAGTCTTATTAAAAAAGAAAATTATTCAAATCGTTCTGAATCAATAAGAGATCTTATCCGGGAAAAACTCGTCAAAAAAGAATGGTTGAGTGGCAAGAGCGTAGCGGGAACGATTACGCTTGTTTATGATCACCATAAAAGGGAACTGTTGAATATGCTTGCGGATATTCAGCATGATTTTTATCATTTGATAATTTCAAGTCAGCATGTTCATCTCGATCATGATAATTGTCTAGAGATAATTATAGTTAAGGGCAGGCCAAAAGAGATCCAGGATTTGGCCAATAAGCTAAGGGCGATAAAGGGAGTAAAACACGGCCAGCTTACCACGGCAACGACCGGAAAAGAATTGTAAGGGGGGAGCAATGATTCTCATGAGAAAAGTAATATTTTTAAGTTTTATTGTGCTATCTGGGATTACAAGTGTAGCTTTTGCTGCACAAGCTCCTACAAATATGGAGCTTATGAATGAAATAAAAGTTCTTCGAGAAATGATGATGGAGCAGAATTCCAGGATAACGGAACTTGAAACTAAACTGCTTGAACAGCATGAGGAACTTACGGGGTGTAAGTGCGTAATAGAGGAGCATGAGCAGCTTATCAATAAAGAGAGGCTCAGGGGTATCTCATCGGAAATGAGAAGCAGGCTCGAAGGTTTGCAGGCTGTAGGTCCAATTGAGGTGGGTGCTTCGGCAACTTTTGTGGGACAGGGAACACCTAGCGCGAACGGTGCTGCCGGAGATAAGCAGGATGACCGTTTCGACGCTTCCTGGACCTCAGAAATAGAACTCGCGAAATCTTTCGGGGAATGGGGGTACGCATATATTCTTATGGAACCTGGACAGGGTGCCGGTCTTGATGAAGACCTCTCACTGTTTAGCCCAGTGAATTTTGATGCCGCTAATACCGGAGCGAATCCGACTGTTACGGAAGTGTGGTACGAGCAGTATCTTTTCGACAATAGGCTGGCGGTGACGTTCGGTAAAGTGTACTTCCCGAACTATCTCGATACAAACGAGTATGCCAATGACGAGAATAGGCAGTTTTTAAGCCGGATATTCCGTAACGCAGACACGATAGATTTTCCGTCAGGGGATCAGTGTATAGGCGCGCGCGCGTCGATAGCGCCCGAATTCGCGGATTATCTTACTATAGAAGCGATGTGGGGTGAAGCGGATTGTGATTATGAACAGGTCTTTGACCATCCCTTTATTGCTACGCAGTTGAATCTAGCTCCTGACAGATTATTCAACTATGACGAAAAGCAGTGGGGAGGCAATTACAGGGCATATTTCTGGTATAACGGGGATAACCATGCCAAGATAAAAGATCCAGAGATGACAAAACTCAGGAACTACGGGCTTGGGATAAGCTGTGACCAGAAAATAACGGACGCATTCGGTGTATTCGGAAGGTTCAGCTGGCAAGATTCGGTAGTCAGTGATCTGGAGTATCACTGGTCTATTGGCACCCAGGTAAATGGTAAATGTTGGGACAGGGAAAATGATGTATATGCGGTAGCTATAGGACAGGTGATTCCTGGCACCGAATATGGTAAAATGAGTAATCCGAACAACAATGAAACCCATCTTGAGACTTATTATTCGGTTTACATTAATGAACATATCGCTATAAGTCCGGACATCCAGTGTATATGGCGTCCAAACGGGGTAGCTAATAGTGACCAGGGTAAAAGGGGACCTATATTCGTTTATGGTGTCAGGACTTTTGTGGATTTTTAAATAACAAATCAAAAAAGGAGGAAGTATATGCATATTCCAAATTCCATGCTTCAAGGAACAATATGCCCTGTTACAGCTATCATAAGCACTTTGGGGGTTATTGTAGCTGCGATTAGTGCGATCCGGTCAGAAAATAAACCAACAGCTGCACGTTTCGGAGCTATTACAGCTTTTATTTTCGCAGGACAAATGATGAATTTCCCGATCCAAAATGGAACTTCAGGACATTTGCTTGGCGGGGTACTGGCAGCGGCATTACTCGGCGTACCGTTCGGGGTTCTGGCGATGGCTCTTGTAGTGGTTATACAATGCGTAGTTTTTTCCGATGGCGGATTTTCCGTTTTGGGAGCCAATGTTCTGAATATGGCTTTAGTGGGAGCTGGATTGGGCGGAATCCTGAAGTCGGTATTCTTGAAAGATCCATTCATGAAAAATGGCAGAGATACCGTGAAATTGGGTTTGATAGCATGGTTTTCAGTAATGTTGGCTACTTTTGCATGCAGTCTTGAATTAGCTTTCGCGGGGACTATTGCCTTTTCAAAAGTAGCAGTGGCTATGTTTGGTACACACGCTTTGATCGGTATAGGGGAAGCAGTAATTACGATAGCAGCCTGTTTTGCCTTTAGTCGGGAAAAGGTAAATGTTTCTGAAAAGCGCTTGGTATATGTCCCATTAGTAGCGGCAGGTGTAATAGCTATGATGTTAAGCCCGTTTGCAAGTGGTTTTCCAGATGGGCTGGAATGGGTGGCTCAAAAATATCGCTTTTTGCATGAAGCAGCTCCATCTTTTACAAGTCCCCTGACGGATTATGCTGTGCCTTCAGTCGGCAATGAAGCTATATCTACGGGATTAGCCGGTTTAACAGGCATAGTTATTGCGTTTTTTGCGGCATGGGGTATTGCGAGAATATTGAATATGCTGTCGCAGACAAAAAACAGTGCCATAGAGATGAGTCGCGGATAAGTATCCGGTGCATTCAATTATATAAACCCCGTCATGGATTCTCTCCATGACGGGGTTTACTATATCCCATGTATTGTGTTATCATTTATAGCGCATAAAACAAATATCTTAAACTATAATAAAAGGATGACTATGGCTAAAAGACAGATATACATGGACCATAATGCTACAACGCAACTTCATCCTGAAGTGAAGAAAATCCTGACAGAAAGCATGGAGACTTTTGGGAATCCTTCCAGCCTTCATTCTTTCGGCAGGCAGGCAAGACATATAATCGAAGAGGCCAGAGAGAAGGTTGCTTTGTTTATCGGGTGCGAAGCCGAAGAGGTTATATTCGTCGGAAGCGGATCAGAAGCGAACAATACAGTGCTATCGATGCTCATGTGCCCGTCGGAAAAGTGTTCCTGCGGCAGTATGGGTAAAGTGCCCCATGAGATCATAACTACGAGCATAGAACATCCCTGTATCATGAGGACTTCGGAATGCCTTCAGGACAAAGGAGTGCCGGTTAAATACCTTTCAGTTGACAAATACGGAAAAATAAGCCTGGACGAACTAAAAGAGTCCATTACCGATCGAACCGGACTGGTATCGGTGATGATGGCTAATAACGAGATAGGGACCGTACAGGATATCAAGGAAATAGCGAAGATTGTCCATGAAAAAGGCGTATTGTTCCACACCGATGCCGTTCAGGCGGTAGGTAAAATACCAGTTGATGTGCGTGAATTAGATGTGGATTTTTTAACACTGTCAGGACACAAAATATACGGGCCCAAGGGAATAGGAGCTTTGTACGTTAAAAAGGGGACGCCGTTCTGTCCGTTTATCCGCGGTGGTCATCAGGAACAAGGGCGCCGGGCCGGTACGGAGAACACTCTTGGTATTGTTGGTTTGGGCAAAGCCGTTGAAATGCGAAAGAAGGAAATGGCAGACGAAGAGAAGCGTCTTTTGGAGATGAAATCGCTACTTAAAAAAGGCTTAGAAGAGAAAATACCCGATATTCGATTTAATGGTCATCCGACGGATTGCTTAGCTGGAACACTGAACATGTCCTTTGAGGGGGCGGAGGGGGAAGCGATCCTGTTGTATCTTGATGAGGCTGGACTTGCTGTATCAACGGGTTCCGCTTGTGCTTCGGGGTCTTTAGATCCGTCACATGTACTGATAGCTACGGGTATCCCCGTGGAACAGGCACACGGTTCGATACGCGTGAGTCTCGGACGGGAAAATACCATGAAAGACATAAAATATATGATAGACGTATTTCCTGACATAATACACAAGATAAGGAATATGTCTTCTGCATATGAGGGAGAATAACGATGGAAAAGAAATGGAATGAATGGGTTTATACCGATAAGGTAAAAGAACATTTCATGAACCCCAGCAATATCCTCGAAGATGAAGAAAATTACACGGATGACGGGAAAGGCATCGTAGGTAATGTTAAGTGCGGCGACCAGATGATGATGGTCATCAAAGTTGATAAAGAAAGGAACATCATCAAAGATTGTAAATGGAAGACTTACGGGTGTGCCAGCGCTATCGCTTCAACGTCAGTGCTTTCAGAGATGGTTATAGGCATGCCGCTGGACGAAGCTTATCATATTTCCCCTAAGGACGTTACTAAGGAACTTGGCGGTCTTCCTGAACACAAGATACACTGCTCGGTTCTGGGCGATAAGGCTCTGCGCGCGGCTATAGATGATTATTACGAGCGTAACGGGATGGAAGATAAGATCCAGAAAGAAGAAGCTCGTATAGTATGCCAGTGCATGAACGTTACTGATCACGAAATAGAACATGCCGTCTTGGACGGTGCCAGGACCTATTATGAACTTCAGGAAAGAACGAAATTAGGTACCGTATGCGGACAATGCAAGGATGAGGCGATAAGACTTCTTGAGGAATACAAAAAAAAGCATTTTGACGAATAAAAATTCCTGACAAAGGATAGTTTTTGCAATAAAATCTATTCAATAAGGCACGAAGCAGTGTATTAAGCGATGAAGCGAACGGGAAAACCGTTCGCTTTTTCATTCCGGCCCACAGAGAATGTACTGACCGGATATTCAAAACAGAAGACATGGATAAAGACGTCCTTTTTGGCTGCGTTGGCGTGGCAAGAGGGCGTTTTTTTATTTATGTTGATTTTAAACGGGAGGGTGATAAAATGTTGAAAATGGTAGCTAAGCTAGAAGAAAGAGAAGGAGAGAACATTATGGATAAAGGCGAGAAAATCTTGAATATTGAAAGTGTGCCGGATTTTTATGGGGAAAATGTATTTAGTATTAAGAATATGAGGAACTACCTCTCAGATACGGCGTACAAGTCACTGTTATCGACGATAAAAGAAGGTCGTTCATTAGACTCGGGCATTGCCGATGAAGTTGCTGATGCCATGAAGACATGGGCGGTCTCAAAAGGGGCCACTCATTTTACGCACTGGTTCCAGCCATTGACTGGTACTACGGCTGAGAAACACGACTCTTTTATATCCCCGGACCACGAGGGTGGTGTCGTAATGAAGTTCTCTGGCGAAGAACTTATAAAGGGCGAGCCAGATGCTTCAAGTTTTCCATCAGGAGGGTTGAGGGCCACATTTGAAGCTCGTGGTTACACGGCCTGGGATCCTACTTCTCCCGCATTCATAAAAGAAGGTGAAAACGGAGCTACCTTGTGCATACCGACGGCTTTCTACTCTTACCATGGGGAAGCGCTGGACAAGAAAACGCCTCTTTTAAGATCAGCCGATGCTCTTTCAAGACAGGTTTGTCGTCTGGCAAAACTTTTTGGGATAGATACAAAAAATAAGAGGGCTTACGCCACGCTTGGCCCCGAGCAAGAATATTTTCTCGTGGACAGGGAGTTCTATGAAGCCCGTCTTGACCTTCTTCAGACAGGAAGGACTCTTTTCGGTAAAGCCCCGGCGAAACACCAGCAAATGGAGGACCATTATTTTGGGGCAATCAAGACCCGTGTTTTGTGTTTCATGGACGAACTGGACCGTGAGCTGTGGAAAATGGGAATCCCGGCCAAGACTCGTCACAACGAGGTAAGTCCGGCTCAGTTTGAAATAGCTCCGGTATTTGAGGAACAGAACCTTTCTATCGATCATAACATGATTACCATGGAGATACTGAAAAAGGTAGCTGAACGGTATGGCTTTATTTGTCTTCTTCACGAAAAGCCGTTCGATGGCGTGAACGGTTCAGGTAAACACAACAACTGGTCTGTAGTAGGTCCAGATGAAAAGAATTGGCTCTCCCCGGGAGAGGATCCGCATGATAACGCCAAGTTCCTTACGATGATATGTGCGCTGATGAAGGCGGTCGACACTTACGCAGGAATACTCAGGTCTAGTGTGGCCAGTGCCGGAAATGACCATAGGCTTGGCGCTAATGAGGCCCCGCCCGCGATTCTTTCAATATTTCTCGGCGATCAGTTAACCGATGTAATTGAACAGATCGAAAATGGTGGAGCAGAAAGCTCCAAAAAAGCTGATGTGATAGAGATTGGAGTGACTTCATTGCCGCCACTACCGAAGGACGTGACTGACCGTAACAGGACAAGCCCCTTTGCTTTCACTGGGAACAAATTCGAATTCCGGGCTGTAGGCTCCAATCAGAGCTGTGCCGGGCCCAACGCAGTACTTAATACCATTGTGGCCGATGCGCTTGATGATATATGCACGAAACTTGAAGCCGACGTGGAAGCTGGCAAGGACTTCAACGAGTCTCTCCAGACGATTCTTCAGGATATCGTAAAGAAACATAAGAGGATCCTTTTTAACGGAGATAACTACACTGAAGAATGGCACAAAGAGGCCAAAAAACGGGGACTTCCTAACCTGAAGAACACTCCGGAAGCTCTCGAGACAATGAAGGATCCAAAAGTGATAGAACTTTTCGAAAAGCATAAAGTATTATCGAAAATAGAACTTCTATCACGATATGATATTTATGAAGAACAGTACGAGGCAACGATTGCTATAGAAGCAAAAGTAGCTCTTGAAATAGCTAAGACAATGGTCATTCCTGTAGCTCTTGAATATCAAAGTCTAATAGCGGGTGCTATAGAGGATGTGAAGGAATGTGGATGTAAGCCTTCTGCAACACAAGAGCTCTTGAAAGAAGTCTGCAGCGAGACAGAAAAGGCGCTTACAAGCATAAAGAAACTGAAAAAGGCTATTGAAAGCGGAAAGACCACTGATATGATAACGACCATGAATGCTCTTCGTGAGTCGGTAGACGCGCTAGAAGGCCTTGTGCCAGCGGATATTTGGCCACTACCGTCATACACGGAAATGCTCTTCATGATCTAAGGCAATGAACAACAATGTCTAGCAAGAAACCTGAACAGGAATACCTGGCGACTTTAACGAAAATAAGCAAGGCGATAACCTCGGACCTGTATCTTGAGGATATACTGAAACTTATCGTCAGCCTTACTGCAAGCGTAATGAATGCAAAGACATGCGCTTTATGGCTTCTTGATGATGAAACAAAAGAATTAAGGATAAGAGCGACCCAGGCGTTAAGCAAGGAATATTTGAAAGAGAGGGCGTTAAAAGTCGGTGAAGGTATAGTCGGGCTTGTCGCAAAAGAAAAGGAACCCGTGATAATACCGGATGTTATTGAAGATGAAAGATATAAGCAGAAAACTCTGGCGCAAAAAGAGGGATTCGTGTCCATGTTGAGCGTGCCGATGCTTGTCAAGGACAAGGTCATAGGGGTTATAAATGTTTACACGGTCGAAAAACATGATTTTACCAAAAGCGACATCAACCTTTTAAGCGGTGTTGCTAATCAGGCCGCTGTGGCTATTGAGAACACGGAGCTTATGGTCAAGACAAAGGTTATACAGGAGGAGCTGGAAACAAGGAAAAAGGTTGAGAAGGCTAAAGGTATCCTTATGAAGGAACAGAAGTTATCGGAAGACGAAGCCTTCCGGCTCATGAGAAAATCAAGCATGGATAAGCGCGTAAACATGAAAGAAATTGCAGGAGCCATAATACTGGCGTATGATATCCGGAGTAAGTAAAATAAGAAGAATCTTAACAAAATAAGTATCATTGGATATAAATAACTAACAAAGAAGTTAGAAGGAGCAACGAAGCTCTCGGGAACCAAGATGTTCCGGGAGCTTTTTTATTTAAAGATTTGTTCCATAGGGGACAGAAAAAAGGCTTTTTTATGACAAGGATGTTCTAATATGGGCAAGACCAGTCTGCCGGATATGTAAGGCCCATTTTTATTGTATATTATGCAATTTAAACAACTTATGACCGTGTTGTGACCTCCGGGAAATTATCTCTTGAATCTTCTATAAATATATATAGAATAGGTGGGAACTATAAATAGTAAATTTAACCCCCGCCAGAGGAAATGAATGGATAGGATAAAAGCAAAGATAGTCTTAGAAGACGGCCGGATCTTCAGCGGTTATTCCTTCGGTGCTACCGGGGAAACATTTGGTGAGGTTGTATTTAATACCAGCATGAGCGGGTACCAGGAGATCCTTACCGACCCTTCCTACAAAGGTCAGATCGTGACCATGACGTATCCGCTTATCGGCAATTACGGTGTAAACGAAGAAGACGTTGAATCGAGACGTCCGTTTGCCGAAGGTTTCGTTGTGAAAGAGAACAGCCGTATAGCCAGTAACTGGAGATCTCAGAAATCTCTCGGAGAGTATCTTAAGGAAAACAACATAATCGGTATAGAAGGCGTGGATACACGTGCTCTTACCAGGCATATTCGTTTGCAGGGATCGATGAAGGCTGTATTGTCTACCGAGGATCTTGACGATAAAAGTCTTGTAAAGAAAGCTAAAGATTCACGAGGACTTGATGGGGTAGACCTTGTCAAAGAAGTTAAGTATGACGATGTGTTCCAGTGGAACGAAACCGGTAAATATAAGGTTGTGGTCATAGATTGTGGAGTGAAATTCAACATACTAAGAAGACTCACCGAGCATAACTGCCAGGTGACAGTAGTCCCGCCCGATACGAGCGCAGAAGATATACTGAAGATAGACCCAGACGGTCTTATGCTTTCTAATGGACCGGGAGATCCGGCAGGTGTCCCGTACGTAGTGGAAACAGTTAAGAAACTGCTTGGGAAAGTTCCGATATTTGGCATATGTTTCGGGCATCAAATGCTGGGGCTCGCCCTAGGCGGGAAGACCTATAAACTTAAATTCGGACATCACGGAGGGAACCATCCTGTTAAAGACATGAAAACGGGCAAGGTTGCAATAACGCCCCAGAACCATAATTTCTGTGTGGATATTGATTCACTTCCCAAAGACGATATAGAGATGACACACATGAACCTTAACGATAATACCCTTGAGGGTATGCGCCATAAGAAGATGCCTATTTTTTCGGTCCAGTTCCATCCTGAGTATGGTCCGGGGCCGCATGACGCGGAATACCTTTTCAAGGAATTCATAGAGATGATGGAGGTTCCGGGTGCCTAAAAGAGATGACATCAAGAAAATACTCATAATCGGATCAGGTCCTATAATCATAGGGCAGGGCTGCGAATTCGATTATTCCGGTACCCAGGCATGTAAAGCTCTTAAGGAAGAAGGGTTCGAAGTTGTACTTGTAAATTCTAACCCTGCTACGATAATGACAGATCCCGAGACGGCGGATGCTACGTACATAGAACCTATCACGCCTGAAGTGGTTGAAAAGATAATTGAAAAAGAAAGACCTGACGCTATCCTCCCGACGCTTGGAGGGCAGACGGGATTAAATACTGCTATGAAGCTTGCAGAAAAAGGTGTTCTTGATAAGTACGGCGTGAAGATGTTAGGCGCGGACAGGGCTTCCATCAAAAAAGCGGAAGATCGCGAAGATTTTAAAGTAGCTATGCAGAATATAGGCATGGATCTTCCCGAAAGCGCACTTGCCTACAATATGGACGAAGCAAAACAGGCCTTAAAGGAAATAGGTCTTCCGGTTATTATCAGGCCTAGCTTTACGTTGGGTGGCACCGGTGGCGGTATCGCAAAGACCGAAGAAGAGTTTGAGAATATCGTTAGTTTGGGTCTTAGGAACAGTATGATAAGCGAGATACTTATCGAGGAATCCATTTCTGGATGGAAGGAATACGAGCTTGAGGTAATGCGCGATAACAAGGATAACGTTGTTATCATATGTTCGATAGAAAATCTTGATCCTATGGGTATACATACCGGGGATTCGATAACAGTTGCCCCGGCACAGACGCTGACTGATAGAGAGTACCAGAAGATGCGTGACGCGTCCATAGCCATCATAAGAGAGATCGGGGTTGAAACAGGTGGTTCCAACATCCAGTTCGCTGTTAACCCCACGGATGGAAGAATGGTGGTTATCGAGATGAACCCCCGAGTTTCAAGAAGTTCCGCTTTGGCAAGTAAAGCTACAGGGTTCCCTATAGCCAAAATGGCGGCAAAACTTGCCGTTGGTTATACGCTTGATGAGATCCGCAACGATATTACCAAAGAAACACCGGCTTCTTTCGAACCGATGATAGATTACTGCGTGATAAAGATACCGCGTTTTACTTTTGAGAAGTTTCCAGAAGCCGAAGATATATTAGGCATACAGATGAAGTCTGTAGGTGAGACGATGGCTATCGGCAGGACTTTCAAGGAAGCCCTTCAGAAAGGGCTGCGCGGCCTTGAAATCGGACACGCGGGGTTAGATAACAAGATAGATTATAAAGAGATCCCGGATGAAAAAATTAAAAAGAGACTGGAAGAACCCAACGCATCACGCATATTTTATCTAAAATATGCTTTACAAAAAGGCTATACGATTGAGCAGATAGTCGAGATGACCGGTATCGACCCATGGTTTGTGGATAATATCGCTCAGATAGTCGAGATGGAAAACGAATTGAAGTCACTCGCTTCTTCAGGCAAGAAGTTGCAAGACCTTGATGCTGATCTATTGTATAACGTAAAACAGTACGGTTTCGGGGACAAACAGTTGGGACAGTTATTCGGATGCGATGAGCTTGAGGTGCGAGACTACAGGAAGAAACTGGGAATAGTGGCTACGTTCAAGCTTGTCGATACATGCGCCGCGGAATTCGAAGCTTACACTCCATACTATTATTCCACGTATGAAACGGAGTGCGAAGCCAGGGTATCGGATAAAAGGAAGATAATGATCCTGGGCGGTGGACCGAACAGGATAGGGCAGGGAATAGAGTTCGATTATTGCTGCTGCCATGCGGCATTCGCCTTGAAGGATATGGGCTGTGAGACGATAATGGTTAATTCCAACCCGGAAACGGTATCCACCGATTACGATACTTCCGATAAACTTTACTTTGAGCCGCTCACGTTTGAAGACGTGATGAACATAATCGATAAGGAAAAACCGGACGGAGTGATAGTGCAGTTCGGCGGACAGACACCGCTTAACCTCGCGGATATGCTCGAAAAAGCTGGTGCTCCGATAATAGGCACATCAGTTGATTCGATACACCAGGCGGAAAGCAGGGACGAGTTCGCAAAACTTCTGGATAAACTTAAGATCAACCAGCCTCCTAACGGTTCGGCGAACTCAAAAGAAGAGGCAGTAAAGATAGCCCGCGAGATAGGGTTTCCCATTCTAGTAAGGCCTTCTTTCGTTCTTGGCGGTCGTGCCATGCGTATTGTTTATGATGAATCTTCCTTGAGTGCATTTATCAAGGAAGCACAAGAAGCCTCACCTGAACATCCAATCCTTATAGATAAGTTTCTTGAAGATGCCGTAGAAGTGGATGTGGACGCTATATCGGATGGAGAGTTATCCGTGGTCGGCGGCGTCATGGAACACATTGAAGAGGCTGGTGTGCATTCGGGGGACTCAGCATGCGTGCTTCCGCCGCACACGCTTGATGACGATATTCTTGATGCTATACGAAAACACACGCTAGAAATAGCGAAAGAGCTGAAAGTTATTGGTCTTTTAAACATCCAGTTTGCCGTAAAAGGTGATACCGTGTACGTTCTTGAAGTTAATCCCCGGGCCTCAAGAACGGTTCCGTTCGTAAGCAAAGCGACAGGTGTTCCTCTGGCGAAGATAGCTTCAATGGTAATGGCGGGAGAAAAACTTTCCAAGATCGGTTTTACGGAAGAGAAGCATGTAGAACATCTTTCTGTAAAGGAATCCGTCCTGCCGTTTTCAAGATTTTCCGGAGTGGACATATTGCTGGGACCCGAGATGAAGTCTACTGGAGAGGTTATGGGTATAAATACTACTTTCGGTAGTGCTTTTTATAAAGCTCAGCTTGCCGCGGGACAGGAATTACCCCTTAAAGGAAAAGTGTTTATCAGTGTCAAGAACGAAGACAAACGGAACATAGTGTTCATTGCCAAGAAGCTTTATGATATGGGATTTGAGATAATCAGCACAAAAGGTACGTATAAGGTACTTAAATCCAACAATATAGAGGCTATTGTCGTGGGAAAAGTCGGAGAAGGAGATGAAAGTCTTCTTGATCTTATTAGGAAGGACGATATAAGTCTCATAATAAACACGCCGTCCGGATCCAGAGGGCAGTCTGATATGAAACCTATAAGGAATCAGGCCGTTATGCATGGAGTTCCGTGTATTACGACGATACAAGGGGCACAGGCGGCGGTTAACGGGATAGAGTCTACGATAAAAGGGGACCTTAAGGTCAAGTCCGTGCAGGAATATCATCTTTAAAAGTAGCAAGGAGAACGCATAATGCCCAAATACGTTTTTGTAACAGGTGGAGTGGTTTCAAGTCTCGGTAAAGGTATTGCTTCGGCTTCCATAGGCAAGTTACTTGAAACAAGGGGGCTTAAAGTTTCTATCATCAAATGCGATCCTTACATAAACGTGGATCCTGGAACAATGAGTCCGTACCAGCACGGTGAGGTATACGTTACCACAGACGGAGCTGAGACTGATCTTGACCTGGGCCATTATGAACGTTTTACAAACGCTAAATTAAGCAAAGATAGTAACATCACGACAGGGAAAGTATACTATTCCGTTATCTCCAAAGAGCGTAAAGGTTCTTATCTGGGTAACACTGTCCAGGTGATCCCGCATATAACTGATGAAATCAAAAGCGGTATAAGAAGAGTAGGGAAAGAGTCTAAGGCGGATGTCGTGCTGATCGAGATAGGTGGCACGGTAGGCGATATAGAGGGGCTTCCGTTCTTAGAGGCTATAAGACAGTTTTCTATAGAAGAAGGCAAAGGCAACGTTCTATTCATACACCTGACGCTGATACCTTTTATTAAAAGTGCGGGAGAGATAAAAACTAAACCTACTCAGCACAGTGTAGGTAAATTGAGGGAGATCGGCATCCAGCCTGATATATTGTTATGCCGGTCCGAAAAACCCATAAGCAAGGAAGCCAGGGAGAAAATAGCTCTTTTTTGCAACGTGGAGAAGAACAAGGTTATTATGGCACTGGACGTAGATACTATTTATGAGGTACCAGTTGTATTGGGCAGGCAGGGGCTGGACAGGTTGATAGTCAAAGAGCTTAAGTTGAGAACGCGCAAGGGCGATCTAGAAGATTGGAAAAAGAAAGTCATCGAAAGGATAAAACACCCGGCTAAAGAAGTCAATATAGCAGTTGTAGGAAAATATATCACGCTTCAAGATGCTTACAAATCTATTTATGAAGCTTTGACCCATGCGGGCATAGCCAATAACGCTAAAATGAACATAAAAAGGGTAGATTCCGAAAATCTTACCAAAGCTAATATAGCAAAAGCGCTTGGGAATGTGGATGGCATACTCGTGCCGGGAGGGTTCGGGTACAGAGGCATTGAGGGCAAGATCAAAGCCATCCAGTATGCCAGAGAGAACAACGTGCCGTATTTCGGGATATGCCTTGGGATGCAGACAGCGGTACTAGAATTCGCCCGGAACGTATGCGGAATGAAGGACGCTAATTCTACAGAGTTCAATAAAAATACAAAATATCCCGTTATAAGCCTTCTTGAAGAGCAGAAAAAAGTTAAGATTAAAGGCGGTACGATGCGTCTTGGGGCCTATAAATGCAAAATTAAAAAAGGCACGAAAAGTTCCAAAGCATATAAGCGTGAATCCGTGATGGAACGCCATAGACACAGATATGAGTTTAATAATAAATACAAGGATGTTATGGCTAAGAAAGGACTTATATGTTCTGGTATACATCCCAACGGTGGGTTGGTGGAAATAGTTGAGTTAAAAGACCATCCATGGTTTGTGGCATGCCAGTTCCATCCCGAATTTCAATCCAAACCAGATAAATGCCATCCACTGTTCAGGGATTTTGTTAAAGCGGCGATCGGATAGCCCCGCAGGGCACAATCCTAATTTTTCACAGTAACAATTTGATTTATTGACTCCAATGGAGTAATATAAATAGGAAATCTTTCAAAGTCTTTTCTTTTAAAGTAATTCTGGGAGGGAAAATGAAAAAAGCGGCAGTATTTCTTCTTTTGCTGACTTTACCACTTGCGGGTTGTGCTATGTTTGAATCAAAAGGAGTGAAAAGTCTGGACAAACGGGTCTCGTCCGTTGAAGACAGGCAGACAGTTCTAGAGGACCGGTTGGCCGGAGATGAAGCCACAGGGTACACGACTAACATTGAACCGAAACGGACTTCATCCGCAGCGCCCAGCGAGGCTAAAGTCACCCTGTCAAAGAAGGAGATACAGACAGCGTTAAAGAACGCTGGTTATTATTACGGTGCGATTGATGGCAAGCTAGGCAAACAGTCTATGCGGGCAATAAAGGAGTTCCAGGAAGAGAACGGTCTTAAGGTGGATGGTGTTGTAGGAGCCCAAACCACGAAAAAACTTTTGCTGCACCTGTCCGGAGAAGAGGTAAAATAAGCCTGGCTGTGCAGGGCCGTTGATTTTCAAAAAAAATAGATGTAAGATATGAACTTGTAAGTTCATATCTAGATCCAGACGATTTGAGTTGTAAGGAGGTCAGGGGTATGAAGAAGATATTTTTAGTAGAAGATGAAAAGATGGTAGCAGATGTTATTGCCAGGTTCTTCGAAAAGAAAGGTTTTGAGGTTGACGTTGCTTATGACCTGAAAACCGGCATGGAGATGTATAATCCGAGCTATGATCTTGTCCTGCTTGATATCAATCTGAGGGAAGAGACGAGTTTTCCGCTTCTTGAGAAGATAAAGAAAGAGAACCCGGACCTGCCTGTATTAATGTTCAGCGGGTACGATAGCGAAGAGAACATCATGAAGGCCAAGAGCCTTGGGGCAGATGGTTTCATACCCAAACCTTTCAGAATAGAGTTTCTGAAGGATTTCCTGTTCCCCAAGATAGAGGCTATGAGGCAGAAAAAGGCAGAAGAAGAGTAAAAAAACTCGTTAATTCGGGTTAATATCATTTTTTACTTGACGTAACCGACTAACATCTGCGATAATTACAAAGATAAGAACAAAGGCGTTCTTCCCTAATGACGGGGAGGACGCCTTTTTTTATCGCATATTTTGGCTGAGAAACGTTCAAATAAAGCAGTTTCAAAGGTCTTTTTGTGGACAAATCTAAGTAAACGCACTACAATGGAGGGAAATATGTCAAAAGTAGCAGTGGAGGTGGGAAAAATGACAAAGGGTAAAAGTTATGTAGATGCCGTATTGGAGGCAGTGAGAAAGAGGAATCCTGGGGAATCTGAATTTTTTCAGGCGGTTAAGGAAGTTCTTGATTCGCTCGTACCTGTGGTTGAAAAGCACAAGAAGTATGAGAAAGCGCGCATACTGGAACGTGTCGTTGAGCCAGAGCGCCAGATCATGTTCCGCGTGCCGTGGCAGGATGATGAAGGCAACATCCATGTCAACAGAGGTTTCAGGTTCGAATTTAACAGCGCGCTCGGACCGTACAAGGGAGGGTTGCGTTTTCATCCGACCGTTAACCAGAGCATATTGAAGTTCCTTGGATTTGAACAGATCTTCAAGAATTCGTTGACCACTCTTCCGATGGGTGGAGGAAAAGGCGGTTCTGATTTCGATCCAAAAGGTAAATCTGATAATGAGGTAATGCGTTTTTGCCAGTCCTTTATGACTGAGCTGCAGCGTCACATAGGTCCTGATACGGACGTTCCTGCCGGTGATATCGGTGTAGGCGGTCGTGAAATAGGGTATATGTTTGGCCAGTACAGACGTATCCGTAACGAGTTTACGGGTGTATTGACCGGTAAAGCCCTTAGCTGGGGCGGTTCTCTTATCCGACCCGAAGCTACAGGTTACGGCGCAACTTATTTCGCGGAAGAAATGCTCAAAACCCGCGGTGAGACCTTTAAGGGCAAGACAGTAGTGGTCTCAGGATCCGGTAATGTTGCTCAGTACACTGTTGAGAAAGTTAACCAGCTCGGCGGTAAGGTCGTTTCGTTGTCCGATTCAAACGGCACGATTTATGATAAGGACGGCATAACCGATGAGAAACTGGCGTTCGTTATAGATCTTAAGAACGTGAAACGCGGCCGTATTAAAGAATATGCAGATAAGTATGGTTGCGAATACAGAGATGGCGTGAAACCTTGGGACATAAAGTGTGACTGTGCGTTCCCGAGCGCTACGCAGAACGAGATCGATGGAAAAGATGCTAAGACGCTCCTGGATAACGGTTGTTTTGTTATCAGTGAAGGTGCGAATATGCCTTCGACTCCGGAAGCTGTTGATCTGTTTGTGGAAAAGAAGATTCTCTATGGTCCGGGTAAAGCGGCAAATGCCGGTGGCGTTGCTACTTCGGGTCTTGAGATGAGCCAGAACTCGCAGCGTATGGGCTGGTCACGTGAAGAAGTTGACCAGAAGCTGAACGGGATCATGGTCGCTATTCACAAGCAGTGTGTTGAGGCAGCTGAAGAGTACGGTCAGTCAGGCAACTACGTTATGGGTGCCAATATAGCTGGCTTCGTCAAGGTTGCTGATTCCATGATAGACCAGGGGCTTATATAACCTAAAAAGGTCTGGCAGAATTAAAAATCGCCCGGGATTTAATGCCCCGGGCGATTTTTTTTGCAAATTGCCACTCACATGGTATCATAATAGAAGTTATAGCATAAACAAAAGAAAGGGATAGATATGGAGAACGTTTCTTTTGGGATAGCTTTTTTTGCGGGCATCCTTTCATTTTTGTCTCCCTGCGTTCTACCGCTTGTGCCGGGATATATCTCGTTTCTCTCTGGTATCTCCCTTGAAGAGTTAAGGAAGGGCGCTCAACAGAAGAAAGTCTTCCTCAAAGCTGGTTTTGTATCAATATTCTTCGTTATAGGGTTTTCCGTTGTGTTCACGGCTCTTGGCGCATCGGCTACATTTATCGGAAAACTACTCTCTGAACACCTTCATATATTGACTAAAGTAGCCGGTGTTATTATTGTGCTGCTGGGGTTGCATCTAGTGGGTCTATTCAAGATAGGGTGGCTCAATTATCAGAAGAAGCTTGAAGTAAAGCGATCTTCTCCCGGTCTAGTAACGGCTTTTCTTGTAGGAATGGCCTTTGGTTTCGGGTGGACGCCTTGCATCGGACCCATCCTGGCGGGGATCCTGGCGCTTGCTGCTACGCAAGAGACACTTTTAAGAGGGGTGCTTCTTCTTTTGGTCTATTCTTTGGGGCTTGGGATACCTTTCATCATAACGGGTTTTGCTGTTGGTGCTTTCATGCGTTTCTTCGAACGGTACAGAAAGTTCATCCGCGCGGGTGAAATAATAGCAGGAGTATTCCTTATAGCGATAGGATGTTTGATGTTTTTCGGTAATTTGGGAGTACTGCTAAAATTTGTACCAGAATCTTTTTATATTTTCTCAAAATAAGACGAGGAGGATGTTGTGAAAATAAAAAAACGTTTTTTTATCCTTACACTAACACTATTACTATTCATTACGGCGGGGCTTTTATCGTGCGACCAATCTTCTGCGGTAGGCGGTTCTTCGGTAGCAGCAGACTTCACACTAAACGATCTAGACGGCAAACCGTTCAAGATGTCAGACACGAAAGGTAGTGTTGTTATACTGGACTTTTGGGCGACATGGTGTCCGCCTTGCCGGATGGAGATACCTCACTTCGAGGCGCTTTACAGGCAATACAAGGCAAAAGGGATTGTGATAGTCGGCGTGGCCCTAGACCGAGGCGGGGTTGGAGTTGTTAAACCATTCATAAAGGAAATGGGCGTTACTTATCCGGTTGTTATCGGGGACCAGAATGTAGCTAACGTTTACGGTGGAATACGAGGCATACCTACTACTTTTATAATAGACAGAGAGGGCCGTATCGTTGAAAAAGCGGTAGGGTACAGGGATAAAGAGTTTTTCGAAAGTCGGATAAAAGAACTTTTGTAGGAGGATAGATATGTCCGTTAAATACCTGCATAGCTGCAAGGGCTCCAAACAATGTCATGCCAGGAACCATCTTTGCCAGATAATAATAGACAGGGATCTAGCTAGGATAAAAGAGCTTGTCAAGGATTCCCGGTATTTCTGCAAGAACTGTGGTAGGGCGGCACATGAGAAGGACAACCTGTGCAACCCGTCCAAGGACAAAAGGTCTATTTTTTCCTTGACAAATGATACTAAAATGGTATCATTATAAATGAGGGAAGAATATTTTATCAAATACGTAAGGAGGTGCATATGGACATTACAATCAGATATAGACTGCGCCCCGTGGCGCACTGTAAAGAAGGCTGCTGTACCAGGTCCCAGGTATGACGGTAAACTGCCCGAAGGTATAATCCTTAAAGCCCCGCATTGGTAGGGAATTGTTGCCGGTGCGGGGCTAATCAGGAAGAGATAAAGGACTAGCCAGATATCCTATTAATAATAAAAATACCAGTAGAAAGAACAAGGGAATTGGCATAGAATAAAGGGAGTTATTTCATATCTTTTAAAGGGGTAATGAAGAAAGGGGTCATATCATGGAAAAATATATATGTAAGGTTTGCGGGTATATTTACGATCCAGCCGAAAATAACGATGTAGCATTTGAGGATCTGCCGGAGGATTGGACATGCCCTGAATGTGGTGTGGGAAAAGATCAGTTTGAGAAAGCTTAAGGGAGAGGTTATGATAAGCGAAAAGATGATAAAAAGCCTTAATCGTCAGGTTAACAGGGAAACATACTCAGCGTATTTTTACCTGGGGATGGCATCTTATGCTACCGAAAAAGGTCTTAATGGTATTGCCAATTGGTTTACGGTGCAGGTACAGGAAGAGCTTTCTCATGCGCAGAAGATCTATGATTATGTGACCCAGCAAGGTGCAAGAGTAATGCTTGAGGCGATAGAGGAACCACCGCAGAGTTTTTCTTCTGTATTGGATCTTTTTGAAAAGACGCTGGAACATGAAAAGAAAGTTACAGCACTTATTAATGGTCTTGTTAACCAGGCGAAAGACGAGAATGACCATGCGACTGAGATATTCCTCCAGTGGTTCGTTACTGAGCAGGTAGAAGAAGAAGCTAACGCTGAGGAACTTGTACAAAAATTAAAACTCATAGGCAAAGACGGCAACGGCCTTCTCATGGTCGATAAAGAGCTGTCGCAGAGAGTATTCACCCCGCCTGCCGCTGCAGCGGATTAAGGAAGATTCGGGAACAGATGAAAGCTGTCGAAATAAAAAAAGGCATTTACTGGGTTGGCGGTATAGACTGGACCTTAAAGAATTTCCACGGATACAGCACTGAGAGAGGCACCACGTATAACGCTTATCTAATAATCGATGAGAAAATCGTGCTTGTGGATACAGTTAAGCACTATTTTTTTGATGAGATGCTCAAGCGGATAAAGTCTGTCATTGACCCGTCAAAGATAGATTATGTTGTTTCCAACCACGTAGAAATGGACCATTCGGGATGCTTGCCGCGCATGATGGAGCTCTGCAAGGATGCCACTGTTATAACCTCACCTAACGGCGAGAAAGGCCTGAAAAAACATTACAATGCTGATTGGAAAATGCAGGTAGTTGATACCGGGGACTCCGTCAATATTGGAAAAAGAACGATTAGCTTTGTTCTTACGCAGATGGTGCATTGGCCGGATTCAATGGTAACGTATATCCCGGAAGAAAAACTGCTACTTCCAAACGACGCTTTTGGCCAGCATATAGCGTCTCCTGAGAGGTTTGAAGATGAACTCGGCTGGGATGTATTAAAAGAAGAAGCCGCTAAGTACTATGCCAACATAGTGCTGCCTTTCGGATCACAGGTGCAGAAGGCTTTGGAAGCGGTTTCCGGACTGGATATCGATATGATAGCACCTAGTCATGGTATTATCTGGCGGAAATATTTAAAGGAGATAATCGGTCTTTACGGGGAATGGTCCGCCAACAAGACAAAGGAAAAAGCGGTGATTATCTACGATTCTATGTGGCATTCTACAGAGAAGATCGCAGAAGCCATATATTGCGCATTTGAAGAGAAAGGTGTGCCTGTAAGGCCGATGGATCTTAAGAATGAACATATTTCTAATGTCATGATGCAAGTTTTGGATGCGAAATACATATGTGTAGGGTCGCCCACTTTGAATAACGGGATGCTCCCGACAGTGGCGGCTTTTTTAACGTATATGAAGGGTCTTGCGCCAAAGAACAGGAAGGGTCTTGCGTTCGGTTCTTATGGGTGGGGTGGGCAGAGCATACCGCAGATAGAGACTATTTTGAAAGACGCCGGGTTTGATGTTGCCGAGTCGGTTAAAGTGCAATACGTGCCGGATGATAAAACTCTTGAAGAGATCAAGAATAAGGTGAAGGGGGGGATAGAATGACACAGTTAAGAGAAATATATCGTTGTGAAGTATGCGGGAACGTGATAGAGATCGTTAATGAAGGAGCTCCGTCTCTTGTTTGTTGTGATCAGCCGATGGTAAAGCTCGAGGCTAAAACAGAAGACCAGGGCCAGGAGAAACATGTGCCTGTTACTGAAGAAACAGGTAAAGTTGAATGTTCGTGTGACTCTTGTGGGGAAGAGGATGTTTGCATAAAAGTCAAAGTCGGCAGTGTCGAACACCCTATGGAAGAGAAACATTACATAAAGTTCATAGAAGTACTTACAAAAGACAAGGTCTTAAAAGCAGAACTAAAACCGGGAGATAAACCGGAAGCCCATTTCTGCTGCATTTCTAGAAATGATATCGTTGAAGTTAGGGAATTTTGCACAGTTCACATGCTGTGGAAAGCATAGTAATAACTGAAAGGAGAAAGACATGGCTAAGAGTGTAAAAGGAACACAGACAGAAAAAAATCTTCTTGCTTCATTTGCGGGTGAGTCACAGGCGAGGAATCGTTATACTTATTTCGCAGGGGTTGCAAAGAAGGAAGGCTACATGCAGATTGAGGGGATATTTCTGGAAACGGCCGAGAATGAAAAAGAACACGCCAAAAGGTTTTTTAAACTCCTGGAGGGGGGTATGACAGAAATAACCGCATCCTACCCTGCGGGCGTTATAGGTACAACAGCCGAGAACCTTGCCGCAGCTGCCGGTGGAGAGCATGAAGAATGGGAAGTCTTGTATCCCACCGCGGCGAAAATAGCCGACGAAGAAGGATTCCCTGAAATAGCGAAACAGTACAGGGAAATAGCTGAAGTTGAAATAGAACATGAAAAAAGGTACATAAAGTTGCTGGACAATGTAAAGAACGGTAAGGTCTTCAGGAAAGACAGTCCGGTCAAGTGGAAATGCCGTAATTGTGGATACGTCCATGAGGGAGCTGAAGCTCCTGCAGAATGTCCGGCATGTGCTCATCCGCAGGCGTATTATGAGGTGCTCTGCGAGAATTATTGAGGATGAAGATAGTCAGTTGTGTTTAGAGAAGGAGGCAAAATGGGAAACGTATTCGCAGGAAGCGAAATAGTAGAAATCGGTATCCAGATAGAGAAAAACGGCAAGGAATTCTATAATGAAGTAGCCGCTAGGTCAAAAGACCCTAAGGCTAAGAAGATATTCGAATACCTAGCCGGTGAAGAAGAAAAACACATAACGGCGTTCCAGAATATTCTGGCTTCCGTACATGAGTATAAACCGGTTGATGCGTATCCAGGCGAATATTTCGCTTATATGAACGCATTGGCAAGTGAACACGTGTTCACTCAGGAACATACCGGTAAAGATGTTGCCCAGAGCACGGAGAGCGATATGGAAGCAATAGAATTGGCCATAAAGTTCGAAAAAGATTCTATCATCTTTTATGAAGGGATGAAGAAGGTAGTGCTCGAACGGGAACATAAAGTTCTGCAAGATCTTATTGATCAGGAGCAGGAACATCTGAGAAAGCTGACTGAGTTCAAAAAAGAGCTGTAATCAGTAAAAGGAGAAACGCATGAGCAAAAAAGTCGTAGTTTACAGCACGCCGACCTGTCCGTTCTGTATGAAGGCTAAACAATATCTCCAGGATAATAGTATCGAGTTCGAGAGTATTGATGTTTCGACGGACCAAGCGAAAGCCCAGGAGATGGTTGAAAAATCCGGACAGATGGGAGTTCCCGTTATTGATATTGAAGGCGAGATCGTGGTTGGTTTTGATAAAGATAAGATATCATCAGCTCTCGGACTTTAACAGCCATGAGTGACAAATAATGGGAAAACTATATGATGTTATCATAATAGGTGCTGGTCCGGCAGGGATTACTGCTTCTGTGTATGCTGCCCGGAAGAAAATGGATCTTCTTGTGATTACTGACGATATCGGGGGACAAGCAGCATGGAGTGGGGATATAGAGAACTATACCGGATATCAATTTGTGACGGGGGTAGAGTTATCCTCAAAGTTCGAAGAACACATGAAGAAATACGGCATTGCCGTCAAGGAAGGCGAAAAAGCCACCCACATTGATATAGACGGTAATGTATGTGTTGTTTCCACCGAAAAAGATGAATACAGGTCCAAAACGGTTATCATAGCTTCTGGTAAAAGGTCAAAAGAACTCAATATCCGAGACGAAGCCAAATTCAGGAATAAAGGACTTACTTATTGTGCAACTTGTGACGGCCCATTATTTGCTGGCAAGGAAGTGGCCATTATAGGTGGCGGTAATTCGGCGCTTGACGCAGCACTTCAGCTTATGAAAATAGCCCGAAAAGTATTCATTATAAACATCACTCCTGAACTCGGAGGAGACGCCATAATGCGCGAAAAAGTTTCAGCAAGCGATAACGTTACGGTGATCAATAACGCTCAGGTGACCGGAATCCAGGGTGATGTTTTTGTAGAAAAGATAAAGATCAGCGAGGACGGTAGCGAGCGGGAGATCCCGGTTCAGGGTATATTCGTTGAGATCGGTCTTATTCCCAACTCTTCATTCGCAGAACCCCTGGAAAGAAACGAGCGCGGAGAAATAATAGTTGATTCATATAACCAAACAAATATACCTGGAATTTTTGCCGCTGGAGACGTTACAGATGTTCCTGAAAAACAGATAATAATCGCGGCAGGCGAAGGAGCTAAAGCTGCTCTCGGTACTTTCGCTTATATTTCCAAGACAGAAGAAGGGGATTGGTGATCCATGATATCTAAAGAGAGGCTTCTTGCGGGATTGCATGAGCTGATATATGTTGAAGAAGGCATGGTAACAGTTTTTGCGAATTTTGCCAAAGCGCTTGTTGCCAATACAGAGGGGATGGAAGAGTCCAGACGCAAAGAGATCGAGAAAATGCTCGCAAAACTTCATCGTGACTCGTCCCGGCATAGAGAGACAATTGAAAACATGGTGCTAAAAGTTGAAAAGGACTCCAGGGATGAATACTGAGATACTACTTAAAGAATTTAAAGAGATTTTGGGATATGAAGAGAGAGCCAAGCATTTCTACGATCATTATATTGAACAGGTAGATGATGAAGAGATAAAGAAACAGCTTATTTCCATAAGAGATGAAGAGGAATGCCACATTAATATTGCCAAGAAACTCATCGAATATGTGTCATGATGCGAGAATTGACTGAAAACCACAGCCGTAAAAAACGTAAAATAAAGGCAAGACTTAAAGAATTTAAAAAGGTTTGGGAGAAGCCGGATAAGAAAGTTTTCAGTGAGCTTTGTTTCTGTATATGTACCCCGCAATCCAAAGCAGTATATTGTGATAAGGCAGTTTCCGGTTTAGAAAAAAAGGGTGTTCTTTTTAAGGGTACTAGGAGCCAGATAAGAGTGGGTCTTACGGCAGTGCGTTTCCCGAATAACAAGGCGAAATACATCTTCGAGACGAGAGGCCTTTTCAATTCAGGCGGCTCTATCAGGATAAAGGAAAAAATTGATACTAACGATATACCTGGCACTCGCGACTGGCTTGTGCGTAACGTAAAAGGAATAGGGTATAAAGAAGCCAGCCATTTCTTGAGGAATATAGGGTTTGGCCAGCATCTGGCGATACTGGACGTGCATATACTTAGGAATATGGTTAGGTACGGGGTTATAGAAAGCGTTCCTAAGAATATTTCCAGATCCGTGTATCTTGAGCTTGAAAACAAACTTAAAGGGTTTGCGAAAAAAATCGGTATCCCTATGGATGAGCTGGACCTATTGTTCTGGTCATCTGAAACCGGTGAGATATTCAAATAGGGAAGGGAAACACATGAGAAAGATAATTTTCTTTATAATCGTCGCGATAATGGCAGTGATGTTCTTAAAAGGCGCGTTTGCTATCGATTACCGGCTGTATCACCCCCAAGAAGCTGGAAGTGTTATGCCTCAGGACGTACGGAAGTTCATCAGGGACCAGGTTGTTGCGGAACAGAAAGCAAAAGGATATGTTGCTGTAGATGACCCCAGTATAAATAAGATGAGGAGATTGTACATCTTGAAATTCAATAGTGATATCAATACAACTAGTGTCACGGTTGAAGGCGAAGAAAAGGAATATTATTATTCAAGCGCCATATTCAGGGACTTGGATAACGGCGAGCAGATGAGGGTTATCTTTTATGCTGAAATAGGTGAAGATGGCAGCATGAGCATGGTTTCCCGAGAGATAGATAAAGTGGGCGGCAAGCGACGCAGGTAGCCCTAAGAATAGAAGGCCAGGTATATGAAGCTCATAACAAGGGATACAGATTACGCTATACGGGCGCTTTGTTGTATCGCAGGTTCGGAAAAAACGGAGCTTTCCGTACGCGACCTGACCGATAAGCTTGCCATGCAAAGACCTTTTTTAAGAAAGATACTTCAAGAGCTGAATAAAAAAGGGCTCTTGAAATCTTATAAAGGACGCGGCGGCGGATTCACACTGACTGTAAAGCCTGAAAGGGTGACGGTGTTTGACCTGGTAGAAATATTCCAAGGACCTTTCCAGCTTAGCGAGCATCTCTTCAAAGGTAAAACATGTCCGTTTATAAGAACCTGTTATCTTAAAAAGAAGATAGATGATATGGAACGAAACGTTATCCGTGAAATGAAATCAGTGACCATAGCGTCCTTACTGAAAAGCGGGCATAATTTTGACTTAAAAAAGAAAAGCTGAGAAGGAAATAAAAATGTCGGACATAAAGAATTCAGGCGGTAGCGCAAAAGAGCTCTTATCTAAAACACTGGATTTAAAGGCGCTTATCGATTATCAGGATGGTGCTGTGGTTAGCAGAACGTTGATTGACAAGGGGGAAGGCACAGTAACACTGTTTGCCTTTGATGAAGGGCAGGGTCTGAGCGAACATACAGCACCCTTCGACGCGATGGTGCAGGTAATTGACGGTAATGCGGAGATAAATATAGCTAGCCAGCAGTATAATATCAGTGCGGGCCAAATGATCATAATGCCGGCAGATAAGCCTCATTCCTTGAAAGCCCCAGAAAAGTTCAAGATGATATTGACTATGATAAGGTCAGGCAGCTAGGAATCTCTTCCCATAAGTTATTTATCCTGAAGATGTTATGTGTGTATCGCTGGATACTGGACGGCTGATTTATCTAAAGAGGCGTCTACACCCATTTTTAGCTTGTATTGTAGCGGAAACTTGATAAAATATTTTCTTAACTTACTATAAACAAGACAGTTCGGTTCATAACGACAAAAGAAAGGAAAGGACAACATGGAAAAGACTATACACAGCTACAGAGATCTTGGGTTAACGCCTACCAAAGATATGTATGTAAAGGCCATTGACGGTAAATACGCTGTTCCCGGTTACAATTTTAATAATATGGAGCAGATACAGGCTATCATTACGGCCTGTATAGAGACAAAGTCTCCGGTTATTTTGCAGGTTTCTTCAGGAGCCAGACAGTATGCGAACGAGGTTCTTTTAAAGTATATAGCTTGGGGTTCAATGGAGGTCATAAAAGCTGCTGGCGCAAAAATACCGGTAGCGCTCCATCTTGATCATGGGGACACCTATGAACTTTGCGTATCTTGTGTAGAATCAGGTTTTTCGTCCGTTATGATAGACGGGTCGTCCCATTCTTTTGAGGATAATATTGCCCTTACGAAGAAAGTAGTAGAGTATGCTCATCAGCATGGCGTTTCGGTGGAAGGTGAGCTCGGTGTGCTCGCTGGCATAGAGGACGATGTGCAACATGAAGTATCACACTATACCAAACCGGAAGAGGTCGAGGAGTTCGTTGAAAAAACTGGAGTAGATAGCCTTGCCATATCCATTGGCACCTCCCATGGCGCTTATAAATTTAAGCTTGGGCCAGGGGAAGAAGTGCCACCTCTCAGGTTCGATATACTCGAAGAAGTAGAAAAAAGGTTGCCGGGCTTCCCGATAGTGCTTCATGGGGCAAGTTCTGTTGTTCCAGAATACGTGGACATGATCAATAAATATGGCGGTAAGTTAGAAAACGCATGTGGCGTGCCGGAAGACCAGCTGAGAAAAGCAGCGGAGTCAGCTGTATGTAAGATTAATATTGATTCAGACGGAAGACTAGCCATGACTGCTAAAATACGTGAAGTCTTAGCTACAAAACCGTCAGAATTCGATCCAAGAAAATATCTAGGTCCGGCTAGAGAAGAGCTTATCAAGATGTATAAGCATAAGAACGAGAACGTTCTTGGCAGCGCCGGTAAAGCGTAAACGTAATATACGCGAGAGGGCAAAGAATTATCTTTGCCCTTTTTTCCGTAAAGGATTAAACACATGGCAGATCTTAATATCTTAGGATTGGATATATCCGCTTCGATATATATACCAGTTTTCTTTCTAGTATGGGTAACCGTACTTTTGATCATCAAAAAAATAATTTTCACTACAGTAAGAAAATTTACGAATAAAACTAAGACGAAAATAGACGATATCATAATCCATGCCTCGGACCTTCCACTTACGCTTTTTATTTTTGTAAGCGGTATGTTTGTGCTTGAGAATATTTTTCAGCTTGGGTTAGAAGGTGATCTTCTCAAGTGGGTGGATGTTACATTTAAGGCCACAACTATCCTTGCTGTCATAATATTCTTTGACAGGCTTATCTCCGGATTTATTAACTATTATGCTCACTATATTAAACCGCTTAGGGATTCCAGGGGTGTCGTAAGCATCGTTGTAAGAGGCATTGTTATAGGATTAGGGCTTTTGATCCTCCTGGACAGTTTTGGTATATCCATAACACCTATACTTGCTTCGTTGGGGATAGGTTCACTAGCGATAGCCCTTGCGCTTCAGCCGACACTTGAAAACTTCTTTTCCGGTATACAGCTTGTCATCGATAAACCAATATCGGTAGGGCAGTTCATCAAACTGGATTCGGGAGAGAAAGGATACGTCCAGAAGATAGGTTGGCGATCAACTTGGATACGTATGCTTCCGAACAACACTGTTATTATACCCAATAATGTTCTGGTCAATTCAAAAGTACTTAACTATTATTATCCGGAGACTGAGATATCTATACTACTTCAGGTAGGGGTGCACTATGACTCTGACCTTGACCAGGTCGAAAAAGTAACTATAGAAGTAGCGAAGGATGCTCTCAACGAAGTAGAAGGCGGGGTTGCTGAGTGGGAACCTTTTATTCGTTATCATACTTTCAACGATTTCAGTATAGATTTTACGGTGGTTCTGCGGGCAAGGGAAATCGTTGATGGATACAGAATAAAACATGAGTTCATCAAACGCCTCCATAAGCGTTATAACGAAGAAGGGATAGTGATACCATATCCTATAAGGACGCTTGATTGGAATCCTGGATCCGGGCCATTGAAAGTCTCGAAAGAAGGTTAAGGAGTATATTTCTCCGGTAGGGCTTTATAATATTTCGCTATTTCGGATTTTCCGCGTTTTCTGGATCCTTCCGCGAATACACGGCATTTTTCGCGCAGTTCTTTCAACGTAGCATTCCTATATTCAGGATCCAACGTACCGGAATTAAGCATCTTTTCCAGAGATCTTATCCTGAAACGATCAAGCCCCCAGACGCTTGAAGAGAGCTGATCAGCCCTACCGCCATCCTTTATGGTGAGGTCCTCAGGGATCAGTTTTACTTCGTATTTCTGGGTAGCCCTTAACCAGAAATCATAATCTTCACACGCTTCCATATCCTCATCGAAAGAACCGACTGATTCGAACACATCTTTTTTAATGACCGCAGTTGATATACTTATGCAGCATAAAGGAAGAGCATTTGTGTAAACAAATCCAGAAGGTTTCTTGTGTTTTTTCTTCTGATTTAGGAGCTTTCCGTCACGGTACCAGACTTCCTCGGTATGAAAGATGCTTATATCGGGAAAAAGTTGTATATGTTCAGCTGATTTCTCGAGTTTTTCAGGAACCCAGAAGTCATCAGAATCGAGGAAAGCTACAAAACCCCCGGTAGCCATACTGAGGCCCTTATTGCGGGCGGAAGATACCCCTGTATTATCCTGATAGGTATATTCTATCCGCGGGTCGTTATAGCTCTTGATGAGTTCACCCGTACCATCAGTAGAACCGTCATCAACTATTATAAGTTTAAAGCCAGTGAAGGTTTGTCCGAGAACTGAGTCCACGGCCTTTTTGAGGAAACCCCTCCTGTTAAAAGTCGGGATTATAACTGAAAAGAATGTTTGAGCGTTCATGGCTTTATTATATAATAAACGTACGGGTAAGTGCAAAACTTGGTTGTATGTTAATGAAAGGGTGAAGAGATTATGGAAATGAATTTAGAGTATTCTGGCAAGAGAAGCTTCAAGGTAAGTAGCGGGGGCCATGAGATTTTAACTGATTTACCTCAAAGGGGGGGTGGCGATGACTCCGCGCCTACAGCATCAGAGCTTTTTGTGGCTTCTTTGGGTGCATGTATGGCGCTTTTTGGTGTAAGATATTTGGAGACCGCGAAAATGGACCCCGAAGACTTTGCAATGAAGATCCAGGCGGCTTTTTCTGAAGATAAAAAAAGAATAGAAAATATAAATTTCACAGTATCAGTTCCTAACGCTGAATTGGGTCCAAGAAAAAAAGCTCTTATAGCTGCTATGGAACAATGTGTGTTGCACCACACTCTTCATGAGAGCCCTGAGATGCCAATCGAAATCATTGAACAATAAATACGGTCTATTGGATTTAAGGGTGGAAAACATACAATTATTAATCAGGAAAACCATGAATTACATAATTATTATCATTGCGATAATCGCGTTACTTTTTCTTTATTTGAGATGGTTTGAAAAAAACAATATATTTTTCCCGTCCAGGCATATTGATGCTACACCGGATTCGATAGGGTTGGTTTACGAGGACGTTACTTTTAAGGCATCGGACGGAACCGATTTGAACGCCTGGTTTATTCCAGCTAGCGGATCAGCAAGAGGTACAATACTGATATGTCATGGAAATGCTGGAAATATAAGCCATCGCCTGCATATTATCAGGATATTCCACGATATGGGACTGAACGTGTTCATATTTGATTACCGTGGTTATGGCAAAAGCCATGGGCGGCCTTCGGAGAAGGGGATGTATCTCGATGCTGGTGGGGCTTATAATTATCTTATAAACCGAGAAGATATAGATAAAAATGCGATTATTGTATATGGTCAGTCTATCGGTGGGGCGGTGGCGGTAGATCTTGCCTCAAATACCGAACCGAAGCTTTTGATCACAAACAGTGCTTTTACTTCTACTCGAGATATGGCTAAAGAGATATATCCTTTTTTGCCTGCAAAACTGTTCATTACCCAGGAATTTGACGCTTATTCAAAGGTCGATAGTATACACATCCCGAAACTTATAATTCATAGCACAGAAGATGAGATCGTTCCCTTTACACATGGAGAAAAGCTTTTTGAGAACGCTGCTCAACCTAAAGAATTCCATGCTATGCGTGGAGGGCATAATGAAGCTGTGTTCGATTACGAAGCAGAATTCATAGCAGGGGTGGACAACTTTTTAAGGAAAAACGGCATATAAAAAGGGAGCTATAAGAATGAGGAAATTTCTGGTTTCTGTTATAGGTGGGCATGAATGCGATGATAGTGCCGCTAAACTGGCTGAAGATATAGGTTCTGTAGTAGCCGAAGAAGGTGCTGTTCTGATTTGCGGAGGGTTGGCCGGTATAATGGAAGCTGCTTGCAGGGGCGCTAAAAAATCCAATGGTCTTACTGTTGGGATAATCCCTGGAGAAGATAAAGAGGCTGCGAACGCGTACGTTGATATTGCTATTGCGACAGGTATGGGGTATTCTAGGAACACGTTGGTGGCCGGGACTCCGGATATGGTGGTAGCACTTCCCGGTAAATACGGTACGCTGTCAGAAATAGGCTTCGCTTTAAATGCCAGGATACCGGTATACGGGTTCGGGACATGGGATATAGAAGGTGTTGAAACTCTTAAGACGATCGAAGAATTAAAAACGATCCTTAATGAGAAAAAGAGACAATTGAAAGGGTAATATGGATATATTAAAACAGATCGATATTTCGATATTTCAATTTATCAACAGGGACTGTCATAGTACCATGCTCGATGCGGTGATGCCATACATCACTGAGCTGGGTGGCGGGAAGATTATCTTTGCCATAGCGGTGGTTCTTTTATTTTTTAAACGAAGAGACATAAAACTTACGGGTATTATTCTACTGGCAGGACTCACTGTGTGCTATCAGAGCGTTCATATCCTGAAAAACGTGGTAGAACGCCCTCGTCCTTTTCTTACGCTTGCGAATGTTAACACGCTTTTTGCAACAGACGGATTTTCTTTCCCGTCGGCTCACTCGGCCATGGCTTTTATGGCAGCTGTTATCCTTTCTAAGAACTTCAGAAGAAGTTATATTTTTTATCCCTTAGCTGCGCTGGTCGCCTTATCCCGGGCGTATCTGGGGGTGCATTTCCCGTCGGATATAATCGCTGGGGCGTGTGTAGGTGCCTTTCTGGGGTACTTACTTACCCGCGTCTCTGAAAACATAAAAAAAGCATACGCTACATCGCATTTATGAGAAAGATCCTTCTTGTAAATCCATGGATATATGATTTCGCTGCCTATGATCTCTGGATTAAACCATGGGGTCTCCTGAAAATATCCGCTATACTTAAAAAGAACGGTTTCAGCGTTTCTTTCGTGGATGCTACGGACAGACATCATCCGCTTTTAGATAAACCTGTCAAAGATTTTCCCGACGGTACGGGTAAGTTCCTAGATGAAGAGGTGGAAAAACCTGAGGCGTTAAAAGATATTCCAAGGCGTTTCAAGCGCTATGGGCTTCCTGTCGACATTTTCACTAAAACTCTTCCCCAGGAAGACGTAGATCTTATACTGGTCTCATCCGGCATGACGTACTGGTATCCCGGTGCGTTCGAAGCGATACGCATCTTAAGGGAAAGATATAATACCGCAAAGATAGTGCTTGGTGGGACTTATGCTACGCTTGCGCGTGATCACGCTATCGTAAATAGCGGCGCAGATTATGTAATACCAAACAAGGACCTCTCTCAACTTTCTTCAGTGTTAGGGAAAGAGTGCGATTTTTCTTTTAAGAACATTTTGGATGAAGCGATTGACTACGATTGGTATGAAAACCCCGGCTATGCGGTTTTAAGGATATCGCTGGGGTGTCCATTTGACTGTGCATATTGCGCGCAAAAGAAACTGGGACCCGGCTTTATCTTAAAAGACGAAGAAAAAGCGATAAATGAGATAGAGTCTCTCTATGAAAAGGGGATAAAGAATTTTGCTTTTTATGATGATGCACTTTTATTTAAGAGAGATTATTTGAAACGATATCTAAGAAGGATAGGGCCCAAAGGGATAAAGGCAGGATTTTATACGCCAAACGGTCTACATGCACGTTTTATAGATATGGAAACAGCAGATCTTATGAAGAAGGTAGGGTTTATTAATCCGATACTGAGCCTTGAGATAGCTAGCGATGAGAAAGGACGCACCTGGCACGATAAGGTCACAATGAAAGAACTGGAATATGCGGTAACATGTTTAAGGAAAGCCGGGTATAAGGATGGAGAACATATGGTATATCTTATGCTTGGGGTGCCGGGCTCTGATGCTAAAGATACAATGGAAAGTATCGATCGGGTGCATTCTCTCGGAGCCAAAATATCGCTTAGTGAGTTCTCGCCAGTCTCGGGAACAAAGCTTGCCAGCAGTTTTACAGAAGCGCATAAAGAGCCGCTTTATCAGAATAACAGTGCTTTCCCTTCATTCGACATATCCGAATGGGATGAGATAAAAGCCATTAAAGCCTACGCCAGGAAACTTAATTCCCTTGTTCTTTCCGGGCGTAAGAACCACCAATAAGCTCCCCTAAATCGTTAAGTTGTAAAAAGTAAGAAATTTTTGTATTGAACATTCAGTTTAATAATGTTATATTATGTATGTGCCTGTATTGTTAGGCGAAGAAAAAGTAAAATAGGGCAAAAATGGGGAGGTTTTGTGCCTAGGGTATAACTGTAACTATCATAACTATTTAAATAAGCATAATGATTCATTTATCAAAAACACACATGATTAAGGTCATTGCGGTCTTGTTGAGCCTCCTTATGCTCTGGCAGGGGGTGGTATGGGCGTCTCCGGATATCTTCAGGCGTAATGATCTTCAGCCCAGAACCCTGATCAGTGATCCTTCCGGTGCTCATGCGGCGGCAGTCGCGTATCTTACAGGCCTTTTGGCTAGATACGAGAGCGATCCGGATAACCGTAATCTTTTTCGGATTGAACCATGCGTTGAACAAGCCATCACAGAATTAAAAGCATCGGATAAATTTCTTGATAATCTTCCTGTGATCAAAGGTTCACCCGAATCAGGAGAAATAATAATAAACCTCGGGCCATGCGCGATAAGGTATTACAATCATAAGTTACCTGGAAATTCTGATCCAAAAGAAGGATACCGGATAGTAGAGGAGAAAAGAATAGGCGATTATCTTTCAAGACAAATAATTGCCCGTAAAGGCCAGCAAGACAGAGCAGAAGAATATAAAGATACTGCTACGGAAGAAAAACTCCAGCCAGAAAAGAAAAGCGATACAATTCCAAGCCAGCCAAAAGAGAGTAAAGAAAAGGATCTTCCGGAGGATTCGGGTTTCAGTTCCCTGAGTTTTATTGGAGAAAAGTTACGCATAACTTATTCTCCGTTCTTTCATGCCCCGATCTTAGAGGAACTTTTCAAAGTTGGAATACCGGTTGTAGCACTTACTATTCTTAATAAGCTTGAGTACAGCACGCCTTTTCTGCATTCGGGGGTTTTTTATGGTCTTCTGATAGTGCTGGGCACTATATTCACCTTAGCGCATATCTTCAACAAAAACCGTGATGAGAAAAACATTCCGGACATGAAAGATCTGCTGAAGATATTTACTGCGCCCGTGTTAACGGCGGCAGGCGGTGTTGTCTTGGCAATATTATTTGCTGGCGTGCCGTCTTACGCAGTTCTTTTAAGCATGGGATGGCATCTTTTAGTTAATATTACAGTTTATAAAATCCGAAAATATGGGATTGATGCGGGTTATGCGTCTTTTGAGGGCTCCGGGGAAAAACAAGCTATCAAAGAAGCAGCGCTTGATATGGCCTCAAAAGCAAGTCTCATTATTAGGGAGTATGACTCAATAAAAAGAGCATTGTTCGATGAGTTTGGGATAGACCTTCAGTCTGATGAATACGCGCATATCAGGGTTGAAGTAGCTTTGCTTAGCGCGGTACAGGCTCCCAAAAAGACCATGGCAGGATTCAAGATATTTAACCTGGATTCAGCAAGGTATGCGGATGAAATAAAAACAGTAGCATTAACCTGTTCAACTTCTTTGCCGGATAGCGTGGCAAAAGATTTTGAGAACTTAGGTTTTGACCCAGTGCGGGACGAAGACGTGATCCTGGAGATTGCCGAGGATTGCGCTGAACTGGACGGCGAGAATACGGCCCGGTATTTCAGGAATTTCGGTTTGAGGGATAAACAGCATGTAATCAATGTGGCTAATCTCTGCGCCAGACAGAACGGTTTAGGTACTGCGGTATATTTTAAGGAGTTTGGGCTTGATCCCACCAAAGGTGAAGAAGAGGCGACTGTAGTAACCGGTATAGCTCTTCTCGCTGCGGAAGAAAGCGCGTCAGGAGTCGCTACTAACTTCAAGAATTTCGGATTTGATCCTCAGTATCACATCGCTTCTATATTTCTGGTGGCAATGGCATGTGCGAGTAATAGTGGCAGGGCTACGGCACTTAACTTCCGCAGGTTTGGTCTGAAGGACAGGGAGGATATCAGGATAATCGCACATACTTGCGCTCAAGAGGACTTGGACGGTACGCTTTTATATTTCAAGTCTTTTGGCCTTGGAATGGATAATGATGAAGCAGTAGAATTTTGCAGAAAAGCTGAAAGAGAATTTATAGCAGAAAGCGCCTCAAAGTTCCCAGGTGTTCCGGTCTATCATAGTCTTGGCGAAAATGGAGAGATGTTTTTGTCGATGGTAGATGATGTGTATGATGATCTTGATCTTTCAGGTCTTTCTGTAGGGGCCCAGGCGTATGTAAAACTGTTGCTTATCGAAGAGATAACTTCAAAAGAGTGTATTTCAGATGACTTCACAAAGCGTATGAATGAAGAAGTCATACCGGCTTTAACAGTACTCGAGACGCTTACAATGGATTATCCCACTCTTGGGCTTGATTATTACAGGCCTTCCGAAGAATTGCTGATGGATGATGGCCAAGATTTCAGGTTCCGCGCTAAAGTGATGAATTATATTTCAAGGACCAAGACGCCTCACGAGCTGGATAGGTCTAATTCGAGGCAAAGCGGTGAACGGTTCATCAGAGTACCTCCTGCTCCGTATCCAATACTATGGCTTTTAGCTGCAAAGTTAGAGAATCTTGGTATAGCTGATATGAGGGATTTTAATATAACCGCGGCGGGAGACCAAATGCAAGAAGCATTATTCTTGTTTTCGATTTTGTATTTTGGTAGCTCAAGGCCCAGTAGTCTTACCTATTCCAAGGAAGTGCCCGGTAAACCATGGATAAGAGGAGGCAGACGCGGTCTTTCAATAGACCCGTGGACGGGAAAATTCCTTAATGAAAATGACCCAAAGACCAAGGGTATGCAAACGCAGTTTT
This sequence comes from Candidatus Omnitrophota bacterium, assembly GCA_049642065.1. Taxonomy (GTDB): domain Bacteria; phylum Omnitrophota; class Gorgyraeia; order Tantalellales; family Tantalellaceae; genus WJMH01. The sequence goes on along the minus strand of JBAROK010000027.1, from coordinate 57,379 downwards.
TTCTTGTGGGTTCGAACGCTTTACTGAAAAGGAAGCTGGCAATGACCTTCGCGCTTGTAAGCGCGTCTAGCGCATACAAGGGTGCATACGGCCTGGAGGATGACGGGCTAAAGAAGATATACAGTGATCTTAAAGAAGACATTAAGACTTTCTACGCGGAACGATTGGGTATAGGTAAAGCTAATGCGGAAAGACTGAACGATATAGAATTGAGAGAGTTGATTAATTCTTATGATTTTAATACAGGCCTGGCTAGTGCGGCTTTAGGAGCTATAGACGTACGGTTGCGCGATGATCCGAATGATGATGATGTTCAAAGGGTTGCGAAAGGACGACTTCACTACGAATTTAAGGAACTTGTTGACGGGTATATTGACAGGATAATGGCACATATGTATGAAGGCCCGATGGCGGAACTATTGGATAAAGGACTTAGCGGTGATTTTAGGGATATGAAACAATCAGTGCTATCGATGTGTTTTTCGGATCCGGAAACGACAAGTAAAGCACTTCAAATCGCTGAAAGAGCTTACCCGGTAGAATACGGCAAGATACAAGAGGTAGGCAAAAAGGTTAAAGGGACGCGACCATCTGGCATCAAGGGTATATTGAAGAATGTAGGGGAAGTGATAGGCAAACTGGTAAATTCATTGTTCGGTTTTTCCGGAAAAGGCAAAAAAGTGCTTATCGCTCTTGACCTAGAAATCGGCGAAGGGGAGATTAACGTTCTTCTCAGGGATATCGTAGAGGTATTACCCAGCCTGGAAGGCAATAATGAAGATCTTAAAAGGTTCTTTAAGGATCTTGAGATAATAAAGGGTGAAGGCCGGGTGCTTGCCCAGAGAGTAGCAAATCTCACGGATCCAGACAGAGGGTCTGTAGATCCAGAGAACCTGATTGTGGTCACGAAGAAGGATAATATGTCATTTTACAGCGGATTTGAAGGCCGGGCGACAATAGCGGGTGTAAATGACGCAGGATTCCCCAAAACTGCGTATCTGCCACTACTTGAGGTGGTACTTTTTGCTATAGGTAAACATCTTGGCTGGGATAGGGGAACTCTCATAAAGTATTATGAGACAATACCTAACGTGATTTCATATGAGAAGCTTGCTGCAGAGGATCGTGGTATGCTTTTCGGCAAGGAAAGGGCCAGCTTAGTTATACGGCTTATCCCCGATGCAGGGCAATTTGCTACCCAGGAACTCCGGACGATAATGGATAATATAAGGACAATGCTAGCTAGGGCATAAGCTATTATGTTAGAGTTTAAAAAAGTAAGCTCAATTGATTTGAAAATAGATTTTCAGGGGTGTAAACTATAGTTAGAGGAGGTATTTATAATATTAAAAAGTTGTATTTCCCTTATATACAATAAGGGGAAATACTCTCTTTTTTTGGCAACTAAATAAAAATCTTTAAAAAGTGTAATAAACAAGGGGATATCATGTTTTGGGACGGGTATACGAGACATAAAATGGCAAAAAAGCTTATGTCTATCTTTGTGATATTCGCTTTTTTTGCTAATTTTGTTGTAACCGATGCCTGGGCGATTGAGCTTGTACCAGAGCCGATATTTACTATGGTATCGCCGACGGTTGAAAGATTTGCCCCACTGGATGTAGAAACATTCACACTTCCTCCGCATCTTGGAACCTTGAAGTTTTCCCACAAAGGCGATACAGACCGTTTAATAATCCATATTCAGGACGCTCACTGTAATTACGGTGCGCAGAAAAGGATATCCGAGATAATCGGATATCTTGTTACTGAATATGGCATTACAGATATCAATCTTGAAGGAGGGGTCGGTTCTTACGATCTTTCCATCTTTACCGGTATAGCCGATGAGGGGATCCGCGAGAAAGTCGCGGATCATTTTGTAATGGAAGGCATGGTAAATGGCGCCGAATATTACGCTGTGAACCATCCGGATGAAGTCACTTTGTGGGGGATAGAGGATCCGGGCCTTTATATGAGCAATATATCTGTGTATTGGAACTCCCAGAAAGATAAGGGCGAGGTAGAAAAGATCCTGGGCGGGATAAGCCATGTAATGGATAACCTTAAACCGCATATCTATACGGAAGAGCTGCTTGAAGTCGACAAGAAATACGAGGGCTATAAAGCTGGCAGCATCGAATTTAAAGATTACCTGACCTTTCTTATGCAAAAAGCAAAAGAACAGATGATAGATTCTAAGGATTATCCGAACATTTATCTCTTGTATCAGTCGCTCCAGCAGGAAGGCAATATAGATTTTAAAAAAGCTAACACCCAGAGGGATGTACTCGTCGAAAGGCTTCAAGGTATGCTTTCCAAGAAGGCGCTCCAGGAGCTGGTGATTAAAACTGTGGACTTCAAGACAAAAACAATATCGCAGTTTGAGTTTTATGACTTTTTGGTTAAAAAAGCAAAACTCGTGGATATTTCGCTGGACGAATATCCTGAGCTACAAAAATATATCGTATACATCACGCTTTATCATGCTGCAGACCGTTTCATGATAATGACCGAAATTGATCGTATCGAAACAGACATTAAATCCAACCTCTACGAAAACAACAAGCAAAGAGAACTTAACGTTCTCTCAAAGAACCTGACGCTGATGAAAAACCTTTTTGACATCAGCCTGACGAAGGAAGATTACAAGTATTATAAGGAGAATAAGGCTGCATTTGAGGCAAATAATTTTATCTCCTTTATCAATAGGGAAGCTCCAAGTTATAAGATAAGTGCTCGTCCACCGGCTAATGCAAGTGAACTTGATATTTATCGCGGCAATCTTGAACAGTTCTATGAGTATTCGTTCCGCAGGGACGATGCTTTTATGGACAATATCACTTTCACCGATCGCGGCAGAAAAGCCGCTATAGTGGTAACAGGCGGATTCCATACGGAGAACCTCTGCGATCTTTATAAAGAAGCGAACGTATCGTACGTTTCTATAATCCCGGATTTCAAGAACGAAAAAGGATATAAATGTCCGTATTTTGATTTATTGGAAGGGAAAAGGTTCGGGATGTACGAAATCATGTATGAGATGCTGGCACCGGCGTCTCTGATACAAATAGCCAGTTATCTTTCTTCTTTAGGGGAGGATGTTTGGGACCGAAGGAGTATAGATGCTTTCAAGGCGGCCGTATTGATCGTTGCGGAAAACCAGAAAGCGATACCAGAAGGAAATGCAGTGGATGCGATAGAGAAAAAAGGCGATTCTATCGTTATCCGCTGGAAGACGGGCCCCGTTACGGTAGAGCCGATAAGGGCACTCCTGCACAAGGTGCATGAGCGTGAAACAGACGCTCAAATGGAAAAATTAAACGAAGAAAACCCTGACGCTTTCCAGGATATCCCTGAGATCGATGAAATCATAAATAACGACCTTCTTCCGTTTATGGAAGCTATGGGTGTGCCGCCTGATGACGATGTGTCAACAATAGTAAAAGGTCTTACAGGGAAGAGTTTCATTACAGACGAATCTCTTGTACGTACTGTTGAAGGTGTAGATTTCGACGGCACGCCGGGAGGGTATGGTATACGTATAAACGCTAAATTCATTGGTCCGGACGGTAAGATCACAAAAGAGGGTCGTGCCACAATACTACACGAGATAGTGGGAGGTATCTATGGTGACCATTTTCTGTCCAAAGAGGTAGAAGAAGCTTATAAACGTAACAACAGGCGAGATAAGCTTCTTGAAGGTAAAACTCCACTGAAAAAGAGAAATGATGTCGGGGAAGTCGTTACCGCGGCGGTTTGGGGAATGACCGAGGCTCAAAGACTTGAGGTGGATAGGGATTATACTGCCCCCGCCAGTCCGGAAGCGGGTGTTCTTGTAAACAAAATGAATGAAACCATAGAAAGAATGGTAAGAAATATTAACCTGGGCGCTGAGCGAACGGACAAGAAGAGTATAGATGACTTAGGGCGAGGTGCCAGACACACATGTCAACTTCTCAATAATTTCATGCTTGGTCCCACTAATTATTCGCCGATTACTTTTGCACAGAACGGTTTTAGGGGTGCTTTGCTGGGTAACATAGATAAAGGGGAGAAAACGAGTAAAGTTGTCGAAAACCTTACGAGCCTTCTAGTATTTTATGAACAGTTGCGTGATGAGTTAGAAGCACTTGGATTTGGGAAAGCGGAAAGGTTTAGTGATATAGGGGATTTCTTCTCGGATGCAGATCAGGCTTTAAGGAATTATATAATTACCAGGCTCAATAATGCTGAGTTTACTGCGGAACTTGCGGGAAATAGCGCTGTACTGGCTGTACTAGCGGGACAATTAGATCCCGCGCAAGCGTCCAACCTTGCAATAGCGTTTCAAAGGGTAAGAAGGAATCTCTTGTCGGGTAAAACTGACATAGCTCAGAATATAACTGAGGCTGCTCAAATGATGATGCGTAATCAGAAACTGAGCCCGGAGCAGGCACGATTATTGTTCGCTAAGGAAGGGCCACGTGTAGGCGCAATGAGCACCGCAGGCAGCGCTGAGATAATTCGCAGCGCTTTCATGGTAGAAGGTACCGATCTGCATGATTTTTTTGCAGCACTATCCGAAGAAGACCAAACTAAATTAATTGAAAGCATGAAGAATAATCTTGGAGTTACATATTTTCAGGAAGGAGAAACTTTTATAAACGCAGGAGATCCTAATGACAGATCTGCGTATTTTGTTCTTTCGGGAGGGTATAGAGTGGATTATCCGCTCATAGGTGAAGCCGGCACAAAAACGGTTTTTAGCACGGACAATGGTCGCGGCCAGCTTATTGGAGAGATAGCCTTGATACACAAGACAAGAAGAAATGCCGACGTGGTAGCGGATTCTCCCATGCGGGTAATGGTTATGTCAGAAGAGACGCTTAACAGGGTTTTTGAAGGGAGACGAGATCTTCGGGATAAGTTTTTTGCTGCGGTTGATGAAGTTGTAGGCGATCGCGAGGAGAAGAAACAGCGTGTGGATATTGGAGCAAGATACGATGTGGTAGGTCCTATAGGGCGAGATCAGGCCAGCGCGCTTAAAGATCTTATAGACGCGGGAATAGTGAGTGTTAACAAGGTGCCAACGGGCAGGGATCTAAGTGACTTGCTTGTTGAAGCTCTGGCCGCCGCCAAAAAGATAAAAATAAGAGATGATAGAGATAGGCAAGCGAGAGACAGGGGTATTGCTAAGGTAGAAGACCTTATGAACAAGGGTACAGCGACCTTCGATGAGATGATGGATACATTGGGGGCATCTTACCGCAAGTCTGTAATCCCGATCCTTAAAGATCTTATGGATGAAGAGAAAGAATTAGTATCTTTTAGCGTGGATGCAGGCAAGATAACTGATGCGACTCTTTTACGAGTTGGGGCAGAAACAGGCAAATTGGATTTCAAAACATTAAATTCGCTTGTCAACGTACAGATGACTAATAGTAACGAACTGGAAGACCTGCAGGGAAAACTGGGAATGTTCACTATAGGATTTGATAGAGCCGTGGCTGAAGCAGTGAGGCGAGACAGAGAAGTTTTAGATCGCGAATCAGAGAGAAAACGAAACTTAGAATCCTTTAAAAACGCATTATCTACGACGATCGACGGGATCCTGAATATATATAATACAAGAGGACTCTTGCGGTATGATCGTTCGATAAATGACGAAGGGGATATAATTAAAGCCTCACTTGAGAGAATGATAGATCTTTATCTCCAGAGCCGTATGTGGGACCGGGAATCTAATAATCCCAAGGCACTTGAGGAAACGGATGCGCGCCAGTTCGTTGATCTATTGAGTTTTTCATTAAATACATATGTTGCTCAGAAGGGAGGAGTAGCAGAGGTTACGGTAACCGATGAGGCAGGGGACGTGAAACTGGATGAAAAAGGCAATCCTGTTAAAGTAAAAATGGCGTATGGATCCGGAGGTAACAGATTGAGGGGATCAAACGGCGCTATACACGCTATTATAAATTCAGATAAGGTTGAGGCTATGGCCGCAAACTATAACGGGGCATTAGCGATGGCGCGGAGGGATGGTAAGATCAGTCAGGATGAATATAATTCCAGGTTCATTACACCAGAGCTTTTACTCGAATCCAGGGTAGCTCTTATGATGCATGACACTATGGCCGGTAACATAAGGAATGCTAATGCTGGATTGGGGATATTCGGTGATGTGGATGATTTAAAAGCGGGACATGGAGCGGCAGCTACAAAATACCTGGACTCGGATACACTGGATCCCCTCGTGAGAGGATTGTTTGGAGCGGATGGTAAGTCAAGAATAGTCAATAATATCGCATACCATGATTACCAGGATATAGATTTTTCTAATCCAGAACAGGCGGTCATGACGATGACAGAAATAGCTGACAACACAGCAGCGGCCGAGAAATTCATGGACGCTTTTACCAGGGTAACTGCTAACAATGGTCTGCTCGGCAAACTTCACGAATTATCGGAATTATGTACGATAGGAGGTAAGCTCAACAAAGGACTTTACGCTAAGCTTATTGAAGGTATAAGGGACCAGATGATAGAGAATATCGATAGGGCCGCGCAAATAGAAGAGATAACACAAACCGAAGCAGACACATATAAATATACTGTTATCAACGATCTTAACATCATGACAGCGGGAATGAGCATAGCCGCATATAATGCCGGAGCATTCCGCGGTGAATCAACCAGGTTCGACCTAGCAACGGATGGCGAAAAAATAACTGATGTCACAATGACAGTAGTGCAGGAAAGAGGTTATTCGGACGCGGAATATAAAGCATTGTTCGGGGATGAACTTGCGGATAAACATATAAGGAAAATAACAGCCGAACCTTACGGCAAAAAATCAGACACAGTAAAAGCTGGCGATAAAATAACAAGAGAAGGGCTTGTCATGGAAATAGTCGAGCCTATTCAGGTTAACACGCGGCAGGCCAATAATGTTGCAGGCCTGGTAAATTCTTTGATAAGGGCTCGAAGAGAAACGTTCGCTTTGATGGGTGCATATCAGAGCGACAAAGATATATTGGACGTCGTTAAATTATATTTTGGGCTTAGTGATCATGAAATGAAGGATCTTTCGGATAATTTGGGTGGTCCGGTAGAAGTTGTGAGCAGATTTACGGATGTTATATCGCTGGATCAGGTGAATGAACTTAAACGTGCCGCGGCTCGAGAAGAAGGGCTACTTGAACCCGAGATTGTTCCAGCAAGACCCACTATCACGCTGGGAGAAGCGTATTCCTATGCAATAGCCGTAAACAAATTGCCACCTGCCACACCAGAAGAAGTTGAAGCCGCAAAGTCAGTTATTAACGCTATTGCGACAGAAAGCCCCGCGACCGCGCGCAGTAACTTAAAAAGAGTAAGATCATTAGAGGAGATGAATGACGGTGAGCTGGAATATCTTGAACGACAACTATCTGATATAGCAGGAAATAGATACAGAAACACAGCGGGACAAATGGAGTTTCTGGGGGCGGACATTGATACCATAAAGAATCTGGATGCGGCAGACAAGGCCGTAGAAGATGTCTACCAGAGACATAGAGATGTGGTACGCCGTGTAGATAGACTGGCGTGGGCCTTAGAGGGAAACGAGAAAGCGCCAGGTCCATGGTACGGACAATGGGGAAATTTAAAGTTTCAGCCATGGCGCAAGCCCATCGTGTTGGCAAAATCCAAAAAAGTATTTGAAAGAGTGCTAGACATGGTCATGGCGGAACGGGCCAGAAAATTAAAAGTCCAAATAGAGGGAACCCTGGCGAGGATGCGAACTGCCGACAAAGAGAGAGCATGGCTTACGATGGTAGCAGATATGCTCGCGGAGGCCAAAGCGGCTTCTCCGATATTACAGGATAGGTTGTTCAGGGTGCTGGGATTATATTACTGGATGGATAAAGCATTAGGCAAGGATCATGTATACGGTCGTTTGATAATGGCAGATCGTGGTACTTTTCAGCAGGCAAGAACAAAAGGACTTATTTATCTCTCGCGTTTTCCCGCTTCAGATTTTCTGGGTACTGATAAAATTTCCAGATTTCAGTACGAGATTGAGAAGGCCAATGCGGAAATAGCATTGATAAAGTTTGCAGAAGAATTCGCTGGATCTTTGATAGAAAATGACCTTGCAGCGGAGAACTGGGCAGCATACAGAAGGTATACCCTTCCTATAGAGACGCTTTTGGATGAGGAATATGCGCAATTAACCGAAGGGGCGCGTGTGCTTTATGAGAGGATGCGGTCACAGGAACTGGCTCAAAAAGAGTCCGATGCTCCATACGCTAAACCTATTCAAGATGCTTTAATAAATATGGCCGCAGACAGGCCTGAAATGATAGATTTTGATAACCCGGTGCTTCTTCATATGGTAGATATGGCGATCATGCAGCAAATGTTTGATAGCGCTAAAGGCGCTTTTGATAATTATAAGGAAACCGGGGATATGGGTAAGTTAAATGAAGCACATCAGTATTTTACCGGTACTAATAGTGTAGAAAACGTTAGAAGCAGGATAACCGACGCAGCACACAGGGATCAAGCTACTACTACAGACATGAAAAAAGACCTTATGAATTATACGAGTAAAGAAGATGAATTTGTGCGCGACCTTAGAAGCGAAGTAGAAAATCGGAAGAAAGAATATTTTGATGAAGCTGCCCGTGCGCGCAGGATGCTTGATGCATCAAGTAATGTTGTCCAGATTGCTATAGAAGAAGGTGGAGAATTGAACCGAGACGGGCTAAGCAGGACAATGCCTATTCCGGCAGATATAGTATTGAAGAACGCAGTGCTCAGGGAGAAGAGCGCTCTGGATATGCTTGGAGTTAGAGAAGACGCTTCAGATTTGGAAAAACAGTATTTTGATGTGCAGGAAAGGATAAGCCAGTTCGATGATTTAAGGCGAGACCATATACAGAATGCTAAGGATGTTGGAACTATTCTCAAGGCTCTTCAGGTAGAGCCAGAGTCAACTCTGGGCAAACAACTTATGGCTGTGGAGCTAGATGAGCTTAAAACGCGCGCGCGGCTAACCGACAGAGCGCTTGGTTACGATATATTTACCACCGGTACCGGGTTGGATATGCTTACAAAAACCAGTGATGAACTCCAAATGAGAGCCGCAAGAAAAAGAGCTTTTATTATTGGGTCTACTTCTACAGAAGAGGCGGTCCAGTCATTGACGGGCCGTGATATAAAACCTTTTAGTGGCTATCAAGGTGAAGCAGGCTTTGAAGCATTAAAGGTGTTTATAGATAGGCTCGTGAACTGGGGTGTAGATATCTATAGTGATAAAGCACCCGTGAATCTCATGATAAGCAATCCGGCAACTATAGAGGAGAGGAAAGAGATTGTAGATAAATATGGGCTTAAGACGGATTATCTTACGCTTACCTCATCGAAGACTACGCTGTTAGAAATGGCTTTTAAGAAAGCGGGGACTATAGAGGAAGCGTTAGAAATAATAAAGGATGCCCGGCTGGCGGCTGCGCCAGAAAACGCTGATGCAATAAATACAGCGCATGGTGCATTAAAGATGGAACAAACGAGACTTGAAAGATGGGGTCTTAATGAGGAACAGGAGTCTGAAATTCTGGATGAGATGAAGAGCGAGCGATACGGGTATAAGACACTTAAGAACAATATGGGGGTTACGACATTAAGGCGGATGGCAGTGAACGTGGCCACCAATACCCCACAGGTATTTTCCTTTTTGAATAGTGATATGGCAAGAGTGGACCGTACCGTTCTAAAGATGACGCCAGACCAAGTTGTAACAATACTTGGTGACCTTGAAAAGAGCGAAGCGGATGGAGGATATGGATTCCAGGTCTATAGGGGCGAAGGTCTTGATTTTCTTAATTCTAATCTTCCGCTGGTGCTTAGGGCTATACAGCTTACGGAACAGCAGATGGACGCTCAGTTAAAGAAAGGCCAGTTCGGCATGCCAAAAGATTGGCAGAGTAAACTGGAAGAGCATGTAGATAAGACCGCAATGCAAGAATACGACAAATTCAGAAAAACTGTGGCTGGAAAGAAGACCATTAAAATGGCTATGGCGGACGCCGGGATACAAGATCCTACTGCTGAACTGGGTGGCATAAATAAAGATGCCGTCGATAACGGCAAGCGGGTACTGAATGCTGTGAGAGAGAGAATCGTAGATCTCACTCAGTATGGGCATCAAGAGACGGTGCTTGCGAAACCTCTTGTGGATCTTGTCACCGATAAAGATGAGATATTGAAAATGCTGCGTGAATATTTAAATATTGCTACGGGACCTGATGCTACCAAAACGGAAAGGATGACGGCGCTAAAGAAGGGTAAAGAGAAGCAGTATACGGCGATGGATGTCAGAATACTAAAAGCGCATCTTGTTCTCTTGAGAGAACGCGAACAACCGTACACGAAATACACTGTCGGATATGTAGATCCAGTAGCAAAGGCTATTTCTGAACTCGAAGGAGAAATAGCAAGATTACGGGACAATCTTAGTCCAGCCGCTGCACGTACTGCTGTACGTGCTATTAAACCTGCCTTGGTGAGTAATGGGGCTTTAGGCGAATTCATGGATAACGTTCGCACAATGGATGATCTTAAAAGCCTTGTCGGGGATCAGGTCGCTATGAATAAATCGCTCAGGAACAAAATAGATTCGGCATTCGATAAATTGTTCGATAAGATGAGAAGCGGCGGCCTGCCGGATGACGATCCTGGAATAATGACGATGGTACAGAATATGGTAGGGACGGTTGACATGAGCGATGAAGATAAGGGGGAGTTAAGATCAAGCATTATAGATAATATGTATCTTTTTAATACGAAAGTTGAAGGCGAAGAGAATTATCTTCTTGGGTTCAGTATGGGAGATGATGCTCTCCTTGCGCCTGAAGTGACCGGTAAAATAGGGCTATCGGCTGAACTTGTAGAAACACTTGATCCAATTGAACTTGCCGAGTTTATCTTTCACGAAATGTACGAAATGGATTACAGTCATGGGGAGATATACGGAAAAACTGACAGGGAGAATTCTATCCAGGGTAAGATCTTTGGCAGGAATACGCTCAAGAATAAGTTAAGGAATTTTATTAACATGAAAGCAAAAGAATATCAACTGGCTCTGCTTACAGAAGCTGCTGTAACTCCGGGCGAGGCGGCGGAGATAGTTGCCGGAGCACCGGAAGGAGCTGCTATAGGTGATAATGTAGAAGCTCGCCAAGTGGTCGCAGTAGCAGCTGGTGAAGAAATAGAAAGAAGAAGTGATCCTGTAAGGATAGTAGTAGGAGTTGTGTATAATCTTGAAGACCATGCCGCTTTCCAGACCGTTGAAAGAGGTGTACGTGACATGAATTCAGAAGTGAAGGCCAAGTTCGGTATTAAGCCGGATAACCAGCAGATAATAACATTCAAGATCATGCCTGGAAACATGCAAGCTACAGCTAAAGAATACAAGAAGGCTCTTGATAACGCTAATCGGACACTCCCTGAAGGCGGAAGGATAGTTTCTTATACGCCTCAGATGAAAGGGCTGGAGATGGTGGATACTGTAGATACGACCGATGAGTTTAAAGAATACAGGGATAAAGAACGGATCACATTCGTTAAAGACGCTTACACGGATGGGATTAATCCCGAGACTGGTGGGATGAGGCCCCCGGACATAGCAGTCCGTTTTGTATTGGCAAGACAGATAGCTTTTTGCTTGAATTCTACTAATCCTGATGCCAAACGCATGGGACTTGATTACATCAAGGATCTTTTGACGCGGATATCAGGCGCAGAGATAGCGGAGCAGTTAGCTGGAGTGAACGACTTGAATACTTTACTTGATAGATTATTCCTAAAGATACGGGCAGTGGATTACGAAGAGATCCGTGACTGGCAGATGATGCAGGAAGCGGTAGCAGTATCGCTGTAATATATACAGGAATATATATTTATTATTGATAGGGGTAGACTAATATATCTACCCCTATATTTTTATATATGATGTAAATCTTTTCTTTTAGTTCACTTATAGCAATAATTCATCCAATTATACCTCCGTAATTATCCGCAAAACTCTAAGCCCACGTCGTTAAAATCAAAAAAGCTAGATATAAGGGTTGATTATACTTATATTTAATGTTATTATCTTTCATGACAGCTTAAGTTAAGAAATCAAAAAGTGTAATACAGCCACTTTGTTAAAGCTAAAAAAAGCCGACGAGGGGTAGGTGTATTTGTGTAGATATGTGGGAATTATCTAAGAGAAAATCCATAAAATTAGTAGCCTTTATGTTGAGCATCTTGTTGGTCTGGCAGGGTGTAGTATGGGCTAATCCTGATATGGTTCATAGAACACATCTTCAGCCTCAAACCTTTTTTGATCCCGCTAAACAAGACGATAGTTTTTTGCACTCACTTACCCGATATCTTACAGATTCACTTGCTACATTCGAAGAAGATCCAGATAACAGAAACCTGTTCAGCATGAAAGGCTGCGCAGCGGAAGCCCTTGAGCAGGTAAAAAGCACTCATGAAATACCGGCAGGCTTCTTGAGGCAATGGCCTGAAGTAGCAGGGTCAGAAGCTTCTGGCGAGGTCATTATTGATTTCGGCCCCTGCAGAATAAGATATTATAATCCTAAAATACCCGGATCCAACGATCCGGGTTTTTCTTGTGAGGTGCTTGAAAATAAAGAAATAGGCGAATACTTACACCGGCAGGTAGTGCTGAGACGTCCGGCTGATCGCGGGTTTGTATCAAGAGTAGCGAATCAGGATGATGCCGTTAAACTCTATGAAGCGCTTGTAAATGATCCCACGCCTCCGGAAAAGGTAAGAAGCTCGGTCAGGATTCGTATGCCGGGTATACAGAAAAGGTTATCAAGGAAAATAGAAAAATCAAAGATAGATGAATGGACGAGATCAAAACTGCAAGCGGCGATAGAAAACTCTTCTTCCTGTGACTTGCTGGAGTTTAATTCGGTAGTTTTGCTTGATGAAGAAAATCCAACTATGGCGCGCAGCTGGCTTCTGGGATTCAATACTATGGCACAGTCTGGAAAACCCTTGACCGGATTAACTCGCAGGGGAGGATTAACGGATACTGTATTCATGAAATTAGGCGAAAGGTATCCGGGTACGATAGGTCTTTCCGCACAAGTGCTTGACTCTGTTGAAAGGGATGAATCTTTATTGCATGAGTATCTGCTCCACGAAATGATCTGTCCGTATTTCGGGCACGAAAGGTCAAGAGCCATACAAGCTAAGCTGTTTCCGGAGAACTATGAGGCCATGGAAGGTGACAGAGAACCTGGTCACAGGGATGGTGAACTGTCACTGGTGCTGAAAAAGGTCATATGGGATAAATGTGCTTCTTTCTCGGAAGAGGTTACCGATAGCATGAAGGTCGAAGAGAAATTAGACGAATTCAAGCAGCGGGATTTTATGGAGAAAGACGGCCCGCAGCAAGCATCACATTTTTTCACGCTGTACAAACAATATTTTGAATGGATAAGAAGGCAATATACGCTCAAGCAATCGCGCCTTGTCCCGGGCGGACGCAAAAGCGCTATGAAAACTTTACGTGCTTTGCAGGAAGAATACCAGTTTGTGTTTGCCAGGCTCAGCTGGATATGGGAGATGGAAATGATATGGAGTAAGGCTGAGAAAATAATCGGTAAAAAAGACCTCGATAGCAATTTTCCGCCGCAGGAGATGGAGAAGCTAAAAGAAGTTATCCGAGAATTACTTAAAAAGCATGAAACTTTTATGAACCAGAATTCCGGCGCGGGCTTACTTAAAGAGGATGAGCATATCAGGGCCGTTATTGATAAACTGTACGGGATAATAGACATAGTAAAAGAGCCTGTCTTTGCTTCCCAGAAAGATGAAGATAGAATAGAAGCGCCAGAAAGATCAGACACCGCCAGGCCGGAGGAAAAGATAAAGGATAAGAAAGAAGCACCGATAAGATACAAATTATCATTGCGTGAAAAGCTGCGCCTTATTAACTGGAAATCCATATTTTTCACTTTTGGGGCCGCTCTAGCCTTATCCGGAATATTCTATCTCGTGCTTCCTGTTAATATTGTTACCGTGGGTATAGCCATGGTACTGCCTATTACGCTTTTTGCTGTACTTCTTATCAAACACTGGAGTGGCTGGAAAAACTTTTTGTTTACTATAGGAGTTGCAGTAGCGGTCTCTGTTGCGCTGTCGATGTTCCTGCCTATACCGTGGTTCGGGCTTTCATTAGCTCTTATAATTATCGCCAGACTTGTAATATACAGAAAACATGCTAAGATGCAGACTCGCGGCGTTCCGCAAGCCCAAAAAAGCAAAACGGAGGGTAAAGAAGAAAAAGGAGCTAAGGCGGAAGATGACCTTGACGATCCTCAAAAACGTGAAGACGCTATAAAAGCCATGAAATATGCTTATAGAGCAGTACATATCTCTTTTGATCTTTTGCAGTACATAATGAAGATAATCAAACTCATGTTTGGCTTCCAAAAGGAAGCCGACAAGAGTAAAGATGAAGATGGCAAAAAGAAAGATGGGGATGATGAAAAAGCCAAGCCCGAAGCTAGACTGGATACGCGTAACGTTCTAGACGCTATCTTCAGACTGGATGCCAGCGACCATACCGGAGATATTTCTAAGGTGAAAGAAGAATTGCGTCCCATAGTATTCAGTATCCTAAAGGAATTAGAATGGGGTTTCAGCTTGCAGCTGGAGGTAAAGAAGCTTAAGAACTGGGTTGATGAAGAATATGAGGAACTTGCAAAGGCTCTCCAGGAAATAGCTCAGGAAGTTTCACAGAGAGTAGCATCCCGTTCCACCGGCGAAGAGAGCAGGAAAGAGATGCTCGCAGTAAACGAACTTATCTCGGAATACTGCGATATAGCCCCGACAACTTTCTTAAAGGTAAGGCAATATCTGATACTTTTGATCATCAGGGATGATGTTAACAGCAAGGAAATGAGCGGAAGCGTTGAAGCTTCTGATTATTATGCTCTTGGTCGTGCGGAATTTTTCTGGCATCATTACTCCTCCGCTGAAGAAGCGTTCGCAAAAGCCATAGAACTTCTCCCGGAAGGGGACTGCAAGGTAAAGGAATATTACCTTGCGTACGGTATCGTTGAACATTACATAAAGAAATGGGACTCCGCTGTTGAGAAATACAGGATCTCGCTTCATCTAAGAGAAGAAGAGATGAAGGCGCGTAAGCCCATAGAGGAAATACTTCCGGAAGAGATGCTGGGCGTAAAAGAGTTAACGCATGAAGACAGAAAAAGGTTTGAAGAGATAAACAAGCTCAGACGGAAACTGACGCAGGAACTTCTCTGGAAGGCAGGACAGAAAAAGACGATTAAAGGCGACAAGCATGACGAAAAGAAGAGCACTGGCGGAAAAGAAGGTTCAGCCGCGCTGTACTTTATCAAGAGAATAGTGGATCCGGACAGTTCTTTCTGGGAATACGCACGTGATACAGCCCCAAGAGTGGAAGAACGCGTATTTACCCTCGCACCGTTCGTAATATTTGCAACACTGATAGCTACCGGGACAATAGGGGTAACCTGGGCCATAATAGGTATGGCCGCGGTATACACGCTATTTGTGGTACTTCACACACTAAATATCTGGAAAGCTCCGGAAGGATCAGGGTTATGGGAAAAACTTATATATGCTTTCAAGGCGCCGTTCTCTATTGTAGCGTTCAATTTTATAGTGACTTCTGTTTTTAGCAGTACTCTAGGACACGGAGCCCGGACACAATGGCCGGGAGAAGCTTTAGTGGCGGCAGTGTTCTTCTTAACTGTCATAGCCTATGCGTTTGCGCAGATACGTCACGAAAACATTAATAAGGAAGTCCTTAAGAATGCGCCGATTTTACCGGGCCGTGCTCCCTATACTTTTGGTCCCGAAGCTCCTGGAGCTTTAAAGCTCATGAAGAAACTGGTAGATCCAGATACTCCTTTCTGGATGTATGCGCTGGAAACGGCCCCAAGAGCAGAAGAACGTGTATTTACGCTTATACCTTTTGGTATCTTATCATCTCTTATGGCCGCCGGGGTAATGGGTATAGGATGGGTTATGATCACCATGGGTGCTGTATACAGTCTATTCGTTGCAATGCATATACCTAACATAAAGGATGCACCTAAAGAAATAGGGATATGGGGAAAACTCCGGTACGCATTCAAAGCTCCTTTAGAGGTCAGCATATTCAACTATATCGTTGTGACAGTTTTTGGTAACGGATTGAACCATATGGTATGTGCGGAATGGCCTACGACCGCTCTGGTCATAGCCGTATTCCTTTTCTCGGTGATATTCTATGCATTTGGAATGTTGCGTCACGAGAACGTCAATAAAGAGGCTATTGACAGCATGAAAACTAGCAATCCTAACTATTCCGAAGAAACCAAATACGCTGCTGCTGCGATAGGGGAAGACGACAGCGAAAAGAAAAAACCGCAAGAAGAAATAACCATACCTATCAAATATATCGATTCAGAAGGTTTCAAAGTACCGGTAAATACCCCAAAGACACTTGACCAGAGTTCCGCTGATAATGCCGCAATTACCAAGAAGAAGATACAAACCGGGGAAGAGCCGGAAGAAGCCGCGAAAATATTGGCAAACGCCGGGAAAGCGATCCCTTGTTTAGTGAACGCCCTGATAGCTGCTTCGAAGAAAAACGGTAAAGTAGTTCTTGCTCTTGACCTTGAACTCGGAGAAGGGGAGATCAATGCCCTTTTAAGAAAACTCATAAAGGTTCTGCCTACGATCGAAGGTAATAATGACGATCTTGAGAGGTTTTTCAAGAACCTTGAGATAATCAAAGGTGAAGGAGGCACACTTGCCCGCCGTGTAGCAAATATCACCGATCCCTCAAAAGGTAAAGTCGCCCCGGAGAACCTCATCGTAATAACAAGAAGTGAGAATACCAAGTATTATCAAGGTCTTGAAGGGCAGGCTACAATAGCTGCTGTAGACGATAACGAGTTTTCCGGATCTGCATACCTGCCGCTTTTGGAAATAATGCTTTTTGCTGTTGGTAAGTATCTTAACTGGGACGAGGCAACCCTGAAGAAACATTACCAGATGATACCGAACGTTGTCTCTAGTGCCGATCTTTCCGCTGAGGATTACGCTATGCTTTTCGGCAAAGATAAGGGCCTAATGGTAATAAGACTCATACCTAACGCAACAGAATTCGACAAAAATGAACTCAGAGAACTTATGGACAGCATAAGAACCATGCTGGCCAGAGCCTAAACAAGTCTCATCTCGCAAGCTTTAAGACTCTCCATCATCGCACGTGCTTTATGAATAGTTTCTTCGTATTCTTCCGAGGGATCTGAATCAGCCACTATACCGCCACCTACCTGGAAATAAACGTCATTTTCTTTGATGATCATTGTGCGTATAGCTATATTGAGGTCCATTGTCTCATGAAAGCTAAGGTATCCTATGGATCCGGTATACGCGCTTCTTGTGGTCGGTTCAAGTTCGTCTATTATTTTCATAGCGCGTATTTTGGGGCATCCGGTAATAGAACCGCCCGGGAAGGACGCTTTGATGACATCGATCATACTGGTATCTCTTTCGATGGTTCCTTTGACTATGGATATGGTCTGGAATACGGTGGGGTAGGTCTCCAGTCTTCTATGTTCCACGACCTCTACAGAACCGGGAACTGAAACCTTGCCCAGATCGTTTCTTTCAAGGTCCACTATCATTGATAATTCCGCGTCGTCCTTAATGCTTGTTCGCAGCTGTTCCTTCAGTGCGGCATCTTTATCGGCTTCTGCGCTTCTGGGTCGCGTACCTTTCATCGGCCGAGTTTCAATAATGTTATCTGCCACATGAAGGAATCTTTCAGGCGATGAAGAGATGATTTTACCGTCATTAAAATTTAAATAAGCGCTAAAGGGCGCCGGGTTGATATCATTAAGTTTGCGATATAGCTCGTAGGGGGCAAAAGGCCATCCAGCTCGAAACCGTTGTGACAGGCATACCTGGTAAATATCGCCGGCACGTATATAATCCAGGACTTTTTTTACAGAATCCATGTAATCCGTTTTAGATATTTCCGGCCGGAGTTCGGGAGTATAGGATTCAGGCGTTTCAAAAGCGTTATGCACTTCAGGTATATTCTCTATGATCTTTTTATATTCACTGATAGAGCGTGAAGTATCGGAACCATCAGTAGTGATCGATATATATAGATGTCCGGGATCCTTTTTATCGTGGATAAAGAGCGTTCTGTAGAACGCGAAGTAAATATCGGGCAACTTTAGGTCGTCTTTTGCTTTTTGCGGAAGGGTTTCTATAGCATCCTTAAGGTCATAGGAAAGGTACCCGATCCCGCCGGAGATAAAGGGCAGGGAAGTAGGGTTATCTACCTTGTATGTTCTAATGATAGATTCAAGACATTTAAAAGGGTCTTCTTTAGAGAGAAAAGTATGACCGTTAAAGTTCATCTGGAGTTCTTTCCCTTTGCCCCGCAATGTAAGAAAGGGATCTATGCCTATGAAAGAATACCTGCCCGCATCTGTTTCTAACGAACTGTTCAGAAAGGCTGCATCGGCTAGTTCCGAGAAACAACCGAACACTGATTCTATCGAAGAGGTCAGTTTAACCTTTTCAATAACGGGCGATCTGTTTATTTTTGGTAAGTATTTTTCCATTTTTACGTTTCTATAAAGTTTATTATCATATCCCGGCCGTTTTCCGTAAGGAACGATTCCGGATGGAACTGCACTCCTTCTACGGCAAGCTCAATATGCCGGACGCCCATAACGACATCGTCTTCGGTGCGTGCGGTGATCTCCAGGCACGCCGGTATATCAACTGTTTCAAGCGAATGATAGCGTGCTCCCAGGAAGGGAGTAGGTATACCCCTGAAAACGCCTTTCCCGTCGTGATGGATAGTCGAAGTTTTTCCATGCACTATTTTTGGCACGCGGGAGATCTTCCCGCCAAAAGCTTGAACTATACACTGATGGCCCAGGCATATTCCCAGTATGGGGATATTGCCTGCAAACTTTTTTATTATCTCGTTAGATATTCCGGCTTCTTCGGGTGTTTTAGGGCCCGGAGATATGATTATTTTGTCGGGACGCAAGGCTTCGATCTCGTTTATATCGATCTGGTCGTTTCTTTTTACTAGGAGGCTCTTGCCCTGTTCGGCGAAAGCCTGGTAGATGTTATAAGTGAACGAGTCGTAGTTGTCTATTAATAGGTACATGTTGGTTATTTTTTGCTGTCGATTTTTTTGAGTTTTTTGACTATACCCCGGATGATCTCATCCGGGGTAGAAGCACCGGCCATTATCCCGACCTTTTTAGCGTTTTTGAACCAGCTTGTTTTGATATCTTTTTCTGAGGCTATCCAATACGTCTTTTTCTTTATTTTCCTTGCTATCTGATAAAGCCTTTTCGTATTAGCGCTTGAGCGGGAACCAACGATCAGGATAACGTCGTTCTTATCAGGCAGTGACTTGATCTCCTGCTGTTTAACTATAGTAGTCCGGCAGGTAGTATTGTGAAGTTCAACTATCGGGATGATCTCTTCAAGTTTTTTCATTATGCTATTTATATTGTCAATGGTCTGAGTGGATTGGGTTATTACCGCAGCTTTTTTGACACGCGCCAACTTTTTTATCGATAGAGTACGGGACGATTCGATGATCACGGGTTTTTTCTTTAGCTGCCCGGCTATCCCTTTGACTTCATCATGGCCGGCATCACCGATTATGATGATCTTATTCGTTTTTTCCAGTTTCCTGCCGATCTTGTATATATCTTTTACCATAGGGCAGGTAGCGTCGACTACCTTGAACCCGGATCTTTTGGCGCTGGTAAACGTTTTTTTAGGCGCGCCATGCGCTCTTACGATAAGGACAGAATTTTTGCTGGGCTTTCTTATACGGCTGATTTTTTTAATGCCTT
Organism: Candidatus Omnitrophota bacterium; assembly: GCA_049642065.1. Classification (GTDB taxonomy): domain Bacteria; phylum Omnitrophota; class Gorgyraeia; order Tantalellales; family Tantalellaceae; genus WJMH01. The sequence goes on along the minus strand of JBAROK010000027.1, from coordinate 37,442 downwards.
TTTCAGCCAGCCTCTGCACGACAAAATCGTTATGAACTATATCCCCAAGTATATAGACCGGTTTTTTTCTTCGAGCAAGATCAAGGCTCATATCTATAGCACGCCTTACGCCGAAACAGAAACCTGAACTTTTTGCTATATTTATTTCCATAGTGACTCTTGGGTAACGGTGTTTATTGTTTTAAAGTAACGGTCTTTGAATAAAAATCCCGGATAAACTGCCTTAAGGTTTTTTTGGATCTACCCCGCATAGTGAGACTGGAACATATAGATCCGGCTTCAAGAAGAAGGGAGAGGGTTTTGTCTATGCAATACCTGTCAGCCCCGGAAAGTTTTATCAGTTTCCTGAACTTTAAGAGGTCCGGGTAGGTTTTCTTGTCCTTTTCCAGGAGCTGTTTAAGGGCCTTTTTGTCTTTACCCTTAAGAGTTGTATAAGCTCTCCATACTAGAAGGGTTTTCTTGGATTCGTTAAGGTCCGAAAGCACGGGTTTACCTATTTTTTTGCTCGTTGAAAACACGTCAAGCAAATCATCATATATCTGGAAAGCCTGACCTAAAGCGATACCCATCCTTGAGAGTTTTTCCTGTTCGCGTTTCGAAGCGCCTGCCAATATAGCGCCCATGACCAGCGGCGCTTCAAAAGTGTATTTCGCTGTTTTTAATGTATAAGTAAGAAAAACGTCCTTTTTCTTGATCTTTTCTATTTTCTTGATGTTGTCGATAACATCAAGAAATTCTCCGATACCCGTATTGCGGGCTGCTTCGGTGAACTTTAGTAGAGCTTTTTCTTTGCGTGCGGCGGATTCATCGAGCGACAAGAGGGCATCTGTAGCTAACGCAAAAATTATGTCTCCTGCAACAATACTTAAGTTCGGTCCGAGTTTATCTCTGGCAGGTTTCCCGAGTTCACTGTTGAACAGGCGATGCAGTGTAGGTTTGCCGCGCCTAAGATCAGAATTGTCAATAACGTCATCATGTATCAAAAGGAAGTCGTGCAGAAGCTCCGTAGAGAGAGAGCTTCTGATAAGTTTTTTATGGGAGATACCTGTGCGTTTTGTGTATCCCTTGTATCCGAGCAGGAAAAGGATAGGGCGTATCCTTTTGCCGTCTCTAAGGATAAAATCTTTGATCCCTTTATAGAGAAGACTGTGGGGTAGCTCGGCCTTTAGTTCCGCGGCAAGGTCTTTCAACCCTTTATCTATATCTTTCTTAAGTTGTTTAAACATGCGAATTAATCTATCATAACTATTGCCCGACAGCAATATAAATTCTGTGTTGTATATATAAGCTATATAGTATATCATCTACATAATAGGAAGAATGTATAATTTTTTCAAGGAGGATGGCATGAGATCGATAGTTTATACAGGTAAACACCTTTTTCTTAAAATATGCTTTATTGCGCTGGTATTCACGTTTTTAAGCGTCTCAGCGAACGCTGTGGATGAGGAAAAGTCCTACGGAGATCCCGATTTTCCCTGGGAAAGCATGGTGCTGCCGGAGAGGGACCTTTTGTATTATCCCGATGAAGCTATAAAACTTATGAAATTGAAAACCGGAGATGTCGTGGCCGATGTGGGGCCGGGACCGGGGTACTGGACGTTTCATCTTGCCCAGGCGGTAGGGAAGGAAGGTAAAGTCTACGCGATCGACGTAGATAGCGATTATTACCCGGATCTTAATGACTATTTCGCTCGCCGTATCGCCAACACGGGTGAGAATCCCTACGCTAACGTGAGGATGATGCGGTCTCTTGAAGATGATATAGGCATGCCGTCTAATACGCTCGACGCTGTTTTCCTTTGCCAGATGGGAATACTGCTTGCTGAAGCGGAAGACGTAGAGTCAGAGAGTTTTAATGAGTATTCACAGAAAGTCACAATGATGCGAATATCGCGCAGGCTGGTCAAAAGTATTTACAGGGCTCTTAAACCGGGCGGTAAACTTATTGTGATAGATATGTTCGATTCGGAGATTATCAGGAAAAATGATTTTTATACCAGGACTTTAGGGGAACTGCAGCCTTTTGTTGCTGCGAAAGACGTAGCGCTGGTTAAGAAAAATTATGAAGATATGGGGTTTAAACTGAAAGAAGATCATAAAATATACTCCGATAAAGAGCACGCTATGGATGTTCAGGAATTCGAGAAACTAGAAGCTTATAAGTCAATGTCCGAGAAGGTTAAGATGTTTTATGCGAATGAGATGTTCTTTCTTGTTTTTGAGAAACCGGAAGATAAGACAACGCAGCCCGGTATTGTCATTTCGTCTGACAAAGAAACGTATCGTGTCGGCGATACTATCAAGATAAAAGCTGATTATAGGAACTTGCCCGAAGACGGCGAAAGGTTTTGGCTCAAAGACAGCCCCCTAGATGCCGGGGAACGTCAAAAAACGGGAAGGGTCTTTAGTATTAGTGTCATACCGGAAATAACCCATGAAGACGGGATCCCGGTAACTCAGATATATTTTGCCGAAGAGACAGAAGGAAAGAAGTTTTTCGCCGAACCGGTCGGAACGCAGACGAAGTGGAAGATACAGAAACGAACGTGGGAGGATCCGCGTACCGGTAAGATGCTCTATGACGGAGCAGGGTTTACTGCTGTAACGAGCCCGTCGGGAGCCACGCTCTATTGTTTCGATACCATACCCGGTAAATATAAGCTTATCATTGCCAGAAGGACGATGACCTCAATAGAAGGCGGAGAGCCTATCATTGAGATCGTAAGGTCAAATCCTGTAACAATAGAAATATTACCTTAGGGTTCGGGGTCGTCGTAGGGGTAAAGTTTCCCGTGCGCGTAAGCATCTTTCGGGAAAGGCATATAGTCGGGGTGGTGGAACTGTTCGCAGACTTCGTCAGCGAAAAAAGCACCGAGAGTAGTTAACTTCAGGATCTTATCATCTTCGTATAATAAGCCGGCATCTTTCAGTTTTTCTATTTTCTTACGGAAAACCGTCTCAAGAGAAGTCCCTGTTCTCAGTTCATAGAGTTTTTTATACACTTCCCGGTTTTTCAAGGAAAGCACCAAAGCCCACCTCATCTGATCGTCTTTTGTCCTCACGAGACCACGATTTAACGGAAGCTTGCCTTTTTCGATAGCATCGTAATATTCTTTGAAATTCTGGGTGTTAAGGCCAAACCGGTCACGTAAGCTGCTGAACGCGGTAAGCCCAAAACCTATTTCATCGCGCAGTTTACAGCACTGGTTATCCGCATAATGAGAATAATCTTCAGCTTTTTTAGTAAAAACTCTTCGAAGGTTCTCGGTATACCCGTTCTCGTTCAGGATGGATATTGCTATCTGTTTCATCTTGATCGCCTCTTCCGGCGAAGGAAAAGTCCCGGGCTCAGAAATATATTTTTTCTGGATAGGGCCCTCAAAATCACCGTAGGGTATGATCTTGAGACGGTATAGCTGCACTTCTTCGGTGTCCAGTTTGACGACTTTTTCCATTACATCAGCCCAGTTGTCCGGGGTCTGGCCGGCATAACCGAAAATAAATTCTATGTTGTTAGTGAAACCCGCTTTTCTGGATGCCTCTATGGAGTCTAACGCTTCCTTGGCGGTATGAGGACGGTTCATTATTTCCAGGGTATTATCATCAAGTGACTGTACTCCTATGGTGAGCCGATCCACACCGTAATCCCGCATAATTTTAAGCCGCTGGGCGCCTTCGGGGCCGAGCAGCGTAGGGGGATCAACATCATAAGTAAATTGGGTAAGAGAACTCGTGTCAAGCCTGGAAGTGAAGAATTTCAAGAACCTTTCAAGTTGTGCCGGGCTTAGGTAAGTCGGCGTACCGCCACCGATAAGTATGGACCGAGCTTTTATCTTATCAAGACCGAGACGGTCCATATAAATATTCATCTCTTTTTCAAGAGCGTCAAGATAACGGTCTTTTTCTTCGGTAAGTTCTCCGATCTTGACGGGGTAGTGGCAGAACGTGCAATGTTGTATACAGAAGGGAAGATGCGCGTACAGATCGAACAATCCATCAGGAGGGTTTTCGTACCCATTGAACAGCGTTTCTTCGCTTATTGGCGGATACATTGTGATGGGGGGATAATGCACGGAAGGGAAGAAGTCCCCATCAAGGCAGATAAGTCCTTCTTTCTGGAACCTGCGAAAATCCTCGACTCTTTCTTCCGCAGCTTTTATGATCTCTCGTCTATTTTTTGCCATATTAATAGAAATATACTTAACTATACAGGAAAATCAAGATTATTCCAAGAACTGCTACTAATGCACCCAAGATCGATCTAAGCGATATTTTTTCTTTGAACATTAAAGCCACCATCGGCATAACAAAAAGAGGGCTGGTTGAATTCAAGGATACGGCTATTGAGGCGTTAGTGTATTTAAGCGCTATTACAGAGAAAAGCAACCCTATACCGATAGCCACAAAAACAGCATAAGACAATTTCACTATCAATTTAGTGTCTTTAAAAGGGGATATCCATTTTTTTATCTTGAACCCCACGAGTCCCCACATCAACAGGCCCAGACTTCCGAAAAGAAGTTTCACTATCGTTGCTTCGATAGGCGAAGCCTGTGCCAGGCCGATCTTAGCGAAGATTATACCGACAGATGTGCATGTCACAGAAAGAATGCCGAACTTTATGCCAGAGCGCCAGTTTCCTTTAAGTCTTTCGCGGGGAGCTCTTTCCCATAGGACCCATTTAACGCCCCCTATGGTAAGGACTATGCCTGCCCATACCTGTAGTGAAGGTCTTTCCTTGAGGAAAAGGACCGCCAGGAGCACCGTTAACGCCGGGCAGAGAGTTTCCATAAGAACGGATAGGCGCGGTCCCAGCCGGACCAGACCCATCAGGAAGAAAGTATCGCCTAGTGCTATGCCCAGGATACCGCTTATGCCGAGGAAAAAGAAAGCACGGCCGGGGATAGGTTCCATGCCGAAGAAAAGAAGAAGTATGCCCAGGTACACTATTCCGAAAAGACCTCTGCCGAGATTCATGGCGATCGGAGAAACCTTTTCACCAAGTTTCTTGAATAAGATCGGATCAAAAGCCCAGGCGGCTGAAGATATTAAAGCGGCGATACATCCGATAACAGTATAACTTAAATTCAATTGATCCATTTAGTGATGCCTTTTCAGGATGTTTTATTACAGTATAATTCGATAACAGGTGCTAAGTCAACACTCGGGTTTAAATGCCGAAGAACAAAAAGGCTTGAAGGGTCGTTAGTTATATGTTATTTTCGTAATATGACTTGGCCATTCAAACAGGAAAAAGACGACCAGCACAAGCCTGGCAAATTCAAATCCATAAAAGATATTCCCGAAAAATATGTTGCCGGTTTCATATTTGAGCAGACGCGTCTCATAAAGAGCAGGGTTAATCTTTTTTGCGCTTTAGCCATCATCCTGTATTTTTCCGCTGTTATAAGCAGTCTTATCATATATCCGGATACAGTGATAACCTTAGATATTATTCTAGGAGGTGTCCTTTTTATAGCAGCGAGTATCATCCTTTACTTTAATTGGAAGACGAAGTCGCTTTTAATAGCCAAGGTCAACGCTTATTTATTTACGGCTTTGATCCTTGTGGTGCTTGTGAAACTAGGCATGGTCTATGGAGATGCCCCTGTAATATCCGCTTCCATTTTTGTTTTCACTATATTTCTCGTATCCGTTACGATACCTTGGAAACCTATAGAGATCATTATTATAGGCCTGATGCATGTTATCGCGTATTCGGCGACCTTTCTCTACGTGAAACATCTGACTGGGACGGATATAGTATCTTTTGGTCTTAATCAATATCTCGACGGTCTTATCTTTCTTATGATGGCTTTTTCTCTATGCATTGTTGTGCGGATGAAAGAAACGGCCAGGGATATAGAGAACTTTGTGCTTTTCAAGGAAGTGGAAGAACAAAGCGACCAGATGAGCAAAGAACTTGAGCTTGCCACACGTATCCATAAGACGCTTGTACCGGAGTCTATGAAGTCCCCTAAAGTGGATATAGCTGTAAGCTACCTGCCGGTCTATTATATGGGCGGGGATTACGCAAAATACAAGTTCCTCGATAACAACAAATTTATCTTTATCATATGCGATGTTACCGGTCATGGCGTATCGGCGGCTCTATTGGTGAACAGGATACATGCCGAATTTGAAAGGCTTGTGCAGGAAGGGGAAGGTCCCGGGGTCCTGCTTAGGGACTTGAACAGTTTTATAGAACAGGATTTCGCGGGCACGGAGATGTATCTCAGCGCTTTTTGCGGTCTTGTGGACCTGAACGAGATGTGCCTTAAGTATTCCAATTACGGCCATCCGCCCCAGTATGTATATCATTCCAAAGAAGATGAGATAGTCCCGCTTAAAGCCCAGGCAAGTCTTTTGGGTATACCGCTTGAAGATAATGGTTTGTATGAGACTAAAGTCAAAGTGGAAAAAGGTGACAGGATACTGCTTTTTACCGACGGATTGATCGAGACGGTAGATAAAGAAGGTGTGCAGTATGGCGGCGAAAGGCTTGAAGAGTTCCTTGCAAAGAACCGGGACCTGCCGGCAGAAGAGTTCAACCGGGCGCTTTTAAAAAATGTCGACAGGTACCAGTCAGGCAAGTCCAGAGATGATATATTCATACTGGATATAGGAATAAAAGGGGTTGAAAACGCTGAGTAATCGTGTATAATACAGAGCTCAGAGTTTAGAGATATCAAATAAGATATAAATTAAGGAGAGACAGGACATGAAACCAAGAAAAAATTATCGCACTCGTCCCAAAAAAACCGGTGCTAAGAAAAATCAGAGAATTTTATCGCAGAAGAGAAGGTTATTGGCAGCAGGTATTCCCGAAGAGAAGTTCCGCCGTATGACCATTGTTGATATTCGGGACCTTGTGAAAGAAGTCGCTAAGAAAAAAGGTACTAAAAAAACTGCTAAACCAGCCGCTAAAAAGACCGTAAAAAAAGCCGCCAAACCTGCGGCGAAGAAAACGGTGGCGAAGAAACCTGCTAAAAAGAAGTGATATTTAGCAAGAAATTCAAAACTAAAAGTCCGGGACTAATCCCGGACTTTTTTTATTCCTACGACTTCGACATGATCGCGTTTTTTAGTTTTCTCTGAGAAGCTTATTGTAATAGTGCAGACTTTTATCGGAGATATGCGTCCAGCTGAACTTGCTTCGGGCTAGTTTCAGCCCATTCCTGGCGATCTTTCTGCGGAAAGAAGAATTCTTGTTGAGCACACGGTAAGCCCAGCCCAGGTCTTTCTTGTTGGAAGCGTGTACGACCAGGCAGTTTTCGCCGTTTTTGAGGTACCTTCTGATCCCAGCACGTTTACTGACTACAAGCGGGGTGCCGCAGGCCATAGCTTCGGCGGCCGTCATGCCGAAGGGCTCGAATTTTGAAGGCAGGACAAAGAACTTGGCTTTTCTGTAATACGAGGGTATGAGCTTGTCCTTTATATGGTGCGTAAAGAAAACCCTGTTCTTGAGCTCGTATTTTTTTATGATCCTTTTAAGTTCTTTTCTGAGAGATTTTTCTATGGGTTTCGGGTTCTTTGATCCGCCGCCGATCACCAGAAAAAGATCTTTTGCTTTTGTTACGACTTCGGCGAACCCGCGCAACAGATAATCCAGCCCCTTGTTAGTATCGAACCTGCCAACCCAGAATATATAGTTCTGGGGAACATCTATTTTTCTTTCTTTTTCTCCCTTTTTAAGAGGATGAAAGATATCGAGGTTTACGCCGGCCGGGATGATTATATGTTTTTTCTCCGTGTAATTATAAAACTTTTTGGAACTGTATATCATGTCCGGGCTCGTCATCACGATAGCGCGTGTTTTCCTGAATATCTGTTTTTCGCATTTAATACGTTCTTTAAACCTGAATTTCTTTTCCATCTCCTTGGGGTCGCCGCCCATATGTTCTTTTTTCCAGGCGCCGAGTGAATGAAAAGTATGCACGAAAAAAGACCCGAGTCTTTCGGTGAGTTTCATGGCTATGTAACCCGCGTCCCAATAATGTGAATGGTATATATCGTATTCGAGGTTTTCTTTTTTGATGAACTTTTCCATGTTGCTAACAAAAGTGCCCAAGTAGGGGAAAAGGCTCTCTTTGCGGATGAACTTTTTGCCTCCGCAGGGGATGCGTATTATCCGTACGTTCCGGGACACCTGCTCTATGGTCTTGCGGTTCTGGAATTTCCGGGTATATATGTCGACTTTGATTCCTTTTTTAGCCAGGGATTTGGAGAGTTCCAATACGTACGTGACCTGGCCGCCTGTATCGGTCTTGCCCAGGGTAGGCTTTTTTGATACGTACCCGTGGATGGTGAGCATGCATATGCGTTTAATTTTAGGTTTCATTATGAAAATGTCCGGTAACCCTTTTAAAAGGGGGTAAGTTACGTCCTTTCGTTATATTAAAGGGTATATAAAACATTTATAACGCTTGCGGTAATACTATATAATACATATAATATATCTTATCGCAAGGGTTTTTTCAAATTCAGCTCCGGGTCAAGCGATATAATGACAGAAGGATAGAATTGAGTATAATCTTCTTTATGCGCGTAATACCTGTCATCAGGCCGGACGCTATAGTTATTTGAAAGGGAGGGATAAATGAAAATCGCCTTAATGGGTGCGTGGAACACTGATTCAGGTGCATCGATCCATGCCGAGCTTATTGGAAGGGCCTGGGTAGAAAAAGGAATAGATCTAAAGGTTTTTTCTTTTTATAGGCACAGTTTTCACGGTACGGCTCTAACGAAGAAAGCCGCTGAAGAAGAGAATTATGTTACAAGGTGTTTTACGGTCTATGGCGTTCCTAACCCTGAGCTAGATACTGCTCCCATACTGGAAGCTGATTTTGATTTATTTGTCGTAGAAGACCTCGGTATGCTGCCTATGGGCAATCTCTTGCATATTTTTCCCCAGATCAAGAAGAAAGCCAAAACGGTCAATATCGTCCACGATGGAACACTGTCCACAAAACCCGAATACTTCAAGTTCGATTGGGACCACGTCGTCTGTTTTGATGACAGGTATTTCAAGTTCCTGGAAGACGCTTATCCTGAAGGCAAGATATCCATAATACCGTATCCGTCGTTTCCTTTGAAAAAATACGACCAGGCCAAGGCTAGGAAGGAGCTTGATCTTCCCAAGGATAAGAAAATAGTGCTGCTTTTCGGACAGGCATCGGATTACGCGCTTAATACCGCTTTAGTGCTGGACAGGCTTAACGAAAAGTACGGCGTCATGCTCGTACTGGTCACCGAATCGGAAAAATCTCTTGAAGACTTTAAACGTATAAAACCAAAAGTGTCTTTTGACCTCAAGATAATAGAAAAGTCGCCTGACCACGACCTGTTATACAAATACCTTTATGCCGCCGATTGTATGATATACAATAAACCTTCAATGCCTATAGCGGTGGTCGGCAGCACCGTGTTCCAGTGTATGGGATCGGGATGCCCCATAATCGCGCTTGATTCCAACTTCGTTTATCCTTTCAATAGGGAAGTGTTCAAGTACCGTGATTATTATGAACTGGAAGAGTGTTTGGTAGAGGTGTTTGAAAAAGGCGAGAAATACCAGGCGCAGCAGAAAGCCATTGAAGAATATTTGGAAGATAAATCCGCTGAACCGACCGCGGAAAAGTTTTTGGAACTTTTTGAGAATCTTTTAGAACGTGAAAGTTAATAATGAAAGGAGAAAGAGATGGTACTAAAAAGATACAAAGGTAATCCGATACTGTCGCCACTGGAAAATAGCCCGTGGGAATCCATTATGGTGTATAATTGCGCGGCTATTTACGAAGGCGGCAAGGTGCACATCCTGTACAGGGCCCAGGGATCTAAGATGGGCGTTTCCAGGATAGGGTACGCTTCAAGTAAAGACGGGTTCAATATCGACGAGAGGCTTGATTATCCTATATTCGTTCCGGACCCGGCCAGTGACCTTGAATGTCTTGGGATAGAGGATCCGCGTCTTACGAGGATAGACGACAGGATATACCTGAACTATTCGGCCTACGGGATGAATATGGGTATGGTATACCCGCTTAAAAGGGTACAGATCGGCATCGCATCCATTTCTGTGGACGATTTTCTCAATAAGAAATGGAACTGGAGCAAAAGAGAATATCCGTTTTATATGGTCGACAACAAGAACTCGTTCCTGTTCCCCGAGAAGGTGAAAGGTAAATACGTGTTCGTGCACAGGATACCGCCGCATATGTGGATAGCGTATTCCGATGATATGGTGACCTGGGAAAACCAGAAGATATTTATGAGCCCGAAGTTCGAGTGGGAATACTTCAAGATCGGTGGAGGAGCGCCTCCGATAAAGACCGATAAGGGATGGATACTCATATACCACGGTGTGAATAAGCAGATGCAGTATCGTCTGGGTCTTGCGCTTCTGGACTTGGAAGATCCCGGTAAGGTAATAGCACGGTACGATAAGCCTTTCCTGGAACCCGAAACCGATTACGAAAAAAACGGCGTCGTTCCGAACGTTACGTTCAGTTGCGGCGCGGTTAAGATAGGGGACGAACTTTTCGTTTATTACGGTGGAGCCGATACGGTCGTGTGTGTTGCTACGGCGAAGATCAAAGACGTTCTTGGTCTTCTTGGAGTATAAAGTAAGGATCATGATGTTGATAACAGAAAGCAGAGCTCTCTCGAGGCGTTTCGCCCCGTGACCTCTGTTTTCTGTTATCTGCTTGATAAAAAAGGACATATATGAGCGATAAGAAAGCTGCTGAAAAAGCCGAACAGGATGCGGTAGTAGAAAGCCTGAAAAACGCTTTTATGCATAACCGCAGGTATTCGCTGGCTAAAGACCTTTATACGGCCACCGATTATGATAATTTCATGTCGATGGCCATGGCTATAAGGGATCGGCTTATCGAACGGTGGATACTTACACAGCAAAGGTACCATGACGAGAACTGTAAAAGGGTATATTATCTTTCGCTTGAGTTCCTTACCGGCCGGCTTCTGGGCAATAACGTTCTCAATCTTGGCCTGCAACAGGAGAGCAAGAAGGCCATGGAGGAACTTGGCTACAGTCTTGAGGACCTTTACGAGCAGGAGATAGATCCCGGGCTGGGTAACGGCGGTCTCGGCCGTCTTGCGGCATGTTTTCTGGATTCTATGGCCACTCTCAGCATACCCGCGACCGGGTATGGTATCCGGTATGATTATGGGATATTCAACCAGAAAATCATCAACGGGTATCAGGTAGAGTTCCCCGACGAATGGCTGAAACTAGGCAACCCCTGGGAATTCGAACGGCCCGAATTTACTCTTAAAGTGCATTTTTATGGCAAGACCGTCAAACGCGTGAACAAAAACGGTAAGTTCTGTGTTGATTGGGTCAATACGCGGGACGTTTTAGCTATAGCGTACGATACTCCTGTACCGGGGCATAAGAACAGTGTGGTCAATAACCTCAGGCTTTGGTCCGCGAAGAGTACGGACGAGTTCGATTTTGAATATTTTAATACCGGCGACTATATCCGCGCCTGCGAGGACAAGATCATTTCCGAGAACATATCCCGTGTACTTTACCCGAGCGATAGCGTGTATAAAGGCCTTGAGCTCAGGTTGAAACAGGAATATTTCTTCACGTCGGCATCTATGCAGGACATAATACGCAGGTTTAAAATGCATAATTCCGATTTTAATATCTTCCCGGAAAAAGTCGCTATCCAGTTAAACGATACGCATCCGGCGATAGCGATAGTGGAACTGATGCGAATACTGATAGACGAAGAGGAACTGGATTGGGCGTCGGCATGGAACATTACCGTGAACACATTCGCTTACACGAACCATACTATAATGCCTGAAGCGCTTGAACGCTGGCCGGTACCTCTGCTTGCTAAACTCCTGCCGAGACATATGGAGCTGATATACGAGATAAACATGCGGTTTCTGGGTGAAGTATCGAAACATTACCCGCATGACCATGACAGGCTCAGGCGCATGTCTATCATAGAAGAAGGGCCCGAGAAAAAGGTAAGGATGAGCCATCTGGCTATAGTCGGAAGCCATTCGGTGAACGGCGTATCAAAGCTGCATACGGAACTTTTAGAGTCGACTGTTTTCAAGGATTTCTACGAGTTTTTTCCTTTTAGGTTCAATTCGAAGACGAACGGTATTACGCAACGCAGGTGGCTGTTAAAAGCCAATCCGGACCAGTCTGCACTTATAACCGATACTGTTGGTGACGGCTGGATAACCGATCTTGCGCAGCTAAAAGAGCTAGCGCCTTTTGCAGAAGACCAGGGTTTTAAGGATAAGTGGCGTAACGTAAAAAAACAAAACAAGATCAATTTCGCGGGATACGTTAAGGACAAGACAGGACTTATTATCAACCCTGATTCTGTATTCGATGTACAGATAAAAAGGATACATGAATATAAAAGGCAGCTTTTATTCGCGTTATATCTTATTACTCAATACATAAACATAAAGAACGATCCAAAAGTTGATATAGTGCCCAGGACAGCTATTGTAGCGGGTAAGGCAGCTCCGGGATACGCGATGGCCAAACTTATAATCAAGTTCATCAACAATATAGCAGATGTCATCAACAAAGATCCCGATGTAAGGGATAAGTTAAAAGTGGTGTTTTTAGAGAATTACGGGGTGAGCGTAGCTGAAAGGATATTTCCCGCCAGCGACCTTTCGGAACAGATATCCACTGCCGGAAGGGAAGCTTCAGGTACGGGTAATATGAAGTTCATGCTTAACGGAGCGGTGACTATTGGCACCTGGGACGGCGCGAATATCGAGATAGCCGAAGAGGTGGGGCTTGATAACATTTTTATTTTCGGCCTTAAAGCGCATGAAATACTGAACTTAAGGGCGAAGGGATACAAACCGAGAGAATACCTGCGTAAGAACCCGCTTTTGGAAGAGGCAATGCGCTTGATCCGGGAAGATTTCTTCTCGCAGTTCGAGGCGGGTATATTCAAACCGATCTACGATTCCCTTATATGGCATGATGTGTACATGGTACTGGCGGATTTTGAGGATTATCTTTTAACACAGGAGAAAGTATCGCAGGCTTACCTGGATACCGAAGGATGGACAAAGAAATCCATATTAAACGCGGCTAATTCCGGGAAGTTCTCAAGCGACAGGACAGTCGCCGAATACGCGAAAGAGATATGGAATATTGAATGTTAAAAGAGGTGCTGGTGATATTGGATGGAAAGAAGTAAGGGCGTAAAGATATACGGTATAGCTATTATCGCGTTCGGGATATACAACCTGTTAGGAGTAGGCGGGTATAAGCAGTTCTCTTTAATGTTCAAACCACTGGCGCCGGCACTTATTTTTGCGATATATCTATTTACCATCCTCTACGGCATTTGCGCGGTTTATTGCGGTACCCGGCTCTTGAGGCTTGAAAACTGGGCCAGGAAGCTGGTACTGGGTCTTACCACGGTCAGTGTTATCTCCGGATTTTTTCTGAATAAGACCGTAATGGCGAATTTCAAAGAATTCATGCTAACAGAACAATCCGGCGTTTCTCCGGAGATGAGCGGGACGGTATATACTTACGCGGTATTTATCACCGCTTTCATTACGTTATTCGAACTTTCAATCATCTATTTTTTTACGCGTCCCAAGATAGCCGGCCAGTTCAACAAGCCGTAACTTGCCAAAACGCGATATTCAAGCCGATTTGATTTTAAGGACCTCTTACGCTATAATACCCGAATCATGAAAAAGTATATTTTGCATGAACCCACCGGACGGGTCGAAACACATATTGATTTTAAGGGTAACCTTAACCAGCAGCAGTACGAGGTGGTAACTGGCGCGGAAGGACCGTGTCTTGTCCTTGCCGGTGCCGGTAGCGGCAAAACGCGTACACTTATTTACCGGCTCGCGTATCTGTTGGAACGCGGCGTCCCGCCCAAGAACATACTTCTGATGACCTTTACCAACAAGGCCGCACGGGAGATGCAGGACCGTACGGAAATGCTTTTAAAGTACAAGCCGAAAGGGCTCTGGAGCGGGACTTTTCATCATGTGGGCAACAGGTCACTGCGCATGTACGCGCCCGATATGGGTTACAAGAGAGATTTCGGGATACTTGACCAGCACGATTCTAAAGACCTTATCAAAGCGTGCATGAAAAAGATAGGATCCCGGGCAAAAGAAGAGCGGTTCCCGAAACCTTCCGTTATCCAGTCGATAATAAGTTTCGCAGCGAATACCAAAGCAAGCGTAAGCAGTGTGCTTGATGAAAAATATCCGTATTTTGAGAAGTTTTCCAAGGAGATAGAAGGTATCAAGCAGCTCTATAACACCAAGAAGAAAGAATCGAGCAACATGGATTACGATGATCTTCTGTCGAAATGGAAATGGTTGCTTGAGAGCGTACCGTCTGCCCGCAAAAGGTTCTCCGAACAGTTCCAGTATATAATGGTCGATGAGTATCAGGATACGAACTTCCTGCAGGCCGATATAGTTGACATCCTGGCAGAGCACCATAAAAACGTTCTTGTAGTGGGTGACGACGCGCAATCTATATATTCATTCCGAGGGGCGCGTGTAGAGAACATACTCAACTTTCCCAAGAAATTCGATTCTTCTAAGATATACAAACTTGAGACCAATTACCGTTCTACTCCGGAGATACTGGATCTTGCGAACGATTCTTTGAAGAACAACGAGAACCAGTTCGAAAAAACGTTAAAAGCGATGAACCCTTCACTGGAAAAACCCGCCCTTGTTGAGGTGAAAGACCTTTACTCTCAGGCGCGGTTTATTGCGCAAAGAGTGCTTGAGATGCGTGAAGAAGGTACCGAACTTAAGGATATGGCGGTACTTTTCCGGGCACATTACCAGTCGGCGGAACTGCAGATGGAACTTGTAAAACGCGGGATTCCTTATATCGTGCGTGGCGGGATACGGTTCTTTGAGCAGGCGCATATAAAGGATGTGTTGGCTTACATGAAGATCACGGCGAATCCCATAGACGAGATCGCCTGGATGCGTGTTCTGACGCTATGTCCGGGTATCGGGCCGGGCTACGCGGAGAAGATATACGAACATTTTCGTAGAAGCGATATCTCTTTAGCGGAATTCGCCCGTAAAAATATAGCCGACATTATACCTAAGAGGGCGCAAACGGGATACGCCAGGTTCAAAAAGATACTTGAAGCTATCACTTCCGAAGGTGCCGGGCAAGTACCGGGTGAAATGATCAGTATGATACTGGATGCGGGTTACGAAACTCACATGCTGGCTAATTATGAGAACGCTAAAGACAGGGTAGACGATATACATGAACTTATAAACTTTTCGCATGATTATACCTCGACAAACGATTTTTTGAACGATATAACTCTTAGGGAAAGTTTCCGTGGCGAAACGGTAGCCACTTCAGCCGAGGAAGATGAACACCTGGTGCTTTCGACCATACACCAGGCGAAAGGGCTTGAATGGGAAACTGTAATGATCATCGGGCTCTGTGAGGGACAGTTCCCGCATCCTAAGGCTATCTCGGAAGACAACGAGATGGAAGAAGAACGCCGGCTTTTTTATGTAGCTTCTACAAGAGCAAGGAAATATCTGTATCTTATACATCCGATAACACGGTATGATTACCAGATGGGTACTGTTGTAGCCCGGCGCAGCAGGTTCCTTGAGGAGCTGTCGTCATCTGATTACGAGGTATGGGAAGTCGATTCTTCTTCCGTGGGCGGAAGCTACGACCTCGAAAACACCAAAAATTTCGAATACGAAGACTCTTCCGGTGAGACCATTATTGATCTATAGAAGGCGGGTTTTATATGGCTAAAAGACATTTTGCTGCAGGCGGTGTTATAATAAAAAGAGAAGGATCTCTTTTAAAGGTGCTTCTTGTAAAAGATAGTTACGGGCACTGGACCTGGCCGAAAGGGCATGTAGAAGAAGGGGAAACGCCCGAGGAGACGGCTCTTCGGGAAATATCCGAAGAGACAGGACTTAAACAAATCAAGATCCTGTCCCTTCTAGGGAAACAGGAATATTATTACACCTTGGCCGGAGAAGAGATCTTTAAAACAGTGCATATCTTTCTTGTAGAAGAGACGGCTGATGAACCACTTAACATACAGACGCAGGAGATCGAAGAGGGCAGGTGGTTCGCTCCGGAAGAGGCACTGGATACTATCGAGTATAAAGGGTCGAAAGATTTGCTGGAAAAAGGGCTGAACATATATGAGTAAAAAGAACGTCAAA
This sequence comes from Candidatus Omnitrophota bacterium, assembly GCA_049642065.1. Classification (GTDB taxonomy): domain Bacteria; phylum Omnitrophota; class Gorgyraeia; order Tantalellales; family Tantalellaceae; genus WJMH01. The sequence continues at coordinate 21,209 of JBAROK010000027.1, read as the reverse complement.
GCCATACTTTTTGATCTCGGTAACGTCATTGTCGGCGTGGACGCTGTAAAACTTGAGAAAGCGTACGCTTCTTACGGGAAAGTGAAAGAAGGTGCGGTAGTAGATTATTTCATGGAATCAGATAACATGAACAGGTACATGGAAGGAAAACTTACCTCGTCCCAGTTCTACAATAAGACACGCCGAGAGTTTAAGATGGACATAAAGTTCGGCGAGTTTTACCAGATATGGAACAGTATATTCTATCCGTTCCCGGAGATGAACGATATCATCGGCGTGCTTAAAGAAAAATACCCGGACATAAAACTGGTATTGATATCGAATACCAACGAGTCTCACTACGAGTTTATAAAACAGGAATACAAGATACTTGATCTATTGGACGGGCACGTAGTCTCGCATGAGATGGGGTGCCAGAAACCGAATACAAAGATATTTACTGAAGCGATGCGTGTGGCAGGCAGCATTCCTCGTGATACGATCTATACCGATGACAGGATGGATCTTATAGAGGCGGCCCGGGTCATGGGTATCTGCGCTTTTCAGTTCACCACTCCCGAACAGTTCCGCAAAGATCTCGTTAAACGTGATATACACATTTAATCGGAATAGCCGAGTTCTTTAAGGCCGTGCGGATCTTTCTTCCAGTTATCGAATACTTTTACCCACAGGTCAAGATGTACGTGTTTTGAGAGGAGCTCTTCTATTTCAGGTCGGGCAAGTTCGCCTATTGTTTTTATCATAGAGCCTGCTTTACCGATAATGATAGACCTTTGTGAGGTACGTTCGACGTATATGGTAGCGTATATCTTGATGAGTTTATCTTCTTCGGACATCTCGTCTATCACTACGGCAACCGCATGGGGAACTTCCTGGTAAGTGTTGGTCAGTATCTTTTCTCTGATAATCTCCTGTATCGTGAACTGTTCGCTTTTATCGGTAAGCTGCTCTTCTGGATAAAGAAAAGGCCCTTCAGGTATATAGGATTTTACCAGCTTAAGCAATCTATCAAGATCAGCCTGTTTAAGGGCGCACATAGGCACGACCTCATCAAAAGGATACATTTTTGTGGCTTTATTTATAAGGGGAAGAAGCAGTTTTTTGTCTTTCACCTTGTCCACTTTGTTGATAATAAGTATGACTTTTTTGTCTTCTTCAGGTTTCGGCAGGCGTTTTAGTATAAGCTCGTCTTCAGAGTTAAACGCGAAGTTCTTCTCGGTTATAAAAAGGACCATATCAGATTCCATAAGGGTCGATTGGGCCCTGGAAAGCATCAGTTTGCCGAGAAGGTCATGCGGTTTATGGATACCGGGAGTATCCACGAACACTATCTGGCAATCGTCTTCTGTAAGTATGCCGCGTATATTATCCCGGGTAGTTTCCGGTTTCTTGCTGATTATAGCGACTTTTTCCTTCAGAAGTCCGTTCAGTATAGTGGATTTACCCACATTAGGCTGTCCGGATATAGCTACAAAACCTGATCTCTGCATAGTGAAGAGATTATATCATATTTCCCGGATATCTCGATATAATAAAAAACTTTGGAAATATCACCGAATAACCGTATAATGATATAATTACGATTTGCCCCAAAGAATAAAAATACGGATATCATCATGACAGATAAGATGAAAGAACAAAACCAGCACGAGATTCCGACCGTTGAGGACCGTATCAACGAGCTTAAAACTCTTATTGGAGAGGAAAAGCTCGGGGATATGCAAACCCTTCTTGCCTATATGGAGCCTGAGGACGTAGCCGAGATCCTTTCCGAATTTCCGGTAGAAGATAAGGTAAAGATATTCAATCTGCTTGACCCTGAATCGGCAGCTGTTGTGCTTGATGACACGGATCCGCACACGCGGTTGCAGCTACTGCAGCAGGTCGCAAACGATAGACTTGCCCGGGTTCTTGACGCAATGCCTGTTGACGAAGCGGCGGACATAGTCGAAGAAGTCCCCGAAAAAGAGAGAGAAGAGATCCTTGACCTCATGGAAGAGAAAGATGCCGAAGAGGTAGAGGAGATCTTAAGCTATCCCGAAGACAGTGCGGCACGCGTCATGAACCCCGAGTTCGTGCATGTCGGGGAAGAGAACGATATTGAGGACGCCATAAGGTATTTAAGAAGCCTGGAAATGGACGAGGACGTCTTTTTCGTTTACGTTGTGGATAGCCTGATGAAACTGCGTGGCATAGTTCCGATACGGAAACTTCTAACCGCAAGGAAAGGCGCTCTCATAAAAGACATAATGGAAGAGGATGTCCATTCCGCTCTCGTAGATGAGGATCAGGAGAGGGTCGCTCATACAATGAGGAAATACGACCTTACGGCGCTTCCTGTAGTGGACTCAAAAGGCGTTCTGGTCGGCCGTATAACGGTTGACGATATTATTGACGTTATGGACGAAGAGCATGCCGAAGATATAAGTCGCATGACCGGTACCATAGAAGAAGAGCATGGTACGGAAACCACGATGAAAGCCACACAGAACAGGCTTCCGTGGCTTATCACATGTATGTTGGGCAGTATAGTGACAGGGCTGGTCATACAGATGTTTGAAGTGACCCTTGCCGAGATGATAGCGTTGGTATCGTTTATTCCCGTAATAACCGCTACCGGGGGAAATAGCGGTGTCCAGGCATCCACGGTCGTTGTGAGGGAGATAGCTCTTGGACGGATCGATCTGCCGCACGTAGGGGAAGAGATCTGGCGCCAGCTGAAAATAGCGTTGGTACTCGGTGTAGTATGCGCGACGGTACTTTCAGTTCTAGCCAACTTCTGGAAACATAACACCGTAGTTGGTATTATAGTGGGGCTATCGATCTTTCTGGTGGTTGTATGGTCCAACTTTGTAGGCGTTCTAATACCGGTAGTATTTAAAAAAATAGGAGTGGATCCCGCGTTAGCGTCCGGTCCGCTCATTACGACCCTTAACGATGTGATAGGGGTATTCATTTATTTGAGCGTAGCAACATATCTTTTGGCGTAATGCCGCTAAGAATTGACACCTGAAAAAAAATTGTGTTATACTCAATTTCCCATATTTTAATATTTAAAAGGGAGGTAACGGGATGGGAAAGCTACTCAGCCTTTTAGTCGGGGCTATCGTGACTGTTGTGGGTGTAATTTTATTTATATCCTGGTGGTATGAACTCTTATTCGTGCTGCGCGGGATAATACCGATTATACTTATTTTTGGCGGGATAATCGCAATTGCTGCGGGTTTCAGCGAACTTAAAGACGTTCTGAAACTAAAAGGCGGTAGATAACTCATACGTACCATGAGACCTGTATCCCTTAAATTATCAAAACTGTTCTTCGTGCTAGTGCTCTCTTTTTCAGCTTTGGGTTGCCAGAAGGACCAGGGCGACTCGGAAAAGAAGATCATTGCGTACGATCCTTCTTTCCAGAAGACGCTTGATAACCGGGATTCTTTGCGCCAGGAGCTCGCGACCCAGAGAGCCGCTTTCTTGCGCAAAGCGCAGCAGATCGATAACCAGATAGACGCGCTTAAAGAAGAGAGAGCCCAGAAGAAAAAAGATTATCTTTCTTCTGTGGACAAGATAAAACGCCAGATAGACCCCAGTAAAAGACAGCTGCAGCGGGACCTGATGGAGATGCAGCGGCAATCTAAAAGAAAATCTTCCGAAATAAGGGACCTGGAGAAAGACATAAACGAGATAACTGACCTTATCGAGAAAAAAGACGACCTTGCTTTGACCCAGGAAGAGATACAGACCTGGAACGAAAGGTTAGCTACTCTTATCGAAAAGAAAGAAAATCTGAGTGTAGAAAGAGAAAAGATCCAGTCAGACATCGAAGTGACAAGATTAAAAGACAGGGTGCTGAAGCTATAAGAAGGAGCGGACCAGCCGTGAAAGTAAAAAGAGCGCTAATAAGCGTATCCGATAAGACAGGACTCGACGAATTCGTAAAAAAACTCAATCAGCTGGGTGTAGAGATAGTTTCGACCGGCGGTACGTATAAAAGAATAGATTCTCTTGGCATACCGGTAACGGAGATCTCTATCTATACCGGGTATCCTGAAATGATGGACGGCAGGGTAAAAACGCTTCACCCGAAAGTACATGGCGGCCTTCTGGCTTTAAGGGACAATAAAGAGCATATGGCCCAGGCGAAAGACCAGGGTATACATATGATAGATATGGTCGTAGTTAACCTTTATCCGTTTGAAGAGACTATATCCCGCTCAGATGTCACGCTGGAAGAAGCTATTGAAAATATCGATATCGGTGGCCCTTCAATGCTCCGTAGCGCGGCCAAGAATTATCGTTCCGTAGCTGTAGTAAGTTCACCCGAGCAGTATGAAAAAGTCGTTAAAGAGCTTGAGGAGAATGACGGCGGGCTTACAGAAGAGACCTTGAAAAGTCTTGCGGTACGGGTATTCGAGAAGACTTCCGGGTATGATAAAGCGATACACGGGTATTTAGCCGCCTCTTCTAGCGGTAAAGATAAACTTCCCGGCACTATGGATATCAGTTTGAAAAGGGATATGGAACTCAGGTATGGCGAGAATCCGCATCAAACCGCGGCTTTTTACAGCTGCAGCATGGCGCCAGATGAAGGCATTAAGTCAGCTGAGCTTTTCCAGGGCAAAGAACTTTCGTTCAATAACATAATGGATCTTGATTCGGCGCTTGAGATGGTAGCGAGTTTTGACCAGCCGACCGTGAGTATAGTTAAACACAATAATCCTTGCGGGATAGCTTCTGCAAAGACCCTGGAAGAAGCTTATATGGATGCTTTGGATTGCGACAGGATGAGCGCGTTTGGAAGTATCATGGGGTTTAACGGCAAGATAGACGCGGCTTTAGCTAAAAAGATACTTGATGAAGCCAGTTTTGTGGAATGTATAGTCGCTCCGGAATACGATCCCAGTGCACTGGACGTATTCAAAGTAAAAAAGAACCTCAGGGTACTAAAAAAAGACCTGGCAGCTTACGCCGCAAAGAACAGGAAAGATTTCAAGAAAGTGATGGGCGGTTTCCTGTTGCAGGATAAAGATACTGTCAGCTTATCGCCAGACGATATCAAGGTCGTTACGGATAATAAACCTTCAGAAGACCTTACCGATTCAATGGTCTTTGCCTGGAAATCCGTAGGGTTCGTTAAAAGTAACGCTATCGTACTTTGCCAAGGGACCAAGACGGTCGGTATAGGTGCCGGCCAGATGTCACGTGTAGATTCGGTTATTATAGCCATCCGTAAAGCCGGGGATAGGGCCAAAGGGTCCGTCCTGGCCAGTGACGCTTTTTTCCCTATGGCGGACTCTATCGAAGAAGCCCATAAAGCCGGTGTGGCTGCTGTGATCCAGCCGGGAGGATCGATACGCGACGAAGAAGTTATAGATGCGTGCAACAAACTCGGTATTCCCATGATATTTACCGGAAAACGTCATTTCCGTCATTAGTCACAACGGACGTTAGTTAGATGCAGACCTACGAAGATACCCTCAAATACCTGGAGTCACTTGTAAATTACGAAAAAACGGGCCCCGAAGAGTTCAAAGGGAAAAGTTTTGATCTTGATAAACTGCGCCAGGCTTTGGAAGTGCTAGGCGATCCGCAACTTGATTACAGATCTATCCATATTGCGGGTACGAAAGGTAAAGGATCAATCTCGGCGTTTACTTCTTCCGTGCTTTCCGCGTCCGGATACTGTGTGGGCCTCTTCACTTCGCCGCATTTAACCTACCCGGAAGAACGTGTAAGCGTTAACGGTAGGAATATATCCACAGAAGAGCTTGCGGGTATCGTCGAATATATCCGGGAATGCCTTCCTGGTAGTGGCAAAGATCTTACGTTCTTTGAGATGTATACTCTGATCGCCATGGTTTATTTCAGTGAGAAGAAAGCGGATTACGCTGTTTTTGAAACGGGTATGGGCGGCCGGTTTGACGCCACTAACGTCCTGGACGAAAAAGTCTGCGGCATAAGCCCGATAAGTTATGATCACATGCAGGTTCTGGGCAACAAACTCGAACAAATAGCAGCTGAAAAAGCAGCAATAATCAAAGAGGGAAACTGTTGCGTGTGCGCGCCTCAAAATGAAACTGTTCTTGATGTCGTTAGGTCTAGATGCAGCGAAAAGGGCGTTTCTTTATCTTTGGTAGGGGAAGATATAACGTATCGTGTTAAGAGTGTGGATACCGGTGGCAGTACGTTCGATCTACGCAGCGAAACCCATGAATATAACGGCTGCCAGACAGGGTTGCTGGGTGAGTTTCAGGTAGCTAACTGTGCTGTCGCGGTTGGTATCTGCGAGAAGTTGCTTGATGATAAAGTGAACGTAGATGATTTTAAGAAGGGTATAAAAGAGGCGTTTATCCCGGGAAGGATGGAAGTTCTTTCTCGTGAGCCAATGGTAATGATAGACGGCGCCCAGAACGGCGCAAGCGCACGCCAGCTGAAAGAATCTGTTGAACAAATCTTCAGATATGATAAATTAATACTTCTTCTGGGGCTTTCGCGGGATAAGGATATTAAAAGCGTTTGTGATGAGCTTGTTCCTTTAGCTGATGAAGTAGTACTTACGCGTGCCGGAGTGGATCGTGCCTTGAACCCGGAACTTATCAGGGGATATATCAAGGGCCGAGAGGTGAAACTCACCCGGGATGTAACTGAAGCGCTCGGAACGGCGTTTCACTTAGCAGGCAAGAATGATCTTATACTGGCAACAGGTTCTTTTTTTGTTATTGGAGAAGTAAGGGATCTAGTGATCAAAAAATGATGGATATAGCTAACAAAGATACTATAGCGGCAATATCCACGCCTATGGGCGAAGGCGGGATAGGTATAGTCCGTATGAGCGGCAGGGACGCTATCCGTTTGGCGGAAAGGATATTTGTGCCTGTAAAAGATTCCCGCATCTCTTCTTCCGCCAGTCATACAGTCCATTACGGGCATATTAAACCTCCTGGAAAAGAAGAAATAGTTGATGAGGTTCTTTTAACCGTCTTGCGTTCGCCGAACACGTATACGACAGAAGACATGGTCGAAGTGAACTGTCATGGCGGGGTTATGCCGCTTAAAAAGGTTCTTGAACTATGTATCTCAGAAGGCGCCCGTCTTGCCGAACCCGGTGAGTTTACCAGAAGAGCTTTCTTAAGCGGCCGGATAGACCTCACTCAGGCGGAAGCTGTTCTGGACATAATAAAGTCCAAGACCGATACTTCCCGGAGGGTAGCTGTTGAACAGTTGCGCGGGACGTTTTCAGAAGAGATAATGAACCTGCGCAGTTCGATAATTGAAGTGTTGTCCCAGATAGAACTTACAATTGATTTTTCTCAAGAAGCCGTGGAGTTCCCTGAAGTAGATCAGATAACGAAAAAAGTAAAAGATATACACACCTCAGTCTTGCGCGTGCTTGAGACTTCCGATAAAGGGATGATACTCCGTGATGGTGCCAGCGTGGTTATCTGCGGTAAACCTAACGTAGGCAAATCAAGCCTTATGAACGCGCTCCTTAAACACGACCGTGTCATAGTCACCCCGGTAGCCGGTACGACAAGAGATGTCATAGAAGAATCGATAAACTTATCCGGCGTAAGGGTGAGGATATCCGATACTGCCGGTATAATCGAGACTCAGGACAGGGTAGAGATCGAAGGTATAAAACGTTCCCGGGAAAAACTTGAGAATGCCGATACGGTACTTTTTATGGTAGATTCAAGCCGTACGCTTTCTGAGAAGGATAAAGAGATATACCAGACAATAAAAGGCGACAGGACCATCATTGTTGCCAACAAAACGGACTTGCCGCGAAAACTCGATCTTAAAAAGGTGAAAGAACTCTTTGCGCAGGATGAGGTGCTAGAAGTTTCTGCGCTTAAGAAAGAAGGTCTTGAGAGTTTAGAAGACGCTGTAGCGAATAAGCTTTTTAAGGGAGATGTCGGTATGCCTGAAGGGCCCGTTGTCACGAACGCACGTCACAAAGAAGTGCTAATGAATGCAGCCGGATCCCTGGAAAGGGCCGCAAGCGTTACGGGAGACAAATATAACGGAGAACTTTTAGCAAGCGACCTTAACGAAGCCGTGCGGCAGCTGGGTATAGTGACCGGCCAGACCGCCACGGACGATATTCTTGATAAGATATTTTCACAATTTTGCATAGGAAAATAAACGCTATGATATAATGTTACCAGACCGGAGGCAAGATGGATAAAGAGAAAATTAAAAAAGCGGTAAAAGATATATTAGAAGCGGTAGGCGAAGATACGTCCAGGGAAGGGCTCGTTGCGACACCTCAGCGGGTCGCTAACATGTACGAAGAAGTCCTTTCCGGATACAACCAGGATCCCGAAGATGTTATAAACGTCGTGTTCGAGGAAGAGGATCATGACGAGATAATACTGCTTAAAGATATTCCCCTTTACTCGATATGCGAGCACCATCTTGTACCTTTTCTGGGCAAGGCGCACGTAGCGTACTTACCGGAAGGTAAAAGAATAACCGGTCTTAGTAAGATCGCCAGGGTAGTTGATCTCCTTTCCAAAAAACTCCAGGTACAAGAACGCCTGACAACGGCTATTGCCGATACTATCATGCGTAAACTGGAACCCAAAGGCGTACTGGTCGTGATAGAAGCGGAACACTTGTGCATGAGCATGCGCGGGGTCAATAAACCCGGTATTATCACCACTACCAGTGCGGTAAGAGGTATATTCCGTTCTGATGAGAGGACACGTGCCGAGGCATTGTCCCTTATTCGTCAAAATAGGCCCTAATCCACGTCGCAGTATATTATTTATACGCTAAATACAAAGGTAAAAATACCGTCAAAACGGTTAACCATTGCTTTTTTCCCCTGCCTATAATATAATTATCCGAAAGTAATCTGAATAATATAACTAATAATATTAACTAAGGCTATAAAATATATGAGTGGACATTCCGCATTTTGGTACTTCGCGCATAACAAAGTCGCAATGACGACTTTTCTGGCTTGGTTCGTCGCACAGACGATCAAGGTTATTGCCGGAGTAATAACAGAGAAAAAGTTTAATTTTAAGTGGTTTGTGGGTACCGGCGGTATGCCGAGTTCCCATGTTGCCGGGGTGATCGCGCTGGTCACTAGTGTCGCTATACAGAGCGGGCCGGATACCGCGATCTTCGCTGTGACTTTAATGTTCGCTATAGTAGTCATATGTGACGCGCAAGGCGTGAGGTGGTCTACCGGCAAGCAGGCAGAGATATTGAACAGGATAATGGACGATATCTATTGGAAGAAGAGGATCCAGGAAGACCGGCTGAAAGAGTTCATAGGCCATACGCCTCTACAGGTCTGGGCGGGTATTGCCGTGGGTCTTTTTGTTGCTTTTGTCGCATACGGGTTTTAAAAAGGAAGAGGTGAGCGTTGCCTAAACATAGGGTATTTCTGCTTATCGCAGTGGTAGTCGTACTGATCGTTACCGGGCTCTCGTTCGCGGGGCTTCGCCTGGCACACCATAAAGCCATGGATGACACGGGCTTGAACAAAGCTGAGCTTATCTATGAAAGAGGCACAGCATATTTTAAGGCTGCTGAAGTCAATAAAGCCGAGAACGCGTTTCTGATGATCATCAGTAAGTATCCCTCATCAGACTATGCCGAGGAATCCCTCAGGAACATGGCTAAGATATATACATCAAGCGAAGAGTACGATAAAGCCGCTTACTACTACAAAAGACTCCTTAAAGAGTTCCCCAACATAAAAGATGCCGCACAAATCAAAGCTACTATAGAAAACCTCAACATTAAACAGATGTCTTCCGGTATAAGGACCGAAGATAGCATAGAGTACGCGGTCCAGCCGGGCGACAGTCTTTATGTTATAGCTAAAAAATTCAACACCACAGTTCCTCTTATAAAAAAGATAAATAACCTCAAAAGCGACATGATACGGGTCGACCAGAAACTTAAGATTAACGTTGCAAAATTTTCTATTTATGTGGATAAAGCGAAGAATATCCTTATCCTGAAAAAAGACGGCGAACCGTTCAAGACATACACCGTAGCTACGGGAGAGAATAATTCCACCCCGGTAGGGGTTTTTGCTATCGTGGATAAGATGGTCAAACCGCCTTGGACGAAACCGGGGGTGGGGGTCATAATGCCGGAAGACGAAAGGTACGAACTGGGAGAAAGGTGGCTGCCTATTTCCGCACCGGGGTACGGGATCCACGGTACTAACGATGACAGTTCTATCGGTAAACAGTCTACTTCCGGTTGTGTGAGGATGTATAACCAGGACGTTGTAGAGTTATATGATATCGTACCGACAGGTACGGAAGTTGAGATAGTGGACACAGCTCGCCAGGTGCAACCAGCTGCTCCCGTTAAGGAAGAAACGATAGTTGCTTCAGAATAACCAATAGTAAAAGTGGAGAGATAATGGGCATAGTACTTGATTTTGAAAAACCTATAATAGAGCTAGAGGCCAAGATAGAAGAGCTCAAGAAATTCACTAAAACCGAAAAAATTGACCTTTCTGACGAGATAAAGACTCTTAACATCAGGTTGGATAAACTTAAAGAAGATATCTTTAAGAACCTCACTTCCTGGCAGAAAGTGCTTCTTTCGCGGCATCCGGATCGTCCATACACGTTGGATTATATTGCTATGATCATGGACGATTTTGTTGAGATACACGGCGACCGTCATTTCGCCGACGATAAAGCGTTACTAACGGGTCTGGCACGTATAGGGGACACTAAGTTCATGCTTCTGGGGCACCAGAAGGGCCGGGACATGAAAGAGAACCTGGAAAGGAATTTTGGGTGCGCTCATCCTGAAGGGTATCGTAAAGCCATGCGTATGATGAAACTAGCCGAGAAGTACGGAGTCCCGGTAGTCACTTTCGTAGATACACCGGGCGCTTATCCCGGTGTAGGAGCTGAAGAACGCGGCCAGGCAGAGGCGATAGCGTATAACTTACGTGAAATGGCCGGCCTTAAAGTGCCGATACTAGTGATCGTTATCGGTGAAGGCGGATCCGGCGGAGCTCTTGGTATAGGTGTGGGAAACAAGGTATTCGTTCTTGAAAACGCTTATTATTCAGTTATTTCACCTGAAGGTTGTGCGGCTATCCTTTGGAGAGACCGTTCGAAAGCTCCCAGTGCAGCACAAGCACTTAAACTTACGGCACCGGAACTTTTAGAACTGGGGATAATAGACGGTGTGATACCTGAACATCTGGGCGGGGCGCACAGGAATCCAGAGAAGACCGCAGAAGAGATAAAAAACGTCATTATAAACTCTCTCAGTGAACTTCAGGCGTTAACCGGCGAGGAGCTTCAGGATCAGCGCTACAAGAAGTTCAGGGACATAGGAGTTTATAAGGAATGACCATGAAGACGAAAATAGAGAATGACAGCCATCTTCTGAAAGAGGTCAGCAATGTTCTCATAGATGACCTGAAAGCAAGAGGCGTGGACGAAGACATCATTTTCGATATATACGTGGGTTTCGAAGAGGCCTTGCGTAACGCCATGATACATGGCAATAAGTCCGCTTCGAATAAGAAAGTTGCCGTTGAGACTGAGATAGAGGGTAATAAGGTGACCATAATGGTGGAAGATGAAGGTGAAGGGTTCGATCCGGAGAGCCTTCCTGATCCTACGCTTGATGAGAACCTTCTTAAAGAAAGCGGCCGGGGAGTTTATCTTATTAACCACTTAATGGATGAAGTAAGATACGAGAACGATGGCAGAAGAGTTGTAATGATAAAATATTTAGACAAGAAACATCTATAAATAAATGGAGGCGCGGATGCAGATCAATTGTGAAGAAAATGGCGGGATATCGATCTTCAGGATGGAAGGCGATATAGATATCAATACATCCCCGGATGTCAAAAAGTCTTTTGATAAAGTGGTAAGCGAGAAAAAGGATAAGATAGTCATAAACCTGAAAGGCGTCAATTACGTCGATTCATCCGGTCTTGCCACGCTGGTAGAAATACTCAAGAACATGCGTGCTTTCGGCGGGAAACTTAAACTGAGCAACCTGTCTCCCAAGGTGAAAGGTCTTTTTGAGATCACCAAGCTGGACAAGCTGTTCGATATAGTCGATGAAGAAAATGATGCCGTATCGTCATTCTAAAATATGAGAATGGGACAGTTAACATGGGAAAAATAGAAAATATCCTAGCCTCTATCGGGAAAGTAGTTATAACGTTCTGCCAGAATGCTGCCGGGGTGTTTGCGCTTCTTGTCAGCACGCTATCCTGGATATTCACCGGACCCTTCAGGAACAAAGGGGCAAGCCGCCAGAGCGTATTCCACCAGATGGTGTTCGCCGGGGTACAATCCGTTATTATAGTCTTTTTTATCTCGCTTTTTACCGGTATCGTAATAGCCATGCAGAGCGCGTATCAGCTAAAGCAGCTCGGTGCTACGATTTACGTGGCTCCTATGGTCGCTATTGGTATGGCAAGGGAGCTGGGCCCGGTATTCACCGCTTTAGTAGTTGCCGGCAGGGTAGGTTCTGCGATAGCCGCAGAGCTTGGTACAATGAAGGTATCAGAGCAGATAGAAGCTCTTGAGACGCTGGCACTTGACCCAGTAAGGTTCCTTGTAGTGCCGCGGTTCATTGCGCTTCTCGTTATGCTGCCGTGTCTGACCATTATGAGCGATCTAGTAGGTATACTCGGAGGGCTTTTAGTCGGTGTAGGCACCCTGCAGCTTGATTTTTACAGGTACATGTCTTTTTCGTTTGATATGCTCACATGGAAAGACGTCTGGACGGGACTACTGAAAAGCGGAGTGTTCGCTGCTGTTATATCAATGGTAGCCTGTTATGTGGGTCTGAACACGCGTGGCGGTGCCGAAGGTGTCGGAAAATCAACTACGCTCAGCGTTGTTGCCAGTTTTATACTTATAGTGGTTTTCGACTGTATATTGACAGGGATATTCTTTTTCACGAACATGTAAAGGGTTGACATGCAAGAAAGAGAAGTAGTAGTAGAGGTACAAGATCTTGTAAAAAATTTCGGGGACAGGAATGTTCTTAACGGGGTTAACCTCAAGGTATACCGGGGCGAGACTTTCGTTATAATGGGCGGTTCCGGTTGCGGTAAAAGCACGCTATTACGGCAAATGATCGGTAACTTAAAACCTAACTCCGGAAGGGTGTATCTTTTAGGCGACGATATCACCGACAAGCATGGCGAAGAGCTGGATGAAGTCCGCAAGAAGATAGGTATGTCTTTCCAGTCCTCCGCGTTATTCGACTCAATGACGGTAGGCGAGAACGTAAGCCTGCCTCTTGTCGAACATACAAAGCTCGAGAAGAGCGTTATTGACATAATGATAAACATGAAGCTTGAGCTTGTGGGGCTCAGAGGGTTCGAGAACCTTATACCGAGCGAACTTTCCGGCGGCATGAGAAAAAGGGTCGGGCTTGCCAGGGCTATAGCAATGGATCCGCAGATAATATTTTATGACGAGCCGACCGCGGGTCTTGATCCGATAGTAGCCTCTGTTATCGACAAGCTTATTATCGATCTTTCGAAAAAGCTGGCTATTACCAGCGTTGTGGTCACACACGACATGAAAAGCGTCATGGCGATAGCTGACAGGATAGCCATGCTTTACGATGGTAAAGTGCTTGAAGTCGGCACCCCGGATGAGATAAAGAATTCTAAGAACGCAATGGTTCAGCAATTTATAAAAGGTGAATTTGACGGTCCGATAAAGTTCTTTCAGCAGAAAGACGATTATCTGGAAAGTTTAACTAAATAGCAAAATAAGGAAAGGGAGAATGATATGAAGTTTTCCAACGAGATAAAAGTGGGTATAGTAGTAGTCGTAGCGGTCGCTATCGGGATTTTTTATTTCGGTAAAACAGCTAAATTCCGGCACAAAAAATACGACGTAAAAACATATTTCGTATACGCGGGTAACCTTAAACCCGACGCTATAGTTAAACTTTCAGGTATTGATGTCGGTAGAGTAAAAGACATGAAGTTCATCTATAAAGACGGCACTAAAGTGGAATGTATACTTGAGGTGGACGCTACGGCAAAACTCCGGTCGGATTCTCTGGCATACATAGATACAGCCGGGATTGTGGGTGACGCGTTTGTAGGCATTACCCCCGGTACTACAGAAGAGTTCGTAAAACACGGCGCTGTAATGGCGAGCGAAGACCCCATACAAACGCGCCTTCTCTTCAAAAAAGCTGATCAGATCGCCACTAACCTGGACACGATAATCGCTGATATCAAAGACGTGGTTTCCGAGAATAAGGATAATATGGATAACATAATCCTGAACCTGGAAGCTACCACAGAGAATTTCAAAGATTTCAGTGAAAACGTTAAAAAGAATCCGTGGAAACTGCTTTTTAAACAAGCGGAAGAATAATATATGTTCTCTCGCCCGTGGAGGTGTGGTATGAGAAAAATCCTGGTATTTTTTCTTTGTATAGTTTTACTGTGTGCGATGAAAGCGCCTTTCTGTCTTTCGCAGGAAGAAGTACTGGTCGTTTCTTGTGAAGGGGAAGTGAAGGTAGTGCACCATGGTACTATTAAGAGCGTCTCGTGCAAGACCGGGATGAGTCTTGAAGCTGGCACGCGTATTATCACGGGTGCCGGAGCGTCCGTTCGGATAGCTTTTGACAAGCGCGAAATGAACATCATCAAGATAAAAGGTAAAAGCGATGTTGTCTTAAAACTGTCGGATGGTGATAAGATCGAACTTATTGAAGGTGAAGTTTACGCGCTTCTTCGCGACCTGAAACCAGGCGAAACGTTCCGTGTGCGTACTCCGAGCGCTGTGTGCGGCGCACGGGGAACCGGGTGGAAGACTCATGCTAAAGGTAATACCTCGGAAGTGGCTACTTTTGACGGTAAGGTCTTTGTAAGAGGTATCAATAAAGACGGCTCCGTCATGGACGGGGTCTCCTGGGTCAGAAAAGGCTATAAAAGAAGCATCAAACAAAATGACGAGCCCGGTAAAGACGAAAAACTCTCAGCTGGAGAAGTTGCGGCGATGGAGAAAGAAGTCGGCCTGGACCAGATAAAGAAGAACAAAAAGAAAAAGAAGTTCAGGCTTTTTGGTACAAGCAGCAGTAAGAGAGAAGATTATAAAGAGAGTCTTCTCGAACGCAAAAGTGAAAGCGCAAGAAATGATAAAGACAAGACGGATGACCGTCGCGGCGGCGGCAGCACCGAGACAAAACGTTCAGTAGAACCGTAGTTTTTGATATTTTTAAGGGGGTGCAATATGAAAAAAGTACTGGTATTTGCAGTTGCTATTGTTCTATTCTCGGGTTTATTCTGCAGCGCGCAGGCGATGGATGGGAATATCGAGGTTATATCGCTTGCCGGTGACGCAAAAGTCATATCTCCCGGAGCGGCAGCAGGAGAGGCATGCCTGCCGGGCATGAGGCTCAGAGAAGGATCACAGGTCGTAACGGGTATGGAGTCTTATGTTGAGATAGCTTTAGACGATTCAAAGATGAACCTTCTCAAGATAAAAGAGAATAGCCGCGTGGCGATAAAGCTTGAAGGGCCGGACAAGATCGAGCTGGTGGACGGGGAGATATTCACTCTTCTGCAGAACCTTGAGCCCGGCGAAGTTTTTCGCGTGCGTACGCCTTGTGCGACATGCGGGGCGCGTGGTACCGGTTGGAGAACGAAAACTGATGGTAAAGCCACTGAAGTATCGGTATTCCAGGACCAGGTTTTCGTGCGCGGCGTGAAAAAAGACGGCAGCGCGATGGAAAAGCAGTATACGGTTAAAGCGGGCTACGAGAGAAAGATAAAGAAGTTCAGTAAACCGGAAAAGATGAGAAAAATCTCTTCTAAACGTCTGGCCAGGATGAAAAAAGAGATAAAACGTTCCCCGCAGGCGCCTAAGAAACCGCAGAAAGTTAAGAAGATTAAAACACCGGAAAAACCTGCGGTAAAAGAAAAGCTTACTGAGAAACTGGACCAGAAGATCAAGCGGCACGAAATGATAGAGAAACAGACAGGAAAAGCCGAAGGTAGGATGGAGCAGGAGCAGCAAAGCAAGATCGACAGGAAAGACGATCTGAAATTGCAAAGTGACGAGCGCAGGAGACCGCCGGAACCAACCGTATCGGACGCTATTAAAAAGTAAGGGGTCGAGGTCCCCGATCTAAAGTTATATGGAAGGAGAAACAAAGTTGCACTTAAGAAGAGAACGTAAGGCAAGTGTGTTCATTTACATATTAGTCCTATTTTTGCTCGTTGCTTTTGGCGGAGAGAGTTTGCATGCTGCTATTGATCAGGACCTGACGGATGCTTTTCCTACGGCTGCGCCGGCCCCCGCGCAGATCGCTAAGGAACAGAAGTTCTATGCCGAATCCAAAGAAAAAATGGAAGTGACTGGATATGTGGATATCCAGCAGGGTTACGACAACAACGTTGATCTTGATTCTAAAAGGCATAAAGATGGGTTCCTGCAGGCTACGGGCAACCTGGAGCTGGTATACCCTGTATTGGATAACCTGGATTTTGAAGTCGGCAGCGATATCTTCTCGACCATATACTACAAGTACAACAGGAACAACCTTTTTGATATTGCTCCTTATATGCAGTTTATCTGGAAGGTCACGCCTGATCTTATCTGGAGGAACACTATAACGTTCGATCACTTTGAGTACCCGAACGAAAAAGAGAGTACCTACAACGGGCTGTATCTTACTACCAATCTGAGGTATTTTTTCATTCCGGATGTGTATCAGGAAGTCCGGTTCGAGTACCTGAAACGCTGGTACCCTGACAGGAAGACTTTTAGCTCCAACGGGTACATCTGCGACAAGGATCGCATAGATGACCGGATCAGGATGCAATATAATTTTGGCGCGTATTTCGAAAAGTTCTTTATCGGAGTGAGCAACCAGTTAAGCAGTAACGATTCAAACGACAATTTCCAGCAGTATTACGATTTCTGGCTTTACAGGCTCAGGCCATCGATAATGTATTTCTTTACCGACAGCATTTACATGGATGTCAGCCTTGTTTATAGGTACATGCGGTACAAGGATAGGCGCAGCACAGAGGATACCGGCAGAAGAGAACGTGACCATACGTATATATTCAACTCATCGGTGTATTATGATCTTTCGGATGATTTTACTCTTGGCGTAACCTATTCTTACAGCGAAAACGTATCTAACGATCCTTTTCAGGACTATTCCGGCAGTGTTGTTTCTGCGGGGGTATATTACAATTTCTAGGCATTTCCAATCATGGTTTTAAACAAAATCTTCCGCAGGTTCCGTTTCATAAAACGCGCAGCCCAAAAAGTTCCTCAACGGCTGAAGAAATTCGATGGCACGCGCGTAGTATCCTTTTCGCTTTTTGCGGTTCTCATAGCTCTTTTTCTTTTCTTTTCCTATTCCAGGGTTTTTGACGAGTTTGAGTACAGTACGCTGGATTTCTGGTATAAGTCCAGGCCTCCCATACCGGTCAGGGACGATATAGTTATCATCGAGGTTGGTGATGATTCTATAGAAAAAATAGGGAAATGGCCGTTCCCGCGGAATTATCACGCTCTTTTAACGAAAGCGCTGCAATCAGCCGGCGCAAAGGTCATTATCTTTGATATATTTTTCAGTGAACCTAAAGAAGGTGATGAGGCTTTTGCTCAGGCTATTAAAGACGCGGGTAACGTCTACGTTCCTTATGTATTCGATCTGTATCCCGGGAAGCCGGGCCAGACGCACGTTACTGCCAATAAATACGCGGCTCCTTTAATAGACGTTCTTGGAAAAGAGGTCAAGGGTTCCGGGTTCGTTAACGTCCAGCCTGATATAGACGGTAAGGTAAGAAGAATACCGCCTTTTATCGAATACGAAGGGAAGTTCTATCCGCATCTCACCTTTAATGTGGCGCTTAATAACCTTGGATACGAGTTTGAGGATATAGAGATCTTGCCGGGTGATCGGATCATCGTTAACGATGATCTTATAGTTCCGCTTTGTGAAGATTCTTCCGTACTGGTCAATTACCCGGCGCCATGGGGCAGGGCGTTCCGGCACTATTCTTATGTTGATATCCTGCAGTCTTACCTGGCGGATATAACGGGTCAGAAACCTACTGTAGACCTGAGTAAGCTTAAGGATAGTATCTGTTTTATCGGGCTTACCGCGACTGCTTCTCCTGATGCGCATCCGTCGCCTATGGAACCTTTATATCCGGGTATCGGCGTTCATACCAGCCTGTATAACAGCGTTATGAAAAATATCTTCCTGCGCAGGTTATCCAGATGGTGGAACCTCTTGATCCTGGTAATAATATGGATCATAACGGGATACGTTACCGCTAGAAGCCCCAGAAAAATAGCTATGATCTCGATCTTTCTTATAATGGTGGCGTACCTTCTCACGGCGATGGTATTTTTCTGGCCGGCAGGTATCTGGATAGACGTGTTTTATCCGCTTGTCACCGTAGTGGCTATTTACGTTATCGTAACGCTTAAGAAATATCTGGGCGAGATACAGAAACGCGAACTTATTGAAAAAGAACTTGATATTGCAAAAGGTATACAGAGAAGCTTCCTGCCGCGTGAAATACCGTCTGTCGGCGGGCTTGATATAAGCGCGAAGATGCTTACCGCTAAGCAGGTGGGCGGGGACCTTTATGATGTTATCCAGCTGGATGATAACCGGGTAGCGGTTATGCTAGGCGACGTTTCCGGTAAAGGCGTGCCTGCGGCACTTTATATGGCCAGGGTAGTGAGCGTATTTAAGACTTTTGTCAGGAAAGGGTCCCCCTCGGAAGTGGTTAAGCAGATTAACGATAATCTGGTGGCTGAAGCTGATAGCGGGCTTTTTGTGACGTTGGCGTTCACCGTGTTCGATACGAAGACAAAGAGTTTAGAGTTTGCTATGGGAGGGCATAACCCGACGTTACTTATCGAACCTGACGGTAACGTAGAACTACTGGACGTAGAAGAAGGTATACCGTTGGGTATGATGGAATCGAGGTTTTCTGAAAAGAAACGGGAATATATGCCTGGAAGTATTTTTGTTCTTTATACTGACGGTGTTACTGAGGCGATGGATCCGGATGACGAGATGTTCGGGATGGACCGTTTGATGGACTTGGCCGGTTTTCTTGCGGGAAGTACCGCAGAAGAAGTTGTAGACGCTATACTTGGTGCGGTGATTGATTTTGAAGGTAAAGACCGGCAGCATGACGATATTACGGTAATGGTTATAAAGACCTGAAGGAAGGATATACATGAAGTTAGAACTGAAAAGGTTAGAGAATTTCACTCCGAGAAAAGGGCCTCTGGTGCTCATTATCATGGACGGGGTGGGTATAGGCAAACAGGACGAGACTAACGCGGTATACGTGGCAAAAACGCCTTGTTTAGACAGTCTTTTTAAGAGCAAGCTCTCGACGACTTTGCAGGCGCATGGTACTGCTGTGGGATTGCCTTCGGATGAAGATATGGGTAACAGCGAAGTAGGGCATAACGCGCTTGGTGCGGGGAGAGTATTCGCTCAGGGCGCTAAACTTGTTAATAGATCTATTGAAGATGAATCTATGTTTACAGGAGATACCTGGAAAACCCTGGTCAGTAACGTTACTGAAGGTGAAGGGAGGACTTTTCACTTTATCGGTCTTCTTTCAGACGGGAACGTTCATTCTCATATAGACCAGCTTTTTTCGATGATCAATCATCTCGCAGAGAGCGGCGTCGCAAAGGTTCGTGTGCATGCGCTTCTTGACGGCCGTGACGTTGGCGAGAGGTCCGCTTTGAGCTATATAGGCAAGACGGAAGAGGTTCTTGAAAAGATCACCGATGAAAAAGGGTACGATTACAGGATAGCTTCCGGTGGCGGCCGGATGGTAACGACCATGGACAGGTATAACGCGGACTGGAGCGTTGTAAAACGCGGCTGGGACGCGCACGTTCTGGGTAAAGCGCGCAAGTTCGCATCAGCATCCGAAGCGGTTGAGACTTATTATAAAGAAGATCCGAAAATGACCGACCAGTATATGGATTCTTTTGTGGTTGCCGAAGGGGATAAACCTATAGGCACTATTGAAGACGGTGATTCGGTAGTATTCTTTAATTTTAGAGGTGATCGCGCTATAGAGATATCCCGTGCGTTTGATGAGAAAGAGTTCGATGAATTCGATAGGGAAAGGCATCCACTCGTTAAGTTCGCAGGCATGATGGAGTATGACGGTGACCTGCATATCCCGGGCCATTATCTGGTAGAGCCACCCGAGATCAATCGCACCGTATGTGAATACTTATGTTCGGCAGGCGTAAAAATGATGGCTATCTCCGAAACCCAGAAGTTCGGTCACGTAACGTATTTCTGGAACGGTAACAAATCCGGGTATGTGTGTAAAGAACTTGAAGAGTATATTGAAATACCTTCTGATAGGATCCAGTTTGATAAGGCGCCTCAGATGAAAGCGCCTGAAATAACCGAAAAGACCATAGAGTTCCTAAAAAAAGGAGAATACAAGTTTGTAAGGCTGAATTTAGCTAACGGGGATATGGTCGGGCATACGGCGGTCCCGGAAGCTGTCGTGCAGGCTGTTGAGACTGTTGACGTATGCGTCCAGAAACTTCTTGATACGGTTAAGGAACTTGGCGGTATAGCGATAGTAACGGCGGATCACGGTAATTCTGACGAAATGTTCAAAATAAAAGACGGTAAACGGGTTATGAAAACGGCACATACACTTAACCCGGTACCTTTTATCATATACGACCCGGAGTACGAGGGAGAATATGTTCTGGCGACTTTAGAGAAGCGCGGTCTTTCTAATGTGGCAGGTACTATTCTTAATCTTCTCGGGTACCAGAACGTGGAAGATTACGATCCGTCACTAATAAAGTTTAATTGACTTGACTATCGTTACATCAAGTAATACAATTATTTTTCTAAAATAAAGTGCCGGAGTGGTGGAATTGGCATACGCGATGGATTCAAAATCCATTGGGGGAAACTCCATGTGGGTTCGACTCCCACCTCCGGCACCAGTTTATTGACATTGATCTACCGGAATGATATATTGATAATCCCATGGGGCTGTAGCTCAGCTGGAAGAGCGCGTGCATGGCATGCATGAGGTCAGGGGTTCGAGCCCCCTCAGCTCCACCATATTTCCTAACAAAAGCCCGCTTTTCAGCGGGCTTTTTATTAGGTCATTTTTTCTATTGACAAATAACCCCTTTGAAAATATACTTATATGCCAATAATGGTGT
>JBAROK010000013.1:0-1555 GCA_049642065.1 Candidatus Omnitrophota bacterium | reverse complement strand
CACCTTCCCTGATATCATCGATCCTCTTTATCTGGTACCCTTTTTCTTTGAGCTTTTCAACTATGGTCTTAGTCGGAACGCGCACCTGCCACCTGAAATACGGAGACCACCGGCACCAAGGACATTTCACCCCCTTTAAAGGCTCCAACTCTCCTCCCCAAACTTGCGCGATATCTTCGGTACGTCCCCCACAACAAGAATGGAAATATGCCGGAAGAAGCTTCCCTTCATATTCTAAAACTTTGCCTCTTGTAGCATGCACTGCCCTATTAGTACGCCATTTTTCACTCGACTGTCCGCCATATACCTGCGAAAAAGTATCCGCCGTAAGATCGTAATATTTGCTTTTCCGCTGCTCTGCTCTATAAACAGCGAAACTGCGCGAAGCTATAGCCTGAGCTTTAAGAGCACCAAAAGGCCAGAAATGATGCATTTCTTTCGGCAATACCCCTTTTAGGTAATCTTCCAGCTCCACCCTGTTAACAGCATCAAACCCACGACCCGTCCTGATCACATCCATCTCTCCCCGATAAAGAGTCCCGTTCAATTTTATGTCGGCTCCGCGAAGAGGTGTCACTCGTATAGCATCGGTAAAAAATATCTTGTCCCCGAACTTTATGCCTCCGCTGGTCATCGAGATCTCAGTACCATCTGGAACAGTAATATCCTTTGCCAGAATATTCCCTGTCTCAATTTCTCCTATTTGGCAAGACCCACTCGATGCTAGCGTCATTACTTCAACATCATGTGCCACCCGGACACGTACAATAAAGGGTTCTTTCTTAGCCCCCTTCAATTTCCAAGGACCAAAAAAAGCTACGAGCGCTATAACAAGTGTAGCGAGGATAATACTTAAACGAACGATTTTATTACTGAGCATCTGAATATCACCTTTTAGATAGAAAATAAAATATCGCCGACACCACTATGCTTACCAGGATGCATGTAGTCACCGGAAAATAAAGCGTAAAGCTTTCCTTTCTTATCACGATATCGCCCGGTAATCTTCCGATCCAGGGCAATTTACCCACCAACATGAACATCGCTCCCAATAGAATAAGAATAGCTCCAAAGATCACTAAAAATTTTCCCATAACCTGCAGCACGTTACCTCACCATTTCCTTGTACCCAGAATTATTCTCTCGAACAAACAACCAAATCAGTATCCTCTTACCGTAATATCCTGCAGCGCCTTGCGGGCAGGCTCAAAATCCGGTTCCAATCTTAGGGATTCCTCCCACTCCGCCCTGGCTTCGGGCCACATTCTTTTGCCGTAATATGCTAGTCCCAGATTATAGCGCACTATAGGTGAAGCCGGCCTTGACATTATTATTGCCCTGTACTCGGCTATAGCCTTGTCATACATCTTTGTGCTTAAATAAATATTGGCCAAATTATTTTTGGCCCTGAAGTGCAACGGATCGGTATCGAGTACTCTGCGATACTCATTCATTGCTTCATCCACCCTACCTTTAGCGTAATATATATTCGCAAGATTATTCCTTGCGTCTACATTTTCCGAATCCAGCTCCAAGACTTTTTCGTACTGCTCAA
>JBAROK010000009.1:0-10333 GCA_049642065.1 Candidatus Omnitrophota bacterium | reverse complement strand
GGCAAAGGTCGCACGTGAAAAAGCAAAGGCAGAAGAAGCGGCAAAGAGGAAAGCAGAACGCGAGGCTAAAGAGAAGCAACGCCAAGCAGAATTAGCAGCGAAGGCGAAAGCGGAAGAAGCGGCAAAGATCGCACGTGAAAAGGCGAAAGAGGAAGCTGAGACAAAGAGGCAAGCAGAACGCGAGGCTAAAGGGAAGCAACGCCAAGCAGAGCTAGCGGCAAAAAAGAAAGCCGAAGAAGCGGCACAGATCGTCCGCGAGAAGGCGAAGGCAGAAGCCGCGGCAAAGAGGCAAGCCGAGAAAGAAGCACAAGCAAAGCAGCGCGAACAGGAACGTATAGCTCAAGAGCAAGCCAGACTGAAAGAAGAAAAGGTCCAGCGCGAGGAGAAAATAGCGAGACTTATCAAAAAAGCTAAAAGCGAACTTGAACATAATGATTTTAGCGGCGCTAAAAGAATAGCCAGAAAAGCCCTCAATGTAGAAGACAATAAAGAAGCGCGACAACTTCTAGCTGTTATAGATAAAGCAGAGACCACATATATGAAAGACCAGGAAGAAAAGAAAAAAGAAGCCGAGGAAAAACGGCAGGAAGAGCTGAAAACCCGGAATAAAGCAGAGGAAGAAGCAAGACAGGCGAGAAAAGAGGCGCGTGAGAAAGAAGAAGCCAAGAGACGTGCGAACAAGATCGCAAATTATTTGAGCCGGGCAAACCTGCAGCTTGCAAATAACAGGTTTAACCAGGCACGTGAGAATGTAAGAAAAGCCTTGGATCTGGACAAAGAGAATAAACAGGCGAAAACATTGCTTGAGACGATAGACTGGGCAGAAGATGTTTATAAGAAACAAAAAGGCCTCAAGGAAGAAAATAGCGAAAAGCAGCTGCAATAAGCTGATACACAAAAATAAAAAGAATTATTAGATGTTTTAAGGAGGAAGAATAATGGGCATAAACATTAACGAGTACCTCAACAAAATAAAAGAGTATCTGAAGAAAATAGATTTCAAAAAAGCGTCAGATTCCCTGAAGAAAATAGATATCAAGAAAGCCGCAGATGTCATAAAGAACATTGATCTCAAAAAAACTGCGGAAACTATCAAGAATATTGATCTTAGGAAAATAAAGATAGAGCCCTCCAAGATAAAGAAGAACTATATCTGGATATTATTGGGCATCCTGATAGGGGCTATTGTCCTTACGCGTACCGTGGGTAAAATCAAGCAGGTGCTTTTTGGACCCAAGGCAGAAGATGTTAAGGAGATGGTTGAGTTCCTGGAGACTTCCCCTGTCAAGGTATACAAGGTAAAGCTTATGGATTTCAAGGATACACTTCCGGTAATGGGCAGGATAGAGGGAGTCCGGGAAATAGAATTAAGGTTTGACGGTAAGGGGATACTTGAGAGTTTCAATTTCGAGGAAGGGGAGCGCATTTTAGAGGGCGATATTATAGCCAGCTTGGACCAGAAGGACGCGCTGCTTAAACTGAAATACGCTAGCCTTGAACTGGAGAAAGCAAAAAAACTTTTTGAAGTAGGCGGAGTTGACAAAATAGCTGTTGATCAGAAAAAACTCGAGTATGAGTCCGCTAAAAGAGACTTGGAAAAAACCAACATCTATGCTTCCAGTGACGGATACCTAGGGAGCAAGGAAAAGCATGCAGGATCGTACGTAACTTCACAGGATAAGGTAGGTAGTTTTGTAGATTATAGTGAAGTTTCCGCGGCCTTTGATGTTATAGAAGAAGATTCCCCGAAAGTAGAACTAGGCCAGAATGTGGAAATATTTGTTGATGCGCAACCTGGATCGTCGTATGCAGGTACGATTGATATGGTGTCTCCAGTAATCCAGGGAAGAACAAGAACGCAGAAAGTACAGATCGAGCTTGATAATGAAGATAACGAATTAAAGCCGGGGATGTTTGCTAGGGCTATAATCAATACTTACGAGAAAAGAGATGCGTTAATAATTCCGGCATCTTCGTTCAAGAAGAAAGAGAATAAGTATTTCGTTTACGTTGTTCACACCGAAGGCGAAGAGGGAGCAGAAGAAAAACCCGAAGGGGAAGAAGAGGAAATGGCTGCCAGTGAAATGGGGACTGTTGAAGAGAGAGAAATCGAGATAGAATACCTGACGCATGATGTTGCAGAAGTTGCAAAGGGGGTCAAGGAAGGGGAACTCTTGATCCGTGAGTTGCATCAGGAATATAAAGATAAAGATAAGGTCGAGATCACGGAAATACAGGAAACGTTATTCTAGTAAAGTTTTCTACATAAATAGTTATAATTAAAGAAGTTACATATGGGCTTACCGGAATTCTCTACAAAAAAACCAGTTACTACCATCATGATATTCCTTGGGGTCATGCTCTTTGGGGTGATCTCGCTGGCAAAACTGCCTCAGGAGCTCTTTCCGCCCATTACATATCCTCAGTTAACAGTCTTTACCGGATACGCTAACGCAGCTCCGGAAGAAGTAGAGACGCTCTTGACTAGGCCCGTTGAAGAAGCCGTGGGAACGGTAAGCGGACTTAAGGGGATCCGGTCTGTTTCCAAAGAGGGCATCTCTCTTGTAATGGCCGAGTTTGACTGGGACCAGAACATGGATTTCGCTTCTCTGCGAACCAGGGAGAAGGTCGACCTCGTTAAGGCCCGGTTGCCTAGAGACGCATCGGAACCGCTTGTAGTTCCGTTCAACCCGTTTGCTTTGCCCGTTATGACGATCAGCGTTACCGGCAATCGCAATCCCATGCAGCTCAGGCAGATAGCTACCGATATTATAAAGGAAGAACTGGAAAAAGTAGACGGTGTTGCTTCAGCATCCGTAGAGGGTGGGTTAGAGCGTGAGATAATGGTTGATGTGGACCAAGGGAAACTTAAGACCTACGGCGTGGCTATACTGGACGTATCGGACGCTATAACGAATTCGAACCTCAACTATCCGGCTGGCACTATCAAAGAAAGTTTTTATGAGTATCTTATACGTACTCTAGGTGAATTCCAGACAGTGGATGAAATAGAGCAAGTTGTCGTAAAGAGTAAACATCCGGACGAGGATAGACGCCTTCCCTATGAGCAAGAAACCGCAAGACGCGACATAAGCGTACAGACTAACCTTGTTCTGGTAAAGGACGTAGCTGAAGTAAAAGATACGGTCAGAGAAAGAAGCAGTTACTCGCGTCACAACTCTAATGAGAACGTCTCCGTATCCATACAGAAGCAGGCGCAGGTCAATACGATGCAGGTAATAAACAAGGTGCGTGCCGCGTTCTCGCGTCTTGAAAAACTGCTTCCAGATGACATAAAAATGGAAGTAGTTTATGACCAGTCCATATTCATTAAGGACGCTATTAACGGTGTGCGGGACGCCGCGTTTCAGGGCGGTATACTCGCTTTTCTGGTGTTATTAGTGTTTCTTAGGAATGTAAAATCCTCCGCAATAGTTACCTTGAGTATACCCATATCGGTGATGATAGTCTTTACGTTCATGTATTTTGGTGGACTGTCTATTAACATGATGTCGCTTGGAGGGCTGGCGCTGGGTGTAGGTATGCTTGTTGATAACGCTATCGTTGTTATGGAGAACATTTTCCGTCATCGAGAAATGGGCAAACCTTCCGAACAAGCAGCGACTGAAGGCGCGGAAGAGGTCTCTAATGCTATAGTAGCCTCTACTCTTACTACGATCGCTGTATTCCTTCCGATGATCTTTGTTGTCGGTGTAGCCGGACAGCTTTTTAAGGAACTTGCGTTCACGGTTACATTCTCGCTTATAGGATCGCTGTGGGTGGCGCTTACGCTTATCCCGCTTTTGAGTTGCAAGATAGGCGGAAGCAAAGAAGAGGTTGCAAAAGGAGCTGCGGCGTTCGAAGGCGGGGAGCTCTGGAAGAAGACTGTTGTCAAATACGAAGAAATGCTCCGGTATTTTCTCAGGTATAAGAAAGTGGGCCTGATAGCAGTACTCGTTCTATTCATATCAAGTTTATTTATAGTTAACTTCCTCGAAAAAGAACTCATGCCGAAGACCGATCAGGGGCAGTTTATTATCAAAGTGGATTTGCCGGTGGGTACAAAGGTGCAAGAAACAAACAAGGCTTCGCTCAAGGTAGAAGATAATATCATGAAACATCCGATTGTAGAGTCGGTAAGCTCTGTAGTAGGCGCTTCGCGCGGAGAATCAGCAAAAGATGTCGTTAAAAGCATGGGATCGCATCAGGCACGCCTTATAGTTAACCTTAAAGAGAAACGGGGTAAGGTCAAGACCATGGATGTCGTCCAGGAGCTTAAGAAGACGATTGATGAAGAAAAAGGGCTTGATGATGTAAAAATAGAGTTCGCATTACAACAGGGTGTTATTTCAGGCGCTTTTGGCGGCGGAGGGAAACCTATAACTATTGAGATAAAGGGCGAGAAGCTTGAGGTTATGGAAAGTATCGCGTACAAAATAGAAGATGGCCTGAAAGAGATTCCCGGCATATTTGGCATAGAAGATGATGTGCCAGAGCCGTCACCGGAGATTAGAATAAACGTAGATAAGGACAAAGCGGCCCTTTATAACATTAATGTTGTTGACCTTGCGCGAATAGCTCAGATGGTGTTAAGGGGATATATACCTTCGCAGTTTAAAGAAAAGGGGCATGAAATAGATATAAGAGTACGGTTACGGGAGAAGGACAGGGATACGTACAGGAAACTGGAACACATAAGGATAAACGCTCCTGGCGGGTTTATGGTCCCCTTGGGGAGTGTGGCACAATTCGAAAAAGGTAAGGGGCCTAGCTCCATTAACAGGGTCGGCCAGGAGAGAACGATAATGGTATACGCCGGCGTAGCCAACAGGAAACTGGCTGATGTGACTGCTGATGTGGAAGGGCTGCTGGAGAACATGAAATTCGAGTCCGGGTATAGGGTAAAACTCGCAGGTGAGTCCGAAGAGATGAACAAATCTTTCGCAAGTTTGCAGTTTGCGTTAATACTCTCCATTGTAATGGTATACATGATCATGGCCGCGCAGTTTGAGTCATTAACACAGCCGTTAATAATACTTTTTACAGTACCGCTTTCACTGATAGGCGTATTGGTAAGTTTATACGTGACAAGCACTTCTATAAGCGTTGTTGCAATGCTTGGTGTTATTATGTTAGGAGGGATAGTTGTTAACAACGGAATTGTGCTTATAGACTATACCAATATCCTTATGCAAGAAGGCAAAGGTATATACGATGCGGTCGTGGAGGCCAGTAAAGCGAGGCTCCGTCCAATTGTTATGACGGCGCTTACTACTGTTCTGGGTCTTGCGCCAATGGCCTTGGCAGTCGGTAGAGGATCGGAACTACGTGCACCGATGGCTATCGGCGTTATGGGAGGGCTGATCTTTTCTACGTTCCTTACGCTTGTTGTTATTCCAGCCATTTTTATAGTTGAAAGCGATATAAGAACCCAGCTAAAAGCTAAAATGAAGCAAATGTTCAAACGGAACGTTGTAGATGAGAGCCAGTAATACATTTAAGTAAGACGTACTATAAACGGGCCGGGGTATCCCGGCCGTATTTATTACCGCGACAATGAGCTTATCTAGTTTTTCAATAAAAAGACCTATTACCACGATAATGATCTTTTCGGCATTATGCCTTATGGGCGTGATCGCCATCACAAGATTACCGGTAGAACTTTATCCCGACATATCCTTTGGCCAGATCAGTATCATAGTAAATATCCGTGGTGGCATACCTCCCACAGAGGTCGAGACAATGGTCTCCAAACCTACCGAAGAAGCGGTCAGCACGGTAGCGCATCTTGAGAGGATGATGTCCATCTCCAAAGAAGGTGAAGCCACCGTTGTTCTCAGTTTTGAGCGCGGTATCAATATGCAGCTGGCTGCGATGGAAGTAAGGGAAAAATTCGCCAAGGTCAAAGAAAAGATGCCTAAAGAGGCGGAAAAGCCTATCATCGCCCAGTTCTCACAGACAGACGTACCTATAGTCATATTCGCGGTTACCAGCCGGAAACGTACTACTGAAGAGCTTCGCAGGATAGTAGATGAAGATATAAAAGAGAGGATTAAGCGTATTACCGGCGTAGCTAACGTAGAAGTGGGGGGAGGCCGAGAAAGAAAGATAATAATTGAGGCGGACAAGAAAGCTCTTTACCGGTATGGGGTATCGCTGAACCGGGTTATATCAGCGCTCGGCGGAAGCAACCTGAACCTTCTGACAGGCGAGCTGAAACGCACAAAAGATAAAGTTATGATCCGGGCAATCGGTCAGTTCGATACGGTTGATGATATCAAAAATACAGTTGTACTTACTAAACCCGATGGGTCTGCCGTCAGGGTCAAAGATTTCGCCGAGGTAAAAGATTCGTATCTTGAAGCTAAAAGTTACGCAAGGATAAACGTCAGGCCGATAGTTTCTGTGTATATCCAGAAAGAATCAAAGGCGAATACCATAAAAGCCGCACAAGAGATCCTTAAAGAGATAGACTTGCTTAAGAAAGAACTCCCCGAGGATATCGGTATCACGATCACGAAAGATCAGTCGATATTCATTAAAAGATCCATTGCTAATCTGCGCGATTCACTACTTCGCGGGGCGGTGATGATCATATTTATACTCCTTCTCTTTATGGGCAAGCTAGGCAAAAAGGCCATGTACGTTGTGCCCGGGGGCCTTCTTGCCGCTACGTTCGCGCCGAACGTACCTCTCTATATGCTCTTAGTGGGTATTGTGCTATTTCTGGTCTTTTTCAAGAAGTACCGGCCCATCCTGATAGTTGCTATATCTATACCCATATCTCTGATAATAACGTTCGGGTTCATGGATCTTTCGAACATGTTCATCCCTGCGATAATGGATATGACGATCAATTTTATGACGCTTTTTGGGCTTGCTTTAGGCGTTGGTATGCTTGTTGATAACTCTATTGTTGTGTTCGAGAATATCGTTACTAAGAGCGAACAGGGCATGGATAGCCTCAATGCGGCTATAACTGGCAGCACGGAGATGAACGTTGTAATATTTGCCTCTACCCTAACAACGGTTATCGTCTTCTTGCCCATGATATTCGTAAGTAAGTCTATGAGCATGCTTTACGGGGGCGTGGCCTGGACAGTAACGTTTTCTCTGAGCATATCGTTATTCGTGTCGCTTATGATCGTCCCGCTTATGAGCGCTCGGGTAAAACTTGTGGAAGATACGGGTGAGTCTCAGCAGGTAAAAGAAGGGTTTCTCTTACCGTTCTATAGATTGCAGGAAAGAGGCCTACTTTTTGTGTTCAGAAGAAGGTTCCTTATAATCTCTATCGCGATAGGACTGTTTATAGGGTCTATGTACCTTTACGGTAAGATGGGTAAAGAATATATGGGGTCTACCGAACAGAACAGGTTCACGATATTTATAGAACTTCCTACGGGCGCGAAACTGGATTCAAGCGATGACGTTGTCAGAAAAGTCGAACTGATGCTACAGGAAGTTCCTGAGGTAAAGGATTTTACGGCTAGAGTTGAGGGGTGGTCGAGCAAAGTATACGTCAATCTGGTGGGGCTAAAGGACAGAAAAAGGTCCGTAGGCGAGGTAATAGACTCACTCCGGCCCAAGGTCGAACGCATGCAGCCCGCGTTCATCTATTTTGAGGAAGAACAGGAAGTCGGCACTAAGGAAATAATATTGAACGTCTATGGACATGATTACGATATCTTAAGAGAAATAGCCATAGCGATAACCACAAGGATGGGCAAGATACCGTATTTTACCGATACCAAGATACGTATGCGTGAAGGGCGCCCGGAATTGGATCTCAGGGTGGATAAGCGCAAAGCCGCACAATTCGGGTTCTCCACAAAAGAAGTCGGTGATGTCGTCCATGCAAAAGTCCGCGGAGTAAGGGCCACAATGTACCACACCAAGGCTTCTGAGGTAGAGACAATAGTACGTATGCAGGAGAAAGATAGAAGGACCGTAAAGGACATCCATAATCTGTCTCTCTCAAAACACGGGGACGACAGGATAACGCTGGACCAGGTAGTAGATTTTGAGTACGGGCTGGGGCCCAGTGAAATATGGCGTAAGAACAGGGCCAGGATGATCCAAGTTAGTGCGAATATAGGAGAGATGCCGCTCGGTAAAGCCGTAATGATGCTGGATGAAGAGCTCTCGGACCTCAAGCTTCCTGAAGAGTACTTTTATGAGGTAGGAGGCGACTACGATACGCTTATAAAAACACAACAAGAGTTCATGCTGACAATAGTCATCATACTCATACTGATATACCTGGTGCTTGCATCCATATTTGAATCGTACCGGCAACCTTTCATTATCATGGTTACGGTAATGCTGGCAACTATTGGGGCGATCGGGGCGCTTTACACGACAGGCACATCCATAGGCATGGGAGCTCTTATAGGCATGATGATGCTTGCCGGTATTATTGTCAATAACGGTATCATACTCGTCGAACATGCCAATGAACTTAAAGATACGCGCCGCAATCTTTTCAGGCTGCTCATGCAGGCAGCAAGAGACAGGTTGAGACCCGTTTTAATGACAACAGCCACTACGGTTTTTGGTCTTCTTCCAATGGCGTTGGATAAAAGCGAAGGGTCAAACCTATGGAATCCCCTGGCCATAACCGTTATTGGGGGGCTTTTATTCGCCACGCCGCTGACGCTAGTACTGGTACCTGCAATATACTCGATTTTTGAGCAATTCGGCCAGATCATCAAGGAAGCGCTGAGACCGGGACAGCTTTTAAAGACCATAGGCAAACTATGGCGGTTAATCTTCGGAATACTGAAAAAAGTTAAAGTACCAAAAGGTATCACCAAATTAATCCCCAAATTCAAGAAAAAACCTCCAAAAAAGGAAGAGAAACCCCCGGAAGAGGAGACCCCACCGCAAGAAGAAAGGGAATATCCGGATCTTTACTGATAACCTTATTTAAGTAAAGAAGTTATATAAAATATGCGGGAAATCTACGATTTCGCAAGTCTCGTTAAGGATGAAATACTCAGAAAAAAGTTTAATGCCAAAAAACGGGGCAAAATACCCCATAAAAACATGTTTTGTGTTAATTTATGGTTAAGAATTAGTTATCAACAAAAGTTAAATATTTTATTTGAAACCCCCTATATAATATGATATACTAAATATGCGTGTGGAAGAGGACGTGGAAAAACCAAAGCAATAATACGGTTTTTTTTTGACCCAAAACTAAAAAGTTTAAAAAAGTATTGCTTCTGCGTCTTAAAAAGTATTGCTGGTAGCTGGTAGGTGTCCCAATGAATTCAGACGGTGGTGGATCTAATAATAATAATAAAAATCATTCAGCGGATAAGTGGTATTATTCGGCTGATGATGCTTTGCAACCTCTAAGCTTTATTGAGGTGCAAAACAATCACCGCAAAAGGATATGGCTAAAAGTCATATCCTTTTTTGTTGCATTTATATTCCTCTTCGAACAGCTCGGTATTGCCGATTCCTCCAGCTACAAAAGACTCAGTGGTGTCGCTGAGGAACTGCTTCCTTCTTCCGGAGAATACGACCAAGCCAACCGGTTCGCGCCCGGCTACCTGAAACGCCAGCAATCAAAACACGAAGACATCGTTCGCCAGAGAATGGGTAAAGAAGAGCTGATGGTCCAGCTCCAAAGAAAACCCAAGAAGGCCGAAGAAGAAACGCCGCTCAAAAAGAAAAGAGGCGGCGGCGGTGCAAGCGGCGGTATCGATTACACGATGACCGAACCAGACGATCTCGAAGACCCCCACCTTTACAACGACATGCAGTACGACGATAGCACACTCACCCAGATAGATACGTTCGATATCACACGCCACCCCGATATCATCACCGACATCGAAGACTGGAAATCTACCGCCGAAGAGCAGGAAGACGAAAAGAGCAAACTGAAATACTGGGCAGGTTATGGTGACGGAGGAGATAACGATGAAAACCGTCCCGATGAAAGCCGTAGGATAAAACAGGTCGTGTATTTTGGGGATGAGTCGGAAGAAAAGATCGAGAAAGTCTTCACGGGGTACTTGAGGGATCCCGGATATAACGAGCTTGACCCGGAAGACGAAGAGTACAAAGCGAAGTACCGTACGGACTATGAGTATGACGGGGACGCTATATCAGGCACCAAAAAGTACTATATCTGGAACGGTGCGGAGATCCTTCTTGAAGAGTCTGTATTTGAAGGCGATAAGGATAACAACAAGATTGTAAGGAGGATCAACTACGATAAGGTTAACGGGGATGTAACGTCCCGGCAGGACTTTATCTACGAAGGCACCGGTGACAGCAGACATCTCGTAGAGCAGAGAAGCTACGATACGAAGAACGTAGG
>JBAROK010000002.1:0-71136 GCA_049642065.1 Candidatus Omnitrophota bacterium | reverse complement strand
ACTAAATCTTCTCTTTTTTTCTATCACCGATGAAAGGCTCTACCAGCAATAGAAGTATAGCAAGCCCTAGAAAAAACTGGTACCTCTCATGGTACCGTTTCTCCATCCGGCTTTTTAATTCCTGTTTTTGAAGCTTCGATAGTTCCTGATCATATATTAAATCAAGTCCGAACTCTGCTCCTGTCGACCGGACATACATGCCCCTTGTATCAAGCGCCATTTTTTGTAACACGTCTTCACGTAGCCTTGTTTTGACCACGTTGCCTTTTTCATCTTTCAGAAATACCCTTTTCCCCTGCTCGTTCGTTATCGGGATAAGTTCACCTTCTGCTGCGCCTATTCCAACGGTGAATATCCTTATTCCTTCGTGCTTGGCCATGGCTATTGCCTGATCAACACCGCCTTCAAGATCTTCTCCATCGGTAATAACAATAAGTATCTTGTTCTGCTTCTTGCCACCTTCATAGCTTTTCATGGCTGTATATATGGCATTGGCCAGGGATGTTCCTCCTACGGGTATCGTATCAACGGTTACATCATCAAGTGAAAGAAGAAAACCGTCATAATCTACCGTCAAAGGACACTGTAAAAAGGCTGTTCCTGAAAAGACCACGAGGCCCACCCTGTCCCCTTTGAGTTTTCTTACAAGATCCTTAATGGCCAGTTTCGCGCGGTCAAGCCTGTTAGGCAAAACGTCTTCTGCAAGCATACTTTTTGACGTATCCAGTGCTATTATTATATCTATCCCCTGGCGTTTGACTTCACGCCACTGAAACCCCCATTGTGGACGCATCAGGCTTAGCACTATAAGAAAAATAGATACTACTATGATAGAACTTCTGATCTTTATCCTGCGCCGGTCAAAAGAACCTGATATCTCGGATAACACATTCTCTTCGGCGAAACGTTCCATCGCTCTTTTACGGTTACGGTTAGCAATAAAATAAAAAGCAACTGCCGCCGGTACCAGCCACAATAATATTGCCATATAAGGAAGACCGAACTTCATCTACGGTATCCTCCTGAGTAATGTGTTTGACAAGAACACCTCCAGAAGCAAAAGCAAGAGCCCCGGGATCAGAAAATATCCGAAAAGTTCTTTATATATGTTGTACCCGGTCTCTTCCATAGGCGTTTTTTCAAGCTTATCTATCTCGTTGTATATGTTCTCCAGCGATCTAGTATCAGTAGCCCTAAAAAACATCCCGTCCGTCGTTGAGGCTATCTTTTTCAAGAGTTTCTCGTCTATCTCTATCTCGATCGGCCTTAACACGATATTGCCGAACATATCTTTCACGGGATACGGTGCCAACCCTTTCGTGCCCGCCCCTATCGTATATATCCTTACCCCTAAAGCTTTTGCAGCTTCAGCAGCAACCATCGGTGATACCCTGCCCGCATTGTTCCTGCCGTCAGTAAGCAGGATTATAATCTTTTCTTTAGTACCGGTATTCTTTAACCTGTTGAGTGCAGCAGCTATCGCCGATCCTATCGCGGTACCGTCCTCTATCATACCTATCTTGACCCTCTCCAAATTCTTCTCAAGCCAATCATGGTCAAGAGTAAGAGGACATACGGTATACGCGTGCCCGGAAAAAGCAACAAGACCTATCTTATCGTTAGGCCTTTTCTGAACAAAATCCTGCACTACTTTTTTTACTACTTCAAGACGGTCTGCCCTTTTTCCCCCTATCTCAAAGTCCATGGCACGCATACTGCTTGATACATCAACGGCAAGCACTATATCGATGCCTTCGATATATATCCTGGTCTCTTCAATGGCCGACTGCGGCCTGGCTAAAGCCAGAACAAGCAAAAAAAGGCATGCGGCACGCATGTAAACTAAACCGTGACTTAACCTTCCCCTTAAGGACGGTTTAAATCCCTTAAGAAGTTCCTGATTAGAAAACCGCAGTGAACTCTGAGTTCGTTTCCTGAGTTTACCGAAAAGGTACACTGCGGGAGGGATCACTAGGCATAGCACTAAAGCCCATGGATTAGCCAGATAGATCATGCTTCGACCTCCTCCGGCTGTTCTTCTTCATGGGTCTGTTCTACCATCTGCTCTGCCGACTTGAAGCTGTCTATCATCTCCAACGGTGTTGGTCCGTATTTCGCGAACTTCACCATATCACATCTCGACAGGAAATCTTTAAGCAGACTCTTATGCTCTTCCATCATAAGAGGCGACTTTTTAAGTTCTCCCATAAACTCTTCTGTTGTCATCTCAGGTGCTCTGTATGAGAATCTTCTCTCCAGATAATGCCTGATTATGTCAGCAAGCTGTGTGTAATATTCCTTTACACGTCCCTGCCCCGGAAGGTCCTCAGCTTTAAGGTGATTAAGCTCTTCGTGAGCGATCTCATACGCGGATTTTTCTTCGGCTAATTGAGCGGATACTATAGCAGCTCTTCTCTTCCATAGCAGCCATATAACAGCTGCTATAGCTATAAGTACAACCAGAACGATCAATGCCCTTGGAAATCCTCCCCCGAAAGCGGCCAGTCCTTTCAGGTCTTTTATATCGGTGTCTTTGCCCGTTAAGAGGCTCCTCACGTCTATTGGCACTTGCGGGCTTTTAGCAGCATGCCACTCTTCCTTGCTCTCTTTCCGGTACATAACTTCCACTGGAGGAATAACATGTATACCGGTACTGTATACACCCAGTATGTATTCACGGCCTACTATTTTTTTCCCGCGTCCTTCTTCTATTGGACTGGAACTCTTTAGCGAAAAATCACCAAGATCTTTCATCTCTTCCGGAAAAATAAGATCATATCCCGATGCGCCTTCAGCTTTAACGTCGAGCTTGATCCGGTCACCTATATTCACCTGGTCTTTATCTACATCTGCAGTTATGTTCAGTACAATATCTGACCTGTTTTGTGCTTCAGCACAAGCGACATAAAACAGCACACCCAAAACTATTAAACTTTTTTTAAGGAAAGTCAACTTATCTACCTCCTCGCAGTCTTCTCTCCCTCATTTTGAAGAACCTTATGAGCGGTTCTACATAAGATAAATTCGTGCGAATATCGATACTATCCACCCCTGTTGAACGGAATACTTCAGTGCGTTTTGACATGAATTCGCCTGAGCGTTCTTCATACGCTTTCCTTAAAGACGGATTTGAAGTATCCACCTCAAAAGGGGTCCCGGTTTCCGCGTCATGCAACTTCACGATACCCGCTTTTGGAAGAGTCAGTTCAGCGGGATCAGTTATGGTAACTGCAATGACATCATGTCTTTTATTGGTTATTGAAAGCGTTTTCTTGAAATCCGGAGCAAAAAAGTCAGACACCAGAAAAGTTATTGTGCGTCTGGTAGATACCCTGTTAAGATACTCAAGTATATTGTTGATATCCGTCCCTGTACCCTCTGGAGTGTTATAAATAGCCTCACGAACCACCCGCAACACGTGCCGGACACCTTTACGCGGAGGAACGAACTTTTCTACACGATCGGTAAACGTCAGCATCCCCACTTTATCGTTGTTCTGTATAGCGGAAAAAGCGATAACGGAACACAGCTCCGCCGCAAGTTCGCTTTTTATACGTCCGGCCGTTCCGAACCGGCAGGACATCGATACATCCAGAAGTATCATGATGGTAAGTTCTCTTTCCTCCACGAACTTCTTAACGTAAGGATGCCCCATACGGGCTGTAACGTTCCAGTCGATCGACCGTATCTCGTCTCCCGGCATGTACTGACGCACTTCATCAAACTCCATACCGACGCCCTTAAAGACGCTCTGGTACTGGCCCGCGAAAACGTCCGTCACTTTCCGTGTCGTCGTTATCTGGATCCTTCGTATCTTGCTTATTACATCTTTGGGAATCATATTTATGGCACTTCTACTTCGTCAAACA
Organism: Candidatus Omnitrophota bacterium; assembly: GCA_049642065.1. Classification (GTDB taxonomy): domain Bacteria; phylum Omnitrophota; class Gorgyraeia; order Tantalellales; family Tantalellaceae; genus WJMH01. Next base: position 67,267 of record JBAROK010000002.1, on the reverse strand, counting down.
CTCTTTTTATAATGTCTTCCGAGTTCTTATCCTGAGCTTCAGCCTCGTAACTGGGGATTACCCTGTGACGAAGCACGTCCGGACCTATGGACTTAATATCCTGTGGTGTAACGTATCCGCGCCTCTGCACAAAAGCATACGCTTTAGCGGTAAGCGCCAGATTGATACTCGCGCGAGGGGACGCCCCGTAATCTATAAGACCTTCCAGGTCATCCAGACCGTAATCTTTCGGGTTACGCGTAGCGAACACGATATCTACTATGTATTTCTCGATCTTTTCGTCCATGTAAATTTCGTCTACGACGTTCCTGGCCTCGATTATCTTTTTGGGAGAGACTACCGGTTTAACTTCGAGTTTCTTGTTGGTAACCGCCATCCTTTTAAGTATCTTATGTTCCTCTTCCTTGCTCGGGTAGCCTATATTTATCTTGAGCATAAAGCGGTCTACCTGGGCTTCGGGCAACGGGTACGTACCTTCCTGCTCGATGGGATTCTGTGTAGCAAGCACCAGGAAAGGTTCGTCCAGCTTGAAGGTATTCTGACCTATGGTTACCTGTCTTTCCTGCATAGCTTCAAGAAGCGCGCTCTGGACTTTTGCAGGAGCCCTGTTGATCTCATCGGCAAGTATGATATTCGAGAAGATAGGCCCTTTTTTAGTAGTGAAGTTGCCGTCCTTAGGGTTATAGACCAGCGTACCTATAAGGTCAGCGGGCAATAGATCCGGTGTGAACTGCAACCTCTGAAAACCCGTATCGATAGCCGCAGAGAGCACTCTTACCGACATAGTCTTAGCAAGACCCGGCACACCTTCTATAAGCACATGCCCGTTAGCAAGAAGCCCTACAAGAAGCCGTTCGATAAGATAATCCTGCCCGACTATCACTTTCCTTATCTCAGCCAGAAGCTCCTCTACAAATACACTTTCTTTTTCGACTTTTTCGTTTATGGCGGTAATACCCTGGGACATTGCGTACCTCCTTGATTTGAACGTCCGTCTAATTACTTATGTCTTAAGTTATATATAATAGCATTCTTTTTTGCTGATGACAACCTAGGTTTGGTAGGCTATTTTTTGGACTTTAGCTCTAGGGAGTTTGGAAGAAATCTCTTATCTGGTCCATATTGTCGGTATGTCTGCATCTGGGTAGGGCTTTTATGAACTCTTTCCCGTAAAACCGTGTTTTTACGCGGGGGTCAAGAACAGCAACGACTCCCCTGTCAGAATGGCCTCTTATAAGGCGACCAAACCCCTGCTTGAACATGATGATCGCCTGTGGAAGCTGGTATTCAATGAAAGGATTCTGCCCGTTATCCTGTATGGACCTTATCCGGGCGGCATTTATCGGGTCGCTGGGAACAGAAAATGGCAGTTTTGTGATAATAACGCATTCAAGTGAACTTCCCGGCACGTCTACCCCCTGCCAGAACGTTGTAGTACCCAAGAGTATACAGTTACGGTTCTTTTTAAAAACGTCTAAGAGCACGTAACGTGGCAGGTCCCCTTGCTTGAGGATACTGATATCGTCCCTCTGGCTTGCTATGGTTTGCGCTGCCCAGTTAAGCATCTCATAACTGGTAAAAAGCGCAAATATCCTGCCTCCCATAATATCGTATATCCTGACGATATCCTCGATCACCTGCTGTTTGAAAGTATCAAAATCCTTGTTCGGATCTGCTATCTTCTGCGGCATATACATGAGAACATTACTTGCGTAATCAAAAGGCGAATCTAGCGCAAGCTCCAAGGGATCGTCCATCCCCAGTCTGCTTTCTATGAAACTGAAATCAGAACACCCGTTGGAAGAAGATACAAGCGTAGCCGAAGTTAAAACGACCGGACAGACCTTTTCAAATAGAAATTCACGCATTTGCGAGCTTATATCGATTGGGGCGGCATGAAAAGCATAATTCGTTCCAGTTTTCCAGTTCTTTATATTGACCCAGTAGACATAATCATCGGTTTCATGAGCGAAAATAAAATCCAGCGCCTCGGCTGACCTGTTACACCTTTCGGCATACGCATGAGCTTCTTCCTTATCCTCAGGTTCTGCAAGGTCACGGCTCAATGCCATAAGCGAGAATGATAAAGCTACCAGTGGCCTGCTGATATCCTCGTGAAAGAACTGTTCTCTTGCGAAACTTATCACTCCGTCTTCGTGTCCGAAAACCTTCTCCGCCTCCCCAAAGAACTTTTCAGATGCTTCCTTAAGCTCTTTAACACACTTTTTTACCTCTTTTATCTCTTCCTTTACCCTAGTCTCCGTACCTGCTTCTGCTTGAGGTTTACCGGACACCAAAGAAGAAACTCCTTCCACTAAATATTTTAACCCGTAATTGCTCGTGTCCTTACCAAAATGCCCCGTAGCAACATCTTCCAGCGTATGCGCCTCATCCAGAACAAGACCATGGAATTCAGGAAGTACCCGGGCGTCCGACATCATATCGGTAAAAAGAAGTGAATGGTTTGTGATGAGAACATGAGCTTCTTGCTGTTTGGTGCGCGCCTGTCTGTAAAAACATGTGTCGCTATAAGAACATTTTTTCCCTAGGCATATATCAGCTTCCCTTGAGAACTTATCCCAGACTCCCCTATCGGGCACGAAATCCATATCTGTCAGCAGGCCCGTTTCCGTATCCACCAGCCATTGGATGATTCTTTCAACTTGTTTCTTTCTCTTTTTCGTTTCAAATAGATCCGGCGTGGCGTTTCGTTGCGCCTTTTTCAGGCATACATAGTTATCTGACCCCATGCAAAGAACGTATTTAAATTCGATACCTAGCACACGGCAAAGAAACGGAAGGTCCTTAACAAATAGCTGGTTCTGAAGAGCTTTGGTATATGTGGAGATGACTACTTTTTTATTTTCACGGACGGCCCACATGATGAAGGGCACCAGATACGCGAGGCTTTTACCCACCCCTGTACCAGCTTCAACTATCAGGTTACGCGGCCCTTCTATGGCTTCTTCAACGGCTTGCACCATCTCAAGCTGCTGGGGTCTAACCTTGTACCCCTCGAGCTCTCTGGCCATAGCACCACTTTGTTCGAAGAATTCTCTTGAAACGGACATTTTTTAGGTCTGCCGGATCCGGCATATTTTGCGGGATAAAATAAATAGAGGACTCCCCACCCACATAGGCAGAGAGCCCTCCAACATAAAGAGCATTTGCCCGAACCGTATTGCTTTATCCTTTAAGACTTATCAAACTTAGCTACAATAAGCGCTAAGAGCAAACACGTGTTAGCAACAATGAAAAAGTTCGTTACCTCTTTGATCTGTGGCTCCAAGAGGTTAAGTCCCGAAAGCTTGAAAACAACACCGAACAGAATAAGTATAAGCCCCAGGAGCACAAGAACACCCACCCCTAAACTCATTTTCATTATTTCCTCCTTAAATTAATATATATATAGACACTAAACCTGCCTATACACCTTAGTATGAAGTATACTAATCATACCCCATTAAGTCAAATCTTTGCGGGAATCTTTCAATAAACCTGTTTATCTGGAAGACTTTCCCAGAATTTCAAAAGATCCTCACATTCAGCCCTCATGAAACCACTGTCTATCTCTACGGGAGATGAGCCTCTTTCTTTCATCTCGGATACCGATATCGTAAGTTCATTAAACCCCAGTTCTTTTACGTCCTTTATATCCGTGCCGTATATGACTTTACCTATCCTAGCCCAGTGTATAGCAGAAAAACACATGGGACACGGTTCAGTCGTCGTATATAAATCGCATCCTGAAAGGTCATACGTCCCGAGCTTCCTGGCTGCCTCGGATATAGCTTTGATCTCGGCATGCTGTGTGGGATCATTATCTTTAAGCACCGAATTATGCGCCGAGGAGATTATTCTGCCTTCCTTGGCAACAACAGCCCCGAAAGGTCCACCCTCCCCACTGGAAGAACCTTTACGGGCCTCCTCTATAGCAGCTAACATAAATTCACTGTTCATTTTTAGCATTGTTTTTTACTATATCTTTCAATGTCTTATCTATCTTATCAAGCCGCCATTCAAGTGAAGACAGGATCCAGAACTGAAAATGGTTTAATTTCATATGAGATTCAAGAAAATAGATAAGTTTTATAGATAGAAGCAATATACCCACTTCTATCATAAAGAACCTGATCCGTCCTCCCCATATAATGGACATGGCAAATACAGCAAGCACCAGTATGATAAAGATCACATTAATGACACGGCCTTTTCCTGTAGGAACTCCTCCGATCTTTCCGATTATGCGCCGTATATTTTCCCGTTCTTTCTCAAAACTGCGTATTTCCGACTCGAGTTCTCTTTCCTTCTCTTTGATCTCCGCTCTCATTTGCATTACATTCCTCCGCTACTACAGCTTAACTTAATACAATAATAAGTTTTATCACACCGAACGCGATTAAGTACGCACCGACAAGGTAACTTGCTATCTTCGGCGCAGCCAGTATAAGCACACCGAACACTATTGATAAAATATAAATAAGGTGATTAAGCGTCACTTTCTCCTCCTTTTACTCTTTTACTCTTTTACTAGAATATTGTTACTTAGTTTTTTTCTCTTCGTCCATTACCGCCCCGACCGTAGCTGCGGTCCCCGCGCCTACAAGAAACCATGCAACCGCGCAACCGGCCGAACTCAGGACATATACCGCCAGCATCAATGCCATGATAATTCTTTTAATATTCACTCCCCCCTCACTCTCCTTCTTTCATATCTGGTGTTAGTCACTATCCTCTATGTCATACGGAGTAATAATATCGTATTTCCGGCTTAACTCTTCTATCTCCGCACGAAGCCGCACAGGATCGCCTAGACCCATAGTGTTCTGGCTTATTAAATAATATATTTTCCTGAACGCCCATTCTTTGGCAATATTAGCGCCGGCCTTTTCAGCTTCGGTAAGCGAGCTTTTGAATATGAATTCCTTTGTTCCGCCGTTTATCTGCCCTAAGATCTGGACCGAAAAGACATCTTCATCCGTAAACCGTCCGTACAGTGTAAACGGTTTGCCTTTATAAAAATCCGAAAGGTATTTGGGATAAACCTCTTCGACCCCAACCCCCTTTAACCGGTACCTGACATTGAGAAGTATGGGGTCCTTTATCTGCCGGTAAAGTTCGTCAAACTCTTTTCTCATATCATGAGTGGTTTCTGCGAAACGGCTCCAGGCCCTGTTCTGATACGAAACAAAATCCAACAAGTAATGGTTCACTCTCCTGCCACCACCGAAACAGAATATCGGACGCTCCATATTATTCTGCCGGGTGATCTGTTGTATGATCCTGCGCGAATCGGTAACTCCCGTTGTGGGCCTTCCATCGGTAATAAGGATAATATACGACGGGCGGAACGCAATCGGTTCCTTGATAATTCCAAGAAGCGCATTCTCAACATCCGTCTGACCTACAGCTTCTAGCTGTTTGATGAAAGATCTTCCCTTTTCCAGGGTCCTTTCCCGTACGGGTACTGGATCTTCCATGAACCTGACAAGATCTCCCCTAAACGCCACCAGGTTGAACCGGTCTCCTTCATTAAGCTGCCCAAGAGAATCTAAAAGACCTTCTTTGATATAAGAAAGTTTCTCCTCAGTTATACTCTTCGACGAATCTACCAGAAAAATGATCTCTTTGGGGATAACTTCAAGGTTGTTTCCTCTCCTCGTGCTTATAATTATCTTGAAATATTTTTCGCCCGTTCCGGGATCTTCATACACTTTAACTGCCACGTTCAAAAATTCGCCTATATCCTCGTAATCACCTATCCTCGCGCTTCTTCTTGCAGCGGATAGTTCCTCTTCACCGGACTGAAAGACCTTTGAACTGCCGGGTGTCCATTCGCTTGTCCCGGCATGAGGCGCCCGCTTACCCTTCTTAAAATCATACGACATCTTGCTCTCAGCAGGAAGATCAGATGATGTGGGATATTTAACAAGCCTTTCCGTTGAGAGCCGTTCAGCCAGAGACCTCTTATCGGGCGTGGCTTCTTCGCGCTCTTTCTTAGCGTCTATTTCCATTCTGGCGCCATTATCGAACTCCTCCGGTTCAGGTAAACTCTCGTCAATACTTTCCGCATCCATCTGCTTCTTCTTATCCTGCAGAGAAAGATCCTCGTCCATCTTCCTGTCTATCATCATCTTCTCTGAAGCTATACCTGCCATTTGAGAAACCTGCTGCGTCATTTTGATAGAAGGTGGTGGTGGCTGAGCTCCTTCGAAAAGATCCACGCTGGCAGGCTCCTCTTCCACCCCTTGCAAACGAAATATCTTTTTTGTCTCGCCAATCACACTATGCATACCCGCGAGCATAATATGAGGTGCTGTAGCAAAAAAAACGGCATGTGCCGTAACAGATACCAGAAGAGCCAGGAGTACAGTTTTACCTTGCTTCACTTTTCACCCGCTTTATCTCTTCTTCCGCTTCCTTTGCCATTGAGCTATCGGGATACCTTTCAATAAGCTCCCCGAAGGCTTCAACGGACTTTCCGGGCATATTGGCTTTTTCAAAAGCTGTCCCGGCACGAAAAAGAGCTTTTGAACACAGCTCTTGGTCATCGTACAATATCGCTACCATCATGTACTGTTTTGCGGCTTCTTCAAAATCCATCACCTTGAATTTGACATTGCCCATCTCGAACCTGGCAAGCGCTCCCGTTAGATTGTCTTCACGGGTCTTAAGCGCTTCGCTCAACATCTCAACAGCTTTATCGTAATTACCTGAAGCAAAATATGACTTACCTAACCCAAGATAAGCGCGTTCCCTGTACGGAGAAGTTACTCCGCTTTTTATCGCCTTGTTAAAATACTCCTCAGCTTTCCCCCAGTCACCAAGCTGCCCATAATTCTCGCCATACATGTAATATACTCCACCGTTAGTAGATTTATCGGGGTGTTTCTCGGAAAGAATCTTAAGCACTTCAAGGGACTTATCGTTCTGGCCATTATTCATATAATAATCCGATACCCATTTATACACACCCTCGGGTAAAGTAAGATCCTTTTCATCGACCATAAGCACGTAATATTTCACGGTGGCTTTATCAAACTCGCCTTTCTGGAAATAAGAGTACGCCATGGACTCTACTGCTTTGCCATAGAATTCACCTTCTCTATCCGCAGCCAAACGTGTATAAGCGCTGAGCGCTTTCTCCCAATCCTGGTTCTGTTGATAAGCTCTTCCCGTCCAGTAAACCGCAGCATCAGAAGCCTCTGATTCCGGGAACTCTTCCAGGAACTTCAGATATGTGTTCAGGGCCTTCTCCAAGTCGCCCTTCTCCATATATACCCTGCCCAGCTGAAAAAGAACGTTCTCTTTCAGTGGACTTTCACTGAACGTCGAAAGGAACTTCATATAATCCGTTTCGGCCTCGTTATAACGTTCTAGGTCCAAGTTTTCCTGGGCTGCTTTCAAAAGAACTGACGGTGCGCGCGGGTCATCTGGATACTCTTCTACGAACAACTGGTAATTGCGTATAGCTTCTTCGGCCTGGCCTGAGGCGGCGTACACCCACCCTATTTCGTACAGCGCTTCTTTATGATATTCAGAATCCGCAAAATCTTTGGCCAGAACCTTATAAGCCTCTACAGCTTTAGTAGTGTAACCAGCACCGATAAGAGCTTCCGCCTTGATATATAGAACCTCATCCACAGAATCTTTTGTTTTTGACATATATGTTTTGATTCCCGTAAGGCATTCTTGGTATTTGCCTAGCCTGTAAAGCGCCCAGCATCGGTTGAGCATCGACTTTATACCGAACTTCGAATCGGGATAGGCTTCTGCAGCTTCTGCGTATACTTTATCCGCTTCAACGAACTGGTCGCTAAAAAAATAACTGTTGCCAAGCAAAAAGAGTATTTGAGCTTTTACTGAATCGTCTTTTACGCTAGGAAGGATATCTCGTGCGGATTCTATCACCCATTTATATTCACCGCTCTTGTACAAAGTAGATACAAGACCGAGTGCAGCACTATTAAACGTATCCGAGTGACCTGGCTCACTGGTCACTTTACGGTAATGTTCTTTAGCCTTATCGTACTCTCCTGCAAGGTAATACGCGTTACCGGCACGGAAAGCTGCCTTAGCTACCGCTTCCTTATTCTTTGCCGAGATACTGGCCTTGTTATAATAATCCGCAGCTTTAGCATAATCCTTCTGTTCCGTATAGATATCCCCGAGGTTTATATAAGCAAACGCGGTATATTCGCCGCTTCCAGGCTTTGCCAGGATATCTTCAAGGATCTTTATCGAGGCAGTATAATCTCCCTGCTTAAAATGTATTCCGGCCAGGTAATATTTCGCGGAAATAGCCGCATCACTTTCATCAGAAGCAGATGCCAGTTCATTCAATATACGTTTCGCAGCCGGATAATCCTCCCTAATGTAATGCACCTGGGCTTTGCGTAACGTTGCCTTCCCCACAAATTCGCCCTTAGGATATTCCTTAAGGAACATGCCGAACCTGTTGATCGCTTCATCGTATTTTTTATCCATGAAGTAGCATTCGGCTATCCTATAGTTCGCCAGTTCGGCATACTGGCTTTCTGGATGATCCTTTAGAAAATCCTTGTACCCGTCGATAGCCATGTCATACATGCCACGCGAGAACAAACCGTTAGCGAAATCAAATTCCTCAACTTCCGCGTCAACATTCTTTTCCTGCGCGTAAGAAACATGCCCACAGGTTAAAGGGACACTTAGGATCAAACTCACTAGTGTTAAAACTTTCAAGACTCGCACCGGTTGCAGGGTCACTATTCTTCTTTCTCTTTCATTGTGGCAAAAGATACGTTCCAGATATCGGCTCCCGCACAGAGATCTAGGACCTTGATGACGTTCTTGTGATACGTCTCTTTATCCGCTCTGATGATAACAGGCTGCCCTTTATAGAGCTCGGATACCCGTTTAAGCATACGGTCAAGCTCTTCGTAGCTCATCTTTCTCTGATTAACCACTACGGCTCCGTCTTTACGAATATTTATGATTATCTCTCCGGGAGCGCGTTTGATATCGGTAGATTCTTTTGCCGTGGGTACGGTGATGTTTATCTCTGTCTCGAGTTGGTAGAATATGGAAGCTGCCATAAAAAATATGAGCAGTAGGAAAATTATGTCTATAAGAGGCGCCATTTGTATTGTGGGCCTCTCCGATAACGCTTGTCTTTCGTCAGAAAAATCCATTTATCCCCCCGCGACAGGTAATGCGCCAGTTATTTTTCTGTTATGAGATGGAACAGTTCAGTAGATACGTCTTCAAGCCTTGCCGTAAAGTTCTGCACTTTACCTTTGAAGAACGAATAAAATATCATTGCCGGTATAGCTATTATAAGCCCGGTAGCCGTGGTAACCATAGCTTTGGATATACCACTCGCTAAAAGTATCGGTTTTACCGCTCCCGTCTGGAAAGCGATAACGTTGAACGCCTGTATCATGCCAAGCACGGTACCTAAGAGCCCTACCATCGGTGATATCGCGGCGACATCAGCCAGGTAACTGAGTTTCTGGCGCAAGTCGTCAATTTTGCGCCTGCCCGCATCCTGGATAGCTTCTTTTATAACGCTCTTGTCGCGCCCGATACGTGTGAGCCCTGCCAGAAGTACGCCCGATATCAGGTTATCCTTTCCTGAGCACACTTCTTTAGCCTCCTCGTACCGCCCTCCCTCGATCATCGGCATCACTTCTTCTTGGAAATCCTGAGGGATCAGTGTATCCTGTTTTATTGTCAGAAAATAATAGACAATAAGCCCTACAGCTGCAATAGACAAAAAAGCCAGGACCAACATTACTTCGCCTCCAGCTACGATGATCTGCCAGAGCGTCATCCCCTGTTCGGCTACATCGGTATCGGGAATATACTTCTCCACGTCTTCAGCGGAAAACGCCTGGAACGCGAAGATAACACTTATTACAGTAATCGCAAGAAAAATTGCAGAGCTCTTTTTGAAACGGGACATACCCACCCTCCTGATTGAAGATGATAAGAAACAAGTAGAAAACAGAAATAATAGTAATATTATATTTAGGCTATATCACTTGGTAAGATTATACCCCCAAGAAAGGGGCTGTGTAAAGTAAAAGCTTTTTATATAAATGAGAAGCAGCTATTGAGGTATTTGAGGAGGCGCTCTTTATCGCATGAACTGATCTTTGAGAGATATAAACCCGTACGAAATACGTTCTCCATATCGGTATCTCTGGCCACCCATGCTACCTCTGCTGTGACGAACATGGGAATATCATCTTTAGGTACATATATTTCCAGATCGATTTTATCGCCTATAGACAATCTCTCGCTCAGGCAGAGCCCTATCCCATTATATGATATATCACTGATATCTATACCTGTGCCTTTGTGACTACAACTCAGGCCATCAACATCTTCCATGAATATATTATATCTGACGTAACTCCGCTGTTCTCTCATACTTGCGACTTCCTTTTTAAAACTTTAACTAGATAATATTTTAACACACCCTCTTTCTATGTCAAGTTGATTTTCACGCAAAAAAACACATAATACTGCCCGCATCATAAAGCGGTTTTCTGGCTAAACTTATAACTTTTCCAGAATTATGTGTAATGAAATCCTTTATCTCTTCCGAATCCGGATGGGTATCAATACTTCCCAATAATATGACCTTATCTTCTATTCTCCCCCCAGCACCACCAATAAACCCGTATCTTTCTCCTGGAAGAAATACCGACCCGGATGAGATGAGTAAAACTTCCAGACCTTCATTTTTCGCAACTTGGGCAATACTTCTATCCGCTGTTATAAGTGCGTTATCACTTACCGCAAGAAGCGAACATCTCGTGTACCCCTGTTCCACATTCATGCATTTTAGGCCCTTATCGCATGCCTCTTTTATTATCGTGGGATCGGTGTATTCCAGGTTCCCAAATACAAAATCACCCACACGTGCGGCATTATAACGTGCCGTCTGTGGATACCGGCCGCGAGGATCTTCTTCCCCCCTTACAAGCTCTATACCACTTTCTCTCAACTCTTTAAGCTTCTCTTCCGGTACCCCCGGAGCATGCACAACAGTTTTCTCATCAAGCTGGAATATATATATATCCGGATGAGAGGATATCGATTCATATACCTTTCCGGGTATCCCCTCGAAAGACACAAAAAAAGTGTCAAGCAAATTATCTGACAGCGCTTTTTTGTATTCAGCTGGAAGTCTTTTATCGTGAAGAATTATCATTGATCTTTGCTCGTTCCCTGGCTTTTTGTCCAAAGGCGGGATGAAACGGACCGGCAAGATACTCTTCTCCGGAAAGAAGCCCTTCCGAAGGATGTAACCCGCAACGGATCACTTTTATCCCATTAGTTTCAAAATATGAAATAAGCGCTGCCGCACGGTTTACAGCTTCATCTTCTTCCAGCGGAACGTATTCGCCTCTTTGCCACATCTGCGCCAGTTCAGTGCCCTTTACTACCAGTACCGGGTATATCCTGACCTGGCTTGCTCCAAGTTCCTTGATCCGCCTTGCCGTGTAAAGTTCCTCTTCCGGCCCACTTCCGGGAAGAGCCACCATCATCTGGTGCCCAAGAGTTATGCCTGCCTCTAGAATAAGGCGTGACGCTCTCTCGGTATCTTCTGAGGTATGCCCCCTTTTAGATGCGGAAAGAACCTCTTCGCACATCGACTGCACACCAAGTTCTATACAGGTAACACCATTGTCTTTAAGAAAAGTTACTATATCCTCATTTATCAGATCCGGACGTGTTGACAGTCTTATCCCATAGATCCGGCCTTCTTCAACAAACGGCATGACAGGGCTTAAGAACTCCTTCTGTAGATCTAAAAGTAACCCCGTAAAACTTCCACCGAAAAATCCTACTTCAATACGCACGTCCGACTGCGGCATTGTAGAAAGATATTTTTCTATTTTTGGGGAAACTTCTTCCGGACTCGGCATACTCTCTCCTGTGATCCTGTTCTGATCGCAGAATATGCACCTATTAGGACATCCTTTTAAAGGGATAAAAAACGGTATGGTGTAATGCGTTTTCATAACTTTACAAAATCCAATAGGTCTAACCCGATTTCGGCAAAAAGCACGCTTAGTTTCATCATAGGTAGCCCCAGAATATTAAAATATGACCCCTTAATGTTATCAAAAAGAAGAGATCCCGCGCCCTCTATCGTAAACCCTCCCGCCTTATCGTAGGGTCCCAGTAACCGGAAATATTTCTCTACTTCTTTTTCGGTAAGCGAGACAACTTCAAGGCCGCTTTTCTCGAACCCGCTGCTCTTTTTGCCAGTTCCGGTATCGATCACACAAAGAGCCGTATATACTTCCACTTCACCTCCGGAAAACTTCCTGAGCATATCACGTGCCGCGTTCTCATCTTGCGGCTTGCCCAGTATATCCTCCCCGTGCACAACAAGTGTATCCGCCCCTATTATTACAGCATCTCCAGTACCTTGAGCGATTTTTTCGGCTTTCCTTACGGCGTTAGCTAGCACAATATCCGAAACCGGCCTGCCGTTCTCCATATCTTCTTCCACTCCGCTTACAACAATAAGATGATCTATACCGCAAGAGGTGAGTATGCTTGATCTTCTTTCGGAAGCCGACGCTAATATTATCTCTTTCATGTCTCCCCTTATTTTAACCTAAGATATTTTTCGTTATCCAGATCCAGGCGGTCCGTGAAGCCCATAAATTCTTCCAATGAACCGGTTTTTTTATATTCCTGCATGACATCATTAAGATTTTTATACCCCTTAAGATACCATGCCACGTGTTTATACATCCTTGATGAAGTCCTTCTCGGGTCAAAGTAACCAGCACATAACCGGTAATGATCTATCATGACTTTCTTTACCTCATCAAATTCAGGCTCTCGCGGAAGAGCTTTTCCTGAAAAAACACTGTTTATCTCACGGAATATCCACGGACGCCCCAAAGCTCCTCTTGCCACAAAAACACCGTCACATCCGGTAAATTCAATAACATCTTTGACATCATTTGCGGAAAAAATATTACCGCTCGCAAAAACCGGGATACCGGTCCCTTCTTTTATCTCGCGGGTTATCTCGTGAGTTACCCTGCCTTTGTACATCTGTTCTCTGGTACGCACATGGACACATAGGGCGCTTCCTCCGGCAGATGAAACGGCACGGGCAACTTCCATGTAATTCTTGTTCTCTCCGTCCCAACCGCTTCTTATCTTCACTGTAACCGGTATATCAAGTTCGCTGACCAGCCTGGAGATTATTCTGTGAATTTTTTCAGGATCGCGCAAAAGAGCCGCGCCTTTACCCGCTTTTATTACTTTCCTCGCAGGGCAACCGGCGTTTATATCTACGATCCTGTACCCTCTTTCCTGGCACAGCCGTGATACGTAAGAAAACTTTTCTTCGTCCTCCCCGACAAGCTGTATACCCAAAGGAGTGTCACCTTCTACTCTTTCAATCAGTTTAAATGTTTTACAGTTGTTATATATTATGCCGTTTACATCGATCATTTCGGTAAAAGCAAACTTACAACCAAACCTGCGCGCCAGCATCCTGAAAGGAACGTCTGTTATCCCTGCCATCGGCGCAAGTACCGCTTTTGCTTCTATCATCTGACGTATCGGATCTATACCGGTTACCATACTGCTTTTCATCCTTAGGCCCTTTTATTCAAGTCCCAGCTCTTTCTTGTACTCCCGGGTTATCCTGGATTTAGCCTTACCGCTTATCCGTTTACCGGTCACTCGCTTTTGGACCTTACTCTTACGCTTCTTTTTTACAAGCTCTTCAACGGAAATATGTGACGCTCCGTACCCTCTGGACATATTCTTCACGTAATTGTCGTTGGAAGCCACTATGACCCTGTTCTTACTTGAATATTCTTTTACCGTACGTATTATCTTATCGTCGCCGTCTCCGGTCCGCGAAAACACCTGTGACTTCCCACGGCCAACGTTCATCCTGTCATAAGATCGGTACTTATCCTGCCCGTCAAAAACAACACAGAAATCCGTGATATACCCGCTCGAACGCACGTATTCTTTCGTTATCGTTATAATAGCGCTACGTGCGGAAAGGAGGTTATCTTTCAGCATTTTTCTGGTTTCAGGTATGGCGTTTATGGCGTTATACCCGTCAACTATAAGGGTCGTTTTCATGGTGGTATTATAATAGCATACAGGCAGGAAGAGTCGCAAGTAGAGCTCTTACCCGCTTCCTCTTTTCTTGATTATCCGGATACGCATCTTCTTCACTACCCTGCCGAAGACATCGTCAACTATCTCTTGCCTCACATAATAATAAATGTTCTTACCGTCCTTGCGCGTGGCAACAAGATCACAGTTCTTGAGGATATGAAGATGGTGAGATACTGTCGGCTGGGAGATATTGAACTCGGAACATATATCCGTAACATTCATTTCGTCCTCGACCAGAAGCTCCATGATATCCTGGCGCGTCTTGTCTGCAAGAGCCTTGAATATCTTTACCAGATCATATTCATCCATTTTATTTTATCCTTATTGTTACTATCAAATCCCCTTTATGCTTACAGCATGGGCATTTTGTGCCCTGTCCGCGCAACCTCATTTTCTGGCCGGACTTTGTACCCACCGGTATGGTAAGCGTTATATTCTTACCGCTGGAAAGCGTGAATTTGGCTTCTCCTCCCTTCTTAGCAAGTTCTTTGGGTACCGGAAGCGTGGCTCTTACATCAGTATTGACCTCTTGATGAGTTTCAGCGCCCGTACCAAACCCCTGGGCTCCGCTTGTATAATAATAGGTCCGGGTACCGCCTCTTCCTGACCGCCCCCGATCTGAAAAGATATCACCAAAGAGATCGCCAAATGCGGACCCTGAAGAAAATCCGCCTCCTCCGCTGGAAAACTCCTTAGCAAATTCCGAGAAATCAAACCCTTGCGCTGAGGAAAAGTCCCCCGTAGCCCCTCCCATCTTGCGCAGGTTATCGTATTCTTTCCTGCGTTTAGCATCACCAAGAGAATAAAAAGCTTCAGATATCTCCTTGAACTTTTCTTCAGCTTTTTTATCTCCGGGATTCTTATCGGGATGATACTTAATCGCGAGCTTGCGATAAGCTTTTTTTATCTCAGCTTGACTCGCGTCCTCGCTTACCCCCAGTACGGAATAATAATCTTTACCAGCCATCTATCTCACTCCTTATTTTGTCCTCTTGAAGAGGAATTTCTTTTCTTTATCGTCATAATCCACAGTAACGCTATCCCCGTCGGATATCTCTCCCTTCAAAAGCTCAAGCGCCATATTGTCCTGCACCTCTTTCTGTATAAGGCGTTTAAGCGGACGGGCACCGTAATCCGGATCATACCCAAGCGAAGCGATCTCTTTCATCGCCCTATCGGTGACCGTAAGTTTTATTTCACGCTTGAGCAACCGTTCCTTTATTTCTGCCAGTTCAAGCTCTACTATCTTGAGCACGTCACCCTCTGTCAAGCGGTTGAATATGACCATGTCGTCAAGCCTGTTCAAAAACTCCGGACGGAAATATTTCTTAAGTTCCGTCAACACATTCCTTTTTATGTCCTCTTTACCATTGGTCGTGTCAGTAAAAAACTGGCTTCCAATATTGGAGGTCATGATTATTATGGTGTTCTTAAAATCCACGACATGCCCCTGGCTATCCGTCAGGCGCCCATCATCCATTATCTGAAGAAGTATGTTAAAGACGTCGTGATGCGCCTTCTCTATTTCATCCAAGAGCACCACGCTGTAAGGCCTTCTGCGTATCTTCTCGGTAAGCTGGCCGCCTTCTTCGTACCCCACATACCCGGGAGGCGCACCTATAAGCCTGGAAACAGCATGTTTTTCCATATACTCGGACATATCTATCCTTACCATGGCTTCCGGATCGTTAAAAAGGAACCACGCAAGGGTACGCGCCATATGGGTTTTACCCACACCGGTAGGCCCCAAGAACAGCAAGGACCCTATAGGCCTACTGGGGTCTCCAAGCCCGCTACGTGAACGCCTAACAGTGTTAGAGATCTTTTCGACCGCTTCGTCCTGCCCTACAATACGCGTCTTAAGAACTTCCTCCATATGCACAAGTTTCTCCATCTCCGATTCCATAAGTTTGGTTATCGGTATACCCGTCCACTGGGATACTATCTTCGCTATATCCTCATCATTAACCTCTTCCTTGAGCATGGTCTTATCTTTCTGCACCTTGGCAAGGACTTTAGTCTCATCTTCAAGTTCTTTCTGCAACTTTACCAACGTACCGTAACGTATCTCAGATACTTTAGCCAGATTGCCTTCCTTCTCGGCATTAGCTTCTTCAACCTTCTCCTTATCGATTCTTTCCTTTATATCCCTTATCTTGCTGATAACACCTTTTTCTTTTTCCCAATGGGCCTTCATATCATTAAGTTCATCACGTAACTCCTTGAGCTCGTCATCCACAGCTTTTATCTTGCTCTTACCCGCCTCGCTCTTTTTCTCATTTTTAAGAGCCTGGCGCTCTATCTCAAGCTGCATTATCTTCCTTTGCACCTGGTCTATCTCAGTCGGCACGCTATCTATTTCTATGCGGAGTTTAGATGCCGCCTCGTCTATAAGATCTATCGCTTTATCCGGGAGAAATCTGTTCGAAATATACCTGTCAGACAGCATAGCTGCTGCTACTACCGCCGCATCCGATATCATGACCCCGTGATGCACCTCGTATTTTTCTTTCAGGCCGCGAAGTATGGCTATCGTATTCTCCACAGAAGGTTCACCAATGAATATCTGCTGGAACCGCCTTTCCAGGGCCTTATCCTTTTCCACGTACTTACGGTACTCATCAAGCGTAGTCGCGCCGATACACCTCAGCTCCCCCCTGGCCAGCGCGGGTTTAAGCATGTTAGCAGCGTCAACCGCCCCCTCAGCCCCTCCGGCACCTACAAGAGTATGCAATTCATCAATAAAAAGTATTATCTCTCCTTCCCTTTCCTTTATTTCTTTTAGGACAGCCTTGAGCCTGTCTTCGAATTCACCGCGATACTTGGCCCCGGCGATCAAAGCACCAAGATCAAGAGCTATCACGAGTTTGTTCTTGAGCCTGTTAGGCACGTCCCCCGAAGATATACGCTGCGCTAATCCTTCCACTACAGCAGTTTTACCTGTACCCGGATCTCCTATAAGCACCGGGTTGTTCTTGGTCCTGCGCGATAGGACATGGATAAGACGCCGTATCTCCTCGTCCCTTCCTATAACAGGGTCAAGCTTACCCAAGTCAGCCAGCTCAACAAGATCCCGTCCGTATTTTTCAAGCGCCTGGAACTTTCCCTCAGGATTCTCATCAGTGACTCTTTGCCCACCCCTGAGCTCTTTGAGCGCACCGAGAATATTATTCTTTGTCACCTTCTCACCGGTAAGAAGATCGCTCGCTACTGATCCTTTTTCTTCCGACATTGCAATAAGAAGATGCTCAACGCTCAGGTAATCATCCTTAAGCTTCTTCGCTTCCTTCTCTGCCTCAGCAAGAAGTTTATTCAGCCTATTTGAAAGATATGGCTGTGCGGCACCGCCGGAAACCTTTGCCCTTTTTGCGAGGGCTTCATCTAATCTTGCTCTTAGGCGATGCGGGTCAGCCCCTATTTTCTTGAGCACTACTGAAGGCGTACCACCATCATCGGCAAGCAGCACATAAAAAAGGTCCTCTACGTCTACCTCCTGATACCCCCTTTCAACAGCCTCATTTACAGCGTCCCTTAACGCTTCCTGTGTTTTAACCGTTAATTTATCAGCTCTCATATCTATCCTCCCCCTAGCGCACTAATAGGCACAGAATAACTCGCATAGACATATTTATATCTATCTATACGTTATCCCAAAAAAGAGGAAAAGTCAAGACTTTTCCTCTTTTTCCTCGAGTGCGTTATCTTGCTCTATTTTTCTTGCCGAAACACTTGCGCAGTATTATATGCGCCAGGCGCTCTTCTATCAGAGGCTTACTAGCTTCTTCTGTCATTTCCATTTTTGTAACCGTTGCCGTTACCTTTTTTTCCCAGACAATGTCGCCTCTTATATGAAGTCTCCTCAGCGCTTTGGCCACGTCCCTACTCACATTCGGCCCCTTCTTCACGATAACGTCAGCCTGTATCCTGGCGTAATCCTCGTCCAATGCTGCATCCGCAAGTGTTGCTGGAAAACCTATCCCCTTATCGGAATCTATAGGATCATGATCCAGCCATATGCGCTCTTCAGCCTTAACGATGATTATAAGATCAGCATCTGCTTCACTATTTACGATCTTGAAATCCAGAGACATCCTGGATGCGAACGCGTCCTCAATAGCTTTTTTCTCACCAGCAAGCATCCCCTTCATTTCGCCGCCTGAGTTATCAATAACATCAGCGACATAAATCCTTATGCCCCTGATATCCTCAAGTTCCGTATAAAGATTTTTTAGCATAGTTTGTCCGTCCGACGGATGCATCTGACCCCGGCATTCCCCTTGGGGCGACGCTAACGACAATACCATCGCCGCCACTACAAAAATCATAAACAACTTTCTCATATCCACCACCCTTCTTTGATAAAGGCAAAATTAATTTTCAAGTTCTTTCTGCCTAAAGATCACTTCTTTAGTTATAAGGTCTATAATCTTGCGGTACTCAAGCTGCCCTACCAACCTATGCTGCGTTTTATCGGCAAGCACGGGTATATAATCGATGTTCTTGGCTTTAAATACTCTTATTACTTCTTTAAGTTCCTGATCCGCGTACGCTAGAATATCTATCTCCCGGACTAAGTCACCCGCCAGTATAAGCTCATCCATCTGCTCTTCATTGAAAGTATCGCGCAAATCCCCCAGCGAGATAGTACCCAAAAAGTCACCGTTCATCCTTATTACGGGAAAAGTGAACGCATCAGTCTTCTTCATTATGTCTATCATCTGGTGCAGGTTATTGTTCTCCTTTATAACGAAGAAATCCTCTTCCATAACATCCCGCACCTTATGAGATTCTACTATATCTTCTTCAGTAACATTCCTGTTTATCTCATCAGCTTTTTTGATACCAAACTTTATCATAGGAGGCGATATCATCTGCAGTATAAACGTAGTAGCTGTTATTATGCTCACTATTAATAGACCCGCCATCTGGGCTTCCCCGCCCAGCAGGCTGAAAGTATGATACGTAGCAAGCGCAAGGCCAACCGCGACACCCGCCTGATCGAAAAGGCAGAATCCCAGATACTTGGTAACCGTGGGTTTCGCGTTCGAGAGCTTGCCCCCGATATAAGCCCCGGCGACCTTACCTACGCTACGGCTCACTATGTATGCCAGCGCGAGGAGCAGGACGCCTCCCTTCATGAGGATCCTGGCGTCAAGCCGAGATCCCACGATAACAAAGAATAGTATAAAGATCGGAGGGCTGAACCTTTTTATAAGATCGAACATTTCACGGTTCTCAGAAGACTGCAGGTTAGACGCTACCGCACCCAAAACCATCGAGGCAAGTATCGGATCGACTTTGAAGTGAGTGGAAATCCCGACAACCAGTATTATCGTGCCAAGAGTGGACGGCAGCATCCGTTCCCTGGCCCTTGTCTTGGACGCCACTTTATGCAGGATAAATCCGGCCACAACACCTATAAGGATAGAACCTGCTATCTGCATGACCGGAACCGCCAGAGTACGCACCAAAGAAGGGCTCGCTTGAACTAGCATAGCCCTGGCAAACACACTTGCGAATCCGTATATAAGAAGCGCTAACGCATCATCAAGCGCTACTATCGAAAGTGTCGTAGTGGTTACCGGACCGCGAGCTTTGTATTCCCCCAGAACGCTGTACGTAGCCGCAGGAGCCGTAGCCGATGCCAAAGCGCCAAGTATGAGGCCCATGTATACTTTACCCGTAAGGAGCATAACTACCGTAGCTACAAGAAAAAAAGTGAGGAAAGCTTCAACGAAAAGTATCGTATATATCGAACGGCTGTACCTTTTGAACCGGTCAAGAAGTATCTCAGAACCTATCATAAAACCGATTATGCCGAGCGCAAGGCTTATAACGGGCCTGAAAGAATCAGTTATAGGGCCGCTCAGGAACCCATGAAAAGATTCCCCCAGGAGAAGACCGATGATCATGTATCCCATAACCTGCGGGAGGTTCAGTTTGTTCATTATTTTCCCGCCGATCATACCTAGCAGGATAATCAGCCCTATTACCAGTAATATGTTCATGCTTATTTCTTTTTCTTCTTAGTCTTACTTTTCGTCTTTTTCCTGAGATTGGAAAATTTATCAGAATACTC
The DNA here is from genome assembly GCA_049642065.1 of Candidatus Omnitrophota bacterium. Classification (GTDB taxonomy): domain Bacteria; phylum Omnitrophota; class Gorgyraeia; order Tantalellales; family Tantalellaceae; genus WJMH01. The sequence continues at coordinate 47,025 of JBAROK010000002.1, read as the reverse complement.
TTTAAGCTTCTTATCCACAAGATGATTGATGGTACCTTTTGGATATGTGCCTTTTTTATCTTTTTCTCCGGCTTTTTTACCTGTAAGGATCTCTATGCCTTCGTTTACCGTAGAGACCGCCCAGATATGGAACTTCCCCTTCTTGACCGCGTCTATTACTTCTGCCTTAAGCATAAGATGTTTTACGTTCGCATCAGGGATCATTACTCCCTGTTCCCCCGCAAGCCCTTTAATTTTACAGATATGATAGAACCCTTCTACTTTTTCATTAACCCCGCCGATAGGCTGCACCATCCCGTGCTGGTTCATTGAGCCGGTAACGGCTATGGACTGTTTTATTGGGACGCCTGAAAGCGATGAAAGCAGGCAATAGGCTTCCGTGCTGGATGCCGAATCCCCATCAACTCCGGAGTAAGATTGTTCAAAACAGATGCTCGCGCTTAAGCTTAACGGGCGGTCCTGGGCGAACTTCTCTCCGAAATAACCGTTAAGTATCATCACTCCCTTTGAATGTATGTTACCACCCATCTTCACTTGCCGCTCTATATCAACCACTCCCTTTTTACCCATAAAGGTCCGGGCGGTTATACGCGAAGGCTTACCGAACATGTATTCACCCATATCTATCACGGCAAGCCCATTCACCTGCCCCACCTCGCTCCCTTTAGCGTCTATCATCAGGATATTTTTATCGATAAGTTCCACTATTTTCTCTTCGATCATGTTAGACCTGTATATCTTCTCGTGTATAGCCTTCTCTATATGCGGTTCATCGACGTATTCCTTATTATCCTGTCCGGCCCAATAGTTCGCTTCCCTGAGAATGTCAGCTACGTACATGAACCGGGCACTCAGTTTATCCTGATCCTGAGTAAGCCGCGACCCGTACTCCACTATTTTAGCCACGGCCTTCCTGTCAAAATGCCTCAGCCCTTCTTCTTCACACCGTACTTTTATGAACGAGGCGTATTTTCTTATCATATCCTCATCCCGATCCATTTCGATATCAAAATCCGCCTTTATCTTAAACATTTTACGGAAATCCTCGTCAAACTTATAAAGCAGCTGGTACAGCCATGGTGGCCCTACCATGATGAACTTGATATCCGAGGGAATGGGCTTAGGCTTGAGACTGGTCGTTGTTATTATCCTGAACTGCTCGTTTATATCCTCTACCTTGATCTCCTGGTTTTTTATTACTCTTTTCAGAACGTCCCAGGCCATGAAACTGCTGAGCACGTCCATCGCCTGAAGTATAAGGTAACCGCCATTGGCTTTATGGAGCGCCCCGTCGGATATCATGGTGAAATCTGTCGACATTGACCCAAAATGCGCCACGTATTCTATCCTTCCTACCAGGTTGTAATAAGTCGGATTAGGCTCCCTGATAACAGGCGCGCCCTTGGAATGCCTGTGATCTACCAAAAGGTTAACCTGATACTTTGTTGTGGCGGCTTTCTTTGGTGCGCCTTTCATTCCGAAAAGAACCGCCTGAGAGTCTTCCTCCTCTTCTTTGAAAAAATCCAGGTTATCCACTATATCTTCCTGAACAAGATTAAGATGCTGAACGATATCCTCGAACTCTCTGTACTTAAACCGCAGCTCGTCTATTATGTGTTTCACGGAAAAAAGAGCGATTTCTTTTTCCAGTTCCTTTATTTTCACTTTCGCTGTCTTTTCCAACACACGCACTTCACTCAGCACTTTCTCTATCTTGATATGGAGCTCGTGTTTTTTCTTTTCTATCTTGTCTTTCTCATCGCCTGAAAGAGCATCATACTCCTCCGCTGTCATGGGCTGATCACCGCTTCTGGGCACAAGTATCACACCTGTTGCGGATTGCTTAAGCATAAAACCCTGCTGGAAAGCGTCGTTTTCCACTTCTTCAAGAGTAGCATCCCTCATGGTCTTATATTCTTTTAAAAGCTCGTGTCTGCTCGTCTCGTAATCCTCGCTCTCGAAAGCCTTGGGAATCTCGATCTGGAGCTCGTTTAAAAGCTCCTCCATATCCTTCTTGAACATTATGCCCCTGCCTGCAGGAAGCCTTATAGCAATCGGTTCGTCCGGCTGCACAAAATTATAAACATAAATCCAGTCATCAGGGGTATCTTGTCTTGCCGCTATTTCATTAACCAGCTTGTTAACCTGGGTATTACGTCCTGTACCCGCAGCTCCGCAAACGAAAATATTATAGCCGTCTGACTTGACGTTAAGTCCGAACTCTATAGCGTTCACGCCCCTTTCCTGATGTATAGGCTCGTGCTCAAATTCGTAATCTTCGGTGGTTTTGAAAGGAAATATAGAAGCGTCACACGTTTGCCTAAGATCACTGGCTTTTAACTCTCTCATGACAATACTCCTTATTATATTTTCATAAAAAAATCCAGAAACGGATCATCGAACTGCCGTGCCGCTTTCTTATATCTATACCCAACCATCGCGACTGTTATCCCTGCAAATATAAGTAAAGTCGCCACGACCAGAGATAAAAGCGGTGGATACAACGCTATCAATACGCCACATACTATTAATACTATTCCTAATAACATAATATTACTTACCCCCTTCATTATTTATCGTATTTATTAAAAATACCTTATAATCATATAGAAGTCAAACCGTTACATGATAGCGGATACCCTCTTCACCTTATCCTGAGATAAAGCGAAAAACCGCAAGCCATAGAGGAATACTGAATATAGCCACCAAATGCGTATAGAATATGCTACTGCTGAAAAACTCATTATCTGCACCGGTATAACTACCTATAACAACAAGAGATACGGCTGTAGGCATAATGGCCTGCAGGAACAGGAAGAATTTGTAATCCGGACCAAGTGGTACCAGGATAAGTATCCCGAGAACAACTAGCGGAAATAACAGAAGTTTTGTCACGCTGCAGGCGGCAAGGGATAGTTTATATTTAGGCTTCCATGCGCGATACCTGCATAGATACGCCCCTAATGTCAGCATAGCCAATGGAAAAGCGGCCTGCCCCAGTTGCCTCAAGGGGTCGGCTATTACAGGTGGCATACTCTCTTTACCTAGGAAGGTCACCCATAATAAAGAAACGATGATCGCTATCACCGGAGGGTTCAAAAACACTTTTAGTTTGAACTCACTTCTCAGCTTACCCGTCAGGAACAAAGGAACAAGCGACCACATAAGCACATTGAACCCTAACGTGAAAAGGAACATGTACACCAAGAGCCTATTGGCTACCGCACCCGCGAACGCGAATAATATCAGGTTCATGGGCAAATATCCGCAGTTTTGGAACCCGCAGCTGCACATGAATTCTTTAGGAGCTTCTTTTCTTCCCAACAGTCCGTATACTGCCGCGCCCATCAACATCCCTCCAAGAGAGAATACCATGCCGCAAAGCGGAAGGAACCACCAGTAAGAATATTCTTCGAAACTGAAATGCGTAACTGTTTTTGAAATTATAAGTGCCGGAAAAACCAGCCTGACAAGAAGCAGGCTTAACATATCCGTGAACTTCTCATCGATCAGTTTGCGGTAATAAAGGATGTACCCCGCAGCCATAAGTATGAAAAGTTTTATTATGGCCATCGATATAGTGATAAAAGTGAATTCTATTTCCATGGATATAGAGTTTAGGCCTTGGGTTTACCGAGAAGCTTGAACATCTTGTTCTTATATGCTTCCACCCCGGGCTGGTTGAACGGGTTAACGCCCGCTATGTATGCCGAGGCTCCTACAGCTTTTTCGAAGAAATAAAAAAGCTTCCCCAGATAAAAAGGTGTCATTTCGGGAATAAATACCGTAGAGTTAGGCACTCCCCCTTCAAAATGAGCTTCGGCCGTAGCCTCGTAAGCTTTCCTGTTAATGTAGCTTAACTGTTTATTAGCCAGATAATTCAGATTATCCAGGTTATCTTCACTAACGGGGATCTCACATTCCGAGCATTCTTTCTCCACTACCAGGAACGTCTCAAAAAGGTTCCGCTCCCCCTGCTGGATAAGCTGCCCCATGGAATGAAGGTCGGTTGAAAAATCACACGAAGCCGGGAAAATACTGTGACCGCCTTTCCCTTCGCTTTCGCCAAATAATTGTTTCCACCATTCGTCCACGTAATGCAATTTGCTGTTGAAACTTCCGAGTATCTCTATCCTTTTACCTTTGCGATAAAGACAGTTCCTTGCTGCCGCATACATATAGCTTATGTTACTGCTAATATCACAATTGAGGTTTTCTTCACGCTGCCGGAGAGCTCCTTCGACAAGCTCCCTGATATTTATACCGGCGCATGCTATCGGTAGTAAACCTACCGGGGTGAACACCGAGAACCTGCCGCCCACGTCGTCAGGGATAACAAAACTCTTATACCCCTTTTTATCGGCTATAGCCCTTAAAGCACCTTTTTCGTTATCGGTCGTGCAGATAACCCTGTCGGATATATTGTCCGGACCGTATTTTTTCTGCAAGAAATCCTCTAGTATCCTGAACGTAATAGCCGGCTCAGTAGTCGTACCGGATTTGGATATAACGTTCACACTGACATCTTTATCTTCCAGTCTATTGAGAAGAGCGCTAAGGCTCACACATGACATATTGTATCCTGCGAAGAATATATTCCTGCGATCCTCTTCGCTGGCCAGGGTCTCTACGGTCGCTCTTGCGCCGAGGTAAGAACCCCCTATACCTATTACAACTATAGCATCAGAGTTCTTGCGCATCTTAGATGCGGTATCCTCAATATCTTTGAGGATGTCCTCGTTTATATTGCACGGCAGGTCCATCCAGCCCAGGTACTCGCTACCCTCTCCGTCTCTATTAACAAGCAAAGAATGAGCTTTCTCAACCTCCGGCAATATAGCTTCAATGTCTTCGGCAGAAACGGATCCTTGAAGATACCTCGTATCCAGCCTTAACCCTTTTGACATATAACTTCCCTCCCCTTAAACACAGCTCTTAATCTCCCTTTTTCAGGCTTCTGAATAAGTTATAATACCCGGATAACTTAGCCCTGAAATGAAAAGGTTTGGTCATATCCGAATTCGTTATTTTTACCCTATTAAGCTCGTACACATCTTTGTTAAGCTTGTCAAATCCTCTATTAGTCGTACAGGCACCTTTATATCCAGCTCTTATAACAGCGTTCTTGATTTTCGCATTGAATCCGCCTGTAGGATAACAAAAATATTTAGGTGCTTCGCCTGTTTCACCCTTAATGATCTCTTTCGACCCGGAAACTTCCCACCATAGTGTGCGCGTATCCTCTATTGAAGGCAGGTATACATTGTTAACAGTATGCCCTCCGAAATCTATACCATTCTCCTTCATCAGGTTCACCTGGTCCCACTTCAGGTACCCTTCGCGTTCGCCTATATACCCTGCCACCAGGAATATCGTCGCCGTCATCTTGTGTTTCGCAAGAACCGGAAAGGCATTAAGATAATTATCTTCATGCCCGTCATCAAAAGTGATAACAACAGTTTTTGAGGAGAACTTCTTTTCTTTTCTTATGCCTTCAACAAGTTCATCAAGCGGGATAACGGAATAATCGCCTCTATTGAGGAACTCTACCTGTCTGGCAAAATTCTCTGGAGTAACGTTTAATGAACTCGTCTTATCCCCACTTATCGAGTGATACATAAGTATCGGGACCACTCTCCTGGGGCTCATATAAAAGAAATAAAACAACCCCGCCAAAAGGCCGATTACAACGAGAACCGATTTTAGTCTTCTTAGTATCTTCATCTCTTTTGCCTTACCATACGTTTATAAATATAATAGACCCCTCAGCCGCCCTGGACGGGTTTGCAGAGGGGTCGTAATACTCAAAAGTACTGTTGCGGTCACTACGATATTTCTATTGCCATTACAGGACATTGCTCGGCACCGCTTTTAGCGTCATCCGCCTTTTCTTCCGGAATATCGTCCGAAAGCACGACAGCCTTATCATCCTGCATCTCATAAATCTCAGGAGCGACCTGAGCACAAAGTCCACAACCAATGCATTTTTCTGCGTCAACTATAGCTTTCATTACTAAGTACCTCGCTTTCTTTTTGGATATTCTATCAGAATCAACTTGCCGGGTCAAGAGCGGGTATAATTATAATAATTATATATCCCAAACGGACCAGCTGCCCCCACCCATAAGAATAAGCGGGATACAAGCTCCTATGATGAGCAAACCGTATTCAATGCCCCCGTTCTGTATAAAGAACCCGTACATAATATTGATCTTCCAGAGCCTTATCAGCATGGTTAACGCTATGGCAAACGCCGATCCCCGGGCAAGAATCCCCAGTATCAGGAAGATCCCTCCTATGAACTCAATACAGGCCCATATCAAGGCAATCGAGTACGCATTACCGAACCCTAACCCTTCCACCATCTTTGACGTACCTTCAAGACCTATACCGTCGAAAGTCCCGAAGAGTTTCTGCGCGCCATGAGCGACAAAGATCGCACCGAGCACTATTCTAAGTATCAGCATAGAAAGGTTAAAAAGATTTTCATTCTTCATTGTCCTCCTCCGTAAAAAATATCCCTACACTTAGGTTTAGTTTATATTAGTACAACCAAAAATACAAAAATTTTGAAAGAAATTCGTATATAGAGCTGTCTTCAAGTACCAAAACCCAGGAGATACCCATGTCATTCGCAAAAGTAGCCCGGTCGTGTGTTAACATACTATTCCCTGAACAATGTATAGCTTGCGGCACTCTTCCGGCGGCGTACCCGCTACCTGTCTGCTCCAGATGCAGCGATTCGGTCATCCGCGCAGCCGCACCGGCACTGGGTTCGTCTAAAAACCTTACAAAAATCCTCTCGTGCAGGTATTATGAAGGGGCAATAAAGAAATGCGTGAAACAATTCAAGTATTCAGGGAAACTTAAGCTTATGGACCTTTTCCAGCCGGTAGTCCATACCTTCATAAACAGAACACATCCCTTTTCGGAACAGATACATGGAGCCATCCCTGTACCTGTCCATCCTTCAAAACGACGCGCCAGAGGATACAACCAATCGGAACTTATAGCTACTATACTTTCGCAAGAGATATCGGTACCGGTTCAGCGGCATACGCTGATTAAAACCAAGAATACCGGCCCTCAGACTGCCCTTGCAAGGAATAAGCGCATGAGGAACCTGGACGGTTCTTTCGCTGTGGTCGATCGCACGCTGGTTACGGGAAGAAACCTGGTGCTTGTTGATGACATCGTGACAACCGGAGCTACACTTGAAACTTGCGCGCGTGAACTTCTTAAGGCGGGTGCTCGCTGCGTATACGGTTTTACTCTGGCAAAAACGCCCTAGCTTTTCTGATGGATAAAATAAATGCCTAAAGCAACAAATAGCACATTGCTGAACCAAGCCGCGACTACCGGAGGAAGAGTGCCACCTTTGCCGAGCGCAAGGCTTATGGCCATAACCGGCACGTACAGCATCGCTACGGTTATCCCCCGCACCATACCTACCAAAGGATTAGCCCGGCCGGTCTCTATACTGAAAGGCACGCAGATAAGTATAGTCACCAGCGCGGTAAAGGGAAAAGACAGTTTATAGTTCAGGTCCACAAGAAGACGCCTAACGGTCCGGGGAGACCCTACACTGAATATCTTTAGATATTTCTTGAGCTGCTTAAAGCTCATGAACCTCGGATCCCATTGATGGGTAGAAAAATCCTTAGGGGTCTCCTTGATATTCAGTTTTACCCGCTTGTACACTTCCGGGTCCTTGGTAAAATCGCCTTTATCATCCACTCTAAAGACAATAACATCTGTCCCTTCCCAGGTATTGTCCGGAAGACGTTTCACTTCTCTGGCACTAACCTTCTCTTTTATGACGTGGTCTTTATCCTGTTTGTGTATGATAACGTTCTCAAGCGTTTTCGTTTTAGGAGAATACGATTTAGCGAAGATTATCTGGTCGCCTTTGCCGTATACTGCTAAGTTCCTGATGATGGATGAGTCAACGTCCTTGCCCGTCTCGAGCTCTTCCTGTTTGATCCTGTTGGCTTTTTGCATGGTTGAAGGCACGAAACGATCGTTGATTATAAATGTAGCTATACAGAGCACAAAAGTCACACAGATAACCGGTCTTAGAAGTTTCCATAAACTTAATCCGCTGGCTATGACCGCCGTTACCTCATGGTTCTTACTTAAGCTATTGAATACAAAAGCCACACTCAATATACAAGCAAATGGCAACATGTTAACGAATGCGAACGGCGCTAAGTAAAAATAAAATGAAAGGATACTGCCCAGAGGAATATTGTTCTTGAAAATATCGTCTATGAAACCCAGCACATCACCTATAATGCCCAGCACGATAAGAAGCAATATACAGAAAGCGAGCGAAGCTAGAAAACTTTTTAAAACGTATTTTTCAATTATTCTCATATATTATACGTCTCACTTCCCCGAAATACGGCCGAGCATGACGACCGCTATACAGGTAAGAAGGATATTTGCCGACCATACCCCCACCCAGGGCGGTATTACAGCCCTTATAGCAAAAGCCACGCCGCTGAGCATTATCCCCCAATACACAAGAAACAAGCCTATCGCAAGGCCGAACCCGACAAACTTTTCCCTGCGGTGCGTAGTTATAGCCAGAGGAATACCTATAAGTACAAACACCAGGCTAGAAAAAGCAAGTGCTAACTTTTTGTGAAATTCCACCCGCAAAGGTATAACGTTAATATCGTCTTTTTTAAGCGTATCTATTTCCGCTAGAAGTTCTTTTATGCTTTTTTCCCTGGCTTTTTTCTGTATGTGGCGTGTGTCTACCGCTTGATGCAGGTTCAAGGTCATGAAATATTCCTTAAAGGTAAGCTTGTAGAACTCATCCGGCTTATCGGGAACTATCTCGTCGGCCGTACCGTTCTCCAACTTTAGCTTAACAGCATCCTCATCAGGCAGCGATATAACCTCACCTGTCTCAGCGACTATTACTCTTGTGGCCTTGTTCTCCCTGGGCTGGTATATCCTTATACCTTCGAGTTTGTTGCCTTTAACATTATGCACAAAGATAATGTAATCTTTAAACCCTTTAACGAATATACCCGGTTCTAGTAAAGCCGTAGGATGTTTAATGCCTAATCTTTTAGCCAGTTTCCTGGCCTCAAACTCTGACTGTGGAAGTATCTTATCGTTCAGGGGGATGTTTATCAGGCTTATGATAAAACCGCATACTATTATCGGCATAATCACTTTATATATGCTTATCCCGCTCGTTCTGAGCGTCGTGACCTCGTTATCGCTGGAAAGCCGGCCGAACCCTAAAAGTACCGCCGCCAGTACCGAGATGGGGATAGTAAAAATAAGCACGTACGGCAGGAAGAGAAGAAACAGCTTTATAACCTGAGTGATCTCTACACCTTTATTCACGACCATATCCGCGGTCTGGATGATATTACCAGCGGCAAGTATGATAGTTGTGACGAACAGCGCTGCGAAAAAAGGTCCGCCGAGTTCTTTAAGAAGGTATCTGGTCGTTATTCTCATGTGATCTAATTGACGGCAACCTCTCCGTCTCTATTTGGCAAGAAGTTTTGTCAGGCCGTAGGCATAAGCGTGAAGTTCCTTGTCTTTCTCTCTCTCGTTACACGCTTTTTCATACGAGACAAGGCATAAGTTGCGTGCCTGTACCGCGACCATCTTATCTGAATGCCCTTGGAGCAATGCCGCCACGGCTTCTACACCCATTGCCGAAGCAAGTATCCTGTCGGGCGCGTTAGGTTTGCCGCCTCTTTGTACATGTCCAAGAGCTACCGGCCTTACACTATATCCAGTAGTTTCTTTTATTTTTTTTGACAGTTCATGCGCGCTGGAAAACCCCTCCGATACTATAACTATCCAGCTTCTTTTCCCTATTTTTTCAGCAGCTTTTATCTCTTCTGCTATCTGTTCTATCGTTATATGTTTCCCGGGGTACAGAACCTCTTCAGCTCCTCCGGCAAGACCTGCCATAACAGCCAGATACGGTTCTTTGCGGCCCATAACCTCTATTACGTAGATCCTCTCCATGCTGGTAACCGTATCGCGTATCTTGTCAACGGCATCCAGGATAGTATCCACCGCAGTATGTGAACCTACCGTATAATCGGTATACCCCAGATCGTTATCTATGGTGCCAGGTACACCTATATTACGCACGCCCCATTCTTCATGCAGAATATGAGCGCCCTGGAACGATCCGTTACCCCCGATTATAACAAGCCCGTCTATCTTGTTCTTCTTTACGGTCTCGGCCGCTTTCGCTTGCCCCTCTTTTGTCATAAAAGCCTTGCTTCTAGCAGTCTTAAGGATAGTACCGCCCCTGCCGAGGATATTACTTACGCTACGGGAATTCATCTCAATGACCTCGTCATTGATTAGACCTTCATATCCTCTAAGGATACCCCTTACCTCAACACCTTCGTCTGCAGCTTTACGGACAACTGCCCTAATAGCAGCGTTCATACCGGGAGCATCCCCTCCGGAAGTAAGTACCCCTATCCTTTTGATCTTTTCCACCATGGCTCTACCCCTCTTAATATCTGTAATGTTCAGGTTTATATGGCCCTTCTACCGGTACACCTATATAATCAGCCTGATCCTTGGTCATCTTAGTAAGTTTAACGCCTATTTTCTCAAGATGAAGTCTTGCAACCTCTTCATCCAGAACTTTTGGCAGACAATAGACCTTCTTCTCGTATTTATCCTTGTTCTTCCAAAGATCTATCTGCGCAAGCGTCTGGTTCGTAAAAGAATTGGACATAACGAACGATGGATGCCCTGTAGCGCAACCAAGGTTCACCAACCTGCCCTCTGCCAGAAGATACATCTCTCGCCCATCAGGAAATACGTATTTATCCACCTGGGGTTTTATGTTTACTTTTTTTATCCCCGGATACTTTTCAAGTTTCGAGACCTGTATCTCGTTATCAAAGTGACCGATATTGCACACGATAGCCTGGTCTTTCATTTTCTCCATATGCTCTATCCTGATAATATCCTTGTTGCCGGTAGCGGTAACATATATATCCGCCTTGCCGAGAGTATCTTCTACCGTGGTTACTTCGTATCCTTCCATAGCCGCCTGTAAGGCGCAGATAGGGTCTACCTCTGCGATTATGACACGCGCCCCCAGACTTCTAAGCGACTGTGCCGAACCCTTTCCTACGTCCCCGTAACCGCATACTACAGCTACCTTACCGGCCAGCATAACGTCCATGGACCTTTTAAGGCCATCGCCAAGAGATTCCCTGCACCCATAAAGGTTATCAAATTTCGATTTGGTTACCGAATCGTTCACGTTTATAGCCGGAACCAAAAGTTCTTCGCTTTTCATCATACGGTAAAGACGGTTAACCCCGGTCGTCGTCTCTTCTGAAACGCCTTTCCATTCGGAAATCATGCCCGCCCATTTACCGGGATTATCTTTAAGCGTTTTTTTCAGGGCCTTGTATAGTAACTCTTCGTCCTCACCACCCGGGGTCTTATCAAGAACCGACGCATCTTTCTCTGCAGCAGCACCCAGATGAAGCATTAGTGTCGCGTCTCCCCCGTCATCCACAACCAGATTAGGACCTTTTCCTCCGGGAAACGTAAGAGCCTGCTCCGTGCACCACCAGTACTCTTCCAACGTCTCTCCTTTCCAGGCGAACACTGGAACACCAGTCTCGACAATCGTGGCTGCCGCATGGTCCTGCGTGGAGAATATATTGCAGCTCGCCCACCTTACCTCCGCTCCGAGTGCTACAAGTGTCTCTATCAAGACGGCTGTCTGGATAGTCATGTGCAATGACCCCATTATCCGGACACCTGAAAGAGGCTTATCCTTACTGTATTCCTTTCGTATGGACATAAGCCCGGGCATCTCGTGCTCGGCGATCGTGATCTCTTTCCTGCCAAGCCCGGCAAGACCCAAGTCCTTTATCTTATAATCCTTGGTCGAGGTAGGCATATTCCTCCAATACTGTTTATTTTTTAGCTTTCTTTTTCAGCGTCTCCGCCATATCGATCTCTTCCCACATGAAACCTTCTTCGTCCCTGCCAAAATGACCGTAAGCTGCGGTCTTTTTGTATATGGGACGCCTGAGAATCAGTTTCTCGATTATACCGCCGGGAGTAAGATCAAAATTTTCTCTTACAAGTTTCACTATTTTTTCCTCAGATATTTTTCCCGTACCAAAGGTGTTAACCATTACACTTACAGGCTCAGGAATACCTATGGCATACGCGAACTGTATTTCACATTTCTTTGAAATACCGGACGCTACGATATTCTTAGCCACGTAACGTGCCATGTAAGAAGCTGAGCGGTCTACTTTCGTCGGGTCCTTACCGCTGAAACATCCGCCGCCGTGACTGCCGACACCACCGTAAGTATCCACTATGATCTTACGGCCCGTAACACCTGTATCCCCCTGCGGCCCTCCAACTTCGAACCTGCCGGTAGGATTGATAAATATCAAGGTATCTTTATCCATCAGATTTTTCGGCACGACCTCCTTGATAACAAGCTCTTTCATATCCTTGTGTATCTCTTTCATGTCCGCCTTGTGGTCATGATGAGCGCTCACAACGATAGCCGCTACTCTTTTAGGTTTGCCGTCTTCATACTCAATGGTTACCTGGCTCTTACCGTCAGGACGCAGATACTTGACAATCCTCTCTTTCCTTATCTTGGCTAGACGTCTTGTAAGCGCATGCGCTAAAGTTACAGGCATGGGCATGTACTCGCGCGTCTCGTCCGAAGCGTAACCAAACATCATACCCTGGTCACCAGCACCGCCCACGTCAACACCCATGGCGATGTCGGGAGATTGTTCCTGAATGGACGTTATAACACCGCAAGTCAGGTAATCAAACCCGTAATCCGCGTGCGTATAACCTATATCCTTTATAGTCCTTCTTACCACTTTTGGAATATCCACATAACATGAAGTCGATATTTCCCCTGCCACTATGGCTAAACCAGTAGTTACCAGCGCTTCACAGGCAACCCTACCGGAGGGATCTTCCTTTAATATTGCATCCAATATCGCGTCAGATATCTGGTCACAAACCTTGTCCGGATGACCTTCAGTAACGCTCTCAGACGTGAATAAATGTTTACTTTTCATTCATCTTCTCCTTCTTTTACAGTTCTTTTTTTCTGTACTCTATATCAGCTTTTTCAAGTGAAACCTTATCCCCTATATCGTACCATCCCTCAGTGAACACATAACCATAGACATCGTCGTTCTCGGATATCCATTTAACGAAATTCCCGGGCGCGTCCTTGACCAGATCGGTCTTCATATATTTATCCATCATCGGCAACGTTACTTCAGGCATAAAATAAATGCCGGTAGAAGCAAGTGTGCTCTTTGGACTTTCAGGCTTTTCCTGAAACTCTGCGAGCTTCTGGTCAGGGTCCAGGGAAACTATACCGTATCTCTGGGCGAGCTTACGGTTCTTTACGTCAAAAAGCGCTACGCTGAACTTATTCTTTTCTTTTGAAAAAGAAATGAAATCAGCTATATCGAATTCAAAAAGATTATCGCCCGCGACTATTAAAACATCATCTGTCGGCTTCTCCTTGCTAAGCACCAGATTTATGTCGCCAATGGCACCCAGCCGGTCCTCGTTCGACCGGGTAAGATCATTTATGACCTTGAGCTTTATAGAAAAGGTGCGGCCACGCACCCACTTAACTACCATATCGTGGAACCTATCGTTCGTAACGATATACACTTCGTCACATGTATCTATTTTTTCGAATTTCCTTAGCAAACGCTCCAATATGGTCTTACCTCCGACTTTCACAAGCGGTTTAGGCCTATCGAGCGTTAATGGGTATAATCTTGTGCCGTAACCGGCAGCTAATATCAAACCTTTCATATTTTTCCTTTCTTGATTATTCCGACAACTCTATAGCTATATCCGGGACAAGTTCAAGCAGCCTCTTATCGGCGTATGCTTTCACTTCTTTACCTGTACTGAAAGTAAGAGCTTTCTCTGCTATATGCTTGGCCTCTTCATAGCTTACAGAACGAACTATCTTTTTTATCTCGGGAACGGCTATGGGCGAAGTACTGAATTCGTCAAGCCCAAGCCCGAGAAGTATCATCGTCAGAGAGATTTCACCGGCCATCTCGCCGCATAAAGCTACCGGTATGTTTTCCTTATGACCGTTATCGATTACCTGTTTAATAAGCTTGAGTACCGCCGGATGCGTAGGCTCGTAAAGATACGCTATCTTTTCATTTACCCTGTCAACCGCAAGAGAATACTGGATAAGGTCATTAGTACCTATACTGAAAAAATCAACTTCTTTCGCAAGGATATCACTGGTAATGGCCGCAGACGGCACCTCGATCATAGCTCCAACGGGTATATCTTGATTGAATTTAACGGATTCCTTCTGAAGCTCCTTCTTGACCTCCCCCAGCAAGATGTTAGCCTGGCGCAACTCATCTACACCGGAAATCATAGGATACATCAGTTTCAAATTTCCAAAAGCCGACGCTCTTAATATCGCTCTTAGCTGCGTCTTAAAGATATCCGGCCGGGCCAGACAAAAACGTATCGCACGCCATCCCAAGAACGGGTTCATCTCCCTGGGCACATCAAGTTGCGAAAGAAACTTATCTCCGCCAAGATCAAGCGTTCTAACAACCACGCAATGAGGTTTTATACGCAAAACTACTGACTTATAGGCATTGAACTGTTCTTCTTCACTCGGCAAGCCGCGCCTGTTCATGTAAAAGTATTCTGTCCTATAGAGACCTATTCCTTCTGCCCCGTGCGAAATAACACCGGCCACGTCCTCAGGCAGCTCTATGTTGCCGGCAACTATTACTTTTTTATTATCAGTGGTTTCACTGGGAAGCAGTTTAAGTTCTACCAGTTCCTTTTCGAGATGCTCTAGTTTCTTCTTCTCCCTTTGGTACTTTTCAAGGAACCGCTTAGTGGGATTGACTATAACGACACCGTGAGTACCGTCCAGTATTATCTGATCGCCGTTCTTGATGACATCGGTAACGGACTCCAGACCAACTACCGCAGGAATCTCAAGAGATTTAGCCATAATAGCGGTATGGGAAGTCCTTCCACCTATATCCGTAGCAAACCCAATGACCCTGCCCTTGTGCATCATAGCCGTATCGGAAGGAGAAAGGTCATAAGAGATGATAATAGCCTTCTCAGTCAACCCTTCCATACTTTTTTCTTCGACACCTATCAGATTGCGCAAGATCCTTTTACCGACATCGGTTATATCGCTAACCCTGTCCCTCAGGTACTCATCCTTGGCCTCTGAGAGCACACTTACATACTTATTCAAAACTTCCGCGAAAACAGTTTCTATGTTTTTCTTTTTCTTCTTTAACCTTGAGATAACTTCTTGGACAAGCACGCTATCTTCAAGCACCAATAGATGCGCCCTAAAGATCCCGCCATGGTCAACACCCATCTCCCGGGAGATCTTCTTCTCAATGGCCAGAACCTCTTTCCTTGTCTCCTTAAGAGCTTCCCTGAACCGCGCTATTTCAAGAGTTATCTCGGATTCGGTGATCTTGCGTTCCTGCGGCATCATGTCTTCTGTGCCAAAGACATGTGCTTTCCCTATGGCTATGCCGGGCGCAGCAGGTATCCCTTTAAGTTGTATCTGTTTCTTGCTGGAAGACTTTTTCTCTGTCATGAGTTCGGTCCTATCTGTTTTTTGCGCTCATCATTTAAAGCGTCTCCGTGTCCATATCGTTAATCAATACGCCCTCTAGCTCCGCAACCGCGGATTCCGCGTCGTCACCTTCAGCTACGATGGTCACCCTGGAACCTTTTTCCGCCGCGAGCATTAATATTCCCATTATGGATTTACCGTTGACCTCCTGGTCATCCTTTATTATCGTTATGTCGCTTTCGTATTTATTGGCTATCTGGACAAACAGAGCCGCGGGCCTGGCATGCAGTCCTGTTTTATTCTTTACAACAATGTCTTTTCTTATTTCCATCTATTATCCTATCGCTATTGTGATCTTCATCTCATCCGATCCGCTCAAATCTGCAAATGAAGACTCGCTGCCTATAAACGCAGACACCCCCTGAAAAGTCTTCTTAAGACCCAATTCGGTCTCGTTAACGGTATATACCGGATACATGAAAACCTTGTACCTTCTATCCAGGAAGAAATCCAAGACAGCTCCTGAATACATATCTTTTATTGAGAAAGAGTCCGTTCTTAATACCCTCGGCCGCTTTATAACGGCCTTATCCCATATTAAAAAATTGAATTCCACGGCACACTTCAGTAAAATGTGTCCGCCGGAATGCTTCATTACCTTGTTAGAGAACATGACCGCCGGTCCGTCACCAAGAGTTATTCGCTTAATAACTTCAAGATCGAACGGCCTGCCGTTATCCAAAAAGACCTTATCTCTTCTGGTAAGTTCCTGCGTTATGAACTCACCGTTGCTTATCGTGCGGGAAGCATAATCCCCTTTTAAAAAGGAATCGCAGCTTCCATACCCAGTACGCATCTGTTGCCATAATCCCCTGTCCCGCAAAACATGTGTACGAAAAGACGCACGCTGATAATCGTCATAGACCAGATGCCTTTTAAGGCCTTTTTCACCAATACCTAGAACGTCATGTATGTCAGCAAGATCCCCTCGGGCTACAGCCTGCCTGGCACGCCGGATACGCGAGGAAAAGCCCCTTTTTAATTTTTCGTGATACTTTTCCTTGCTACGGGTCATAGAATTTGTCAGATTTATGTTAGACGGTTTATGGTCAAGTTCATTCACAACCCCGCCTTCTTTTGGCCTGACAAATACCTCAAGAAGCCTGCTCTGGATAACTGTCTCCCGATTACCATCCCCAAGATCCCGTTCTACGGCCCTTATCCTTCTCGCATGGCCTTCCTTCAATCCATCTATGATATTCTGCGCTTTTATAAGATGCTTATAGACACCCGTACGCAAATGCGGCAGATACAGTCCACCAAACGTCCCGTGCCAGTACGCACAATTGGATTGCGCTTTGAATAGCTCTATCTTCGCATCTTTAATACCGCTACTACCGGTACCAATGCGATCTATACTGTCACTGACCGCCAGCATTCTTTTGTGCATTCTGTCCGCTTCGGGATATTTTTTAAGAAAATTCTTAAAATCCCCGCCGCTCCATTCCATCATCTCGGCATAACTGGCAGACGGCACTTGCCCCACTTCTTCGCACGGAACACCATCCAGCACATCAGAATACCTGACAGTTTCAAGCCATGACGCGTTATCTTGTAAAAGAGCAAAAAAATCTTTTAGCCAACCTTTTTCGTGCACCCATTTGTACGTGTGCGGCCACGAACCGAATTTCTCGCCATCGTCCGCGAAAAAGAAACACGTGGTCTCTTGTTCGCTATCACAGGAGGCCTTTTTCATATACTCTATCGTGACCTCCGGTGGACGGAACGGCATCGAATACCTCAGATGTGTCAGCGACGGGAACAGTGTTACTTGACCGGTTTTCCCTCGCGTACGGCACGGTTTGAAGATCTCTTTTCCAAGCCCGGCCTTACACATATGATAATCATCTACTATGGTGTACTTGACTCCCGCTCTTGCCAGGGTATCGACTAGTTCCGGCTCCCATACCCTTTCTGCCAGCCATACACCATTTGACCTTATACCGAATATTCTCGATATAAGCTCCTCGTTCATCTTAAGTTGCTCTACCCTGTCACGTTCCGGTATTATCGCCATAACAGGTTCAAAACAACCGCCACCCAGTATTTCTATCTGATCCCTTCGGATCAGTTCTTTAATCTTATCTATATATTCCGGATGCCTGCTTTCGAACCATTCAAGCAAGTTCCCGGAAAAATGGAACGATGCCTTAACCCCCGGAAAACTTCCCAAAACTTCAATGAGAGGCGAATACGCGTTTTTATACGCGTATTCTATCTCGCCGTCAAAGTTAAAGACCGGTTGATAGCAATGAAACGCCATCGCGAACTTTGCCGCTTTCACATGCTGCTCACTTTTTCTTGTGTTCGTTCAGTATCCCTACTATCACATCGCTAAGCTTATGAGTATCGTGCCTGACAAATTCTTTCATGCTAGCGATATGCGCTTTCACAAGGGTGATATTCTCCTGTTTAAGCCATCTCTCGTCATTCTCATCCAACTTTACCGGGAACTTGTTCTCTGTTCTGTATTTCTCGTAAAGTGGTTTTGGAATACGTGAGACGTTGCCTATACAATAATTTATTATTGCCGGATGCGTGTGTTTAATGATCGCTCTGACATGATCACTGACAGAATAATAGTCTGTCTCTCCGGTCTCGGTCATGACATTGCATATATATATTTTCGGAACTTTAGACCTTATTATCTCCCGTTTTATCCCTTCAATAAGCAGGTTAGGCATTACGCTCGTATAAAGGCTGCCTGGCCCTAGAATGATAGCATCCGCATCACGTATGGCTTCAACAGATTCACGGGTCGCTTCACATCCATCAGGCGTAAGTGTAAGCTCGTCTATCGGGCTTTTACTCCCTTCGCGTATACGGCATTCACCTACGGTTTCATTGCCGTCTTCTCTTTTGGCGACCAGCTTTACTTTCTGCAGGGTCGCGGGAAGTACGTTACCCCTTATAGCCAGAACCTTGCTTGATTCTCTGATAGCCCTTGCGAAATCGCCTGTTACCTGAGAAAGAGCCGTGATAAAAAGATTACCGAAATTATGTCCTCTTAATTCGTTGCCTTCGCTGAAACGAAACTGGAAAAGCGCGCCAAGAAGATCTTCCGAATCGGAAAGCGCTACCAGACAGTTCCTTATGTCGCCGGGAGGAAGTACATCGAATTCCTCTCTTAACCGTCCCGAAGATCCGCCGTCATCAGCTACCGTTACTATCGCAGTAATATTGCTTGTCTTCTGCTTGAGGCCCATAAGTAGCATAGAAAGACCCGTCCCTCCGCCTACTACCACTATCTTCGGACCTTTTTCTAATATCCGTCTCTCGTATATCTTCTCTACAAGAAGACTTTCACCCCTGCCCGGCTCCGGCACTAAAGCCGTCATGATGGACTTGAGTATCCTCTTAACCGCGATTATCACGCAAAGGATACCGACCATGATAATGAGCCCGGCTATGGCCTTATTCTCAGGGTTCCGTTCCGATATAACGATCACGAACCCCATAGAGACCATGAGGATCCCAAAAACCGTAAGCGATATCCATCGCTTAATCAACATTCCCGGGTATAACCACTTAAGTCGTTTCATTTTTCTCCCTGCTAATCCGACTAAGCCACTTTCTTTTGTTCTTCATCTTTGACTATCTTCAAGATATCCTGTGATGTCGGAGCCGCACGCAACCTGTCCCTTACGAACTTGTCGTCCAGAAGGCGTGATATCTTAGCTAGCGCCTTCAGATGAGGACCAGGAGTTTCTCCAGGTGCTATCAAGAGAAAGAAAATATGTGTCTGCTCTCCATCCAGAGACTTGAAATCTATGCCATTTTTTGAGACACCGAAAGCAGCGACCATTTTCTTTACCTTGGGGCATTTAGCATGCGGTATAGCTACTCCTTTGCCTATACCTGTGGATCCTAAAAGCTCCCTCTCCTGAAGCTTATTAAGAACCGTTTCCTTTTCCGGTTTTTTAACCTCACCGGCATCAACAAGAAGATCCACAAGCTCTGAGATTATCTCATCTTTTCCCGTTGATTTGAGATCCACAGAAATAGCGTTTTTACCCAATAAATCTATTATGTTCATACTTCTCCTTATTTATTACTTATCGCGTAAAATAATACTTATCTCAATATAACGATTTTTAGAGGAAAGTGCTTTACTGAAGACTTGTAAAGATGGAGCGGGTGATCGGGTTCGAACCGACGACAATCACGTTGGCAACGTGATGCTCTACCAACTGAGCTACACCCGCTCGCATTAAGCAAATCTATCTTGAAATAAACTGGTACCCGCACAAGGGCTCGAACCTTGGACCCACTGATTAAGAGTCAGTTGCTCTACCAACTGAGCTATGCGGGCACCGTTATTTTAGAAGCGTATTATAGCATAGGCGCAAAAATAAATTCAAGTATAAACATAATATTATATAGCTTGATTAAGGGGATTGGCCTTTTTAAGAGCCGGGATACCCGCCTCTTGCCTCGTAACTATGGGTCTTGACGAATTCGATAATATCGTCCAGTTTCCCTTCGGCTATGGATATGCAGGTATCCGCGCATCCGTAATAAATACGGATACTTCCGTCTTTTACGATAGCAGCGCTTGGGAAAACTA
Source organism: Candidatus Omnitrophota bacterium (assembly GCA_049642065.1). Lineage (GTDB taxonomy): Bacteria > Omnitrophota > Gorgyraeia > Tantalellales > Tantalellaceae > WJMH01. Next base: position 26,770 of record JBAROK010000002.1, on the reverse strand, counting down.
CGTTCGGTACGTCACCGACGCGTTCATACTGTTCTGTAGGCGCCAAGAGGTAATCCTTGGTACGATATAATACTTTCCATGGTTCATCCAGGTCCAGAAGCGTTCCGCCGGCGTAATAGAGATATCCGTTACAACTGGTCCAAACACCGTGATAAATAAGTAGCCACCCTTCTTTCGTTTCTATGGGTGCCGGGCCAGGGCCTATCTTCGTGGATTGCCAGCTGCTCCTGGTAGTCCCGAAAACAAAACGATGGCAACCCCAGTGAACAAGGTCCGGACTGGTGGAATAGAACATGTCCCCGAACGGTGTGTGTCCCCTGTCACTTGGCCGGCTTAACATAGCAAATTTCCCGTCTATCTTACGCGGGAATATAACACAGTTCCTGTTTGCAGGAAGCGTCAGGTTCTCTTTCTGTTCGAATTTCTTAAAATCCTTGGTCGTGGCCATACCGATAACTGGTCCCTGAGGAGAATCCAGACACCAGGTAAAATAGTATGTATCATCGATTTTGGTAAGCCTCGGGTCGTAGGTCCTTTCTGTTATCTCAAGATAAGGATCAGGGCTTTCTACCTTAAGAACCTCCGGGCTGATATCCCATTTTATACCGTCCTTGCTGAACCCTACGTGCATGGTGAAATTAAAGTCTATTTCATCCACACGAAAGATCCCGGCGTATCCGTCCTCGAACGGTACTACGGCGCTGTTATGTATACTGTTAGCCCTTGGAACAGCACTGGCTGTAACAATAGGGTTGCCTTTGTATCTTTTAAAAACGGTTTCGTTCGCCATTGTCTACTCCTTATTTTTAGTGTTGCGCATTTTATATCATGAAAGTATAAAAAATGCAATATCCGTATCACATTTATTCTTCGAACCTTGCCGCTATAGGCATCCTTCTGCCCGATCCGAAAGCTTTGGTCGTCACTTTTATCCCCAGAGGAGCCTGTCTTCTCTTGTACTCATTTCTGTTCACGCTCCTTACCACCCAGTTCACTAACCCCTCGTCAATCCCTTCCTCTACAAGCTGTTTCGGCGAAACGCCCTCGTCCAGATAACGAGAAAGCACGCTGTCAAGCTTCTCGTACGGAGGCAGCGTATCCTGATCAAGCTGTCCCGGTTTAAGTTCCGCTGAAGGTGCCCTGCCGATTATCTCGTTCGGGATGATCTCGCTGTCTCTATTCATGTATTTAGCCAGATTGTATACCATTGTTTTCGGTACATCCGAGATCACCGCAAGGCCACCTGCCATATCACCGTAAAGCGTGCAATATCCAACCGCAAGTTCGCTTTTGTTGCCGGTACTGAGCAGGATATGACCAAACTTGTTAGAAAAAGCCATCAGTATATTACCTCTGATCCTTGCCTGTATGTTTTGCAGGTCTATACCCACATCGCCTTCATCTCCGACAGGAAAATCTCCGCTTAAAGTCTCAAGATAAGAATCGTATATTTGGGAAATAGGCACTGTCTTGAAAGAAACGCCGAGATTTTCAGCTAGTTCCTTTGAATAACTTTCGCTTTCACCTGAAGAGTATTTTGACGGCATAGCTATGCCGAGAACGTTCCCTCCTCCTATGGCTTCTTTAGCGATACAACAGACAATTGCCGAATCGATCCCGCCGGAAAGACCTATTACCGCTTTACTGAACCCGCATTTATTCATGTAATCACGCAATCCCAATACCAGCGCCTGGTAGACAGACTTTATCTCTTCCTGCGGAGTATAAACTTGAACACTACCAACAGCTTCTGTATCGATGGTCTGGATCTTTTCCTCAAACGGCGGAAGGACCGCAACAGGGTCGCCTTTTGAGTCTACGCATATGCTCCTGCCGTCAAACACAAGCTCATCATTACCCCCGACCTGGTTGACAAAAACAAACGGCATCCCATGTTTCATTGCATGATTTTTTATAAGCTCGTACCTTATCTTTTCCTTACCTGCATAAAAAGGAGAAGCAGATATGTTTATTAATAGTGTCGCGCCTTCGGCTTTGAGCCTTTCGATCGGATCCAGGTCATATAGCCCTTCGGGCCACATATCTTCGCATATGGAGACGCCGAGCATCTGGCCCTTATAAGGTATGACCCGCACCTCCGGTGCCGGATCAAAATAACGCGTCTCATCGAACACATCGTATGCCGGAAGAAGCGTCTTACTGTTCATGCCGACTATTTTTCCACCATCGATCAATATTGCCGAGTTATACAGACCTTTGCCCGCGCTCTTACCTGTCGGAACTGGTGCGCCCAGTATCATGCCCGCTGTAGGATACTTAGCGGAAATCTCTTCCAGTTTACGTATCGCTCCCTGCGTTCTTTCTATAAAACTCGACCTCTCCAAAAGATCCCTCGGCGGATATCCCGTAAGAGAAAGTTCCGGGAAAACGACTAGATCCGTTCCCTTGGCTTGGTCTCGGAAAATATCAACCATCCTTTTCAGGTTATTCTCTACATCCCCTATCACCGGATCTATCTGAGCTATTGTTATCTTCATTCTTTTCCTTTTTTTCAAAGATTCTTTAAATAAATGGCGCGCCCGGCAGGACTCGAACCTGCGACCTACTGGTTCGAAGCCAGTTGCTCTATCCAACTGAGCTACAGGCGCGCATTAATCTTCCATTTCTTCATATACAGAACCGCTTCAATTATCATCCATATTTCAAGCACGAACAGTATCGACCCGATAACGAGCCGGAGATGCGACCCAGTATGAAAAAAATGTAATAGCCCAACCACCATCGCCCAGCTTGAGGTAATTATCATAAAGATCATCGGAATCGCAGTAGGCCAGGCACTTGTCTTTTCTTCTTTTATGATATAGATAGAAGCCACAAGAAGTACCAGTCCCGCAAGAAGCTGGTTACTGATACCGAAAAGCGGCCATAAAAGAAGCGCTCCCATACCGCTGCCCTCACTGAAAGCAAGAGCTGCCGCTGCCAGGACGACAAGCGCAGTCGCTGGATACCTTTTCTGAAGAGGTTTAATGCGATAATCTGTCGCCAGTTCCGTGACCACATAACGCTGTATACGCGTCGCGGTATCAAGTGTGGTGCCGGCAAAAGACGCTATCAAAACGCCTATAATAGCCTGACCGTATTTAAGCGGTATCTTAAGTGCCGTCAGCATATTCGCCGACCCGTTAACGAACGCCGCTACTTTCGCGGTAAGACCCTGAGCTGATTCCCAGCTGGAATAATGATGCTGCCACGCGGCAACACCTCGCAAGACTTCACCGCTATCGGTCTTCACGAACATGCCGATACCTGCCCCTACCGCGATTATAACAAGCACTCCAACAAGCCCTTCTGTAAGCATACCGCCATACGCCACGAAATGTATATCTTCTTCGTTCTTAAGCTGTTTTGAGCTGGTACCCGAACTTACAAGCGAATGGAACCCGGAGATAGCCCCGCAAGCGATCGTAATAAAAAGAAACGGCATTATCGGAGGCGCACCTTTAGGCGCGAGCTGTACGGCCGGCGCCACCATAGGGGGATTCGCAACCAGAACACCCAGCACTATAAGTACAATACCAACGATCAACTGATGAGAATTGACGTAATCACGCGGCTGAAGAAGCGTCCACACCGGAAGGACTGAAGCTATATAGGCGTAGATAAAAAGTATGATTATCCATACGGCCATCGGTGTAAGTATCCACAACCCGGGCATACTAAGCGGCATATTAACACCGACAAAGATCGAGGCGTACATAAGAAGCACCGCTATTATCGACATGGCCGTAATGTTCCACCCTTTTCTGTAGGCTAGCCATCCCACACTAACGGCGATCGGTATCTGTATCCATACGGGAAAAACGGCCTGGGGATACATCTTAAAAATAACGGCAATGACCATCCCGAATATCGCCACTACTATCCATAAAGCGAAAAGTATCACAAAAAGAAAAAGTGTCCTGACCCTCGGGTTGATAACATCTTTGGAAAGTTCACCGATAGATACACCTTTCTTCCTGGTAGACATCATAAGCGCAGCGTAGTCATGGACAGCTCCCGCGAAGATAGAACCGAATATTATCCAGACAAGTGCCGGGACCCAGCCCCATATAATAGCGATCGCCGGACCTACTATAGGCCCGGTACCTGCTATCGAAGCAAAATGATGGCCAAAAAGAACTTCCTTGTTCGTTGGCACGTAATCTATATCATCCCTGAGCTCTTCGCTGGGCACCGGATTCTCTTTTCTAGAATGGAAGATCTTCCTGGCAATGAAATTGCCGTAGAAATTATAGGCCGCCCAGAACGCTGCGATCGAGATGAGTACTATCCAGATAGAATTCAATTCAGCTCCTTCTTCCACGCGTAATACGCCAGACTGTCTTCAAGCCATTCTTCGGCATTACGGACGAATTCCGTCCAGCGTGACGCAAGACAAAGACCACGCGCAGTATCGGCATTACCTTCCCCGATACGACGCGATATTGTAGCCAGGTCAAGCTGCAGGCGAAGCGGGACATATCCCCTGTCTTTCTCCGGAACAAGTCTTGTAAGTTCCGCTAACGCTTCGGCACCCTTGAAAAGCGTATCAAAAAGCGCATCTTCCCCCCCGATAGCTTCCAGCATTATTTCGTTCACGGGCCCCAGCCTGGTTATCTCAAGATCACCGGTCTGCTTGTTGGAAATATTGTCGGATCCAACGTATCCCAGCCCTTCTTCGGTGAACCCTAGCTGAAACACGCGGTGATACATTGTCTCCAGCACCGGTCCGTCTTTAGAAAGCCGGTAATGCGCCCTGAGTCCCCAAAGCCCGAAATCTATATGTTCGTTCACCAGAGGCACATATCTCCTGTAAAACTTTTCTTCAAATATCTTTATCGCTTCGACCAGTTTCCGGCAGGCTTCTTCAGGTTTAAGCATCATACCGGCAAGCTTTTGATGGCGTTTAAGCTCGCTTCCCACCAGATATTCTTTAAGTATACCGATCGCCTCTTTTTCATCCTTTTCGAGAAGCGGTAATTTCGTCTGCAAATAGTTCTTTGCCATCTTCTCATCCCCGGCAAAAAGGCGGTATATCCATAACAATTCCCGCAATTTAGCATCGTTCGATATATCAAAATCTATAAACGTGGGATGTATCTCTGAAAGGTCCCCGGATACTTTAGAAAGATCCGGTATGATATACCCTTCCTTGACCTTGGTTATACGGAATCCTCCGAGCCCGCCTCCCCCTTCATGAGGTTTGACAAAAAAAGTTATATCACCCGTTAAGTGTTCGAGTTCATCTATGGCGCTAAAGATACCTTCTACTACTTCTTCGACCGTCTTATCATCCACCGGGATCTTTTTGTACCTAGCAACTTTATTCCAATCCTTACCTTCTTCCGAAAGAAGCCTGTATGTAGAATCCTTATCAGAAAAAATGCTCCCGGGCGCGGTGACAATGCCCGGCACAGTAACTGTACCTCTTTGCCCAAGTTCCTCAGCCAAAGCAACGTTATAAACGTTCTTATCAACACACTGGCTCATAAGCAAAGTGCCTTCAGGGTCGGCGTTAACTTCTTTTAACAGTTCCTCACGGCTGTTAACGACCACCGCTTGGGTTTTGTATCCTTTCCTGCCGCAAAGGTTATCAAACACCCTTGCCGTTTCGTATGATGTGGGCAGGTCATCATGTGATGCATTCACTACAACTATCTTTGAGGGCACTTTCCCGTCTTTTGCAGAAGTGCTCTTAAGCTTATAAGACTTCGTAATATCATGACTTTTAAGAAAATCATTGAATTTATTAATAAGACCGGTATTGAAATCCCCTCGCGTACCGTCAAATTCATTCACATTGAGATAGAACGGTGCCTGGCGCGGGTCAGACCCGTCATATCCAGTAACATAATATTTTGGATCACGTTCTATCATATTCTTACCTTTCTTAAAAATCAAACAGATCTGGCTACTTCTATTTTATTCGCGCTTTTTAACCCTATTTTTTCGTACACTAAAGATACCACTTTCTTCGCCTCAGGCGTAAGCCGCCTTTTATTAGAAACGTCCAGTATATTATCGCGCATCTGGATTTTTAAAAGCGCCGCGTTAGGTTCAATCGTAAGATAGGGTCTGGGGACACCACAGGTGATCAATAGTTCCCCGCCGTTACGACAATCATTAAGCGAAGCACCTTGTCTAACGAGTTTAAGTTCACGGCCGTCCCTCTTATACACTCCCGGAGCCAGTTCCCCTGTTATTATATTCTTCCGCATACGGTTATGTAATATCAGCTGGCTACCGTTCAAAGGCCGCATGAGCTCACGTTCCGGGAACTCTTTTAAATATTCACGCAGAAACTTGTCTTCTTTTTGCAGGAATTCCGCTATATGAAGCAAGAAAAGTGTTCCTTTACGGGACCGTGACATCGAGCTTAGTACCGTGTAAAGCGAAGTCGAGTTCTGAAACCTCGGGTTTATTTCTACCGGATAAATAGTGCCGTCCTTTAGGACAAAATCCATACCGAAAATGCCCCTGAATCCCGAAGCGGCCATCCATTTGCCAACGGTTTGCATATGAGTTTCAACCTGCCTGACGATAGAACGGTCAAGATCCTTGGCCGCCGCGTAATCGTTACCGCAAAAGGAAGCCGGTGAATTACTGCATTCGGGAATGCCTGTTATCTGTACCGACGGGGACGAACACATAACACGCGGGCCTTCCTCGGAAGAGACTATTACGGCGTTCACGTTCAGCGAAAACCCGTCTATATATCTTCTGATAAGTGCGGTAGCATCAGGATGAGCGTTCCTCAGCTCGTCATAATCTTTCTCTTCCCGTAGACCGAAAGTATAATGGCCGCTTGAGCCGTAAGGGAACTGTACCACAAAGGGAAGCGACAGGATTTTGCGTAAGTCGTTAAAATCAGCCTTTGCGATCCTATCGACCATACCGGGTATACATGGCATGGAAAGCTTGGTCAAATTCTTATGAAGAAGCGCTTTATTATCAAAACGTTTTTTCAGGCTCTGTGGAACAGCAAATAGCCTGGGCCTCTTCTGGTACCGGCCCTTACCGTTCTCAAGGCGCCTCACCGAACGGTAACAAAGCAGGTTCACCTTGCTGTTATAACTATTCCATCTTTCGGATATCTCCCGGCCCAGGTTACCTTTCAGGCTCGTGTTCAGGTCTTCGTTAGACCAGTCTTTACGCAAACCGTTCTTTTTTTCAATGGAATAAACGTCCTCTTGCCTGAAATAATACGGGATCTCCGTCCCGTAATCGCAGCTTATAATGAAATCAAGCGGAAGAACCTGGTTTATCCCGCAAGCATCATGCGCACGTTGCCCCAGCCATCCCCAAGGCCCGTATTTATCACGTAAATATTCACTGATCTTGTTCATAGATATTTACTTGTTTATTAAATCCGGTAAATACTTTGCCGGCTTGAGCACACCTTTATCCACAAGAACCTTTACGATATTGGCATCCTCCAGCTTGACCTTACCCAAATAGATTATACTCAAATCTCCGCCTTCTTCAATATACTTACGCAGTTTTCTCCATCCGCTTATATAATGGTACCCTTTTGTAAGGCATCCTTTCCGGGAAGTATCCTTTAATCCTCTTTTAGCTCTTTCAACCAGCCGGTATGCCATGTAATCCGGGAAAAATTCACTTAATCCAAGATAAGCGTCATAGAACGACCCTTTTAAACAAAGATCAACGCTCAAAGCCCTGCCCGCATAGAGTTTCATCTGACGGGTATCGACATCCAGGCATCCAGACATCTCTTCCAGCAAGATAGCCAGCCCCTCCTCGGTCTCGTTATATCCGGCAAGACCTTCGGTAAATATCTTGTAAGGCTGCGCGGCACCGTTAGCTCCCCTGAAAATATGCACCTTAACTTCATGTACCTTTAACCTCTGGACCTCCGCCTCGGTATACTTGATGCCCGAATTCACGTATAACGTCTTATCCTTACCGGATACCGTCATCTTGGGTATGATCTTATCAGTTACTTTCACTGTCCAGTCGAGCCCTTTTTCATCTATCGTTGCACGTAATATAGATGCCATCTCTTCCGGTGCAATAGACTCATCCGGGAATACGTAATCACGGCTCTTTATCTCCGCCAAGATGCTTACCGCATTTTCCGTACATTCGGCAGTAGGCTCACCGTGCAAACGCCGGGCAATATCCGCAAAATCACCATCCCCAGACTCCAAAAGCTCAAGTTCGGTAAGCATGAACTCTATCTTTTCCGCGAAAATCCTTTGCAAGATATCAGTTTCATCGAGGGCATCCCGCAGCTCTAAAAGAGTTTTCTTTTCGTTTTCAAAATTCCTTTCTCCGTAAACGAACTGCGGGTTATAACAACCGCCTTCCCGAAGAGCAGCAAAGAACTTCTCCTTCTCTACGCCCCGGTTGACCGGCGTAAGGTGAGGATAAAAATCAACGCCTACTGCCATCTCGCTTAGCTTTCTGTCAATTTCACATAGATCCATGTTTTTAAAACTTTATTTTTTGGGATACCCTACCGGCATCATATACACCGGCATCTCCTCTTCAGTACCCAGCACCTTTGCGACATCCTTATCTATAAAAGCTCCTATCATAACCGTACCTAGCCCCATACTCTCTGCCTGAAGATGTATGTTCTGGCCTAAGTGTCCCGTATCCATACTCACATAACGCGTAACCCCTCGCTGCCCGTACCTGCGGGCTGTTTTCGCATGTTGTGCCGTAATAACGATCGTTGCCGGTGCTACTTCTACCATCCTCTGTGATAACGCCGCTTTATAAAGCTGTTCACGGAGATCACCTTTTTTTATCAGCTTAAGCTGATGTTTCCGCCACTCGTAACGATAAACCCCGTCGTTCAAACCCACGACGTTACCTGCGACAAGATACACTTCAAGAGGATAAATAGCTCCGGCAGAAGGATACGCACGCGTGGGTCCCGTCATCCCGTCTACCGTCCGTCCGCCGGCCGCCCAGAGAAGCTGTGACACTTCCTGCAGAGTAAGAGCTTCATCACTAAAATTCCGGATGGATCTGCGTTTGTATATAGCTTCTTCGACTGACATGCTCCCTTCATGCTTGGGATCAGGCAGCTCTATTGTCTCGCCCGGTTCCGGGCTGGCCGGCTGAGATATAACCTCCCCACAAACGCCTAAGATTAAAAGAACCGTTAATAAAACCCTTATACCCCGCATATGTTACCCCCTTCTCTTACAGTTGTAAGAATAATCTTCCTTTGTCAATATCGTCTTTTCCCAGAGATCTTCCGGTTCCATACAAAGATATATCCATGCGGAAGTATCGTAGGACCTTATCCACTCTATCATCTTGTTGTACATCTCTATCCTTAGCTCTCTAGGATACCTGAGTTTTCCGTCCACGTCAGCAAAAAACTCTCCCGTGTAATACAACCCGTTATCCGTGAACCTTTGTTCCGCCACCTGCTTAAGTCCCGGCGTGTAACGAAGCGTTCCAAAGCTTACCCACGCAGTGTTCCGAGCAATATCCCTATCAGAAAATATCTCTTCAACAACGGCCTTGTACTCATCTTCCCAGCCTTCATAAAAGATGATGGGATCAAAATGAAAACCCGTCTTAAAACCTTTCTTCACCACCTGCCGGACAGCATCTATCCTTTCGTCTATTGTTATCGCTCCTTTTTCATATTTTTCCGCCATCTCGCGGGCATTCATCGACCAAGATACCACTACATTATCATGCGCATCCTGTTTAAGAACGTTGTCTATATCCCCTGCTTTGGTCTTTAGTTCAAGAACCAGGTTCTTCATACCCTTAAAGAACGGCACGAGATGCGTAGAATACCCGGTATACTTGTCCAGAAACAAGGAATCAGTGAACTCTCCCGTTCCTATCCTTGTCCTCGAAGAAACTTTCTTATCAAGATCTTTTATGTGCGGATAATAATCTTCAATATTAGCGGGAAATATAAGCCCCGGAAAATTGCTGTAAAGCTGCAGGTAGCAATATGAACAATCGATCGCGCAACCAAACCCTAAATTAAGTATAGTGTACCCGCACCTTAGAGCTTTTTTCGTACAAGGACATATTTTCACAAAAGCTGCTTTATTCTTCACAACAAATACGTTCTCGCACCTTGAGTTATATTGAGTAACCAGCGGATTGGACGAAAGAGATCTTAAAGGACCTTTAGCATCATCCACTAAGGTTACCTCGGCATCCGGGAAATTAGCCATAAAAGAGCTTGTCCATTCAAGATCCTGAACATCTTGTTCTATAAATGCTCTTTTGGGTTTTATATCAAAGTCCCATGGCATACTTTCACCGATAGACTCAAGCGCCGTGAAAGGCATTATATGCGGATCGTCATCCTCTTTTTTGGAAGGATATCTTAACTCGAGAAGTCTGCTCTTAACCTTGTGGAAAAGTTCGCTTTTCCCCTCTTCTGCAAGATAGGCTATACCTGCCTGGCGCGTCACTTCCTGAAGTGACATATCGTTTGCCCGGCACAGCTCATAAACCAGACGCACTAGTTCGTTCTTTTTATTAACCCCTAATCTTATGGGCAGGTGTTCTGACAGATAATCTTCAACTTGCCTAATAAAATTAATATTATTTAAAATCGTCATGCGGGTATTATACCGTAGTGCAGGGCTGGAGGTAAAGAAATAAGGGAGATTTAAGAGTGCCAACAAAAAAGCCGGTCTTTTGACCGGCTTTTTTATATAACTGGGGTGAGCGATGGGATTTGAACCCACGACAGCCTGAGCCACAGTCAGGCGCTCTACCAACTGAGCTACGCCCACCACGTGAACTTCTGACGAATCCTTATTCTATGTGCTTAAAAGCTTTAAGTCAATTAAAAAAATGCAAGTTGACTTATAAAAATCACGTTGCTATAATTAGAAAACTTGTAGCGAATATACTTATATTCAAAGCAATATATACTTACATATCGGGGAGTGGCGCAGTTTGGCTAGCGTACCTGCTTTGGGAGCAGGGGGTCGTGGGTTCGAATCCCACCTTCCCGACCATTGATAATACCAGCGGATGTGGCGGAACTGGCAGACGCGCTGGCCTTAGGAGCCAGTGGTTTTACCGTGTGGGTTCGAGTCCCTCCATCCGCACCACATACTAATACCTGTTTAGCGTGCGCCCGTAGCTCAGCTGGATAGAGCATCTGCCTTCTAAGCAGAGGGTCACAGGTTCAAGTCCTGTCGGGCGTGCCAGTTAAATAAAAAACCCGGTTCTTGCCGGGTTTTTTATTTACTGTTCCCCTCATGCACTCTTGCCCACCACTGCTCTGCTATGCTATACTTACTCAATCATGAGGACCTTTCTGAAAATAATAGTACTTTTATTCCTCTTAGCAGCGCTTGCACTTGTCACACTGTATTCTATATATAAAGAGGATATCCATAAAGAAGTGCGCACGCGAATCGCTTCAGAATTATCCAAAGCACTTGAACATCCCGTAAATATAGGTTCTGTAAGTTACGTGCCCTTTCAATCGATATCACTGGACCACGTCACTATCTCATCAAAAGACGGATCCGGGAATATTCTGATTGGTATCAATAACGTAACAACCGCGTTAGACGTCCTTTCTCTAATAAAAGACAAACAGCTTAAAACCACAATGATACTGGACGGGTTGCATTCAGGGGACCTTCTTTGCAACGCGACGTTACGCACCCTTTCACGTAAGGCGCCAACTCATGCGGAAATATTTGATCCTGCCTTGATCTATTCGGTTTCAATAATAGAAGCTGTTGCGGGCAGCCCCAGCTTCACTTTCCGGGATATCTTCGGGATACTAGAGATAGACAAAATGTCTATCTCTAGCGGAAAAATACGTCTTACTCATAATAACATAAAATACCTTACGGACTTCACCCGGCAAGACATAAAAGATCTGGGCTACGACATTACCGTGCGTTCTGATAACCTGGGCTTCACCACCAGCCTTATCAAAGACGAGGATAATCTTACCATAGACAAACTGACGGGCATGTTTTACACTCTCCGTTTTGACCTAAAGGGTGAGGTACGTGATTTTCGGGGTGATGATTTTAAGTGTTCTGTAGGCGGTACGATAAACACCGAACTTGAAACTTTCGCGGCTATGCCCGGAGAGATAGGAAAATTTGCCAGAAGATATCCCATGGCCGGATCCGTAGAATCGAACCTGTTTTTTAGTGCAACAGAAATGGATTTAAAAAAATGTGAGATCCGCTCTACTATCTCAGCGACTAATTTCAGTATAGATAAGATCCGCATAAAAGAACTAATGACAAAAATTTCCGTGACTGATGGCAGGCTGGACGCTCCTCTTATTAACGGAGTGATCTACGGCGGTACGATTATCGGCAAACTGAAAATGGATTTATTTGAAAAGGACCTGCCGTTCATGTTCAGTTTTGATCTGAATAACATGGATTTTGAGAGATTACTGTATGACCTTAACGGGAACAAAGATAATGTTTACGGGAACTTTCAGCTGAACCTCGATCTGAAAGGATACGCTACGGATATTGATACTACCGAAGGCACCGGAACGGTTACCATCTCAGATGCGGATCTCGGATTGATGCCTCTATTAACCCCGCTTCTGGGTGACGTATACGCTGCCGCTCAAAGGTTCGTGCCCGTTATTAAACCCGTGAAAATTGATAACGCTTCCATGGCTTTTGAAATAAAGCACCGCCGTATTGAAACCAACGATCTCGTCTTACTCGGCGAGGATATCTCCATTAACGGTGAAGGATATATGGATTTTGACGGCCAGCTCAATGTCCTTTTCGAGAACCGCCTGCTGGGCCCACCTTCCGAAGAAGATGAAGAATGGCCGATCGCTTTAAGGAATGCTATTGTCAGTTTCGGAAGGTTCCTGGGTAAAACTCGCCTAACCGGTACCCTTAAAGAGCCTAAATGGACTAAATAAGGTTTAGTTCTTTTCTACGTATTTTTTAAGAGTTTTTTTGAGTTGACGTAGAGCTATACCCCGATGGCTGATCCTGTTCTTATATGAAGGCGCCATTTCCGCGAAAGTCTTATCATAACCATCAGGAACAAAAACAGGATCATACCCGAACCCGTTGTTCCCCCTAGAAGAACGAAGTATCTTCCCTGTGATCGTCCCTTCAAAAGTATCAAGCAATATACCACCGGCAGCAAGCGCGATATTACAAACGAACCTTGCCTTCCGGTCTTTCTTGGGGACTTTATCAAGCAGCTTGAGAAGCTTTTCGTTGTTTTCTGAATCCGTAGCTTTCGCTCTGGCAAACCGCGCGGACCGGATCCCGGGTTTACCGTTCAAAGCATCCGCTTCAAGCCCCGAATCATCCGCTACTACCAGTCCGTTAAAGAACCTTGAAGTCGTTACAGCTTTCTTGACGGCATTCTGACGGAAAGTCTTACCGTCCTCCACTATCATAGGAGGCATGGTATCAAGGTCATCCAGGTTCATGACCCTTGTTCGTTTATTAAAATTCTTCAGTAGTGCTTTGATCTCGCGGCGCTTGTTCACATTATGGGTCGCCACCAGTATCTCCAGCATCAGACTACCCCTTTCAACACTTCTTTTTGTTTATCAACAAGACTTTTTATGCCATCTTTGGCTAGCTGCATCATCTCATCCATGACCGGCTGGCTAAAAGGTTCCCTTTCAGCTGTTCCCTGAACTTCCACGAACTTATCCGAATCAGTCATAACAACGTTCATATCCACTTCGGCCCTGGAATCTTCTTCATAATTAAGATCCAACAGACTCTTACCGTCTACCACTCCGACGCTGACTGCAGCTATGAAATGTCTTACAGGCAGCTTATCGAACACCCCTTGTTTTTTTAAATGATCAAGCGCAAGACATAACGCGATGAAACTACCGGTTATACTTGCGCATCGGGTACCGCCATCCGCCTGTATAACATCACAATCCATCCATATTGTTCGCTCTCCAAGAGCGGTCAGGTCAACAACTCCACGAAGAGCACGCCCTATAAGCCTTTGTATTTCGTGGGTTCTTCCGCCTTTCTTCCCTTTTGAAGATTCTCTTGCCACTCTTTTCTGGCATGAGCGGGGCAACATTGAATACTCAGAGGTTATCCATCCCGTCCCCTGCCCTTTAAGAAACACAGGCACGCCATCTTCCACGCTGGCCGTACAGATAACCTTGGTATTACCTACTTCAAAAAGGCATGACCCTTCTGGATACTTAATATAATCCTTCTCGATATTTATTTTTCTTAAACTGTTAGCTGCCCTATCGTCGCTTCTCATCCTATTCCCTTCCCGGTTTATACATATCCCTGCCACTGCTGTCTATGCCGACAATCAACGGAAAATCTTCTACCTGCAATTTATGGATCGCCTCGGCTCCCAAGTCTTCAAATGCCACGACTTCGCAAGCTTTCACCCTTTCGCTAAGATAAGCTCCCGCTCCACCAGGCGCAAGAAAATACACTGCTTTATGATCTTTTATGGATTCTCTTACTTTATCGGACCTTTTGCCCTTACCGATTATTCCCTTTAATCCTGCCTCAAGTACCGCGGGAGTGAAAGCATCCATACGGCTAGAGGTAGTAGGTCCACAGGCACCTATCGCTCTTGGACCGGGAGGCGTAGGCCCGCAATAATATATCACCTGTCCTGCAAGCTCGACAGGAAGAGCCTCACCCTTTTCCATAAGGTTAATCATTCTCAAATGCGCCTGATCTCTCGCTGTATAGATAACCCCGGAAAGAAGAACCTCCTCCCCGGCTTCAAGCCCTGCTATAATCTCATCTTTTAATGGCGCAATGATCTTTTTCACTTTAATCCTCTTCTCATATAACCGTACGGGCGCTTCTTAGGGCATGACATGAAAGATTCACCGCAACCGGCAAACCCGCGATATGTGTCGGAGCGATTTCAATGTTCACTCCCATTACAGTGGAAATACCACCCAAGCCCATGACACCTATCTCCAGCTCCTTGACTTTCTTTTCTATCTCATCCTCAAGGCGGGCTATATGCTCCTGCGGATTACGTGAATCTATGGGTCTAGTAAGTGCTTTTTTTGCCAATAATCCGCACACCTCTGCTGTACCACCTATCCCCACGCCTAGAACATACGGAGGACACGCATCAGGTCCTGCTTTCCGGACCACTTCTACACAAAAATCTACGATAGCGTCTTCACCTGCCGTAGGGTTCAGCATGGCTAGACCGCTTTTATTTTCGCTTCCGAACCCTTTGGGCAGAACAATGATCTCTACTTTATTGCCAGGAACTATCTCAATATGCATAAAAGCCGGCGTATTTGTTCCGGTATTACCCCTTAAGACCGGATCCTTAACAATAGACTTACGCAAGAAACCTTTTTCATAAGCGTTAAGGACACCTTTATCAACAGCTTCGTTTATATACCCCTCAGTAAAAACAACGTCCCTACCGATATTTAAGAACACAACTGCTAAACCTGTGTCCTGGCATAACGGCATACTTTTCTTTTCCGCTATTTTAGAATTTTCAACCAGAATTTCCAGCATCTTCTTAGCTTTGGGGTTTTTCTCTTCTTCGGCAAGCCTCTTCAAAGCGCTAACAACATCCTGCCTCAGAACTGTATTAGCTTCGATAAAAAGCTCTTCAACAGCCCTGGCTACTTCTTTGACATTGATATTTCTTGTGCTCATAAATTCGCCTTATTAGCTTTTATTTTCTCTTTAAGAAAAATACCCGCTACTTTGCTGAATCCCTTAGGATCATCGCTTACGTAATATCTGGTCTTGCCTTTTTTCTTGCTCAAGGTTTTAAGATCGTCTTTCTCTAATATCTTTTTTACATACTTAGCGACCGCTAATGAAGAATCTACCAGTTTTGTGCTCCCCATTGTCTTTCCGATAACGGTCTTAAGGATCGGATAATGCGTGCATCCGAGTATAAGCGTATCGATCTTTTTCTTTTTCAGGTCCTTAAGATACATGCCCGCTACCTGACGGGTTACAGGCGAAGAAAAGAACCTGTTCTCTACCAGCGGCACAAAAAGTGGACAGCTTTTTGAGAACACTTTGCAAGAAGGATCGTTCCTTTTAAGTTCCTTTCCATAAGTGCCGCTTGATACAGTGGAGCTGGTCCCGATAACACCTATCCTGCCGCTTTTTGAAAGGCGAAGAGCTTCTTCCACTCCGGGATTTATAACACCAACTACCGGTATACTGTAATATCTTTTCAGTGAAGCAAGACTAAGACTGGATGCCGTATTGCAAGCGATAACCACCATTTTGACGTTCATATCCATCATGAATGACATGATCTCGCGTGAAAAACGTATTATGGTATCTTTTGACTTGTTGCCATACGGGACTCTGGCGGTATCTCCGAAATATATGATATCTTCATCCGGAAGCTCTTTCCGTACACTTCTAGCGACGGTAAGTCCGCCAACTCCAGAATCGAATATACCTATGGGCCTATTCTTCAGAGATTTCATGGTTGATATTATAATGGATAAACGGTAAAGGATAAAGGATAAACTGTGCGGATATCATGTAAATTGGTTATCTCTTCTTTCCCCTCTTACCTTCTTTGTCTTTCTCTTCCTCTTCGTCAAAATATATAGCTTGCTGAAGCTGCGTGTCTTCACTTTTGCGAAAGCCCAGATCCATGTCGCTGAAATAAGTCAGGTATACAAGCAGTATGAGTAGCGGCGTCATGATTATCAGTATGATCGAATACACGACGATCAGGAATTTATCTCTAGGGGACCCAATATCGCCCAGATAGAACTCTCCGGCGATCTCTTCTGAGGACGCTAATCTTTTGTTACAGTAGAGACACACCTTCCATGTATCATCATATGTTCTTTTACAGCCTGGACATTTCTTCATTTGTTCTCAAAAAGTACTTTGTACTCGCCATATCCTTCTTTTCCCAGATCTTCCTTGGGTATGAACCTCAGAGCGGCTGAATTTATGCAGTAACGCAGGCCCTCCGGGCCCGGACCGTCATTGAACACGTGGCCAAGATGCGAATCGCCTTCTTTGCTTCTGAGTTCTGTGCGTATCCCTGACAAATTCCGGTCTTCTTTTTCCACGATATTCTCCGGTTCCAACGGTTTGGTGAAACTCGGCCAGCCTGTCCGGGAATCGTACTTATCAAGTGATATAAAGAGAGGTTCTCCCGAGACTATATCAACGTATATACCTTCTTTTTTATTATCACAATACTCGTTATCGAATGGTCTCTCCGTTCCTTCCTCCTGCGTTACCCTGTACTGAAGCGGTGTTAACTTCTTTTTTAGCTCTTCTTTGGTCGGTTTACTGTATTTTTTATCCGTTTTATCGCTCCATTTATCTTTAATATACTGACTTCTTCCAGAACCCACCTTGTAAGATCCATACTTCAAGGGGTTCTTCTTGTAATAATCCTGGTGGTAATCTTCCGCTTCATAGAATTCAGATGCCTTGATTATCTTGGTAGCAATAGGTTTATCGAACTTCCCGGATTCTTCAAGCTCTTCTTTGGACTTTTCAGCAAGACGCTTCTGGTTTTCATCAAGGTAAAAAATAGCGGTCTTGTATTGAGATCCCCTGTCCGCGAACTGTCCTCCGGTATCCGTCGGATCTATCTGTTGCCAAAACACTTTAAGGAGTTCCGAATAAGAGATCTTCGATGGATCATACGTGATCTGAATCGCCTCGACATGACCTGTTATCCCGGAAGAAACATCTTCGTAACTTGGCATCTCATTATCCCCACCCGTGTACCCGGCAGCCACATCCACTACACCGTCTAATTGCTCAAAAGGCGGTTCCATACACCAAAAACACCCTCCGGCAAAGATTGCTTTTTCCATACCCGTAGAAGCTCCTTCTTTTTCTTGCGCAAAAGAAACAGTAAATATGTTAAGTGCGACCAATATCGCTATCATAAATAAACTGCATATGATATATCTTTTCATATAAGGTATTGTACCGTTTGTCTTTCTAATCGTCAAACCGTCATCTTAATAACAAAAAGCCCGGTTATAAGAATTAACCAGGCTTTTATTAGAAAACATCCTTTATATTACCGGCGTTTACGCGGCGCGCTTCTTTTACCTCTTCTTGATGAACCACGGGCACTGCTCCTGAATAACGTCCGGGTTTCAAACTTTTCTCGTGGAAGTTCGGGATGCTCCAAAATGGGCAAAGCCGTCTTTATGAGGTTCTCGATGCTGCGTATATCCTTACCCTGTTCCGGGGTCGCGAACGAAATCGCGCGCCCTTCATGCCCGGCCCGGCCTGTGCGCCCTATCCTGTGTACGTAATTCTCCGAATCGTCCGGAAGATCGTAATTTATGACCGTTTCTATACCAACAACATCTATCCCCCTGGCAGCTATATCAGTCGCGACAAGTATCCTGTACTTTCCCCTTTTAAAACCCTCAAGCGCTTCTCTGCGCTGTTTAAGAGTACGGTCTGAATGTATCTCCGCCGCGTTATGCCCCATTTCTTCGATCAGACGTTTGATCTTGGCCGCGCCCCTTTTTGTCCTTGAGAAAAGCAGCACCGAACCACGATACTGATCAAGCAGTTTAGCCAGCAGTTTCTTTTTAGCTTCTTTTCTTACGATGAACAATTCCTGGATAATACGTTCAGCGGCAGTTCCTGACGGGGCAACCTCGACATGGATGGGAAGTTTCATATGCGCAGCCCCTATTGAGACAACTTCCCCGGGGATCGTAGCCGAAAAAAGCATAGTCTGCCTTTTTTTGGGTACGAACTTAAGGATGCGTTCTATATCCGGCTTGAAACCCATATCCAACATCCTGTCAGCTTCGTCCAAGATAAGGATCTCCACTTGATTCAAACGCAGTGTCCTTTGATTCATATGATCAACCAGCCTCCCAGGCGTGGCTATGATAAGACGAGGTTTCTTTTTTAGGTCCCTTAGCTGGGACTGCATCGGAACCCCTCCTATAATGACTACAGTCTTTATGCCAAATAAGGGTGCTATCTTCTGGAAGGTCTCATTTACCTGCAAGGCCAACTCCCTGGTAGGAACGAGTATCAGACACTGCCCCTCACTCCGGGAAAGACGCTGTATAACGGGTATAGCAAAAGCCAGGGTCTTACCTGTACCAGTCTGAGCCACTCCGATAACATCAGTACCATCTATCGCTATAGGGATTGCTTTATGCTGAATCGGGGTCGGGCTGGTGAACTTCAGGCGGTCCAATACTTCGAGTATTTTGGGGGCGATACCAAGCCCATCAAAAGAGACATTTGTTCCAGATTCTTTCTTCATTATATCCTTACTCCTTGTTTTTTTATTCGATATGAGTTATCTGCTTCGTCACTGTACATTGTAACTGCCACTATTTTACACTAAACCCCGGGTAAAAGCTTCATATATATACAGGTGTGATGTTACAACAAAAAACCCGATCTCAATATTTGAAGTCGGATTTTTCATACAAATGATATGGTGGAGGTGCCGGAAGGGACTGCTTTTCGTGCTTAAAATCGCCATTTCACCACGATTTCACCACGATTTGTACTTTTATTTTGCGAAAAAATATCTCATCCAGATATATAACGTACAGATCACCATTGATTGTATCATGAACCCAAACCCATATTTAAAGAAACGCATAAAACTTATTGGGTAATTGTTTTTCTCACTTATGCGCGCCATTACTATATTTGCTGAGGCCCCGATTAACGTACCGTTCCCGCCAAGACAAGCTCCTAAGGCAAGGGACCACCAAAGAGGTTGAGCGATCTGCAATTGTATCGCTATCGGATCGGCTATGCCTGATGCATGAGAAAAATATATAACAAATTGCCTAACAAGGGGCACCATTGTGATTACAAAGGGTATATTATCCAACATTGATGAGAAAATTGCGGAACCCCACAATACAACAATACATACAAGAAAAAGGTTTTTCCCGGCAAGATGGATAATATGGTATCCAATCCAGGACATCACTCCGTTCACCTCTAAGGCAGCTATCATCATGAACATCCCTATAAAAAAGAATATCACGCCCCATTCAACACGCATCAATGTATCCTCGCTCTCGGACCTACAGACAAGTAGCATCAACATGCTTCCGCCAAGAGCAATAATACCCGGTTTTACGCCTAGTAAGTTGTGCATAAAAAATCCCGCAAAAATCAAACCGAAAACCATAAGCGAACGGATCATGTTTTGCCTGTCAACGATTGCAAGGCGTGGAATGGCTTCTTTAACCCTTTTTCTTATCTCTTCGGGTACGTGGAATTTTTTTCTGAAAAGAAGGAAAATTGTCCCCATGAAAACTGCAAATACAAGCATTACCACTGGACCGAGATTAACGAGAAAACTATTGAAAGATAAATTTGCTTGTGACCCAATAATGATATTGGGAGGATCTCCGATTAGAGTTGATGTACCGCCAATGTTGGATACGATGGCTTCCATAATAACAAAGGGAATCGGTGATATTTCAAGAAGTTGCATAATAAGGATGGTTACAGGCACCAGCATTATAATAGTGGTCACGTTATCAAGAAACGCGGAAAGAATAGCAGTTACCGATAAAAGAAAAAACATAATAAGCCATGGATCACCTTTTGCGTGCTTCGCAACACCAACTGCTATCCATTCAAAAAATCCTGTTTTTGAAAGTATATACACACTAGTCATCATTCCTACGAGAAGAAAAATAACATTAAAATCGATGGCTGCGACTGCTTCTTCAAATGTTACTAATCCCAACAATAGCACACACGAAGCGCCAAGAATGGCAACAATGGTCTTATTGACCTTCTCTGAAGCTATAAAACAATACGCAATTACGAAAATTGCGATAGATAATAATGCCTTCATCTTTAACCCTACATCCTGTTTTTAGAAAAATAATATCTTATCTATAATACAAAATCTGTCGATGACTCCCGCCAATGTCCCGTCTTCGTCCACCATAAAAAGCTTAGATCTCTTTTTGACCGTCATCTCAAAGATAACCTCAAGAAGTGTGTTGTCTTTTTGAATTGGGTTGGAACCATCCATAAAAATATCTTTTACTTTAAGATCTCTCTTTATCTTGAAATAGTTCTCAAACGGGTCTATATGTCTTACAAACGATATCGTGTTAAGCTGTTTGAAAAAATGCGGCATACCGTATTCAAAGATTTCACAGCAGGATATTTCACCACAAAACTTATTATTTTCATCAACAACCGGAAGTATATCATGCCGGTTAAGATGCATCGTCCGGGTCACTTCCTCTACGGGTGTATCTAAGCTCACATAATTCATCACTGGTCTGGCGATATCACGGGCAAGTATCTGTTCTGTTGCTTCTATATCTTTTTCAAGAAATCTTTCAAGGATTTCCTGAATTCTTACTGGGTTTTCAAGTATGTCCTCTCCATGTCCCATATCACTTAAGAACCGGATAATCGCGGACATTGTCTGGAGAATAACGTAAGGCGCATTTGGAGATGAGATCAAAAGAAAGATAAACTTGACAGGCTTCCCATCAAGACTTGTGAAATCAATGCCCCCCTTGCTTACCGCCATTGACATCGCAAAATCTCCCCATCCTTCAATCCGGGCATGAGGAAAAGCCAACCCATTCCCGATACCTGTTGTCTGGAGATTTTCCCGTTTAATGACCTCTTCGCAAGCTTCCTCTTGACCTACAGGGCAATCCCGCACAGGTTTGTCCTCAAAGATCCTGTCGACCAGTGCCCGTATCGCTTCTTCCTTGGTGCTTGCCTTTAGATCCGGAATGATTGACTCCGAATTAAGATACTTGCTAATATCAATCATTGATATACTCCTCTATTCAACTACTTCCCATGGAAAAAGCTGGTTTCTCTCTATAGCTAAAAACACTTTTATCATTTCGTCACTATTGGATATATTTATAAATTTATCAACAACACCCCCAACATGAAGCAACCTGGAAATCTTTGCCAGAAGCCTTAGATGAACAATCATGTTGGGCGCACAAATCATAAAAAATAGATATACTTTTTTATTATCTGGTGCTTGAAAATCTATACCTTCTACTGATTTTGCCATCAAAATATTCGGTTTTTTAAACAAAGTTGGGTTTGGATTTCTTGGATGTGGAATAGCAATACCATTGCCAACAGCCGTACTTAACATTTTTTCTCTTTTTTGCAACTGATTTAAAAGCGTCTTCTTAGCTGAAATTATGCCCCCTTTGTAAGCTGTTTCAGCAATCTCAGAAAGAACCTCATCTTTTGTCTTTGCTTTCAAGTTTAAATTCATTAAACCCGGAGATATGAGCCGCGACAAAGGAATAATATTTTGTGCGGTTTCGATAATAATGTTCAATTCATCTTTCGGCATATCGTGCATTATGTCTTCCTGCAGGTATTTATCTATCGCCGCCAAATTAAAACGCCACTGGCTTCCTACCCTTACTCCTGGCAATTCCCCATTTTGTGCCTTCTTAAGAATAGTTTTTTCACTCAATTTCATATAATTTGCCAATTCCCTTGTTGTCATTACCTTCTCGTTTCCCATCCCATCTCCTTTAGCTTTTCCCCTATATTCCACTATATTCTCCTATATTCCCTTATATTCCTATATTTTAACTCTTTTTGAAGGATTGTCAATAGTTTTGGTAATAATTGTAGGAGGGTTGGGGATAACTTTTTGACAATTGCGTACAATTGCTATGTTTAAAAATCTAGTTTCTAACTAGGCCCTGCGTACTCTCTTCGCCCTCATTTCCACCACGATTTGTACCTTATTCTGTTATCTTATTTTCGTCCTTCTGGGCATTTTGCCATTTTTAAAGTGTCTGCTCACCCATCCGCTTTTAACGTTGGTCCGGTTGTCAAAGTATTTAACATAAGGTTTGATATCAAGGAGCGGTGTGCCGTCGAGCATATCTACTTCCGAGAAAGTAATATCAGCGCCGCACACCTTCTCGAGCTTTACTATCGAAAACCCGATATGGTTCGGACGATGCGGACTTCGTATGGCGAATATCCCATGTTCCTTATCCTCAAGAAACGGCTTCCCCGTGAGTTTTTCCTGCTTTGAACGGTTAAAATGGTAGATCAGGATAACATGCGAGAACCCCTCGATGTCCTTTAAACCCCTCCGGTATCCAGAAAAGAGCTTAATTGTGCCGGAAACACCCTTTTCGAATGTTCCCTGAATAGGCATACCCTCTGTTGTCTTATACGGAGTGCGAATAATACCTATTGGCCTCATGGTTATCTTCATGTCCATCCTTATTTTGTTCTCTTTTCGGCCTTGATCACAACGAACCCGCCTTTTCCAGACCCCTTTCTCGTCCTGTGGATCGATCTCATCTTTCCCGGCAGGAAGAATATCGTCTGGCCATACGAAATCCCTCCGAATCCCGCCTTGATCAAAAGCTCGGTGACTTTATGCACCTTCAACAATTTTGCCTTGCTGTAAAAAACACCTTTTTTTCTCCGGTAGTATTCCCCCAGGAAGCTGTCCCTGTCTATCATCCCGATGATTATTATACCGTTTCTCTTTAAGACCCTTGCGGCCTCCTTAAGGACCTTTCCCGGGTTACGGACAAAACTCAACGTGACGATAACCGCCACATGATCAAAAGTGCCTTTCTTGAACGGCAACCTCTCCCCGGAAGATTTCCGCACATTCACTCCTCTTCGTCGGGCTATCTCAAGCATGTTTTTTGATGGATCGATCCCATATTCTATTCCCAAAGGAGCGGCAAACCTTCCGGTGCCCACGCCTATCTCCAAGCCCTTGCCCTTTTTCGGCAAAAACCTCTTTACGGCTTCGAGCTCTGAAAGATAAGCGAATTTGTTCCTGTCGTACCAGGCATCATATTTTGCGGAATATCTGTCAAAAATATCCTTCATACCTTAAGGTCTCCCCACCATCCCTCGTAAAATCTTTTCATGTGGTCCTTCATCTGTTTCTCTTCCGGGCTTTCAACGTCTTCCGCGCTTCCGAACGGGAATCTATAGTTCAAACAATACTCTATTAAGATCTCATTAGCGCTGTTGATCTGTTTGAATTTTTCTTCACATTTCTTTTTGTCTTTTTCTTTACATTTATCGGGATGATATTTCAGGGACGACTTTCGATAGGCTTCTTTTATCTCCGGGATAGTTGCACTCTCGCCAAGTTTTAACGCTTTTCTCGCTTTATCTATTTGCTGATAATCAGCCATTTAAAATCCCCACTTTGATTTCAGGCATGATTTCAACCTCGGATTTTATCGAGTTCGAAATAAAGCAATTATTTTCCGCAATTGTCATAAGCTCTTTTACTTTATCGATTTGATCTTTTGACATTACCGAAATTTCAGGTTTGACTATGATCTTCGA
Source organism: Candidatus Omnitrophota bacterium (assembly GCA_049642065.1). Taxonomy (GTDB): domain Bacteria; phylum Omnitrophota; class Gorgyraeia; order Tantalellales; family Tantalellaceae; genus WJMH01. Next base: position 2,495 of record JBAROK010000002.1, on the reverse strand, counting down.
AAACATGAATTGATCGTCTATTCTTTCTAAAACACCCTCTGTTTCACTTTCATATGCCCTGAACTCAATCTTTTTTATTTCGGCATAATGCAGAAACGTGGTCATAACACAGGAGTCGACTGCGGAGAGCAAAAGCTCCTCAGGGCTCCAATAGCCCTCTTCACCATTAAACTCAGGCGGTATTGCTACGCCAATATTAAGTTTGCCAGGGGATGAAAGTGACCCTCTTTTAAAACCGCTCCACCTTAATTTTGTTTTGAAAACATATTTTTTGGACATAATCCACCCCCCCCCCTCCCTCAAACCTTTCCCCTTCTTTTGAGGGCATCTTTTTTACTTACAGGCTTAACCTTTTTCCTTGCGCTCTTATAGACTGAGATTGCATTTAGGCCTTTAAAATGTTTCTCAATTTCTTCCATTCTCTTTTTTGATAGAGGCCTCACTGCACATGGCCGGAGTGGCGTATTTAGCTGAACCATGTCTGCTCCGATCTTTTTGGCTAATTGCGCGATCTCTTTTGCGTATTTTTCATTTTCCTTCACAAACATAATTTGAAGCGCAAGTTTTCCGCGATAGTTTCTTAAAAACTTCTTGATACCTTCTATTACCTTTGACAGATTAATCCCTCTTACAGGCCTGTTTATCTTCTTGAATATTTCTTCAGAAAAAGCATCGAGTTTAGCGACTACAAAATCGGCCTGAGATAAATCCTTTCTTACCTCTTTATCATATAAAAGACCTGCGTTAGTCAAAACTGCAACAGGTTCCTTTCTTATTCTCTTTACCTCGGTTATTATTTTCCCAAGGTTTTTGGCTAGCGTGGGCTCCCCTCTACCTGAAAATGTAATATAGTCTATATCTACTGAGGGCAAAGATTTTATCTCTTCAATAACTTTTTCCGTAGGAATAAAGACTTTTCTCTTCTTAGTGTGAACCTTGGTTTTGCCTAGCTGGCAATAAATACAGTCAAAGCTGCATATTTTCTTTTCGTCTGAAATAGGATCTATGCCTAACGAACTTCCAAGCCTCCAAGAAGGCACAGGTCCGTATATATATTTATAGTTCTCTTTGCTCATTCCCTTATCTCTTTTCGCCTATCAAAATCCAGTGGCCCGTACTTTCGAATTCCTCGATTTTGTAGCCCTTCTCATCGAAAAAAGAACGTATTTGCCCCTGATCTGCGATGGGATGATCATGCGACCGGCCTTCTTCTTTATGAACTGTATCTATAATTTCCCGTCCTTCTTCGTTAAAATCTGATATCACCACTTTACCTTTTGTACAAAGCACTCTATCCGCTTCCGAAAGAAGCTTCTCGATTTCTGCTACATGATGTAACAGATTTATGGCAATAACACTTTTAAAACTGTCATTACTGAATTCTAAGCGTGTTGCGTTCATAATGTAAAATTTTACGTTTGAAAGTACTTTGTCATAAGCAAGCCTTGCGGCTGTTGTTTTCAAAGCCTCTTCGTCAGTATCAATTGAAGTGAATTCATATCCCTCTTTAGCTAATGAAAGTGTGGTGTATCCAGTACCCGTGCCAAGCTCCAAAATGTCACTTTCAAAAGGAGATACCTTATCAAGGATAAATTTTCTGTATTTATCAAAGTCCAGACCCCTATTTCTATAGATGGCAAGCCTTTCTTCGAAATGCCTATGAACTTCCTCAACTTCTTTACTGGTTAATTCTGGAATATATTCCATATCGTTACACCTCACATTCTTTGCCTGCAGCTATTATGATAAAATTCTTACCAAAGCTTTTCCTGAAAATCTTTACTGCTTCTTCTCCGGTACAATGGGTAGGACCAATTTTCTCGACTCCCAGCTCTTGTAGCCTTGCGACCACTTTTACTATATATTCTTCCCTTGTACCTTTTAAATGAAAACCTCCAATCACACAATACAGATTTTCATTAGAAAATCTTTCTTTAACTTTTTCCGTAATCTTCACAATCCCGGGATGGGCACAACCTGTTACAATAGTAATGCCTTTCTGCGTTTTAAGTACTAATGCCTGTTCTTCGATATTCTGCCCTTTATGTGTTCCCTGAATCGCCCCAGTTGCAAATATATCTTTCCTTATTTCAACAAAATCTCTCAATTCAATCAATCGTCCATTCAAATCTTTGACCTTTCCCTTAAACTCTTCGCTGAACCCCGGACACCCGTATATTTTAATCCCATCTCTTCCCCTGAGTATTCCTTCTAATCCCCCAGTATGATCCCAATGATCGTGAGAAATTACAATATTTTCCAGGCGAGAAACACTTGCTCCCATCGCCTTCATATTATGCAACAGGCTTTCCCGATCTTCCCCCGTATCAAACAAAATACTGTTATCAACTAAACAGGAAAACCCCCATCCTGCCAAGATGTTGCTTCTCGCTGTTCTATTATCATAGAGAATCTTAATTTCCACTAGGATCCCTTATGGTTTCAGCAAATAATCTGCTATAGCTTTATACAGAGCGGTTACTGCCAGGATGGAA
>JBAROK010000093.1:0-8032 GCA_049642065.1 Candidatus Omnitrophota bacterium | reverse complement strand
TGAATTTTTCAAATGGTTAGGTGAATAATATGGTCAGAAAAAATAAAAAATATATGGGAGTTCGTACCATCGTCAAGGGAGAGAAGTATGAGATAAAATGGGACGTGGATGGACATAAGTGTCAACATAGGATAGAGGCCTCTTCTGAGAAGGAGGCCTTTGAAAAGCGTATGAAGGAAATGTTTGAGTATCAGGAGAAGACTGGAGAAGAAATTCAACAGAATGGGACTCAAAGTGTTGAGTTTGATGAAGCTTGGGAGGCTCTCCATGACGACGTAAAGTCTGATGTTGAGCTAACGAAGACTATTGGTAGATATAAGAATGTTTATTGGCGAATGTTCGGTTCTTTTAGGGAGGAGCACTTCCCGCAGATAGAGAGGACAGGGCAGCTTGGACTTTCTTTCTTCCGGCGATACAAGAACTATTACGCCAATGAGCTTAAAAGAACAGATGGATTAAGGTCTGAATTCATTCATGTAAAAGCTATAATAAACAGGCTTTATATGCTGGGATATTGCAGTAGGGATCTGGTTGAAGAATTAAAGAAGGTTAAGAAACCTCCTGCAAAGAAGAAATCATATCCAGAGATCAGTAATAGCAACATGAATAAGCTATTGGCTGCCATTAATAAGGATAGACCGGATTATTTTATGGTGATTTATTTTATCAAACGGGTAGGCCGAAGAATTAATGAGACCACGCAGATAGCACGAAAAGATGTTGTTTTAAAGGGATTTAAACCGCTATCTATCAATGTCAGAGCAGAAACAACTAAGATGAAGGAGGATGCTCCACTTGAATATTTGGATGAAGGTCTAGAGAAGCATATACGCAGAGCCTTGAGAGGGAACAAAACAAAGTGGTTGTTCCCGAATAAATATGGAAGAAGATGTCATCCCAATAGAGTGAGGGATTACCTAAAAAAGAAGAGTAGAGAAGTTTTAGGCATTGATCTGACGCCACATTATTTCAGGCATAGGTTCTGCACCGAGTGTGGTAAAGGTAATATACCCATAGCTGACGTAAAGGCTATCTCGGGAATCAAAGATACCAGTGTTTTGCTGGAGTTCTATTCGCACGTTACGAGAGAAGGACAAAAACAGGTGCTTGAAAGAACAAAATAATGGTACAATAAAAGTACAAATCGTGGTGGAATCGTGGTGAAATAGGTGTTTTGAGCACAAAAATACGATACTCCCGGCACCTCCACCATCTTGTTCCAGCATAAAGGCGATTTCGTATATGAAGTCGCCTTTTTTGTTTACAGGTAGTTTGCAACTAAAAAATTGCAATATTTTAAAAGTTGTAAACTAATAGAGTATTTGTATACACCTTGTTTACAACTTATAGTTTATGTGATATACTAAAGTTGTAAACTAAATGGAGAAGATAGCATGGACGTCAAAGGATTGATCATTAGAACATTGGAGAAGAAGGGTGAAGTAAAAGCTTCGGAAATAGTCAGGATCTCGGGTTTTTCACGGGCATATGTTAACCGGTTTTTCCGAGAACTGAGGGAAGAGGGGATTCTTGTCCTGATAGGAAAGGCGAATAAAACCAGATATATACCCGCCAGCAAAAAAGTGGTCACTAAGGAAAAGAGTTTAATAAGAACAATATACCGGATCTTGAATAACAAGGATCTTAATGAAGATGAGGTGTTGGAGGATATCAAAAGAAATACGGGTATATTCCAGGAGCTTAAAGATAATATATCCAAAATATTAGAGTACTCGTTCACCGAAATGTTGAACAATGCCATAGAGCACTCAAATTCCGACAAAATAGAAGTACGTGTAGAAAGGAAAGAGAACAATGTATTGTTCGAGGTGCGGGATAAAGGTGTCGGGATCTTTAATAACATAATGAGGGAGAAACACCTTGAGAGCACGATGGAGGCTATACAAGATCTTTTGAAGGGAAAGCAAACAACGGAACCGGCTTCTCACAGCGGGGAAGGTATTTTTTTCACTTCCAGGGTCGGTGACATCCTTATTATAGAGAGTTCCGAAAAGAAGATCATGTTCGATAATCTAGTTGAAGACATTTTTCTTAAGAATGTAAATAAAAAGAGTGAAGGGACCAGGGTAGTGTTCTCTATAAGTATAGATTCCGAAAAAGAGATAGGCGAGGTCTTCAGGGAATATACGGATGACTCGTTCATTTTTAGCAAGACTGAAGTTACGATAAAGCTGTATGACAGAGATGCTAACTATGTGTCAAGATCGCAGGCACGCCGCTTATTGAACGGTCTGGAAAAATTCAAGATAGTTATCTTGGATTTCAAGGGAATAGATGCAATAGGGCAGGGTTTTGCTGATGAGATATTTCGTGTCTGGCGTGGGAAGTATCCTGAAAAAGAGATTATAATGAAAAATGCTGACGAAAATGTTGAATTTATGATAAAAAGGGCGAAGGACTAATGTATTAACCGTGGTGAAATATCCGGTAATTTAAAAACCAAGTTTTTCTGCATACAGGAATCCGCTTTTATAGGGTCGAGAGTAAGTTCCCCTTCTCTGTAATTCAATTGAAAGATATCGATTGACAACCGTGGAAAAACTATGTATAATTGATAATGGAAACCATTTTCAATAAGAAAAGGAGTTCAATATGCCAGGCGGGAGAAGAATGACGGGGCCGGGATGGGGCGGAAAGTTCAGAGGGTGCGGTTACAGGATGACCGTACCAAGGCAAGCCATAATGGATGTTTTGAGCGGGACGGATAAACATCTCAGTGCCGAAGACATATATTTGAAAGTCCACAAGATGTACCCTAATGTGGGGCTTACGACGGTTTATCGCACCTTGGAGCTTCTTACCCAGATGGGGTTGGTCGTGAAATTTGATTTTGGTGACGGCAGGGCGAGATACGAACTTACTGAGGGGCCCAAGAGTGAACATCATCACCATTTGATCTGCACAAGCTGTAAAAGGATAATTGAATATACTGATTTTATAGATGAAGAGATGGAATTTTTAAAACGAGCTGAAAAAGGACTTTCGAAAAAGTATAATTTCGATATTAAAAACCACATAATCCAATTTTATGGTTTATGTGATAAGTGTAGAGAAAAAAAATAAAAGAAAGGAGGTATGTTATGCCAGGTTATGATGGGACAGGTCCAAGAGGTATGGGGCCAATGACAGGAGGCGGTAGAGGATATTGTGCTATGCCGGTAGGTAGTTTTGCTGGACGTCCGCGTTCAGGAAGGGGTTTTGGCCGCGGAGGTGGCAGAGGCTGGAGAAATATGTATTATGCGACAGGTCTGATGGGTTGGCAGAGAAGTGGCTTTACGCCCGAAGATGAAAAAGAAGCTTTAAGATCTGAAGCAGAGCTTCTTAAACAAGAGCTATCAGATATCCAAAGCCGTATCAGTGCCTTGGAGACGGATAAAGAATAGAAGGAAAATCAATAAAAAAGATGGAGGGGAAAATGCGTATAGCTATTTCTACGGACGGGGATAATGTATCTGCTCATTTTGGGAGGTGTCCATCGTTCACTATAGTTGATATTGAGGATGGTAAAGTAACAGGTAAAGAAGAAATATCTAATCCGGGGCATCATCCTGGTTTTTTGCCACAATTTCTTCATGATAAAGGAGTCAATTGTATCGTAGCCGGGGGTATGGGGCAGAGAGCGGTTCAGCTTTTTTCCGAACAGGGGATCGAAAGGATAGTCGGAGTCAGTGGTCAGATAGATGCTGTTGTAGAAAAAATAGCGAGCAGTACTCTTGAGGGTGGTGAGAGTTTATGCAAGCCAGGTGCCGGGAAAGGATATGGACTTGATAAAACTGAATGTGATCACCCCGATGATGAATATCATCATAAAGAAGGAGATTGTGAAAAATGAAAATATGTATAACGGCACAAGGTAATGATCTTGAAGCACAGGTAGATCCGCGGTTCGGAAGATGTCAGTATTTTGTTATTACTGATACCGATACAGATGAGACCGATGTTCTGGAAAATTCTAACAAGGATGGTATGGGCGGAGTAGGAGTCCAATCAGGTCAGTTAATGGCTGAAAAACAAGTCAAAGTGGTTTTGACCGGAAATGTTGGTCCAAATGCTTTCCAAACGTTACAAGCAGGTGGTATTGAGGTTATTACCGGTGTTTCCGGTAAGGTCAAAGAAGCTATTGAAAAATACAAAAAAGGTGAATTTAAAGCAACTCAGGGTCCGAGCGTTGATTCTCATTTTGGGACTAGCTGAGATAATTTCTGATTAAAGGTGGGAGGTGTGTTATGCCAGGTGGTAATGGAACAGGTCCTTTTGGTCGAGGTCCGGTGGCGAGCGGAGGAAGAGGCCGAGGTGGCAGGCCCGGTTCTGGCCCGGGAGGGAATTGTCTGTGCCCTAGATGCAAGTTGTGTGTTCCACATGAGGTGGGAGTGCCTTGTTATAATATAAAATGCCCTAAATGCGGGACAAAAATGGTCAGGGAATAAAAAGGATGATTATTTCTGTAGCAAGTGGTAAAGGTGGCACAGGGAAAACTACGGTTTCTACAAGTCTTGCTTTTTCCTTAAATGATGATGTGCAGTTTTTAGATTGTGATGTCGAGGAACCGAACGCGCATATTTTCATAAAACCCGACATTAAAAAAACCGAGGCTGTATCTATCTCTGTGCCTGAGGTAGATGAGTCTAAATGTACCTTTTGTGGAAAGTGTCAGCAAGTTTGCTCTTACAATGCCATAGCAGTTCTTCCCCCTGGCGATAATTCTAAGGGAAAGACTCTTGTTTTTCCTGCGCTTTGTCACGGATGCGGGGCATGTTCTTACCTTTGTCCTCAAGAATGTATAAAAGAAGTGAAACGGGATGTGGGGATCTTAGAGGAGGGTAAAAAGGGGAACATTGGATTTATTCACGGCAGGCTTAATATCGGAGAAGCGATGGCCCCTCCGGTTATACGTGCAGTAAAAAAACGGATAGATCCTAAAAAAACGGTTATTATTGATGCTCCTCCCGGAACATCTTGTCCGGTTATTACGTCTATTCAGGGATCGGATTTTTGTCTCCTTGTTACCGAACCCACTCCTTTCGGTTTAAATGATTTGATACTGGCGGTGGAAGTCTTGCGGGAAATGAAGATTCCTTTTGGGGTTGTTGTTAACCGTTCCGATCTTGGAGATGATGAAACAGATAAATATTGTGAAAGAGAAACTATACCAGTACTGATGAAGATACCTTTTAAGAGAGAAATAGCCAGCGCTTATTCAAAAGGTGTTTCAATTGTGGAAGCTTTTCCGGAATATAAAAAAGAGTTTCAGGGATTACTTGGGAAGATAAAAAGAATAACTCAAGAAGGAGATGGTTGTTAATGAGTAAAAAAACCGATATTTTAATTCTTGGAGCCGGTCCAGCCGGCATGATAAGCGCTGTTACGGCACAGAGATACTATCCGGATAAAAAGATTCTAATGCTGAAAAGTGTAGAAAAAGGTGTTATTCCCTGTGGGATTCCTTATATGTTTTCAAGCCTTAAGGATCCTGATGAAAATAAACTGGGTACAGCGCCACTAGAGGGAAAAGGCGTTGAAGTGGTTGTCGGGGAAGCTATCTCAATAGACCGGGAAGAAAAAGCCGTAAAGACTTTAACCGGACAAACTTATTCTTACGAAAAGCTCATAATAGCTGTAGGATCTCATCCGATAACCCCGGCGATCCCGGGCATTGAGAAAAAGGGGATATATCCTATACAAAAAGACATGGATTATCTTAAGGGAGCTATCAAAGAGATAAAGAAGGGGAAAAATGTCCTGATAGTCGGTGGCGGCTTTATAGGCGTGGAGTTTGCTGATGAAATTTCAAAAATAAAAACATTGAATGCGCACTTAGTGGAAATTCTTTCTCATCTTTTGGCGCATTCATTTGATGAAGAGTTTTCTCAACAAGTTGAAGAAAAAATGAAAGCACGTGGTGTTAATGTATTGACGAATCATCGTATAGTTAAGTTTTTGGGTGACGAAAAAGTAAAAGGAGTGTGCTTTGAAAGTGGTGAAGAGTTAGAGGTAGATAGCGTTATCTTGGGGATCGGTTCGCTCCCAAACACAAAACTGGCTCAGGATGCAGGGTTGGACTTGGGAAAAGGTGATGGGATATGGGTAGATGAATATATGAGGACGGTTGATCAGGACATCTTTGCTGTAGGCGATTGTGCGGGCAAGAGGGATTTTTATACTCACAAGGATACCCCGGTCAGGCTTGCTTCGACTGCAACTGCTGAAGCAAGGATCGCGGGAGCAAATCTGTATAATTTGAAAGTTATTCGAGAAAATAAAGGAACGATTGCTGTATATTCCACATATGTTGATGGTTTGGTGCTGGGCTCGGCAGGATTGACAGAAAGCAGCGCAAAGAAAGAGGGATTTGAAATAGTTGTAGGGAATGCTGAAGGCGTGGATAAACATCCCGCGGCTTTACCTGGAACGAACAAGTTGAAAGCAAAATTAATTTTTTCCAAACAATCAGCAATTCTTATGGGTGGACAGGTTGCTGGCGGAATGTCTGCCGGTGAGATGATAAATATTATAAGTTTAGCCATTCAGCAGAGAGTTTCTCTTACAGAACTGGAAACATTGCAGATGGCAACGCACCCTTATCTGACAGCTGCGCCAACAAAGTATGCGATTGTGTTAGCCGCACAGGATGCCTCGAGTAAGATGAAATAGGGAAAGAACAAGCATGAAACAAATCGTTGTTATAAGTGGGAAAGGTGGTACAGGTAAGACGATACTAACAGCATCTTTTGCCGCGATAGCAAAGAACAAAGTGATGGCGGATTGTGATGTTGACGCAGCGGATTTACATCTTTTGCTTGCTCCAGATGTAAAAGAGCGGCATTTGTTCAAAAGTGGCAAGACTGCTGTAATTGATAATGATGTTTGCGCCAGCTGCGGAAAATGCGTAGAACTTTGCAGGTTTGAAGCCATAAGTAAAGATTATATAGTTGATCCTATTGCATGTGAGGGATGCGCGTTCTGCAGTTTTGTTTGCCCTGCAGGGGCGATAAAGATGCGGGAGAATACAACCGGAGAATGGTTTATCTCGAGCACGAGGTTCGGGCCTATGGTTCACGCAAAGCTGGGGATCGCCGAAGAGAACTCCGGAAAACTCGTCAGCCTGGTAAGAAATAAAGCAAAAGAACTGGCTGAAGAGAATGATCTTGATTGGGTCATCATTGATGGGTCTCCCGGGATAGGGTGTCCGGTAATAGCCTCTATTTCAGGGGTAGATGCCGCTCTTATAGTAACAGAACCTACTATATCCGGGTTACATGACGCGGACAGGGTTATTCAAGTTGCTAAACATTTTGGTGTGCCTGTTAAGCTAGTGATCAATAAATACGATCTTAACGCGGAGATGACCGGGAAGATTGAGGAGTATTGTCTCGAGAACGATATTAAGGTTGTAGGAAAGATAGGCTTTGATGAACAAATAGTTAAAGCCATGGTCAAAGGCAAGACAATAGTGGAACATGTAAACAACGAAACGACAGAGAGGATAAAAGAAATATGGCAAAATCTTAAAGAAGAAATAAGTTAAATAAGTGAGGAAGAAATGAAAAACATAGATAGAATAGATATGCATGAGGATGAAAGTTTATATCCGCAAGACCTTATAGCAATGGCCAAGGAGCCGAAATATTTTGGCAGGATGAACGCTCCGACGAGCAGCGCATATGTTAAAGGACCCTGCGGGGATGAGATGGAATTTTATCTTGTTATCAAGGATAAGATCATCGATGATATTAAATTTTACACCGAGGGATGTATAGCTATACATGTCTGCGGATCAATGACAGCGGGATTGGTGTTAGGCAAGACTGTTGATGAGGCGCTTGGAATTTCCCCCCAAAAGGTCATAGATTTGCTAAACGGCTTGCCGAAAAACCATTGCCATTGTTCCATCCTGGCAGTAACCGCTCTGTATAAAGCTATAGCAGATTATTTGCTGAAACCATAAGGGATCCTAGTGGAAATTAAGATTCTCTATGATAATAGAACAGCGAGAAGCAACATCTTGGCAGGA
>JBAROK010000082.1:0-1841 GCA_049642065.1 Candidatus Omnitrophota bacterium | reverse complement strand
AGTTCAACGTGCGATCAGTAGGTTTTTGCGAAAGCTATTCAAATGGCCCTGGGGTTATTACGAATATTACTTGTTCTCTTTTACTAGAGCGCTTAAGAATATTTGTCCCCAACCCGATGCCGTGGTTGTTTTTAACGATATAACACCGCTCCGGCATATCAAGAAAGCAGTGCCGGGAGCAAAAGTAGCAGTATACCTTCAGAACGAATTGCATGTTGATCGGAAGATTTTAAACCGGTCTTTGCCTTTCGTGAACCCATTTATAGCTGCAAGTGGGTATATAAGAGATTATATGATAAAGACTTATGACATTACTCCAGATAGGCTGGTTGTTGCTTTGAATTGTGTTAATCTTGAAACATTCAAGCCGCGGCAGGATTATTTGAAAAAAAGAGATACTCTTCACGTTCTCTATATCGGCCGGATCGACCCAAACAAAGGAGTAGATATTGCAGTAGATGCAGTGAGGGTGTTGCAGAAAGAAGGCTTGCCTGTTCAGCTAACTGTTGCTGGTGGAGTTTGGTTTTATGCCCGTGATGGCGATCTTACTGACCCATTCTTACAAAAACTGAAGGGAAAAATGGACGCTGTAGAAGCGAAATATCTCGGACACGTTGGACGTCCTGATGTTCCTGCTCTGATTCGTGAAAATGATGTTGTATGTATTTTATCCCGTTCAAACGAACCTTTCGGGTTGGTAATACTCGAGGCGATGGCATCGGGTTGTGCTGTTGTGACTTCAAACAGGGGAGGGATACCAGAGGCAGCCGGTGGGGCAGCCATGCTTGTTGATCCGGATGATTTTGATTCAGTAGTTGATTGCCTGCGTCTCTTGGCGACAGACCACGATGTTATTAAAACACAAAAGATAAAATCTGTTGAACGCGCGGCAAAAGTTTCGTGGTCAGTTACTGTTGATGTACTAGAACAGGCCTTGATGAAATAAAAAAATTATGGCTGAAATGAATATATCAATAATTTCCATGTATCTTCCGAGCGGCAGTAAGATCGGGGTGGGTTACCAGGTCCATTATCTTGCAAACAAGCTCGTCAAGCGAGGACACAAAGTTACCGTGGTTAGTCAAGCAGGACCGTCGGAAGATTCTTTGTATGAAGTGGTCGTGGTGCCTTCAGGACGCAGGTTCAGGGCTTTTGGATTTGCCTGGAATCTTAGAGAGTACGACTTTAGTAAGTTTGATGTCCTTAACGCGCATGGCGATGACTGGTTTTTGTGGGGATGCAAAAGGCCCCGTCACATTCATACTTATCATGGTTCCTGTTTTGCGGAAATGTTACATATTAAAGGCAAGAGAGATAAGGCGTTTTTCGCGCTATTGGCGTTGTGTGAATACAGCTCCTGCTTCTTGCCAGATGAGCTGGTAGCGGTTTCCGCAAATACCCGCCGCTACATACCTATGGTAAAAAAAGTGATACCTGACGGTGTAGATCTTACTGTTTTTCATCCAATTGAAGATAAATCCGCTGTACCGTCACTTCTTTTTGTTGGAACGATGGGTTATCGTAAGCGCGGAGCCATGTTGCTGGATTTGTTTAAGAGCCAAATTCGCCCGACTGTTCCGGATGCGGAATTTTGGGCTGTTTGTGAGGAAAGGGTAAAAGGTGAGGGGGTGCGTTGGTTCGGAAGGGCTTCCTTGGAAGCATTAGCGGACTTGTACCGGCGCGCATGGGTTTTCTGTCTGCCAAGTACTTACGAAGGTTTCGGTGTCCCTTATATTGAAGCCATGGCATCAGGAACGCCTGTTGTAGCCACGCCAAATTTAGGTGCACGCGAAGTGACAGAGAATGGCCGTTACGGTCTCCTCGCACCCGATAAAGACCTG
>JBAROK010000072.1:0-2554 GCA_049642065.1 Candidatus Omnitrophota bacterium | reverse complement strand
ATGATATAGATCCGCCCTAGGTTGGATAGAACCCGCGGGTGATTCATAAACCACATACTGATCAGATACCTTCGGGGCACGTGTCGCGCATGAGGACAAAAATGTAACGATGAAAAAATATATAAGAAGTGATGCTATATGAGAACGTCTTAGGGTCATTTATCTCCCCGGTAAAATTGAGATTGGAATCACCACTAATTATAATGATTAATACGAAAAAAACAATAAGTTTTTGGAAGGATAATCATTCGGCAATGCGCACTCTTACCTCAGTAAGCCCCTTTTCCAGGTCTTCTATCTCGTCAAAAGCGGCCATGGTTAAGTCTATAACGCGCCCTTCCCGGCAAAGTCGTTTAGCGGGACCTCTGTCGTTAACTCGCACCAGCACCTTTTTGCCATTATTTAAATTCGTAACCTCAAGAACCGTATTGAATGGGAGATCCCAAATAGCGCATGTCATCTTATCGTGATCAAAAATCTCCATATTTGCGGTCGTGCGGCGTATTCCGGGAGAAAACTGCGCATACCAAGAAGCTACTCCTTCAACGTGAAACACTCCGGCATCAGTACGAACAACAATGGCGAAGGAATTGATCGCGAACAATATAAGGATCACAAGGAAGGCCTTTATAGCGTATATCGCTGAAATCCGACGCATAACGCTCACCCCTTAAAAGTAAAGAGGCAATCAAAGGATGAGGGCGTCGTGGTAAGCAACCGGTCGACCGTGTCCGGGATACGGATTTAGGCCCTGGCTTTGCGCCCCATCCTTTAAAATGGTTTGCCCTTTGTTACCAGTAAAATACTAACTTTATGTACGCTTAAAGCTTATCACCAATAGATACCTATGGCAACTTTTTGTGGTAGGAATTTTACCAGGCAGATAGCTATGTTTTTCTCTCAAGAACAGAACCAACTAGAATACCGATTTCGTAAAGAACGATCATCGGTATAGCGAAGAGAAGCATGTTAAGAATATCCTGGGTTGGAGTAATTACTGCAGCGAATACCATTATCGCAAGAATCGCATAATGACGTTTTCGTCTTAAAACGCTCGTCTTTATAAGGCCAACGTCCACTAAAAACCCTATAATTATTGGGATTTCAAAAGTAATACCTCCTACGAGCACCAGCGCACCGAAAAAGGATATATAATTACCTAGAGTGATCTTCGCAACCGCCATACCGCTACTGAACCTAAGCAGAAATTTAAGCGCAGCTGGGATAGCAAGAAAATACGAAAATAGTATCCCCATCAGAAAGAGTGCCAACGCAAAAGTCATCCACACGATCATCCGACTGCGTTTCTCCTTGCTCAAAGCAGGGGCTATAAAGGACCAGAACTGGTAAAGAATAAGCGGAAAGCATGCGATAAAACCAAAAAGAAGAGCTACTTTGATATAAGCTACGAAAGCTTCGGTGGGACTTATAAAGATAAGCTCGTCAACAAGACCTCGTATGGGCCGCTGGACCAAGGTCATTATCGCCTCGCCCTTCCAGAAAGATAACGCGCCCGCGAACACCAGAGCGGCGAGACAAATCAGTATACGTTTGCGTAATTCCTCAAGATGCGTAATAACATCAAGTTTTTTACGCTCTTCGGGATAGGTAGGATTCATCCTTGTTTTTCTTTGTTCTTATCTTCAGTGAATTCCTGCGTGCCTTTTTTGAACTCACTCAAGGCCTTTCCAAGAGCTCTACCGATCTCAGGCAGTTTTGCGGCACCGAAGATAAGAAGAGCTATTACAAGTATAAGTAGTATTTCTGGTAACCCCAATCCGAACATTTGCTGATCCCCCTTCGTTTATTATTCTTGCATCATTTTGGTTAATTCTTCAAAATGTTCCATCAGCACCCGGTAATAATGCATAGTACCTAGAGCCAGCCACACAGTGAGCCCTATGACAACTATCGAGATCACCACTTTAATATAGATGCGCGTGCGCGGCCTGAACCATAAAAGTAAAAGACCAAGCGGCCCAAAGGCAAATATCGCAAACGCAATGCTCCATGACTGGAAATACCACTGAAGCTTCTCTTCCTGGCTGGCTTCCGCCTCCGGGATTAGCGCATCTTCTTTTTTCTCTTCTTCCATTCTTCCTTCTCTGTAGTTTTCTGATAGGCTGGACTTGTCGGCGGTATATACGGAATACCATCCTCTATTGACTGAAACACATCCTCTGTTCCAATAAAATCCTCATCCTGATCGGTGAGCCCATCCCCCCGATATCCACCATCTTCTTCAATATCGTCATATAACCCATGCACCACTACCAGACCATCTGAGATCGCATCTGCTCCTACCGTGTCTATCACGGTCTGTAAAACCATATGACGCTCTCTATCGGAATAGACCTCCCCCCTTAAAGAAACTCTGGGACCTTTTTCGACCTTGATCTTTATCACGTCTAGATCAACACCCAGTTCTTTAAGCTGGCGTAGTATCAATTCCTTCAGTTTCCTGTCTGATAATCCTTCAATATCTCCCATGGCTTTTCCGCTGTTATTAGGGGTTTTCCACCGTCAAGTATACCATACGCACGCGAAAAAGCCA
>JBAROK010000069.1:0-1765 GCA_049642065.1 Candidatus Omnitrophota bacterium | reverse complement strand
TTTCTGTAGATACCGGAAGGAGATTCCTCCAGTTTTTATACGCGGCACTTTCATCCGGTTCCTCCGGCGCATTAGATCCGGCTATCTCGTTTGCCAGAGTTACATATCTACTAATGAACTGATTGAGCTTAGGCATTAATGCTTCCCTAACAGCTTTATCGCTCCCATACTCGTTAAGAAGTCCTACAATCTCATCTATTACCTCTATGCACCTGCTCTGTTCTAATCCTTTATCTTTCCCAGCAGCGTTTATGTATTCGCCGTCTGCTTTTACCAGATCCTTTGCAAGCTCACCGCGAGCTGCCTTGTTTTCTGCTGCACGGAAACTATTTTCAGTTTTGCGTTTCATGTTTAATATTTCTGACTGTTTTTGTTCTTCCAGCTCGATGAGGCTGGCTTTTTTAGCGGCTCTTCTACCCATAAGCCAGGATTGATACCAGTTCCTTGTCGCCTTACGTATATCTCTGGCAAGTTCATCTGATTTTTTGACACCCTGAACTATCTGTGCTGCAACTTTCTCTATTCCGTCCCTCAACTTGTCTATTTGCGTTCTCTTTCTTACATCTTCAGCCACCCTCTTAGCCAAGCGTTCCAGTTTTGCGGTATCTACCGCTTTTTGGGCCGCTTCCTTTACTGCATCAGACTCGAATTCCCTTCCTTCAAGAGCCGCTTTCATCTGTTCCAGCTGGCTTAACGCTGCTGCACGCATGTCCCTGAAAGCGCGTCTTCCCGATGTACTGATATTATCTGCTAAAGTAGCCGCGGCTATGGACATTAAGCGCCCGGCCCTGTCGCTTATAATTTCTCCTTCGGGTATAAGCCCTTCAATGCGGCTCATAAGTTCAGGAACTTCAATACTTCCGCCTTTCCTTACGGAAATTACATCCACGATAATGTCCTTGTTTGCGCCACTAGGTATCTTGCGCAGCACGCTGCGTGCCGGGATCTCATCCTGCCGGAGCGAAATTAGCGCCATTCCTTCAGCGGCTTGCGCTACCTGGTCTTTATCCTTTGACGTCTTGAGCACTTCCGATAAAGCATCTTTTGCCTTATCAAATTCACCCTTGCCAGCATAGAGCTGCCCCAGTTCAAGCGTTGCAGCCATATCTTTTTCATCAAGCGCTTTTCTTCTTTCAAGTGCTTTTATCTTGTCTTCTTCAGGCTGTTCCTCTTTTTCTTTTTCCGCTACCACCATTTTCTCGCCCGGTTTGGCTGATTCTGCGGCAGTGCGATCCGTCTCTGCCTGAGCTTTTCTTTTGCTTTCGAGATCACTTAAAGTAGCAGCAGCTGTCACAAGTTGCGCCTGCAAACGTTGAACGTCTTCAGGAGGAACTCCTCCCGTCATCTCCAGCCGATTTACGGCTTCCATCTGTCTTATTGAATCAATTTCAGCATTTATATTCGCTATTACTTGTGCATTTCTTACAGGCTTCCCTGCCTCTTGCGTTAATCTGCTGTTTAGTATACGAGCTCTCATGATAAGGATATCTCTGTGGGCGCTATTGGTAAGGTCAAGATCTTCAACATTTATTTCATCTATATAGGCGAATGCGTCGTCTAGCGCGCCGTCCTTTAGCGCTACCCGCGCTAAAGCGACGTTTACGTACATATCGGCATCCGGGCCCCTCTTCCTTATGGCTTTGAGCAGCCGGTCAAGTACCAGGCGTCTTACCTCTTTCTTTGTTTCTTCATTCTCTATATCCATATCCATGATATTTGATGCGAAAACGGCAAGTGTATCTGCTGAGGATAATTTTGAAATAGA
>JBAROK010000067.1:0-2048 GCA_049642065.1 Candidatus Omnitrophota bacterium | reverse complement strand
GAGCCTGAAGGATTAGATACAGATGAATATTATCCTAACGGAATATCCACCAGCCTGCCCATTGATATCCAGGAAGCAATGATTCGCAGCATTAAGGGCCTTGAAAGAGTTAAGATGAACAAGCCTGCCTATGGCATTGAATATGATTTTGTGGATCCCACACAGCTATATCCGACACTTGAGACAAAACTTGTAAAAGGGCTTTTTCTCGCGGGGCAGATAAATGGTACGACCGGGTATGAAGAAGCGGCGGCCTTAGGGCTGATGGCAGGCATAAACGCTGCCTGTAAAGTTAAGAAAAAAGAACCGGTCGTGCTTGAAAGGTCGCAGGCGTATATAGGGGTGCTTATAGATGACCTTATTACTAAGGGGACGAACGAACCATACAGGATGTTCACATCGCGTGTTGAGTATAGGGTGCTTATACGGGAAGATAACGCCGATATGCGTCTTTCGGGTATCGGTTACGAGTTGGGTCTGGCCGGTGAGAGCTATGTGGAAAGGGTGCGTATTAAAAAACGGCGGGTAGAAGAAGAAAAAAACAGGCTCAGGGAAATAATGGTATCGCCGGGAGGCGAGATTGACCGAATCCTGTCGGAACGAGGTGAATCTCTTTTGACGCAGTCGGTGATGTTGGAACAGGTTTTGAGAAGGTCGGGTATTTCCTATGAAGATATTCTTATCATAGACAAGGAAAGCCTGGATCTTTCTTATCAGGAGAAGGTGCAGCTGGAAGTTGATACAAAATATTCCGGCTATATCGAAAGAGAGCTCGCGAAGATACGAAAATTCGAAGATTTGGAGAAGATACGCATACCCGAAAGTTTTGATTATTCAGATGTGCCGGGGCTATCGAACGAAATTAAAGAGAAGCTTACTTGTTTTAAACCGAGGTCTTTAGGGCAAGCCTCCAGGATATCGGGTGTAACGCCTGCTGCGGTATCTATAATAATGATACGGTTAAGGACCGTATTCAAATGAATTACTATAACTCCTTTAATACATATCTCAGGGAAAGGTTCCATGCGAAGGTCAGGAGGATAAGCCTGAACGCTGGTTTTTCATGCCCGAATAAGAATGAAGAGACGGGTCAAGGAAGATGCGTGTTCTGTAATGAATTAGGTTTTAGTCCTTTTGCAGGGGAAAGTATACCTTTAAAGGATCAGATAGAGCGTTCTATGCAGTATGCGAAAAAGACAAAAGGCGCCGAAAAATTTATAGCTTATTTTCAGAACGCCACTAATACCTATGCAGAACCCGCGCGGCTTAAGTCCGCGTACGATGTAATATATGATTATCCCGAGATAGTTGCTCTTTCGGTATCAACAAGGCCGGATTGTGTGGACGATGAGAAGCTGGACCTCATAGCCAGCTATGCGAAAGATCACGAGGTATGGGTAGAATACGGCGTACAGAGTGTACACGACCGAACGCTTGAGACTATTAATCGGGGACATACTTTTGAGCAGGCGATAGAAGCGATCCAAAAAACTGTCGAACGAGGTATCAAAGTAGGCGTGCATGTAATACTGGGTCTGCCCGGGGAATCCAGGGAGAACATGATGACTACTGCGGAAAAACTATCGGAATTACCTGTATCGGGAGTAAAATTACATGTTTTGCATGTCTTGAAAGGGACTCTACTGGAAAAAAGCTATCAGGAGGGAAAGATAGCTCTTTTGAGCCGGGATGAATATGTGGATATTGCCTGCAGTTTTCTTGAAAACCTGAGACCCGATTGTGTGATATTCAGGCTCGTGTCAGACGCTAAAAAGGAGTATTTAGTCGCTCCTGAATGGATCAACAGCAAGCTTGCCGTAATAGCCCAAATAGAGCAGGAATTCGCCTCGAGAGGCACCTTTCAAGGCAGCTCAATTAACCTCTAAAACCCCTTAAAAACAGCTCTTTGCGGTCTATTTCACCCCTAAAAGTTAAAGTATAAAATAGTTAGATATAGGTAGTTGACATACTGCTTTAATCTGATATAATGAGTCTATTATGAAAAAGTTAAGCGTACTAAAAGCCACAGCTATAGCTGTTTTGATCAC
>JBAROK010000062.1:0-2150 GCA_049642065.1 Candidatus Omnitrophota bacterium | reverse complement strand
ATATATAACAGCGTTCATTTGTTTCGCAGTCTTGCTTGCTGTTCTCTGGGCGGGGTATACAGTTTTAGGGCACCGTGCCATAGGGATTCTTTATGATAGAGGAGATGATGGGCTTTTGGGTATTATTACCGGTACCGGAGCCGGACATCCCTTGGAATTTTATCTGCGGAACGCTGATTTTATTTTTTACGAAAAACTGTTCCCCGTTGTTGCGTTTACGCCGCCGTTCTTTATGCTTGTTTTTTGGTTGTATTCGTATCTGTTTGGACAGGTGTCGCCAGTGCCTGTTCCTACGATTAGGGGAGGGGGTGAATACAGAGTACTGTTAGTTACGGCGTTATATCTGGTCCTCACGGTACTTTTTTATTTTCCGGTTATTAAACTTCTGAACGGTTCAATAATAGGCCCTCCGGGTGACAACCTGCAGCATTTCTGGGATATGTGGTGGATGCGTAAGGTTATGCTGGAACATGACGGGAGTTTGATGTTCACGCGATATATAATGTATCCGCAGGGAACACCTTTACTGTATCATGCGTTTTCTTTTTACAATATGGTTTTGGCGACAGTGTTGAACCCCTTGTTAACAAGGACTATATTGTATAATTTGCTGATGCTCCATACCTACGTACTTGCGGGGATTGGAGCATTCCTGCTTATAAGGTATCTCACAAAAGATAATTATGTAGCGCTAATAGGCAGTTTTATTTTTGCTTTCAGCCCGTTCCATTTTGGACATTCGCTTTATCATATCGAAAGTGCTTCCATACAGTTCATCCCGTTCTTTGTTCTATTTTTCATCAAAGCCATAAGGGAAGGGTCTAAAAGAGATCTTTTTCTGGCATGTCTTTTTTATTTTCTTATAAGTGTGTGCAGCTGGTACTTTATGATATTCACGGCGTATTTCATGGCGTTTGGGTATGTTTATCTAGCGATAAGAAGAAAAAAGCTGTTCATGCCTGATGTGTTGCTCAAGATAATAGTTATAGGTGGCGTAACACTTATTGTCTTGTCGCCGTGGCTGGTAAAGATGATATTGATGGGCATAAAATATCCGTCGGTTCGGCGTGCAGGGCACAATTTTTATGTGGCTGACGCATTATCCTTTTTTACGCCGGGAACATATAATTGGCTAGGTGACATGCCCTGGGCAGAATGGCTAAACGAAAGGTTTACCGGTAACAGGGTCGAAAAGATAGCATATTTAGGTATAGTTAATATACTGGTTGTCATCGCAGCGTTTAAGGGTATTGTCAGAAAAAGCGCTAAATATTTTTGCGGGTTTATTGCTTTTAGTATACTTTCGATGGGTGCGTATCTTCACGTAGCCGGAACAATAACCCCTGTGGTGCTTCCATATCGCATATTACAGTATATTCCGTTTCTTTCTCATGCCAGGGTACCATCGAGATGTATGGTCTATGCTTACCTTTTTTGGGGCATAATAGCGGGATATGGCGCCAAATATCTTTTTGAAAAGATCAAACGCCCAATAATCAGAACAGTAGTTGCGGGTACGCTGGTTATAGCTGTATTTTTTGATTTTTTCTCCATCTGCCAGGATACGGTGAAAGTGTACCAACCTGACTGTTACAATGCGATTAAGAAAGAAGAAGGATTTGGAATACTGGATTTACCTTCACATCTTCCGGTAGATGCGATTCCTGTGTTTAAGTACATGATGTACCAGACGTTTCACGGTATACCGATAGTGCAGGGCGTGATAGCGCGGACAACTGCCGATACTCTGATCAGTCGCCTGGATGAGATAGATATTTCCATGCAGAAGAGGCAGCTTGCAGAGAACTGTGTGAAATACGTGGTAATACACAAAAATTTTATAACACCGTTCAATCCGTTAGATATAGATAAATATAAGAGAACGTATGATGTTGTATGGGAAGACGATGATAATGTTGTGTTACGGGCATATTAAACGCATATTTTTTACAGGATTAATTTTGCTAGTTTGGATGTCTTCGGTATCCTATGCCGAAAGAGAAGACGGTTATATTAAGGTAAAAGGGGCGGTACATCTTAATTCCGATGTATCTTCCGGGAAATATACACCCGAGATATTGTCGGCAATGGCTAATAACAAAGGGGTAGAGGCCATTTTCGTGACTGAAAATCTTATGCCTAGATGGGAG
>JBAROK010000060.1:0-2840 GCA_049642065.1 Candidatus Omnitrophota bacterium | reverse complement strand
TCGCACGCGAGAAGGCGAAAGCGGAAGCTGAGGCAAAGAGGCAAGCCGAGAAAGAAGCACAAGCAAAGCAGCGAGAACAGGAACGTATAGCTAGAGAACAAGCTAAAAAAGAAGCTGAGGCAAAACGACAAGCAGCGTTAGAGGCAAAGAGGCAAGCTGAAGAAGCGGCGCAGATTGCACGCGCAAAAGCTCAAGAAGAAACAAGGGCGCAAGTATACAAAACCCGCATAACACAGTATTTACAGGAAGCGAGAGAAAAGCTCAAAGAAAACAGGTTCAAGGACGCAGTCGACTTTGTCAAAAAAGTTCTTGATATGGAAGAGAACGCGGAAGCCCAAGCGCTTTTAGTTGAAATAGATCAGGCAAAAGAGGCACACAAACAGGAACAGGAATATATTGCAAAAGAAAACGAATTGCAGGAGAAAGCTGACGATGCGGCGAAGCAACATGCGCAAGAAGAAGACCAGCAGAAGAAAAATGATGCAAAAATTAAAAAATATATTGATATAGCTGAAAAAAGTTTCAAAAGAGAAGACTATGGGAGCGCAAGACGCTACGCATATATGGCACAGGATGTAGATCCGAATAGTACAGTAGCTGCTGAAATGGTTACGCGCATAGATAAGACCGAGATGTTCGGGCATAGGGAAGAAGAGGTTGAGCAGGTCAGAGCACAAGCACAAAAGGCAGTTGAAATAGCAGAGGAAGAAGGCGATCCTTTTTATGCTTATGATGAGGATAAGACGTGGTATCAGTATGTAGGAGAGCTTTTTCAAAGAAAACGAGTGAATATGACGCGGATAGAAGAAGGGCAAACATACAGTATCGACGACTGTGTCCAGATAGCCCTGAACAGAAGCCAGCGCAAGATAGTTTACGATAAACAGGTAAAGCTGTCCGAAATGCGGGTGTGGGAAGCACGAAGAGACCTTCTTCCAAGCGTAACGGTAAAAACGGAATTAGGTTCCGGAAAAGTGCAAGGTGATGGTCTGCTGAGGCATTATCGTGCACAGAAATACGCGGTAGAAGTAAAGCACACAGCCTTTGATGGGTTCAAAACATGGTACGAGCTGCGCCAACAACAAGCCAACTTGGTAACGACAAAACTCGAACGACAAAAAATAGTCAACGAAATAATCGATGATACGAAAAGAGCATACTATAGCCTTGATAAGTCAGGAAAGAATCTCAGCTTACAGGCAGCCCACAAGAAAAGGGTGAACGATTTCTATAACATCATGGAAAAAGCATACCAGGAAGAACTTGTCTCACATATGGATTATCTGAATGTTAAAGGGCTGAACCTCCAGACAAATTTTTCTTATATCTCAGCGGGTGAAGATATTGAGTTGGCGGAGCTGGTACTGTTTCAGGCAATGAACTTGGAGCCGAACCAGCACATTAAGATCAAATCCATTCCAAAGCCCACAAAACTTCTTTCTATAGGATTAGAAAATTGTTATATGCTGGCGTTCGCAAATAACCCCAATTATCGGGTCAAAGTCAATACTATCAAATATTATGACTTTGAGAGAAAAATGATGAAAGCAGAAGGCTTTCCGAAGATAGATTTCAACGCGTCGTTCGGAGCCTCATACGAGATGTATCAGCCGATGAATAGCCCCAACGACGTAAAGAAATCAAGTATAGCAGGCCAGCCGATAAGGAAGGATATCAGCTGGGAGCCTGAATGGTATGCCGGAGGAAAAGGATCCATACCCGTTTGGGGCAGTACACTCGAATACAATTACGTAAGAGAACATTGGGCGCCAACCGTGTCTCAGTTCCGTGGTTCAGAAACAGCCACAAGTTATTTTACCTTCAAGTTTCTTGACAACCTGGCTTATTTTTCAAACCTGCAGGAAGCAAGGACCGGGATGGAACGCGCTAAATACGAACAGCTGAAAGCAAAGCAAGACCTTATTGTGCAGGTTAAAGAAGCGTATTTTGGATACCGCAAAGCTTTGTTGCAGATGGAGCTTGCCGAAGCTAAATATGAGCATCAAAAAATGTACGTGGATGTTCTTGTTGAGAGATATAGGTTTGGCGAGTTTGACATGCCCAAACTAATCGAGGAATATGAAAAATTCACTGAGATGGAATACGGCATGCTATCGAGCTACACTGATTATTACACGGCCTTGCTCGCAGTTAATAGGGCGATAGGCATCCCGGATTATTATAGGGACGAGCACGAGGACAGCGAATATATAGCATGGAAAGAACAGGAAGCAAAAAGAAAAGAAGAAGAGATAAAAGCATTACAGGAAGAAGCAGCCAATGAACGCACTTTAAAAATAACTGAATATTTGGAAAAAGCGCAAGGAAAACTCGATAATAATCAGTTTGAAAGTGCGCGTGAATATGCACGCAAGGCATTTAAAGTAGAAGAAGATAGCCAGCAGGTTCAGGCATTTCTGGTACGTGTAGATGAGGCGGAAAAGGCATATCAGGAAGAGCAAGTGCGCATCAAGCGGGAAGAGGACGAAAAAAAACAGGCAGAACGCGAAGCCAGAGAGAAACAACAGGAAGAAGCACAGATCGCACGTGAAAAAGCAAAGGCAGAAGAAGCGGCAAAGAGGCAAGCAGAGAAAGAAGCACAAGCAAAGCAGCGTGAACAGGAACGTATAGCTAGAGAACAAGCTAAAAAAGAAACTGAGGCGAAACGCCAGGCAGAATTAGCGGCAAAGAAGAAAGCGGAAGAAGCAGCACAGATCGCACGTGAAAAAGCAAAGGCAGAAGCCGCGGCAAAGAGGCAAGCCGAGAAAGAAGCACAAGCAAAGCAGCGCGAACAGGAACGTATAGCTAGAGAACAAGCTAAAAAAGAAACTGAGGCGAAA
>JBAROK010000052.1:0-38859 GCA_049642065.1 Candidatus Omnitrophota bacterium | reverse complement strand
ACCTGTCAATATACTCTGAAAGCCAGTAATTATGGGGTCCGTAATCGGTAATCAGCGTGTAGAGTTTCGCATGGAAACCTTTATTCTGCTTGAGTATCCCGGCAATACTAGGCAAGAGAAAATGTGTCGCTATAATAGCATCGGGATCTTTTTTAACCAGATAATCACCAAGCCCCGGCAAGCTCCGGTAATCCAGCGCCCACCTTGCTTTCTGCGTTAACTTTTCAACCCAGGGATTATTAGAAAAATAGTACAAGGCTCCCCACAGCCATTTCGCTTTCGACATCATAAACACATAAAAATCAAGATAAAGGAACTTGTATATCCTGTTACCGTAATCTAAAACGTCTATTATCTCTACCTCCGCACCGTTTCCCCTCTCCTGAAAAGCTTTATGAAGAGCCAGTGCCGCCTTTTTATGCCCCATCCCACCAGTCGAATATAATATGACTATCTTTTTCTTGTCCGCCATTTTATCCCTTCTCTAGTGACCGTATTAATCTTGCCGCCTCTAAAAGGTCTTTACATATATAATCCGGTTTATATTCCCACTTTCCGGCGTCTTCACGTGAAGACTTGCCGGAAAGAACGAATATTGTATTCAGCCCCACCTTTTTACCTGCCTGCATATCACGCTGGGAATCGCCGATAAAAAATTTCCCCTCGAATGTCCTGATACCAAGTTCTTCTTGTGCCTTCAGGAAAAGACCTTCTTTCGGTTTACGACAATTGCAGTTATCTTTGTCAAGATGAAGACAATAATACGTTTTGCGTATTTTCCCACCGGACTTTTCAACTGCTTTCAAGAGATTATCCGTAAGATCTTCAAGATCCTGTTCGGACATTATGCCTTTACCTACACATTTTTGGTTTGAAATCACAACGTTATCATAACCCGCTTCCGTAAGCTCTTTCAGCGCTTCCAGGACACCCGGAATAAAGTTAAAATCTTCCCAGCGGGTCACGTAACCATACTCGGTCCAGCCCATCCCATCTTTATTGATAACTCCATCCCTATCTATAAAAACATACTTATCGTCCATACCAATGTATCCTCTAAACTTCTTTATTGAACACCAAGCTTGCCATCATAAAAAGCGATATCCCACAAAAATGTATCATAAACCGCGATATCGTGGTATTAACATAAAAAAACAGGTTCTCTCCCGTCATGACCATGTAAGCCGAAAAATATCCTAAAAATGCAAGAAGCAGGAATATCGTCATGTAAGAATTCTCGTTCTTCCATAAAAGTTTTCTTTTCCATACAAGCGCAGCAAAGAACAAGACCCAGAAAATATTCCATTTCTTGGGGCCGAACACCTCCTGCTGGAATAGATTCAGAAAAACCGGTATATCCTTAACGTTCTCAATAACCTGTTTGAACGTGAGCCTAGCAAGATCCAAGTCGCTGTTAGCTGCCGCAGAAAGTTTAACAACGAACCACGGGGCAGCAATAATAGCCATCAGAAAAAACGCCCCGATAAGTTCACCCGCTACGTTCCTTCGGTCAATACGCTCCGTTCTTGCAAGCAGCACTAAAAGAACTACCCAGAAGCACCCGGTAAACACCATAGCTTCGTTCTTCACCCATAAAGATATTGCGAAGAGAGCTGAAGCTAAAAAGAGGCTTGCTTTTTCGCGTTCGCGTATGTATTGCATTGCGTAAATAAAACCACATGTTACCAACGCTGCCAACATAAGATCCGCGTACATTATCGTAGCGTAATCTGCGACCTGCGGTATTGTCGCGAGAATAAAGGTCACAAGAAGCGACTGTGTTCTATTGAACCGTTTTCTTACAAGAGCATAAAAAAGAAGCAGAAAAGCCAGATATACGACTGGCATAACGAGATTAACCTTGAAATAAATGAATCCGGTAAACGCGTAGATCCATGTCATTAAAAGCGGCAGCAGCGGCGGATAATCCGGGTGAGCAACCGCCGCTTCGGTCCATGTAAAAAACCCTGTCGGTATACCTTTTGCCATATCAAAGATCTTGGCTTTAAACGCATAGTTGGCAACGACGTCATGCGAATGCACGGGCATGGGTAACGTAGAGAACAGTACCCACGCAAATTGAATGAGGATGCCTGCTAAGAGGAATTTTTGAACCATATTAAGGCTGTTACTGACAGCAGGTGTAATAGAATCTGATCTTGTCCTTCCCCACACGCAAAGAGCCGCCAAGAGAAGGAACATAAAACCCGGGATCGCTATAATATTAAGAAAATCGAACTGCCCCCCAAAGAGGTAAAGCGTAAGGAACTGAAAAGATACGTACCCTGCGCCAAGAAAGAACGATAAGGATACCAGCTCGATAACTCGTTTTCTCCAGTTTCCACCGGCAAATACGACTGCAAAAAAAGCACCCGATACCATAAGCCAGAAAAGCGCCATAATAAAACTCATCTGGTCACACTCCTTTTTATCCAGAGAGTCCCATCTCCAGCTTCCCCTACCCGCTTGTAACCAGAAAGGCGTTTCGCGCCACCCAGCATGACTATATAATCAGCGTCTCTATCTACCCTTTTGAAAGGCCAGAGAAGATATCTTGCCCTGACCTCCTTTATCGAAAACCGTTTAAACCCGGCCATATTGTAGGTAGTCCCTTCCCGCATATTGTCCGCGCAATAAGAGACAAGGTCATACAATCCCTCTCCGTAAACATGGCGCATACCCTCTGCCTGGTTATGAGTGTACATATACTTAAGCGACTTGTACTGGCCATCTTTATCTTCCCGTATGAGAAAAAAGACCCATAGCACCAGCCATACGATAATTATTACCTTGAAAACATGTTCTTTATTAAGCGCTTTAATCATATTATTTATTGGACTTTTTACGTCTTTTCCTACCTCTAAGATACTCCGCAACAGAAGACGGGTTCTTAAGGTCATACAGCATGCCGTTACCCGCCATAACAAGCGATTTCTTCTTTATATTGAACACCTCTGCCCCATGAAACGGTTTAAGCAATCTCAATAGTTTCACAAGAAAACCGTTCGGCATAATGACGGCATCGAATTTCTTTTTCTTTGTCAAAACCCGCCAGAGTATGGTAAGCGCTTTAACCCCTTTTGGAAAAGGTTTAACAGCTACATCAGCGTGCCTGGTCATCTTCCTTCGATCTGCCCCAAGAAAAATCCCCTCCCCTGAAGTTCTTCTTTTTACCCGCATCTCTATAATCATTCTCTCCCGAGCCAAGCCTTTCATCGTATCGTATCGTTCAGCAAGACGTCCTTCTCTTTCAGCAGCCGGGTCATAGAAAAATATCCTTAAAAGCTTACCCCATCTCTGTTCAAAAAGTTCCCTATTCTTGCGGTATATCTCCTTTTTTCCTTTTAGGTTTTTCCTTGAAGCCTGCTCAAGATGGTAAACATAAGCCCCTTCAGCCATCACGCACAAAAAACCAGCTTGCTGAGCACGAGCGGAATAATCCGTATCTTCATAGCACACGCCCTTGAAAGCCTCATCGAGATACCCTATTTTATCAATAACTCTTCTTTTTATAAGACACGCAAAAGCCACGGCATGCCCTAACTCAACGAACTTTCCTCGCCTGTACAGCAAAAGGGTCCCATGATCATCTATGGACGCTCCCTCATCAGGTCTTGAACCGAACGTATTGCTCTGTGGGTTCACCATCCCTATATCATCGTTATAATGCGCAATCGAGATCATCTCTTCAAGCCAACCCTCGGTCACTACGCAATCATTATTGAGCAAGCACAGAAACGGGGAGTCTGAAAGCCGCATCCCTTTGTTCATTCCGGCTGCGAACCCTGCGTTCTCTTCGCTGAAAACTTTTTCAATGACCACCTTATCGTTACCGTGAAGACCCTGAAGGTACCGTGCAACCTCTGGATCCTTACTGGCGTTATCTACTATGATAAGACGCGTCGGTACTTTCGTATTTTCCAACACGCTTTTGACACATTTCTTCAGTAGATCCGGACTCTCATAACTTAATAAAACAACGTCACAATCTGTCTTCATGTTTCCTTTCCTGAGATAACGTCTTTTATTTTCACATTATCCACCATATTCTCATAATATTTCATCCTCACGAACATCTAGGTACCGAACGTAAGCACCCCGGCATTGGGGAATATCAGATTGTAATAATGCGCCATGAACGCAAGCCCGACACACTCATATTTGCTTACCTTGATACCATAGCGAGCGACCAGTATATAGAGTTTAAACCCGACTAAAAGTCTCCCGCCAAGATATGCCAAAGCTATCAGAAGGAAATAGACCTTATGTTCTATAAAATTCGTCTTTATGACATCGAAATTCTTGACCAGCACAAACAGGATGAATATGAGCGTTGCGAAAGCTATCGTCCTGGTGATCAGTTTCTTCATCCCTTATTCTCCCCGGAAGCAGGCCCTTTTTCACCTTCTTTTTGCATCATCTCCCAGTACTTAAAATAGCTCACTATCTGATATAGCCCGCTAAAAACAGCAACAGCCAGCCCATAAACTCCGTCCCGGTAAGACTGCTTGCGCAGAAGACGCCGGTAAAAACACCTGTCGAACGACCTCCAGATAGCATGCCCCAAGCTCATTTTTCTGCCGGTATTGTACCATTTCTTTGCTTCAAGCGTGCTTTGACTATTAAGACTTCTCAGGTAATCCGCGATATCTCTGTGCGAATAATGAATAAAATCACCTTTAAGATGACCGCATTCTCCTTCCATGAAAGCACGGGGATGAACTTCCGCTTCTTCGTACTTGAATTCGTCCTTACGAAAAAGGCGTAACTGTGCAGCCGGGTATTCCCCTCCGTACCTCAGCCAGTAATCACCAATATGATTACGTCTGGGTATGGAGTACCCCACGTATTCCTGCTCTCCTCCCAACAGATCCGTGATCTCTTCAGCCAGTTCCGTGGTAACACGTTCATCGGCATCCAAGCTCAATACCCAGTCATTGGAAGCCTGAGCGTAGGCCCAGTTCCTGTGCCTGCCTTCATTCTCCATTTTCCGGGTAAAGACCTTATCCGTATATTTCCCGGCAATATCTTTGGTAGAATCGCTACTCTCGTCATCAACGACTATTATCTCGTTCGCCCATTTCACGCTTTCAAGACATTCGGCGATATTATCTTCTTCGTTCTTTGTGATAACAACTACTGATACCGGCGTTTTCTCCATGTACACTCCTTATTTTTCAGAGCTCGGAGCTTTGAGCTCTGAGCTTCGAGGTTTTCCTAATAGTTCCAGGCATACGTTTGCGACCCTTTCCGGCTCTATATCCGTAAGACACCGTATGTCATTATCGCATTCTGGAAGCTTAAACCGGCCGTAACATGGCCTGCAGGGCATCTCTAGTGCTGTTATCACCCTGTGCTTATCCGATACGGGATATGGCCCGTAAACCTTCTCATCAACGGGTCCAAAAATAGATACTGTTTTTACACCAAGCGCTACGGCCATATGAAGCGGTCCGCCATCATTACAAAGCGCTAGATCAACCCGGCTTAAAAGAGCGTTGTATTGCTTAAGTGTAAGAGAATTATCAACTGCTACCGGACTTTCAGACATCTGGCGAGACACCTCTCTGCAAAGTTCCGTTTCGGAAGAATCACCGAATATCGCTACCTTTACGCCGTGTCTAATCAATATGTCACTGGCTTTGGCAAACCCTTCGGGAGTCCATCTTTTACGTGCAGCATGTGTTCCCCAGCTGGCTCCTCCTCCGGGTATCACAGCAGCGACAGACTCACCATCAGCGCCTTTATCTTTCAGGTATCCCGAAGCCCATTCAACACTTGACTCCTCCGGAACGAGCCGCATATCTTTTTTCTCTTTCGGAACGTCAAGTCCATCAAGTAGGTCCAGATAATACTCAACTACATGACGATCTTCGAACCCTGTTAGCGGAACTTTCCGGGTAAGAAAAATCCCTCTCTTTTTATAATCAAGTCCTATCCTGCATGGTATACCGCTAAGCGCAAAGAACAATCCAAATTCACGAGACAACGTAAAATCAAACACTATATCGTATCGTTTCTTGCGTATCCCTGAAAAAAGATCTCTTGCCGACTCGAACCATTCTACTTTTGAGCTTTTCCAAAGCCCTAGAAACTCATCCTTCTCGTACACGAAAACATCGTCTACATCCGGATTCATCCCCACAACGTCTTTGGTCCTTGCGTTACAAAGATAATCTACCGTCACTCCCTGTATAGAGTTTTTCAGGTTCGATATAAGCGGCGTAGTAAAAAGAACGTCACCTATACCAAATATGTTAGCTACCAGTACCTTCTTCATGAATCTGAGTTTTGAGCCCTGACTTTTGAGGCCAGAATCTTCTTTGCCGCTTTAAAAACGATATCCGTTGTTACCGCCCTCAAACATTTAAAATTATGCGGACACATGATATCTTTACATGGGTCACATCCTGGATCTTCATGGAACACCATGTGACCATCTCCCCATGGACGCCACCTCATTGGACTGACGCCAGGAATATTCCTTCCGAATATTGCTATTACCGGGACTTTTAATGCGGCTGCCATATGCATAGGCCCTGTATCGTTACCAATAAAAAGCGCAGATCTTTTAAGCACAGCCGCTAGTTCCTTTAGGTCTAACGTTCCAGTAAGATCTATTGCATCAGTTCCCGCTTCCCGGATGATCTTACCAGCCAACGTCCTTTCTTCCTTGTTGCCAAGCACCGCTATATCACATCCAAGGTCTTTCTTTATCCGACGAATGATCTCAGCATAGTTCTCCCCAGGCCAGATCTTTGCAGGATTACTGCTGCCAGGATGAATCAATACTAAAGGTCTTTCGCCGGTTATACCTTTTTTGGACAAAAGCTCTTTAACCTTTTCTTCGGCGTTCTTGTCTAGTTCAAGACGTAGCTGTGGCCTGCCGGCACCTATACCGGCCCGCTCCAACAGCTCGACTGTGCATTCTATTTCGTGTCTGTCACCCCTATTCCTGTCATCTCTGAACTTGTCAGTCAAAAAGAACCCCCATTTCCTATCATACCCAATACGACGCGGAATACCCGCTAAAAAACATGCAAGGTGCAACATCTTATGAGGATTGAGCACTATGGCGGTATCGTAACCGCCGCTGCGCAGTTCCCTCGCAAGAGAGATCGCCCTAGAAAAACATCCGCCTTTTGTCATAGTATCCGCTGTCAGAACTCGTTCAATATCACTTCTATTCTCCAAAAGCGGACTTGAATACTCAGACGTAACAAAAGATATCCGAGCGTCATGATGTCTGTCCTTAATAGCGTCTATTACCGCTGAGGAAAGCAAAACCTCGCCGATACGGTCAGTTCTCAGGATAACTATATTTTCAAATTTCTTTTCCATATCTTTACTCAAAAAACCTGTATTTGAAGATAGTCCAAAGCGCCTCTACCCCATCACGCCATCCGATTTTCTTCCCCTCGTCATAACTGCGCCCGCAGTATGATACCGGTACTTCCCTGATAACATATCCTTTTTTGAGAAGTTTTGCCGTGATCTCAGGTTCCATTTCGAACCTGCTGGACCGTATGTCAAGATCGCGCATGACATCAGTCTTTATCATCTTGTAACAGGTCTCCATATCCGTTAAGGAACTCCCAAAAAAGACATTCGTTAGCGTCGTAAGGAACTTATTGACCATAAAATGCAGCAAAGAAGTGGATTTCCACGTCTTAAGAAACCTGGAGCCATACACGGCTTCAGCACCTGTTTTTTCTACACATTCAGCCAGCTTCAACATATCATGCGGAGAATACTCCATATCCGCGTCCTGCACGATTACATAATCGCCAGTAGCTTTCTCAAGCGCCGTCCTGATTGCCGCTCCCTTACCACCGTTCTCTTGATGATAAAAGACTTTTACTTCTTCTTTTCCATCACCAAACTGCTCTTTAAGAAGGTCTCGTGTTCCATCGTTAGAACAGTCATCCACCAGGATTATCTCCTTTTCAAACTTCACCCCACGCACAAGCTCCAGGATATCTTCTATGGTTCTATTTTCGTTATATACCGGCATGAGTACGGATATTTTCATGTATTATCCCTTCTTCGTTCTCTTGTTTATCTCTGAACCTGAACCGTAAAAGCGTCCAGAGAGCCTCAACCCCATCAGGCCATCCGATCTTTTTACCTTCTTCATGGTCCCGGCCGCTATATGATATAGGTATTTCCCGTATCTTAGTCCCTCTTTTGAGCAGTTTCGCGCAAAGTTCCGGATCGAACGCAAAACTTTCCGCTCGAATATCCAGCTGGCGAATGGTATCCATTTCAACCATCTTATAACAGGTATGTATATCCGTAAGAGAACTGCCGTACAGAATGTTCGTCAGCGCCGTAAAGAATTTGTTAACTATAAAATGAAAAAGATTGGTAGACCGCCACGTATTCAGGAACCGTGAGCCAAAAACTGCTTTTGCTCCCGTCTCTTGAGCCATACCGACCATCCTTACGATATCATCAGGAGAATATTCCAAATCAGCATCCTGGACGATCATGTAATCGCCCGTAGCTTTCTCAAGAGCCGTCCTTACCGCAGCGCCTTTGCCCCTATTCTTCTCGTGGTAAAAGACCCTGACATCTTCTTTCCCGTCACCAAACTCTTCTTTCAGAAAATCACGGGTTCCATCAGTAGAGCAATCATCGACAAGAATTATCTCTTTATCAAGCTTCATTCCCCGGACGAGTTTGAGGATATCCATTATCGTATTGGTTTCGTTATAGACCGGCACCAGCACAGATATCTTCATATTTTTAGTCCCTTGCAATAGCCAAACTTCCTGTCGATACCACCAAAAAGGACGCCATGACCCAGAACAAGATCGACAGTTTCAGTGAATATAATTGGGTGTCAAAAAAAGCATGTATGAGAAACGCCAGAAACCCCGAAAAGAGCCCCAACTGTACCATATCGACCTTTTTTCTTATCTCTGAACATGCTCTGATTATAATTTCCCATAACATCCATAGAAAGGAAACCAGCCCGAGAATACCCGTCTCGGCTAGTACCTGCAAATAACAGTTGTGCGCGTATTGTGGCATTGAGGTGGAATATTTTGAGAAATTATCCATAAAAAGCCCTAGCCCGCTCCCTATAACCGGAGACTCTCTGAACATCGAAAAAGCAACTTTCCATATCCGGAACCGACCCGCATCACCGCCCTTCTGCATCATAAACATGAACCGTTGCCGCAACGCCGGAGACACCAGTATTCCTAAAAGAAACAATCCCGCCATAGCCAAAATAACAGACCTGGACCTTTTGTCTGGTATAAATAACCCCAAGAACAGACATACCATAAGAAACGCTAGCCATGCACCTCTAGAATATGTAAAAACAATGTTGACGGCAATCATTACTGCTGAAAACACAAGGATCGCCATGACCCATTTCTTCTTAACTGAGAAGAACACGCCAAGGTTAATAAAAAAAGCTGTTATCAGGTATGTGGCAAAATCCGGATGATAACCGAAAGTCGCTCTTATCGGGGTCCTGCCTCCCACCTCTTTTATCTCGAACCCTCTTAGAAAATCCGCTCCGGTTACCTTTTGGTATAACCCATCAAAACATACGAGTAGTGCTGTCCCCAAAAACACAAAAAGAAGCGGTTTCAGATGTTCTTTTTTCAGGAAAAGCCTGGCTAAATAAAAAAGAAGCACCCCTTCTCCCCACTTGGCCATCCAGGCTCGCAGGCTTTTTTCGAACAAGGGTCCGCTAGCAAAAAGCGATAGACCTATACACAGATAGAACACCAGAACAGCCAGGTTCACCCTGTCGGTAAAGAACTTCTTGATCTGCTCAAAAGATGGTGGTTTGAGCGCAGCCTTCAGAATCATCCCGGCTAAAATGCAACCGAACGATATCTCAATACCGCTGTTCGATATCGGCAAAAGGAATATCAGGGCTGCGAAAAAAAGGAATATCAGCTTATCTAGTATCCCTGTTATCTTATCCGTTGTCACATTATCCATAAAATTTCAGAAATGATCAGGCCTTTTTCTTAATAAAGTCCGTCACGGCCTGGATGATATATTGGACACTTTCGTCAGTTAGCTCGGGATACACCGGCAGCGAAACAACACGTTCCGCCATCTTTTCAGAAACAGGAAAACTCCCGATAGAATACTCCAACCCCTTGTAACACGGTTGCAGGTGCAAAGGTACCGGATAATAGATGCGTGCTGATACACCCTTGTCCTTGAGGTACTGTATTAAACCGTTCCTGTCATCCAAAGCGATAGTGTATTGGTGATAGGTATGTATATTGCCTCCCGCGATCTTAGGCGTAGCTATACCTAAAGGCGCAAAAGCTTCCTCGTACTTAGCGGCAATAGCCTGCCTCCCCTTGAACCATTTATCTAGTTTCCTAAGCTTGATCCTTAGAATAGCTGCTTGAAGGCTGTCTAAGCGGGAGTTATATCCGATCTCGTCATGGATGTATTGTTCCCTGCTTCCATGCACCCGGAGTTTCTTGATGCGTTCTATCAGCTCGCGGTCAGAGGTAACTATCATACCGCCGTCCCCGAACCCTCCGAGATTCTTGCTGGGAAAGAAACTGAAACAACCTGCATTACCAAAACTACCAGCTTTCTTGCCGTTATGAACAGCCCCTATCGCCTGTGCGCAATCTTCCACAATCTTTAGATCGTGCTTTTTTGCTATTTCCATTATCCTGGTCATGTCTGCACATTGACCGTAAAGATGCACAGGAATTATAGCTTTTATCTTACATTTATCCCTTACGTCAATCTCCTCCAGAAGATTTTCCACCTTGTCCGGATCAATGTTGTATGTCTGTGGATCTACATCCACGAATAGAGGTTTTGCTCCGAGTATTGAAATAGACTCGGCTGTAGCAAAAAAAGTGAACGGCGTGGTAATCACCATATCGCCAGGGCCAACGCCCAAACCTTTTAGAGCAAGGATTATCGCATCGGTACCCGAAGCTACGCCCGCCGCATAAGGCACACCTGTATAATCAGCGATCTCTGCTTCCAGAGAGCTGACTTCCGGTGAAAGTATAAAATATTGGCTTTCAACTACTTTTCCAAGAACCTCGTTAATTTCGCTTTTTATTGTTTGATACTGCGCCTTAAGATCTAATAATGGTATGCTCATTTCCTTCCCTTTTCTGTTAGTCATATATTTTCCCTCTTTCTTACTTAAACTTCACTATTCTCTTTTACCCAGCCAATCGTCCTTGAAAGCCCTTCTTCAAGACCCACCTTCGGTTCCCAACCAAGTTCTTTCTTCGCCTTGGAAATATCCGGACGTCTGACCTTGGGATCATTAACGGGCAAATCTTTAAAGATTATCTCGCTCTTACACCCTGTTATTTTTTTGATCTGTTCCGCAAAATCAAGTACGCTCATCTCTGCCGGGTTACCTAGGTTTACCGGTTCGTTGAGGTCAGAAGCCATAAGTTTGACTATGCCATCAACAAGATCTGACACATAACAGAAACTTCTGGTCTGTGACCCGTCCCCGAACACTGATAGCGGTTCGTCTTTCAATGCCTGATCAATGAACGTCGGAACCACTCGGCCGTCATAATGTCTCATACGTTCGCCGTATGTATTGAATATCCTGACAATCTTGGTATCAACACCATGCGCCCTGTGGTACGCAAGAGTAAGAGCTTCCCCGAAACGTTTAGCTTCGTCATAAACTCCCCTCGGCCCAACAGGGTTAACGTTGCCCCAGTAGGTCTCAGGTTGAGGGTTAACTAAAGGATCTCCATAAACTTCTGACGTTGAAGCCAGCAAAAACTTGGCTCCGCATTCCTTAGCCACTCCAAGAGAATTATGCGTTCCCAGTGATCCGACTTTCAGCGTCTTTATCGGATGGTTTAGATAATCTATGGGGCTGGCAGGAGACGCAAAATGAAGCACATAGTCTATCTTACCCTTCACATAGATATATTTGGAAACATCATGTTTTATGAACTCAAAATCCTTATTCCCTGACAGATGCGCTATGTTCTCTACACTACCAGTTATAAGATTGTCCATGCAAACCACTTGATGTCCCTCACCTAGAAGTTTTTCGGACAAATGAGAACCGATAAATCCCGCTCCTCCAGTTAACAATATTCGCATATCCCGCTCTCCTCTTTTTCAGCACACTTGATATTATTATCTTTTTTTTCAATCAGAAAAGACCCCATTACAAGATAATCCATTTCTGTTTTCATGAAACATCTGTACGCGTCCTCGGGAGTACAAACTATCGGCTCACCCTTGACATTAAAAGATGTATTCACTAGTACAGGGCAGCCATGATCTTCATAGAACCTGCGTATTAACTCGTGAAAAATAGAATTGTCTTCCTTGCTCACTGTCTGTACCCTTGCAGAATAATCTACATGCGTAACGGCCGCTATTTCCGATCTTTTTATCCTAAGCTTGCTAAGCCCTTTTATCTTAGAATTTACCGCCGTGTTCTCTTTCTTATCCTCTTTTACCGGGACAGCAAAAAGCATATAGGGGCTTTCGTGATCAATCTCAAAATATTCTTTCGCCTCTTCCAGTAGTACGCTCGGAGCGAACGGTCTAAAAGATTCCCTGAACTTTATTTTTTCGTTGATAACAGACTGCATATCTCTACATCTTGGGTCAGCAAGAATACTTCTGGAACCAAGAGCCCTCGGCCCAAACTCCATTCTGCCTTGAAACCATCCGACAACATTCTGTTTGGCCAAAAGAGAAGACACTGACCTTATCATGTCTTCATGACGCAATCTCTCATATGCTATATCGTTTTCGCCTAAATAAGTTTCAATCTCCTCATCAGAGAAAGACGGCCCTAAGAGACTGGCTTTCTGATCATCTTTAGCCTCTTTTTTTTCACGTGAGCTCCCCAGACATTCGTACCACGCAACAAGCGCCGCACCTAATGCTCCTCCTGCGTCAGAGGAAGCCGGCTGTATCCATACGTTCTTAAAAGGTCCCCTCTTCAGCATCTTGCCGTTGGCCACGCAATTAAGAGCCACACAACCCGCAAGACAAAGGTTAGAAAGTCCTGTATCCTGATGAACACGTTTCGCCATCTTCATCATCACGCTCTCAGCAACAACCTGGACTGATCTTGCCAGA
Organism: Candidatus Omnitrophota bacterium; assembly: GCA_049642065.1. Taxonomy (GTDB): domain Bacteria; phylum Omnitrophota; class Gorgyraeia; order Tantalellales; family Tantalellaceae; genus WJMH01. Next base: position 25,770 of record JBAROK010000052.1, on the reverse strand, counting down.
TCCATGTGTTTCTCATGCAACCTTTCTCCGGGATATCTGCGTGGACCACAAAACAGCTGATCGAACTTCTCATTCGTCAGTGCATGGATGCCTTCTGCATTAAAATAATCGGTATTAATCTTAAATGTGCCATCATTTTTTAGGTCTATCAGTTCATCAAGAATTAAGTCGGTAAACTTAGGTTCGCCGTATGGAGCAAGCCCCATGATCTTATATTCGTCAGAATTCACATTAAATCCGGCATAGTATGTGAATGCCGAATACAATAAACCCAGAGAATGCGGCGATGGTACTTCACGGTATAGATCCAGCGTATTCCCGTCTCCCCTGCCAAAACAGGTAGAAATATCACCTATTGTGTCATCAGCGACAATTACTGCAGCCTTATCAAAAGGTGATGGATAAAACGCACTAGCAGCGTGTGACTTGTGATGTTCTATAAATATGATCTTCCCTTTGTACTCGAGTTTTTCCCTTATAAATTTCTGGGATATGTTTTTCTGGCTAACACCATGAAAAGACACTACATCAACTCTATCCATAGGAATATGGGCCTCTTTCAGACAATACCTGATTGACCTATCCGGGAAGGAGCCATCATGTTTCTTGCGGGTAAACCTTTCTTCCTGGGCCGCTGCTATGACTTCCCCGTTCTTGATTAATGCCGCAGCTGAATCCGGATAAAAAGCTGATATCCCTAATATGTAAACATTTCTCTTTTTCATTTTATTTATCTATTCTTTACGAACCAGTCTACTGTCTTTTTAAGTCCCTCATAAAAATCTACACGCAGTTCCAGTTTCAGCCCCTCTTTCATCTTACTTACGTCAGCGTAAGTCCTATCCACGTCCCCGGGACGTCTAGAACCGTGAATGGATTCTATATCCTTGCCCATTATCTTCTTAAGCTCTTCCGCCACATCCATGACTGAATAATCCGATCCCCACGCCACGTTGAACACTTCTCCTGCAACACCATTAGCTTCGCAAGCCGCTAAATTGGCATCCACGACATTTGACACATAAGTAAAATCACGGGACTGAAGCCCATCCCCATCAATAACGCACGGCTGGTCACTGGCAAGCCTTTCTATAAAGGCGGGAATAACCGCTGAATATTTCGACTCCGGATTTTGTCTCGGACCAAACACATTAAAATACCGAAGAGAAACCGTCTCAACCCCCATAGTTTTAGTGAACATCCTGCAGTAATACTCTGCGGCCAGCTTACTCACGGCATACGGCGATATGGGTTGAGGAGTGAAACTTTCCTTCTGCGGATATTCTTTGGAGTCCCCGTAAACGGAACTGCTGGAAGCATATACTACCCTCTTCACCCCGACTTCTCTTGCCATCATCAATAAATTCATCGTACCGTTAACATTGACATCGTTCGTAGGAACGGGCCTTTCGACACTTTTAGCCACGCTTCTCAGTGCTGCCTGATGTATGACAAAATCAACACCGTTAAGCGCCTTGCGTACGTCATCCTCGGAACGTATGTCACCTTTCTGGAAATCTATTTTATCCATGAAAGGTTCAAGGTTTTCTTCTTTACCCGTAGAAAGATTATCAAGCACACGCACGTCTTTACTCTGCCTGCTGAGTTCTTCAACGATATTAGAGCCTATGAATCCCGCACCGCCTGTTACTAGATACTTCATTATTCTATTTTCCTTTTGAGTTTATAACTTTACAATATTGTCAGCTTTTATCTTCTTCTTATTTAAAATGTTCCTGGTATCAAATATTAATTTAGAATTGCGAACTATCTTTTTATAGTCAAGATCGCTGTGATCCGTAGCGATCAGCACCAGATCCTGTTTTTTCAGCAGCTCTGCTGTAAGTTTACGTGATTTTATTTTTATTCCAGGTAGATCCAGGTACGGAATATACGGGTCATGATAGGTTAGCCTGGACTTTTTCTTTCTCAACCCCTCTATTATGTCGAGCGCAGGTGATTCCCTAAGATCGTTCACGTCTTTCTTATACGTCACCCCGACTATCAATATGCGAGCATCTTTTAACCCTTTTCCTTGTTTCCTGAGAAGTTTGCCTGCTCTTCTTACCACATGGGAAGGTATCATCCGGTTTATATCGGCAGCAAGATCTATCATCTCCGTCTTGAACCCCACGGTACGGGCTTTCCAAGAAAGATACATTGGATCCGCGGGGATGCAATGTCCTCCTATACCAGGACCCGGATAAAAAGGCATAAACCCGAACGGCTTTGTCGAAGCTGCTTTTATTACCTCCCAGACGTCTATGTCTAATTTGTCACAAAGTATAGCAAACTCGTTTATAAGACCGATATTCACAATACGAAAAGTGTTTTCCAGTAGCTTCGTTACTTCCGCCACTTCAGCTTTGGATACCCCCACCACCTTCTTCACGACACGCTTGTAAAGAAGCTCCCCTAACTTTGTGGACTTTTCGGTCAGCCCCCCAATTACCTTAGGTATGTTACTGAACCCGTATTTCTTGTTGCCCGGATCTATCCTCTCCGGCGAGAATGCTAGATAAAAATCTTTATCTAGCTCACAACCACTCTTATTAAGCTCAGGCAAGATAATATCACGCGTCGTACCAGGATACGTAGTGCTTTCTACTACGATTAACTGTCCGGGACGCATGCGCAAGCTCAAGGTGCGGCTAGCTCTGATAATGAAAGATATATCCGGATCCTTTATCTTACGCAGAGGCGTGGGAACGCATATAATAATAACATCCGAGGAAGCAAGCACTTTGTCATTGGTAGTAGCAAGAAAACTGCCCTTGGTCAATATCTTGCGCATCTCTTTTGACGTAATATCGTTTATATACGATTTTTTATCCTTAAGTTTCTTTATCCTTTGTGCATTCGTATCAAACCCGTTAACGGTAAACCCTTTCTTGCAAAATTCTAAAGCTATAGGTAGCCCTACATACCCCAGACCCACCACTGTGATCACGGCATCTTTTTCCCGTATCTTCTTTCTCAACTCGTTATAAGTACTCATATGTTATCCCTTACCATTCTATAATTTCTGCTTTTTTCTTCAGACTCTTCCACCATTTTTCGTTATCTTCATACCAACCGATGGTTTTCGACAGGTTTTCATCAAAACTTCCTGCGGAATCCCAGCCCAACTGTTTTACCTTTGCAGAATCCAACGCGTAACGCCTGTCATGTCCAGGCCGGTCGTTAACATATTCTATGAAGTCCTTATCCTTGACCATGGACGAGAGTATCTTATCTGTCAGCTCAAGGTTACTCAAGTAATTCCCTCCACCAACGTTATATATATGTCCTACCTTACCCTTGTGTAATATGAGATCTATCGCGCTGCAGTTATCGCCAACATATAACCAGTCCCTTATATTGCCTCCGTCACCGTAAAGAGGTACTTTGCGTGATTCCAGTATGTTGGTTATGAAAAGCGGGATAACTTTTTCCGGGTACTGAAAAGGCCCGAAATTGTTCGAGCTTCTTACGACAATCGTGGGAACAGCGTAAGTCTCATTATATGATAAAGCCAAGAGGTCCCCAGCTGCCTTGGTAGCTGAATACGGGCTTCGGGGACTTAAGGGATCCTCTTCTTTCGATAACCCTTCAGAAACGCTACCATACACTTCGTCCGTCCCTATCTGGATGAACCTGCTCACATTCGCTTTTCTGGCTGCCTCCAGGAGCGTCTTTACTCCAAAGACATTGGTCATCAGAAAATCATCAGGATACTTTATGGACCTGTCAACATGCGTCTCCGCCGCAAAGTTCACCACCGCATCGGCATCACCCATAAGACCTTCTACCAGTTCCTTATCGCAAATATCGCCTTCTACAAAAGAATACCGACTGTCACCAGCCACATCTCTCAGGTTCTCCGGGTTACCGCAATACGTAAGCTTATCAAGATTTGTAATGCGGATATCCTTATACCGTTCGAATAGCAGCCGTATAAAGTTCGAGCCTATAAACCCGCATCCTCCTGTCACAAGTAACCGCATATAAACACCTCTTGTTATTTACTGTTTTCTTTCTCAGCTACGAGCTTGCTGGCCCTCAGCAGAGAATCAAACGTTCCTGCGTCGGTCCACCACCCGTCTATCTTCGAATATTCAAGCTGCCCTTTATCAAGATACATGTTATTAACATCCGTTATCTCAAGCTCCCCTCGCGCGGAAGGCTCTAAAGAATCAATAAAATCGAATACATGGCTGTCGTACATGTATACCCCCGTAACTGCATAATTAGACTGCGGTTTTTTGGGTTTTTCGTGTATACGGATTACTTCATCGCCTTTAAATTCCACCACACCGAAACGTTCCGGATTAGGAACATCCTTCAATAGTATCCTAGCCCCTTCGGGTTGCGAAGAAAATGCCTCTACCTCTTTACTGATACCTTTCTCAAGAATGTTATCGCCTAGTATAACTACAAGCTTATCCCCTTCAGCAAAATGCCGGGCAAGCCCTAAAGCTTCGGCTATACCGCCCTCTTTTTCCTGATACGCGTAATTGATCCCTTTTAGACCGAACTCCTGTCCGTTGCCTAAAAGCCTGAGAAAATTCCCGGCATGATCCCCTCCTGTTACGACCATGATCTCTGTTATACCCGCCTCAACCAAAGCTGTTATAGGATAATACACCATGGGTTTATCATAAACCGGCAGAAGATGCTTGTTAGTTATCTTGGTAAGCGGGGACAGCCGCGTTCCTAATCCACCTGCAAGTACTACACCTTTCATATTTATCACCTCACGTTTTGTTTCCCGTACGCGAACGTATGGTCAATCTTTGTTCCAATCGAAAGGAATATCGTTGTCAAAAGCATCCACCCTGTATTCATCAGGCTCGTTAGGGTTGTAAGGCTCAGTGACCGTATTTATGACCAGCGCTTCCTCGCCACTGATACATTTAAACCCATGGTAAACCTCAGCCGGTATCTGAACAAGTAACGGATCATCCAAGCTGATAACATGCTCTTCAACATTCCCGAAGGTAGGAGAATCCTCGCGCCCATCATAGAGTCCTAACCGCATTTTCCCGCTTATACAAGTGAAATTATCCGTCTGTTTTTTATGGTAATGCCATGCTTTCACTACGCCCGGGAATGCCGTTGTCATGTATACTTGACCGAACTGCTGAAAAATATCATCGTCTTTACGCAATATTTCCATCAATCTTCCCCGGTCATCCGGTATGATCTTTAGCTTCTTAACCTTTACTCCCTCTATCATTGTTTCTCCTCTCTAGAAAAATACCTATTCGGCTCTTCTGCCAATACCCGCATATTTAAACCCCATGCCCTTGACTCTCTGGGGATCATAAATATTACGGCCATCTAGTATCGTAGGCTGGTTCATAATATCTTTTACTCGTTTTAGGTCTATCTCTTTGAATTCGTTCCATTCAGTCATAAGTACGATACAGTCCGCGCCTTCTGCGGCTTCGTAAGCGTCCCGGCAATACTCGATTTTATCACCAAGCTCTTTCTTCGCATTTTCCATAGCCACTGGATCGAATGCTTTTATCCGAGCCCCGGCAGCTATCAGTTTTTTGATTATATCGATCGATGGTGCGCACCGTATATCATCTGTATTAGGTTTAAAAGAAAGCCCCCATACCCCTATCACCTTCTCGGGTAGGTTCCATAACATCTCGGATATTTTTCCAACTGCCATATCTTTCTGCTGTTCGTTTATCTTTTCTACTTCCTTAAGCATATCAAAGGAATACCCCATTGTTTCGGATATGTGTATGAACGCCTTAAGATCTTTAGGAAAACAGGATCCTCCAAAACCTATGCCCGCTTTAAGAAAATGCTTGTTTATGCGAGCGTCCATTCCTATACCTTCTGCCACGGCATGGACATCCGCCCCTACTTTGTCACAGATATTACTCACCGCATTAATGAAAGATATCTTGGTAGCGAGGAACGAGTTAGAGGCGTGCTTGATTATCTCGGCACCTTTGATGTTAGTCACTACGATTTTCGTATCAAGCGGTCCATAAAGTTCCTTTAGAAGTTCCTCCGCTTTCTTAGATTCAACACCGACTACCACCCTATCAGGTTGCATGAAATCCTCTATTGCTGAACCTTCACGCAAAAATTCCGGGTTAGATGCCACGTCAAACTCAGCCCCGTTCTTCTTGAAAGTCTCTATTGTATTCTTGACCCATTCGCCTGTCTCTACCGGAACTGTGCTTTTTTCTACTATAAGTTTGTAAGAATTCATATTCTCAGCTACAACCCGGGAAACTTTTTCAATACCGGTAAGATCAGCACTACCATCATCACGAGGCGGAGTACCCACACAGACGAATATCACATCAGAAGACTCGACTGCCATTTTAATATCCGTAGTAAAGCTCAGTCTTCCTTTTTCTCGGTTTTTCTTGACCAGCTCCTCTAGACCCGGTTCGTATATCGGAACACCACCATTATTTAATACTTCAATCTTTTTCTCGTCGTTATCCGAGCATATTACTTCGTTGCCCAAGTCCGCGAAACAGGCCCCTGTTACTAACCCTACATACCCTGTGCCAATTATGGTCAGTTTCATGGCAAAAAACTCCTTCTGTATAATTATTAATATTTCTAATATTATAAATATTTCTACTTACTTCAGAGTGTGATTATAGCATATAGACCCATTGACCGCAATAGATTCAGCCATGAGTTACGGAAAGCGTATATTTAGAAGGATTTACGAATATTTTAGCGCTATTGGCTAAGCAGCTCTCCCGGTGAACGTTTCTCGAAAGACCTGTTAAGCCCGATAGGTAAGTCCGGGAAGGCTTTTATTCTAAATGCCAGCCAGAATGTAAAATCGTCCTCTACGAAATTACTGCCTTTAAGATCGTAAGCCAGTTCAACCTCCCAGCAATGTAGATCCCTTACAACGGTCAGCTGCTGCTCTTCAATGCTGTTGCTCTGAAGATCGTACCTCTGGTATACTCCTAGCGCCCATTTAGGATTGAGCCTGTACCTTAGATCGTACGTAAGCTGGTTGCGTGGAGTGGGCGTCATATGCTCATACCGGTATCCGAATGCCAGGTCGAAAGAACTGGATGGAGTCATTGAAAACTCTATAACCCCCGTTTTCACAGACTGATTCTGGGGATTGATCTCTAACTTGTTCTGTATAAAAAGCCAGTTATACGGCCTGAGTTCCAGGTCGAACCTCAAGTTGTCGAATTCCCCACTCTCTTTGAAGGTAACTCTTCTTTTATTTAGCCGGAAATTATAATCCACGCCTGCCAGGAACCTTACCAAATCTACCGCCTTCATGCCACCGCCTACAATACGCTTGGTTTGGAGTTTATTCTCCAGCTCAAACTTAATAACGTTTTCCTTGTCGATAGCGTCTATATCATCCATCTGAAGCAGTTTATCTGCGGCAATTGTAGGCTGATGACGATGAAAATAATTTATTTTCGGAACCATAATATGACGCAAACCATTGATGTCAAGCCCCGCAGCATCTGTGCTATAGTCATAAATACGATGAAACCGAGAGAATATATCGACACCTCCGCCTAGCGCCATACGCGCACCGGCTGAATCTTCATCTTTTCTCTTAGAATAGAGAGTTCCCCTGAACTCACCGTATGGCGTAATATTTACGGGGCCGACAGACGCTACATAGGAAAACTTATGATACGTATCAAACCTTTCCGTCTTCTCCGTAGGATTACTTAAAAAGGCATAATCCCGTTCAAAAGCCGTAGCGCTCCATGTCGTCCTGTAATATAGCGGCGTTTCCCACAACCGCTGATCCTGAACATCCAGTTTAAATTCCGGTAACCTTTGCGTAACGGTGAAGAAATCGTTGAACCTCTTGTTCGCCATGATACTGAAAGTGTAGTTCGGCTTGGACGATATAACGGAAACATAGTTCGGTGGGATACGATTGTTCTGTTCGTATTCGTTGTAATAATAATCCTTCAGGAAATTCTCGTCGCTTAACTTGTTAAATTCAAGCATACCGACTGTTTCCGGCTCAAAATCTATCCTGTGTTTCCATTGGAACCTTTTTCTGAGTTCCGGTTCTGTTGTTTCCCCATCACGGAAAGCACTTTTTTCATATGTCCCAAACCCGTTCTGCTCCACGAAATACGCGCGGAATAAGCCTTCCCCAAGACCCTGCATAGCGAAATCGGAAGCGTTGTAATAAAGATCTACACCTGCGGCAAAACCTTTCTTCGTCCTGTAATCCACAAGAACGTCTACCCTACTATTACCTTTAATGTAGAATCTCCATGCCGATAACAGGAAATATCCCCAATCAGCATTAAGACCCGGGATGAACTGGACTTTAGCACGTGTTTGTATTATGGGGTGATAATAGTAGGGGAACCACATGACCGGAACTTTGCCTATATAAGCGACAACGTTCTTAGCAATAATCTTGTCATCAGGGAATACGCGTATTTCTTTAGCCGTTATCCTGTAATGTGGTTCATCCAGGTCACAGGTAGTAACAAACCCTTTGCGCAAAAGGTACTCGTTCTCGCCCACTTTGCCCGTCTCATCAGCTCTTCCGAACCATGGGAAAGCATCCAACTCACCACCGATAACCTCACCTTCTTTCTTATTAAAGTCGTACCTGATACGGTCACCGGTAAGTGTCCCTTCCGGGTGTTTTATGACCACATTGCCCTCGCAAAGCGCCCTGCGGGATTTCGTATTAACTTCTATCCTGTCACATGTCAGGATAACGTCGCCGTAGGTAATCGAAACGTTACCTTCAGCAACGATCATACCTTCTTCTTCGAAATATTCTACTTTATCACCGTCAACTATGATAGATTGGCCAGGCTCCAGAAGCTCTGCAACATCCCCCTCCATGGGTTCGGGGGCTTTTTCCCCCGCTTTCGGCTTAACAGATTTCTGTTTCTCTTCAGGACCCTGCTTCACTACGGGCTCTTTTTCCGGGGCTTTTTCTTTCTTGGCTTCTTTCTTTACCAAAGGTTCGGCTTTGGGTTCAAGCGCTACTGGTGCTTTTTCTTTTTCCTGAGTTCTTACTTCGGCCTTACGCTTAGCTTCCGCTTCGGCGCGTTCTTTAGCTTGTTTTTCTTCTTCGGCTTTTTTGAGGGCTGCCTTTTCTCCCTTCTGGCGACTAGCCGCTTCTTCTTCCTCTTTTTTCTTAGAAATTTTCTTTTCTTTCTTCTTCTGGCGCGCTTCTTTTTCCGAGCGTTTCTCTTCTTCTTTCTTCTTCTTCAAATATTCCTGGTATTCCTTATATTCACGCTCCTCTATGACAAGCTGGTCCAGAAACGCCTTAGCAAGACGACTGTCCGGATCCAGTTTTAAGGCCCTTTCTCCGTAGCTTTTCGCTCCTTTATAATTATGCTTCCCACGTTCCTCGCGCCCCTTCTCAAGAAGATGATAAACCTGCTGTATACGCTTGCGTTCTTTTTCTTCCTCCTGCGCTTTGCGGCGCGTCTCTTCCTGAAAAGCTTTTATGTCACTACTTTCCTGTGCTAAAGTTTCATGAGGCAGAATATAAACAGAAAAAACCGCCAACAATAAAAATGAAATAGACCTGATAATTTTGTTACTTTTCAACATTTAAATGCACCTTATAGTAATTATACCTGACATACTCTGTTTCGGCCCGCTCTTTTAGCCTTGTAAAGCGCGGTATCGGCCCGCTCTATTAGAGCATCAACATCTTCTCCATCTTCCGGATAGGTGGCTACACCCACACTCACTGTTACTTTAACATTCTCGTCAAAAGCCTTTATTTCTTTGGATTCCACCGACTTACGCAAACGTTCCGCAACGCTCATGGCAAGTGTTTTTGTGGTCTCTGGAAGGACCACACAAAACTCTTCGCCGCCATACCTGGCTATCATATCAACTTCCCTGACCGAATTCTTAAGTTTTTCTGCAATCTTTTTCAGTACCGCATCACCGACCAGATGACCGTGTTTATCGTTACACTGCTTGAAGTGATCAACGTCCACCATGCCGACTGAAAAAGAAAGTTCTAAACGCTGTGCACGGTCTACTTCTTCTTTCAAACGGTCCATGAGATACCTTCTGAGGTAAACCTCAGTGAGCCCGTCGATTATCGAAAGCTCTTGGACCTGCTCGTACAGCTCCACTTTCCTGAACTCTAGCGCTATCTGGGGAACTAGTATGCGAAACCTGCCATAACTTGACTTTGAAGCACCCTCTATAGCAAGTATGGCAGCGACATTATCTCCAGAGAATAGCGGAAACGCCATAAACGTATCCTCCCTGATATTCATCAAATCAAAGATAGCTCCCTCTTCCTCCCTAGAGATGAAAAAAGGTTCGTTGTCTTTATCTTTGCAAAGTTCCACTACTCCCTGATAATCAAGGACTCTGTCCGTATCCTCATAATAATCCACATCTTCAATATGCTTTGATATCCCTTTAGAGAACCGCCCCTTACTGAACACCAAAAGATGCGTGATCTTCATTCTAAAATTCTCCTCTAGAAAAGTAAACAATGCGTTATGAAGATCTTCAAATTTCAAAGAGGGTGCCAACTGCTTGGTTATCTCATATAAGCGGGACATGCGGTTGAGTTCGTTCTCTATCTTTCTGCCCCTGCGGTCAATGACATCCAGATCGTTCACGATGCTGTTATATCTCAACTCTTCTGACCGGACCTTGGACTTATGAAAAGAAACCATGATATCAAAAAGCCATTTTATAAGAAAATTCGTTCCCGCACACGTTGCAAAAAGCGACGCAAGAACAATAGCGTCTACCGGGTTCAAGACACCCAGGTATAAATAGAACCCCAAGAAGCCTATATTTGCCACAAAAAGGGCGCCAGTAACGATTGGCGTTACAAAGTACGGTGCGACCATAAAAACAAGCGCTATCATAAAAAGTACCAGATACTCGTCCCCCTGGGGGTACTTATAGCACAACCAGCTGAGCAGCATCAGCAGGATATTTACGCCAACTATGATAAGAGTCCTTACCTTGAACATACCGTATTCTTGCCTTTCGCTTTGGCCGCGTAAAGACGCTTGTCCGCCTCCCATATCACTTCATCCCTTAATTTAGCGTCTTTGGGAAACATTGCTACACCTATCGATACCGTGACATACTGTTTTTGCCTACGCAGAACTATAGGTTTATTCTCTATCTCTTTTCTTATATCATTAGCGAGTTGTACGGCTTCTTTCCTGTTAGAATCAAGCGACAGAAACACGAACTCCTCACCACCGTACCTACCGACTATATCCCCCGGAGAAGCTTTGTCTTTCAGTATCCGCCCTATGTTCTTTAGTACCGCGTCACCGGGTATATGCCCGTGTTCATCATTGAACTCTTTAAAGTTATCGATATCCAGCATCAGTAGTGCAAAAGACCTGTCGCCCAAAAGTGTCCTCTTAAGCTCTTCTTCCATGCGTTCCATGAAATACCTGCGCACATACAATCCGGTAAGGCTGTCTTTTATCGCCAGCTCTTCCGTTTGGCGATACAGGCGCGCGTTCTCCATAGCTACCGCCCCCAGTTCCCCGATAATATCCAGGAGCCTAAGTTCGTGCTGCCCGAACGCCGTCTGTTCAGGACTGTCCACCCTCAACAGACCAATTACATTACCTTCGATGATAAGCGGTTTACTGATAAGAGAGATAAAATCTTCCTGTGCTTCTTCACCGTCTATAGAAAACCTGAAATCTTTTCTAACATCTCTCACCAGAAGACTTTTTACGTTCTTCATGACCCATCTATCGAAAATACCGCCTTTTTTCATCGAAGCAGTGGCCCTGTTTTTACCCTTTAGCGCTTGTGAAAGGTTTAACTCATTATGTGCTTCGTCGACCGTGTAAAGAAGCACACGCTTTTCACCGTTCTCCCCGCCGAACATATCAAACGTTTTCCTTACCGTGAGCTTGATAATCTCATCTTCAGAGAGGGACGAGCTGAGGTTATCCGCGATATTCTTGAGCCTAAGGAGACTATCAACTTTTTGTGCCATGGCGGAAACCTCCGCCTGACGGCTATTCATGTGATTATTAATAAGATTTATGTCTTCCTGCACTTTTTCCATAGTCACAGTGTAATCCTGACTAGAAAGGTTTATCTTCCTGGAGATGTAATATCCCGTAAAACTATTGATAAAAAACGCCAGGATAAGCACCCCATAATAATACGGGTTTAACCCTGTCAAAGGTTTGTACAGGAATATCATCGCTATGAGAAAGGACGAAAGCCCCCCAAGCACACCAAGAGATACCCAGAAGAACATGATGACCAAACTCATCATTATCATGATCCCGATAACAATGAATTCCAGATGCTGAATATAACCACGCATAGCGGGAACTGCTTTTATCATAAGATACAGCAGCCCAGCAAAAAGAATGGCCGAAATCGGTATAAGGAGGTCCCTTTTCGTAAAAGGAGTCATTGAAAAACCTAGATAATTGTTTTCTCGGTCGCCTTATCAAAGAAATGTATCTTCCCCATGTCAATGACGACATCCATATCCTGGTTTATCTGGGGATTAGCATCTCCTGCGATCCTGGCAACCAGCATATGCTTGCCGGTATTTAGATGTATATACACCTCTGACCCCAAGTGTTCGACAATTTCACATGTCACCTTCACTATATTTTCAGGGGGCGCTTCGGACACGAAGACTTTATCATAGATATCTTCGCTTCGGACACCAAGTATTACGCGTTTGTCCACGTAATCTTCAAGCGCATTATACATACCTTCTACTATCCTGATCCGAAAATTGCCTTCGTCGAAATACAGCCTTCTTTCTTTTCTGATGATCTTACCCTCCATGAAGTTCATCGGAGGCGCACCTATAAAGCTGGCGACGAATTTATTAACAGGTTGATTATAAACATTAGTGGGGACATCTATCTGATGGATAATACCGTCCTTCATGACGACTATCCTGTCCCCGAGAGTCATAGCTTCAGTCTGGTCATGTGTAACGTATATCATCGTGGCCTGAAGCCTTATGTGAAGACGGTGCAGTTCCATCCTCATCTGTACCCTGAGTTTAGCGTCAAGGTTACTCAGCGGCTCGTCGAACAGAAAGACCATCGGCTTACGTACAATGGATCTGCCGACCGCTACGCGCTGCCTCTGTCCACCGGAAAGTTGCTTGGGCCGGCGGTTAAGAAGCTTTTCAAGCCCAAGTATGCCCGCTGCTTCTTTTACCCTGGAATCTATTTCGTCTTTCGGGTACTTTTTTAGTTTCAGACCGAAAGCCATGTTTTCGTAAACTGTCATGTGCGGGTAAAGAGCGTAGTTCTGGAAGACCATGGCGATATCCCTATCTTTGGGAGGAATATTGTTCACTCGCCTGTTGCCTATATATATCTCCCCCTCGGAAGTCTCTTCCAGACCAGCTATCAATCGTAATGTGGTCGATTTACCACAACCGGACGGTCCGACAAGGACAACAAATTCCTTGTTTTCCACACCAAAATTGACGTTATTGACGGCCAGTACCCCTCCCGGGAACACTTTGCTGACCTCTTTTAAACTTACTTGCGCCATGCTACTGCCTTATCTACATATAATATTAAATAAAAAAAGTGTTATCTTTATATACAATATCTGCGGTTAAATGTCAACCCTGAGTCTGAGCTTGTTCCAAGCTCAGGTAATCGAACAATTTCGTGAGGGTCTCCCTCATAGCCCTTCTGTGGACTATAAGGTCTATAAGTCCATGTTCTAAAAGGAATTCCGAGCTTTGAAACCCTTCGGGGAGCTCCTGTTTTATGGTCTGCTGGATTACCCTGGGTCCCGTGAACCCAATAAGAGCTTTCGGTTCCGCTATAATGATATCGCCAAGCGAGGCGAAACTTGCCATTACACCCGCCATTGTCGGATTAGTAAGAACCGAAATGAAAAGACCACCCGTGGTATTCAGTTTATCAAGTGCAGCACTGGTCTTTGCCATCTGCATAAGCGAAAGCATACCTTCATACATCCTTGCCCCACCACCGGAACCGGATATTATTATTAGCGGTATCTTTTCTTTCGTGGCATACTCGATAAGCCTCGTTATCTTCTCTCCTACGACCGAGCCCATAGACCCCATGATAAAACGAGAATCAGTAGCCCCCAGAGCAACACGCCAGTCGTTGATCTTTCCTTCCCCCACCACGGCAGCATCTTTAAGACCGGTTGCTTTCTGGTCCTTTTTTATTTTCGTGGGATAGTCACTCGGCCCCTTGAACTTCAGCGGATCCTTGCTTGACATGTCTTTACACATCTCATGGAAAGAACCAGGATCAACGACGCTTTCTACTCTCTCGTAAGCCCCCATCCTGAAATGGTAATCACATTTTGGACATACTTCCAGGTTATCTTTTAGGGTCTTGTTGTAAAGCATCTCCCCGCACTCGGGACACTTAGTCCACAACCCGCCGGGAATATCTTTTTTCCTGGCCCTGCCGAATATAGGTTTCTTTGAGAAAAAAGCCATCTTTACGCCTTTACTTTTGACTCCTCGAACTTGTTAATCACAAGTCCCGTAAGAAGTTTCGGGTAAAAATACGTCGATTTCTGCGGCATCATTTCCCTGTGTTCCGCTACAGCTTTCATCTGTGCGACACGTGTAGGGTTAAGGAAGAACGCCGCGGTATGACTGCCGCTTTTTATAAGCTTTTCCGCTTCTTCCGGCATTTTCACGTAGGTTATGTTACCTTCTTCGCCGCTCACTGAAAGAATACTTTCATACACAGCGGAATGTAGCACGCTTACATCTAAACTTTTCCAATCGTTCGTTTTATCGCCTTTTATCAGAGCTAAAAGAGCTTCTCTGTCTTTCGGTTTCATCAGAAGATATTTGTTCCCGCCAAAAAACCCAAAAGCATTTCCCTCTTCCATCTGGTTTTCAAGAGCATCCATGAGTTCTTGAAGCGTGGAATATTCAATAACATCAAAATACTCCTGCATCTTCAGTGCAACTTCATCATCGTTTGAAGTCGGCATTACTTTTACAACCCTGTGGGTACCCATGACTGTAAGATTATCGGAATCGGACATATCAGTGAAATACATCATTATGTAATCGGCGCTACCGTCATACCCTTCTTCTTTCCTGCGCATATCGCGGTACATCTTTGCAACTTCATACCTGTGATGCCCATCGGCGATAAACAGGTTCTTACCATCCAGCCATGAAACGATCTCGCCTATAGCACTGCTATCGGAAAGTCGCCATATAACATGCCTCTGCCCGGAAACCGTAACGTCTATAACGGGATCTGATTCGTCCGCGACCTTTTCTAACACTTCTTTAAGCTTGCCTTCTGGATCGTCGTAAAGACTGAATATGGGACTCAGGTTACTTTCCACCTGTTTCATCAGGTTCATCCTGTCTTCCTTAGGCTTAGCAAGAGTATATTCATGAGGCAAAAGAGCATCCCCACCAGACTCGCCTATCTTCATCAGTCCCATGAACCCTATCCTACCGCATTTCCTGCCTTTATATTCATATTCCTGCAGATACGCGTAGAACGATTCAACCTCATCTGTAGCCAAGATACCTTCTTCCTGCCATTCGTTAAAAAGACCCTTTGCGCGGGTATATTTATTGACGGTTTCGTTATCTCCTTCAATGGCCTTACCCAGTATGAGTCTTATGATATTATACGGGCTCTTTTCATATAATTCGTCACGCTCCTCTTCGGAAATAACGTCGTAAGGTGGAGCCACGACTTTGGAATAGTCCCCGCTGATCTTCGCGCTATTATATAATATTCCCTTAAAAGGTCTTATTTCTGCCATAATACCAACTTTCCTATTAATATTCCGAAAACAATTCCAGCCATGTTGGCAGCAATATCACCCGGGCTTGCGTCCCTGCCCGGAACGAACCGCTGAACCAGTTCCATTAAAATACCATATACGCCACCTAATATCAATATTAATAAGATGTTTTTAGTGGAAAATACCTTGCCCGTACTATATAATCCCCTTCCGATAAGCACCGCAAGAACCGTATATTCGAAAAAATGCGCCATTTTATCGAAATGCCCCACAGTAATAGCTGGAAGTATCCTGTATGGAAGCACAGAGAACACCAAGATCACCGTTCCCCACATCAGGGTAGGCACCCAGGCAAAGAACTCATTTTCTTTTTTCAGCCAATCAAGCATATTAACCTCCGAGCTCTAAGCTTACTTTTTATGCGGACAATCGCAGGAGGCTCCGCAAACCGGGGACTTATCGTCCTTTTTCGACGTATTGTTGTTGCCGGGACATGTTCCCTTGTAATCCGTCTGATAAAAACCTTTACCTTTGAATATGATACCTGCACCTGTCCCTATAAGGCGTTTTACCGGCCCTTCACATTCGGGACATTCCTTAAGCGCCTCGTCTTTGATACTTTGGAACTTTTCGAACTTATGTCCACACTTTTCGCATTTATAGTCGTAAGTCGGCATTTACTTCTCCTTTAAAATTTAACCAAAGAATTCTTTCACCTTAGCTAGGATATTCTTGTTTCCCGAAGCTTTTTCTCCGCCCACACTGTCCTCAAATTCTCTAAGAACCTTCTTCTGATGTGCGTTAAGGTTCTTTGGTATCTCCACATGTACCTTTATCAAATGATCGCCTCTTCCCCGGCCATCAAGACGTTTTATCCCCTTACTCTTAAGACGGAAAATGTAACCGCTCTCTGTCCCTTCGGGAATCGAAAGATCTACATCCCCTTCTATACCAGGAACTTTTATCTCATCCCCAAACACCAGCTGCGCAAAAGAAACGGGCACTATGCATAAGAGATCGTATTCATTCCGGGAAAAGAACTTATCTTTTTTGACCGAGATCGATACAAAAAGATCTCCATTAGGTCCCCCTAAAATACCCGTATCTCCTTCTCCTGAAAGACGTAACCTAACACCCGTATCAACACCAGCCGGAACATTCACGTCGATCTTTTTTATAACTTCTCTCTTACCCAACCCATCGCACTGTCGGCAAGGATTTTCAATGATCTCGCCCGCTCCCTGGCACATATCACAGGTCCTTGCAATACTAAAAAACCCGGCGGACTGGCTTACTTGTCCGCTACCACCGCAACGCGGGCAAGTGCTCTTACCTGTACCGGGCTCAGTCCTGGATCCCTTACAAGAAGAGCAAGTTGCATATTTCTTGATCTTTATCTTCTTTGTGGTACCTTTAGCGGCTTCAAAGAAATCCAGTTTCAAAGAATATTCAAGATCTCTGCCCCTTCTGGGACCTCCGCGTCTTGTACTCCCGAATCCGAAAATTCCTTCAACAATATCACCGAAAGCACCGCCGAACACTTCGCGGAAAATATCGCTAGGGTCATGAAACCCGAATCCCCCGAAACCAGCTCCCTGCTGGAAAGCTGCCTCTCCAAACTGGTCATACTGACTGCGTTTGGTCTGGTCACCCAGGATCTCGTAAGCATGAGAAAGTTCTTTGAATTTCTCTTCCGCTTCCTTATCCCCGGGATTCTTGTCCGGATGGTATTTTACCGCAAGCTTCCTGTAAGCTTTTTTTATATCCTCGGCGGAAGCATTTCTCGCCACGCCGAGAATTTTATAGTAATCAGCCATAATTCAATAGAGTTCGAAAACCCCTTATTTTTTCTCCTTATCGTCGTCCACTTTATAATCTGCATCGACAACGTCTTCATCGTTCTTTTTTTCTTCATCCGGCTGCTGGGCTCCTTCCCCAGAAGCACCCGCCTGCTGCTGCGCCTGGGCCTTAGCCTGGGCATCTTTATATATTTCTTCCGACAGCTTATGGCTGACTTTCTGAAGTTCTTCCTGGGCTTTCTTTACCGCCTCAGCATCCTCGCCATCAAGCGCTTTCTTAGCCGTCTCCACTGCCTCGCTTATCTGTTTCTTCTCGTCATCAGAAACCTTATCGCCGTATTCCTTAACTGCTTTCTCTGTAGCATAAATAAAGGAATCCAGCTGGTTCCTGGCTTCAATAAGCTCTTTTTTCTTTTTGTCGTCTTCTTCGTGTTCTTTCGCCTCCTGCTTCATCTTCTCTATCTCTTCTTTAGACAAGCCGCTAGAGGACTCGATACGTATGGACTGTTCTTTACCGGTCGCTTTGTCCTTAGCAGACACGTGAACAATACCATTAGCATCTATATCAAACGTTACCTCGATCTGCGGCAGTCCTCTCGGCGCCGGTGGTATACCGACAAGATCGAACGTGCCAAGAGTACGGTTGTCAGTAGCCATTCCACGTTCCCCCTGAAGCACGTGGATCGAGACTGCAGGCTGGTTATCAGCAGCTGTAGAGAATATCTGGCTCTTTTTGGAAGGTATCGTCGTGTTCCTGTCTATGAGTTTTGTCATCACCCCGCCGAGTGTCTCTATACCAAGAGAAAGTGGAGTAACGTCCAAAAGAACGATATCAGCTAACCCTTCGTGTCCCGTCATCGATGCACCCTGTATAGCGGCACCTACCGCTACGACCTCGTCAGGATTCACTCCTTTATGCGGTTCCTTCCCGAATATTTCTTTCACAACTTCCTGCACCTTAGGCATACGGGTCTGGCCTCCAACAAGTATTATCTCGTTGATATCAGCTGCAGTATATCCCGAGTCCCTTAAGGCTTCCTGACATGGTTTCTTTGTTCTTTCAACCAGGCTATCCACAAGCTGCTCCAACTTTGACCTTGTAAGCGTCATTGTAAGATGTTTAGGCCCCGAAGCGTCTGCGGTTATGAACGGAAGGTTTATTTCTGTCTGCTGGTTGCTTGAAAGTTCACATTTCGCCTTTTCAGCCCCTTCTTTCAGCCTTTGTAGCGCCATCTTATCATTGCGCAGATCTATCCCATTCTCCTTCTTGAACTCTTCGGCTATCCAGTCCATGACTTTCTGATCAAAATTATCTCCACCAAGATGCATGTCTCCCTTAGTAGCCTTTACTTCGAATACGCCTTCTCCGACTTCCAGGATGGAAACATCAAACGTGCCGCCGCCAAGATCAAACACGGCGATCTTCTTTTCTTCCTTACCTTTTCCAAGACCGTAAGCAAGACTTGCCGCTGTAGGTTCATTAATGATCCTAAGAACTTTAAGTCCCGCTATTTCTCCGGCATCTTTCGTCGCCTGCCTTTGAGAATCATTGAAATTAGCCGGAACCGTTATTACCGCCTCGGCTACTTTCTCGCCAAGATAATCTTCTGCTGTCTGTTTCATCTTCTGGAGTATCATTGCGGATATTTCCGGTGGTGTGTATTTTTTATCATGGGCCACAACGACAACATTACCCTTATCGTCTTCATCCACCTTGAACGGTACGATTTTTTCTTCTTCCGCCACTTCGGAATGTTTTCTCCCCATGAAACGTTTAATACTGAATATAGTGTTGTCTGAGTTGGTGACCGCCTGGCGCTTGGCCGGCTGGCCTACCAGCTTTTCCCCTGCCTGGGTAAAAGCCACGACACTGGGGGTCGTCCTGGCCCCTTCAGCATTCTGTATGACTTTGGGTTCCTTCCCTTCCATCACCGCAACACAGGAATTGGTAGTCCCGAGATCTATTCCTATTACCTTACCCATCTTTCCTCCTTCATTTTTAAATCTAAAAAAATACCTTATAATTATTTTGTGTTCTTTACTACTCTCACCTGTGCCGGACGCAAGAGCCTGCCATTAAGCAGGTATCCCGACCGCACCTCTTCGATGATCACGCCATCTGGGTGTTCGTTCGTCTCCACGGCGGCTACAGCTTCATGCACGTTAGGATCAAACTCTTTACCTTCAGTTTCTATTCTTTCGACTCCGTTATCTTCAAGTATCCTGTGGAACTCTTTCTGGACAAGCTTTATACCGTCCATGACGGCAGCCTTGTCCTTGGCATTTACCATAGCTTCAAGCGCCATATCAAAATTATCAACTATCGGAAAGAGTTGCGAAACGATACTTTCGTTAGCGAATTTCACATGGGTTATCTTTTCTTTCTCAAGCCTCTTGCGCGTATTTTCGTATTCGGCATGGACTTTCAGCCAACGGCTTTCGAACTCGTCGCGTTCTTGAGCTTTTTCTTTAAGATCTTCCAATTCTTTTTGGGATATCTCGACTTTATCTTTTTTGGCTTCTTTTTTATGTGCCATCCCTCTCTCCTAGCTGTTTATCATTCTCAGTTTTTCGCTGATAAGGTGGGACAAACAACTTACTGTACGCAAAGCATGGTCATAATCCATCCGTGTAGGACCTATAACACCTATGCGGCCGACCGTCCTACCGCGCAAAGAATATCCGCAGGTAACAACGCTGCAATCCTTGAGCATCCTAGACTGATTCTCCTTGCCTATGTAGACCCTTAGCCCCTCATACGGCAGCTCTCCCCTCATCATGCTAATTAGACCCCTCTTATCAGAAAAGACTTTAAGCATATTCCGGGTAATGTTTATATCCTGAAACTCCGGCTCATCCATAAAATAGTTAAGCCCTTCCCAGTATATTTCGTCCTCAATATTTTCTTCGACAATCGTATCTATAACATTCAGCGCAGTTTTTACGGCTCGGAAAGCTTCCTTATCGACATTTTCCCGTTTCCCTTCCGCAACATGTTTCAGATCATCATAGATAGCGGAGATAGGCTCCATTTCGTAATTGGAATTAATATA
Source organism: Candidatus Omnitrophota bacterium (assembly GCA_049642065.1). Classification (GTDB taxonomy): domain Bacteria; phylum Omnitrophota; class Gorgyraeia; order Tantalellales; family Tantalellaceae; genus WJMH01. Next base: position 5,195 of record JBAROK010000052.1, on the reverse strand, counting down.
GTTCGATATCTTTTCCAGCTCGGTCTTACCCAGTTCCCTGTCAAGTTTAATGATATAGTTTTTAACATCGTTCGTTACGGTTACAAGAACCGCAAGAACGGTCTCAGCTTTTACTTTTACAAGCTCAAAATGTTTTAGATAAAGATATTCTATGCTGGGCCACATAGCGACACCGGCACTATGGAGTTCGCGGCTTATAAGATAGGATGTTTTGCGTATTACTTCTTTTATAGTGTTAATCCTGCGATCATATTCAGCGGCCAGTCTCTCTGCTTCTTTTTTCTCTGAATGGATCCTATCCCTCACTATATCAACGTAACATCTGTAACCCCGCTGCGTGGGTACCCTTCCGGCCGAGGTATGTGGCTGCTCGATATACCCTTCTTCTTCCAGTTCTGCCATTATATTACGAATCGTGGCGCTGGACAGACTTCCCCCCATCTTACGTGCTACCGCCATCGAACTGACCGGTAGTGCCGTAGAAACGTATTCATGCACTATATGAGCCAGCACAAACTGTTTTCTTTGTTCCTTGTTTCTATTAATATTATTTTTCATCATCTTATTACATGTGATTATTATGGTCAAAAACTCTGATTTTAGCACTCCTTGAACTTGAGTGCTAAATTATATCAAAATCTATGGGTTTGTCAAGGGGATTTGAGGGAATGTCATTTTTTCTCTTTTAAACGCTTAAAAACCGCATATTTAACGCTTTTGGGCACACGAGCGGATATGGAAAGTCCTTTATCCGTATACTCTTCGTGCCTTATGGTACCGTTTTCACGTATTGTATTGGCCAACTCATAATATTTGTGGGGAATTACCAATTCTATGTCTTCCATATCCTTCTGAACAAGCTGAACTATTCTGTCCATTACTCCTGAAATGTTCTCTTTTTTAAGTGCGGAAATAACCAGTGGGTTATCAAACTTTCGACTTATCCTTGCCGCTTCAAGCTCCCCGGAAACTTTATCTGATTTGTTAAGTATAGTAACTACCGGTTTATCTTTAACCCCGAGATCTTCAAGCACTTCGAATACAGCGTTTTTTTTAAGTTCTATCTGTTCGTCGCTCATGTCCAGTACATGAAAAAGTATATCCGCACCAACTACCTCTTCCAACGTAGCCTTGAAGCTTTCTATCAAATGATGCGGCAAATCATGCAGAAACCCCACAGTATCCGATATAAGCGTTATCTGTTTATTCGGAAGTTTTATTTTTCTTATGGTAGGATCCAGCGTACTGAAAAGCTGGTTTTTCACTTTTACATCTGAAGACGTCAGTACGTTGAATAAAGTGGATTTACCGGAATTGGTATACCCCACAAGCGCTATCGCAAGCATTGAGAACTTCTCGCGCTGTATTCTTCTCAATCCTCGTTTTTGCGTAATCTCTTTTAATGACCGCTTGAGTTTATCTATCCGTTCGCGAACTCGTCGCCGGTCAACTTCGAGCTGCTGCTCACCCGGTCCCCGCATACCGATACTGCCGGCAGCTCCTCTTTGCCTTGAAAGATGAAGCCACATACGGCTAAGCCGTGGCAAAATATAAATAAGCTGCGCCAATTCTACCTGCACTTTGCCTTCGTTCGATGTTGCCCTGTGAGCAAAGATATCCAGTATGAGCTGCGTCCTGTCTATGATCTTTACTTTTAAAAGATCCTCAAGATTTTGCTGCTGTGACGGGGATAGATCGTTGCTGAAGATAACGACATCCGCACCCTCCTCATCCACCAAAAACGCCAGCTCCTGGGCCTTACCCTTGCCTATCAGTAGCTTCGCTGTAAGGCTTTTGCGACGACAAACCTCGTTTCCTACGATATCAACACCACAAGAGACGGTAAGACGCTTGAGCTCTTCCACCCGATCTTCAAGAGACCATACCTCTTTACCGATCTCTTCAACGGTAACTATTACCGCCTTTTCGCTTTTTTCCGCTGTAGATTGTGGTTTAACTGTCATTTTTGGTTACCGAATCTGCGATATCCTGTACTATTTCCTCTACATCCCTATCCGCATCTATCCACTTAATGCGTTTATCCGACCTGAACCACGTAAGTTGCCTTTTGGCATAATGGCGCGTGTTTTTCTTAAGTTCTTCTTTCGCCTGCTCAATATCACATTTTTCATCAAGAAGCAGCGTTACTTCTTTTATCCCAAGCGCCTTCTCCGCGGTCAAACTGAGCTTTAGCTCGTTCAGCCTCTTTACCTCTTCAACAAGCCCTCCTTCGAACATCCTCTCAACGTTAGAGTTTATTCTTTCGTAAAGGACTTTTCGCGGAAGTTTTAATCCGAAAAAGTTGCAATTGTACTTTTCACTGATTCCCGAAGAATCTGTTTTTTTATCATCTATAGTGCTTCCCGTAAGCTCATATACCTCAAGAGCACGTATAATACGCCGAATATCATTATGATGAAGTTTTACGGCTGTTTCCGGATCGATTCCCTTAAGCTGAGCGTAAAGATATTCATTGCCTTTTTCATTAGCAAGCTCTTGTAGCCTTCTGCGCAGATCTTCGTCTTTAGGCGGCGCAGAAAAAATGCCGTCAACAAGCGCTTTGATATAGAGCCCGGTACCCCCCGCTACAATAGGTGTTTTACCAGATCCACTTATCGATACAATCACTCTTTCCGCTTCTTCTGCGAACCGGGCAGCATTGAATTCTTCTTCCGGGGATAACACTTTTACAAGATGGTGACGGGCGCGGGATAACAAGTCTTCCCCTGGAGCTTGAGTGATAATATCCATCCCCTGATAGATCTGCATGGAATCGCTGGAAATAATCTCTCCGTTCAGGATCTCGGCTAAACGTGCAGCTACGACGCTTTTACCCGAAGAGGTAGGACCTACGATGAAGATAACCTTATTCATTAATCAGTTAGAAGCTCCCCTTTCAGAGTGTAAGGGCTCGATCCTTTTATCTCCACTTTTACAAGACTACCGACAAGGTCTTTATCTCCCCGAAATACACAAGGCGTGTTGTTCCGGGTCCTGCCTATAAGCTCCTTATCGGACATACGGCTCGTACCTTCTACCAGTATCTCTTGACGCGTATCAATCATAGCCTTGTTCTTTTCATGCGATATCTTTTTCTGAAGGTCCAATAGATCGCTGTTACGCTGCTTCTTGGCACTTTCATCAACATCATCAACAAGACAGGACGATAACGCAGGCGGACGTGGCGAATACTTGAATATAAAAGCTGAATTATATCCGATCTCTTCCAGGGCTTTCATAGTAGCTTTGTGATCTCTTTCCCTTTCCGAGGGGAACCCCACTATGATATCAGAGCTTAAACCCACATCCGGGACCATTTTGCGGAGTAAATCCACTTTCTTGATGTAATCTTCAAGCTTGTACTTTCTATTCATCAGATCAAGCATCTTATCAGATCCCGACTGAAGCGGCAGATGAATATGTTCACAAACCTTATCCAGTTCTTTTATTGCCCTAAAAAGCCCTTTACCCGCGTCTTTGGGATGACTGGTAGTAAATCGTACGCGCTCTATACCGTTAACCTTATTCACGGCCTCAAGAAGATCCGGAAAACTAATTTTGTTTGTCAGCCCCTTCCCGTAAGAGTTAACGTTCTGGCCAAGTAACGTTATTTCTTTAAACCCGCTATCCGCAAGCGCCTTAACTTCGTCGATTATATCTTTCTTCGGACGGGAAACTTCTCTACCACGAACATAGGGAACAATACAATAGCTGCAGAAATTGTCACACCCGTACATTATATTAACGTATGCCGAGAAGACCCCAGTCCTTTGATCTTTTTCCGGTTTTTTCTTAGGACGGCTTTTTCTGTCCACCGCAAGCAGTTTCTCTGAATCGAATATCTTGTTCATAAGGTCAGGGATATCAAATATGTTGCTAGGACCCACCACCATATCTACCTGAGGATATTCCTTGAACAGCATCTCCCCATGTCGCTGAGCCATACACCCTAGTACACCTATCCTGATATCAGAGTCTTTTTTCTTCTGCGAAGCGAGTTTCTGCAGGTTACCTATAACCCTATCTTCAGCGTGCTGTCGGACACTGCAAGTATTGAACAGAAAAATATTAGCATCCTGCGGATCTTCGGTTATCTCATATCCCTTTTCTGCAAGCATCCCAGCTATAAGCTCGGAATCTCGCTCGTTCATCTGACATCCAAAGGTCCTCAGGTAAACCTTTTTTAACATAACCTGCTATCTCCTATCTATTTGTGACAATTTTTTGCGTCTCTACGTTTCTAACAAAAGCCGGAAATCATCTCGCTCGTTTATCCGCCCCACCCGTTCAGCTATGCCTGTATTTTACAACCCTTACCTTTTCTGTCGTAATAAGACCTTCCGTTACGACTTCATCTAGGAACAGCATGAGCTTGTTTAGGTTTTCTTCCGTGTCCACGATTTCAATAACAGTTGGCATATCTTCTGAAAGCCGCAGTATCTTCGCCGAATGCATACGGCTGTCGGCTCCGAAACCCATCATACCGCGAAGAACAGTTGCTCCGGCCAGTCCGAGCTCCCTTGCTCTTAAAACGATCTGTTCATACAGGGGTTTTCCGTTATGTTTATCCGCTTCTCCGATAAATATCCTTAAAAGCATGCCTTCCTCGGGCAGTTTCATATGTTCCTCCTATCTTAAAAACTCCAAAATTGATTTTGATATAAAAAACCCTGTAAAGACCAGCACTATGCCTATTACCACGCTTGCCATGATGTTGCCGAACACAAACCAGTATTCCCCGTCTCTCAACAGGTGGAAATTCTCCAGGGAAAATGTCGAAAAGGTCGTAAAAGAACCCAAGATCCCTATAAATATGAGTACCCTCATGTTTTGGGAAACTGCCACTGTCTCAGATACACCCCATATGAGCCCTATGACCAATGAGCCAATAAGGTTAACCGCCAGTGTTCCCCATGGAAAATCTCCGCTAAATAACCTGTAGGTTATCCCGGATATCCAATACCTGAAAAGCGCTCCCACCGCGCCGCCTATCGCTATATTAAAAAATTTTAACACAATAAATTCATCCTCGATTATTGCCTTACACGACCTTGCCGTTTCGCCGTATCATTCCTCTTTTACTTGCTTAAATAAAAGATTTCCATTTCACCATTCTTTTCTTAAGATTTAAAGTCCGGCCATTGACCACAAAGGTCCCATCTCCATTAGCATGGATTGTCCTTCGTTCCTTGCAC
>JBAROK010000050.1:0-6120 GCA_049642065.1 Candidatus Omnitrophota bacterium | reverse complement strand
TTCGAGCCCCCTCAGCTCCACCATATTTCCTAACAAAAGCCCGCTTTTCAGCGGGCTTTTTATTAGGTCATTTTTTCTATTGACAAATAACCCCTTTGAAAATATACTTATATGCCAATAATGGTGTAAGCCATTGTATATAGATAATGTTACGTTGATTTCAGGGTGTTTTTTGCTCTGTTTTTTTTGAGCCCACAAGCCGGGAAAACAAAAATGGAGGATGAGGATGAAAGAAGGGACAAGAGAAGCTTTTGGTCCGCATCTTATGCTGGATCTCAGGAAATGCAATACAGAAAAACTGAAAGACTACAATCTGATTTTCGATATTTTGCACGACCTTCCCGAGAAGATCGGCATGACGAAGATCACACAGCCTTATGTGTTCCCTTACGCGGGATTAGTCCCGGAAGATAAGGGGATAACGGGTACCGTGGTAATAGCAGAAAGCCATATCTCGATACATACCTTCCAGGAAAAAGATTATTGTTTTGTAGATGTTTTTTCCTGTAAGGATTTTGATGTCGAGTATGCTGCTGAATATATCATAGAGGCTTTCGAATCAAAGAAATACGACAAACATATCATCGATAGGGGTAAGGATTTCGTAAGATACCTACAGCCTGAAGAAGCGTTACTCGCTTGAAGACGGATCCGGAAAGGCTTATGAAGCAGTATAGTCACTTTACGGGACCGGACGGGGCATCTACTGATTTTGAGAGTTCAAAAATAGTTATCCTGCCAGTTCCATATGACAGGACAAGTACATGGATCAAAGGGGCCGATAAAGGCCCCTTTGCTCTTTTAGAGGCCTCCCCGCAGCTCGAACTTTACGATATAGACACCGCCTGCGAAGTCTATAAACAGGGTATTTATACGTTGCCGCCTGTTTCAGTGGACTTGTCGCCGGAAGAGATGGTGAAAAGCGTCGAATCCGAGGTCAAGAAGCTGCTTGATGAAGGTAAGTTCGTAGTCCTCTTAGGTGGAGAACATTCCGTAAGTATAGGCTCTGCAAGAGCTCATGCCGCCAAATACAACGATCTTTCAGTACTTCATCTTGATTCTCATGCTGATCTCAGGGAAGAATATGAGGCTAGCCGGTTTAACCATGCCTGTGTAGCTGCCAGGATCAAAGAAGTAGCTCCGGTTGTTGAGGTAGGCGTAAGAAGCATGTCCGCCGAAGAAAAGGACAAACTTCCGCCGGAAGACATTTTCTTTGCCAGGGATATAGTGGGTAGAACCGGTTGGGCAGATGAGGTAGCAAGCAGGCTTAAGGATAACGTGTACGTTACGATAGACCTGGACGTATTCGATCCGGCCATTATGCCATCTACCGGGACGCCGCAACCCGGTGGGCTCGACTGGTACCAGGTGATGAGTCTTCTGGAAGCGGTAGCTAGGAATAAGAATGTTGTAGGTTTTGATGTAGTTGAGCTATGCCCGAACGAGAACAACAAGGCACCGGACTTCCTGGCGGCAAAACTTGTTTACAAATTCCTGAGCTACGTGTATAAAGATAACAGGTGATATAGTATGCAACGGTATAATTTCGGCGAGATCGAGAAAAAGTGGCAGAAATTCTGGAAGGAAGAGGGCCTCTTCGAGGTGGACGTCAAGAACATCAAGGATAAGTACTATTGCCTCATGATGTTCCCTTATCCTTCTGCTGCTCTTCACGTAGGTCACGGCCGCAACTATATAATAGGCGACGTGGTAGCCCGGTACAAGATGATGCGCGGGCTCAACGTTTTAAGTCCCATGGGATGGGACGCTTTTGGCCTTCCTGCCGAGAACGCGGCTATTAAAAAAGGTATCCATCCGAAAGAATCCACGCTGGGTAATATCGCCCTGATGAAACGCCAGCTTGATTCCTGGGGCGTGGAATACGACTGGAGCCGTGAAGTTACCTCATGCCTGCCGGATTATTATAAATGGACACAGTGGATATTCCTCAAACTTCTGGAGAAGGGGCTTGCCTACAGGAAAAAGGCGTTTGTTAACTGGTGTCCTTCCTGCAGTACGGTTCTTGCCAACGAACAGGTTATTGAAGGCGCGTGTGAACGCTGCGATTCTCAGGTAGAGCAGAAAGAGCTGGAGCAATGGTTCTTCCGCATCACCGATTATGCCCAGAAACTCCTGGATGATATAGATAAACTTGATGAGTGGCCTGAAAAGGTCAAGATAATGCAGCGTAACTGGATAGGCCGCTCGGAAGGCGTGAACATAGATTTCCCTGTAGTTGATTCAGATACAACTCTTACCTGTTACACGACACGTGTTGATACTATTTATGGTTGTACTTACATGGTTCTTGCCGCTGAACATCCCATGATCGAAGAGCTTGTAGCAGATAGCCCTGATAAAGAAAAGATCATGGATTTTATACGTGAGGTAAGGAACGAATCAACCATACAGCGCGTTCAGACAGGTACCGATAAGAAAGGTGTATTCACGGGCCGTTATGTTATAAACAAGATAAACGGTAGGAAGATACCGCTTTGGATAGCTGATTACGTACTTATGGAATACGGTACTGGTGCTGTCATGGCGGTACCGGCACATGATCAGAGAGACTTTGAGTTTGCTAAGAAATACGACCTGCCGATAGAAGTTGTTATTGATAACCCGCAAGAGCCACTGGACGCCGGTAAGATGACCGAAGCTTACGAAGAAGAAGGTGTTCTTGTGAGTTCTTCCCAGTTCGATGGCTTGAAGAATACTGATGCTATGGATGCTATTGCCGATCATATGGAAAAAGAAAATATCGGTAAAAGAGCCATACACTTTAAACTTCGCGACTGGCTTATATCACGTCAAAGGTACTGGGGAGCGCCTATACCGGCAGTATACTGTGATAAATGCGGGATAGTTCCGGTACCCGAAGACGAACTGCCGGTACTCCTCCCGGAAGGTGCTGAATTTAAACCGACAGGAGAATCCCCGTTAAAAAGCGCCAAGGATTTTGTTAACACGAAATGCCCTGAATGCGGGGGACCCGCACGGCGTGAGATAGACACGATGGATACCTTTGTTGACTCCAGCTGGTATTACCTGAGGTATATATCCCCGCGCCTGGAAGATAAACCTTTTGATACGAAAGACGTGAATAACTGGCTGCCGGTAGACCAGTATATAGGCGGAGTTGAACACGCTATATTACATCTATTGTATTCCAGGTTCATTACCAAGGTACTTAATGATATGGGGTATATCGGGTTTGATGAACCGTTCAAGAGGCTTTTTACCCAGGGAATGATTATTAAAGATGGCGCTAAGATGTCCAAGTCCAAGGGTAACGTAGTCAGCCCTGATGCGCTTATAGAGAAGTACGGTGCTGATACGGTAAGGTTATATACTCTTTTCATAGGGCCTCCTGAGAAGGATGCTGAGTGGTCTGACAGGGGCGTAGAAGGTGCGTACCGGTTCCTTAAAAGGGTATGGAGTCTTCTGGAAGTTTTAGAGAAAGCCGGAAGTTCAGCAACTGATGCAGAGTTGCAGGAAGAACTGATGCGTAAGATGCACCAGACCATCAAGAAAGTCACTCAGGATGTAGACGAAGAGTTTCATTTTAATACCGCGATAAGCGCGGTAATGGAACTAGTTAACCAGATGTATTCCGGTATCAGCGGGAAAAGCGATTGCTGTTACGAAAAGAAATGTGTCGAAGAGGTAGTGCGTAACATGGTACTGCTTCTGGGGCCTTTTGTTCCGCATATTTCCGAGGAGATGTGGCAAAAGATAGGCGGTAAGGGAAGCGTGTTTAAAAGTGAGTGGCCTACTTACAGTTAAGAGATGCTTATGGCCGATACGGTAGTGGTCCCGGTACAGATAAAAGGTAAATTAAGGGGTACTATAGAGATGCCACGCGGCCTGGAAGAAGAAAAGGTCAAAGAACTTATCCTAGCAGATGAAAAAATAACCGCTCATATCGCTGATAAAGAGATACGCAAGTGGATAATTCTTAAGGATAAACTGGTTAACCTTGTTGTTTAATAACGAGCAGCCATGAAAAAATCTTTTATTCTACGATCTATAATACTGGTAATAGCCGTCTCATTACTTACGGGACAGGCTCACGCCAAAGAAACCGTCCTGAAAAAATCCAAAACCTATAAAAAGAACTTACAGACCCGTATAGTTAAAAAGATAGCTCTTCCCAAGGGTTATCATGAAGGTCTTTTCTATGATGAGAAGTATATCTGGGTGGCTAATGGACAAGGTATAGGCACTTGGATAATCGATCCTGATACCGGTTCTATAGTTTCCAGGATCGAACCCGTCGGCACGTTTACAGAAGGTATTGCCGAAGCGGACAAAGGGTTCTTATGGGTTACCGACTGGGATGAGAAAAAACTTTATCGCGTTACTATAGATAAAGAACAAATGGTCATAGAGAACGAGTTCTCTTTAGAGCCAGCTCGGCCAACGGGTGTAGTGAGAGTAGGTGACCTTACATACGTGATCACCTGGACCAGGGGTATGGGCACGAAATATCATCTTTTGGAGCTTGACCTTACCGGCAAGATTCTCCGTGAGGTGCGTATAAATGACATACACGAACCAGCTCATCTTACCTGGGACGGGAAACACATCTGGATAACAAGCTGGTACAGCCAGCAGGTCTATAAGATAGACCTTGATACGTTCACTATACTGGGAGATTTTAAGTCTCCCGCAGCTAAAACTACCGGTATAGCATGGGACGGCAAGTATCTCTGGGTGACGGGCACTTATGCAGGACTATACCAGGTTGAAGTAATAGATAGCACGGAATAACGTATTTTTTTATGCCTAATTTTGATATAATATAAAATATATATTCACGAAACATAAAATATGGAGCTATATATGAAATATTCGTTTTATGAAAAACTTGTTCTTGTTATCCTGTCGGTTCTTTTGCTTGCGGGTTCTGTGATACTTTACATCAGGCATTCCCGTCCTTATCGCGAGATAACTATAGTCGAGAACGGTGTTAAAGAAGAACTCTCTATAAGCCAGGTAGAAGAGCTCCTCAGAGAAAAACGGAAAATAAATGTCAACGAAGCTTCCGCGGATGAGTTAACTGTAGTACCGGGGATAGGTGAGGTTCTTGCGGGTAGGATAATTGAATATAAAAAACAGCACGGCAACTTTTACAGCACGAACGATCTTTTGGATGTGCCTGGTATAGGAGAGAAAAAACTTGAAAAGATCAAAGAGTACGTAAAATTTCAATGAAAAGACCTTTAGTTATCCTGATAATTTTCTTTTTGTTCGGTATTACTGTATCGAATACTCTTTTTACGTTTCCACCGGAATGGTTGGCTAAGTTAGGCATCCCTGCACTTATCCTGGTCCTCCTTCTGGCAGCAGCATCAATAAAATCATCAAGATTATTTTATTCGGTTTTATGTCTTTTCTTTTTTCTTCTGGGCATTTTCAGATATTCGGCGTCTATAGAGCCGGGTAAAGAAGATATAAGTTATTTTCTTGATGCTTCATCACAAAAAGCTCTAGTGCATGGTACAGTCACTAACGATCCGGAATCAAAAGATTTTCGTCATATGGTATTTCTTCTAAAAGCTGAGCAGCTGCTTTCAGGTGGTGAAGAACACGCTGTTACGGGATCGGTAAGGGTAGATCTATTTAATCCAAGGGAAGTACCTATTATAGGCGACAAGATAGTAGTAGGCGGGAAACTGTCGCTTCCAAAAGGCAAAATGAACCCTGCGGGATTTGATTACAAGAGATATCTGAGCCATATGGGCGTGCATGCTGTTATCTTATCGTCAAAAAGTGACGATTATATGAGAACAGGCATCCAAAAGGGGCCAGTTATTTCTATGCGCAGGGCAATATCTTCGGCAAGGAGAAAAGCGGATAAAATAATATCAATGTTTCTTGCTGGAGAGGCTAAATCCATCACCCGGTCTGTTATTCTTGGGCTTAGAGGCGGTATAGATGATGCGACTAATGATATTTTTGTTAAAACGGGTACTATGCACATACTTGCCGTAAGCGGGCTGCACATAGGTATTGTCGGAATGGTTATACTTGGGTTGCTTCGTTTGGTAAGACTTCCAAGAAACGCTTCATATGTCATTACGATCCTGGGTATATGCGCTTTTGCCATATTCGCGG
>JBAROK010000044.1:0-5100 GCA_049642065.1 Candidatus Omnitrophota bacterium | reverse complement strand
GGGGTAATATGCTTAATCCTGTACTTCATCTTGAGGTAGACGGCGTATTGTTCGAAGGCAAGGGTAAAGTGAATACCGATGATGAAGTGGCGCTTGCACGTTTCGAGATAAAAGACGGTATAGTGACAGCTAAAATGCTTCTTGAGCCGGATGAATCAGGTAACAAGAGGTATGAATACGATAACGTTAAACTTCCCGGTAGTGACATAGGGCGCATTATCCGTATTACCAAAGAAGACGGCAGGACCGAAGACGTAAGGTATTACGGGAATACTGGTCGTATAAGCGGTAAGACCTATAAGGATGCTGCCGGTAATACCATACTTGTTACCACGTACGGTTATCGTGGTGATGATATATACGAATTTAACGGTCTTATTGAAGATGTCAGGCCGGGGCATTGTATGGTATACGAAGTTGATTGGGAAGTTCTTGGTGTTCGCGACGGAGTTACAGTCGATGAAAAAACAGGCGATATTATAGCGCTTGGCAAGGAAGTCGATTTTGCCGACTTCATCGGCAGGGACCTTAAGAACCTGATCTATACGAAGGAAGTGGATATTACGAGCCTGAACAAAGACCAGTTCTATTCAGTGCTTAACTGGATGAAGACTATCCAGAACGTGCCGGTAGAGAAAAGGCCTCTTCTTATGCAGCAGGCAGAGAGCATGAAAAAACTTATTCTGGAGCAGTTCATTAAGACACAATCTACGCCTAAAGAAGATTTTTCCAAGCATACGTTTGATTTCAGCACTGAACAAGAAGGTGATTTTATTGGTACGGTTCTTTACTGGGGAGGGTTGCACGGTAAAGAGGATTTTGATTTCGAAGCGTTCCAGGAAGCTTTCGCTCAGGTTTCTCAGGATCCGGGGATAAAAGAGTATATACGTATCTCTTCGGAATGGGAATACTGGACACCGGAAAGGAAAGCTTATGTTTTCAGTAAGTTTGTCAGCCAGTTCGCCGTAAAGGTAATTGATCCGGATGTGCTGGCGCCGGTAACTCCCGAGATAAAAGAAAATATCCGGGCACAGATAAGGGAAAAACGCGGTGAACGTATAGATAAAGTGATAGATGAAATGGAATACAATATCTTGCTCTGGCGTTTACGGAAGGTTATCAAGGATATAGCGGTTTATTCCGGCGTGGCGTTCTTTTTGTTCATGTCTCTTTTTTATCTGCTGGGAAAACGCAGGCCCTGGAAGGTAGAAGAAGGAAAGCCTGAACCGGAGACCTATCCTGTTCCCAAGGCTTTTATGCCACAGATAATGCTTCTTGAGGGGCACCAAATGGTTAACGACCAGATAGAACGGCTCCGCAAGCAGCTTAAGTATAGGGAACTTCCGGAAGAAGAGAAAGCTCTTATTGCAGGGGCTCTTGCGGAAAGCAAGGATAAACTGGAGGCAGCCGCCTCAGGCGATATTCTGCCCACGTTCGAAGCGGAAGATTTCAAAGTCTTTATTTACGATACAAAAACACCTGCTTTTGTGACCGGCCAGACCACGCATATAGGTATCAGCACGAAGTCCATACATATCACGAAAGAAGAATACGAGCGGTTAAGAGCGATGGCCGGGTCCGACGAAGAGGCTAACCGTTTTCTGGCAGCCCGGTTCGCTCATGAAATGTATGAAGTCAGGGGACTTGTTACTTATTTTATGCAGAACGCAGGCGATGCAGAAGGCAATATCAGGGATTGGATAAGGGAAACGTTGCGTACGCGTGCCGGACCGGACGGGGAAGAAGAGTATGTATCTCCCGACGAAGCCTACGCTCTCATACTAAACGCTTTACAACTTCACAACGAAGCCCTCGGCTTAGAACACTTAATGCTTCCGGAAGGAAGAGTTAAAGATAACCTTTTAATAGAGATGGATATGGCCGTAAGGTATGCAAGACCGCTTGAAGCGGATCGCAGCCGTATACCGGTTATTTCCGATATTAATATAGCAGCTGATCTTAACGCGCCGTCTGAAGAACCGGAAGAAGTGCCTGCGGCCACTCCTCCAAGCGGACCGGTTGCTCCTATAATAGTTCCAGCAGTACCTGGTGGATACGATTTCGAAGCTGCCGTTGAGAGGATGAAAAGAGTAGAAAAAGGCGTAGAAGACGCTTTTTGGAAAGCGCATCGCGAACTTGAACCTGTTTATTACAAAGCCAAGGGCAGTAAGGTAGTTCCCGAACAGCTAACGAAATGGTACAGCATACCTATGGTTCTCGGAGGTACCGCGCTTATAACCCAGAACATAATACAGCTGTTGGATACGGGTCTTTTGATGGGATGGGGATGGAGCGTTTGGGCGACCGGTATATTGTTTATTGCTACCGGTCTGTATACTTCCCGTAAACTTATACAGGAAAATTTAAGAAGAAAACCGAACAGGCTCGAACGTCAGGAGGCGGCTCTGGATGTAATCGAGCCGGCTTTAAACGAGGCTATTGAATCGCTTGAACGGTTAATGACCGAAGGTGGCGACGGGTTTACGCCCGATGACTGGAAACGTATGCTTAAGTTCGATACGCCTTCACGTTTCGCTCATCCGGATGATGTTATAGCACAGGAAACTATATCCGTTAACCTTTACGATTACTTGGTATATTGCCGCGAATGGGTGCAGTTCCTGCAGGAACCTGCGAACAGGAAAGGCGATTACCTTATGTACTCGCGTTTCCATACGCCTAAAAAAGACGTGCAGAGGAACTTGCCTACTTTTTATCTTACGGGCAAGCATTTTACCAGTGTTTACAGGGATAATGATTATAACTCTTTCGTGGATCTCATGCCGGGTGGCCACGAACCCGTTCCGGATAACGTGCCATATAACGGGCCGAAGTTCTATAACACAACTATGGGAGTTAATCCCGTGCACCCGATGCCTCTGACTAATGCGACGATGTTCACGTTCCGTGCCATCGACAGGATAAACTACGTGCACGAGTACTATAACCGGACAGGTGATTTGAACCGGGCGCTGCAACTTGACGATGTAGAAAGATCTTACAGGATGCGCGGATTCGTGGAACAGGCTAAAGGTTACGGTGGTGTTGGTCCCGCGCGTTCAAGTTACGCAAAAGGTAAGGAAAGACACGGGTTCAGGCTCAAGGCGCTTGTCGTGGCGTTCGTTACTCTGGGATTGGCAGCTTTCGTGTTGAGGATACTTATCTCACGCGTGATCCCGATACCGGAAGTGCCGGAACTTAACGCGACACTTTCAATATTTATCACGTTCCTTGCCGCGATGACTGGTTATATGATCAACGTTATGATCGAAAAAGTCACGCTGTTCGGCAACAGTTTTCTGTCAAGAGCGGGTGATGAAAGCATTATCGACAGCGATCTTGGAAAATTCGTACCGACTCTTATGATGTTCCAGGCTCTTGAAAGGATCCTTGGAGATGAGCAGCTTAGGGCGACTGTCAATACGGCTTTAAGAAGGCTTACCAGAAGAGGCGCTCTTACGCAGGAAGAGGCGGATGACGTTCTTACCGCTTTATCGGACAAGGCGTACGCGGATATACCGCAGCTTGTCCAGGAAGAGATGATGGCGAGGATGTCCAAAGAGTATTCAGGGACTAGAGGCCGCTGGAAGATCCTCAAAGGGGAATTCCCCAGTACGTGGCCTATAAACCAGCTTCGTTTGGAATATCCGATACCTGAAGTCGTTTATCTTATGAATAAGACCGACAGGCAAACGTTAGTAAGCGTAGTTCTGGCAGATGAGCGTCTTAGCGCAAGACTTACTGAAGAACAGAGAACTCAGCTTGCTGCCAATCCGGAATGGGGAAGAGAAAGACGCCTTAACGGAGATATACTTGAAAAATTTACTATAGATGACGTGGATTATATGCTCGAGAAGTATAACGATAAACTGCTCGCTAAGTTTATACTTATGGACACTACATTCGGGCAGGATGCCGGTAACAAGCTGGTTGATATGGTCAGGAGTATTCAAAAAGCTTACCGCCGTCCGGTGGATGTGTTCCCTGTAATGGATGATAACGATAGGATAGAAGCCGGTGTAGATAAAGAAGCGTTTAAGGATGTTTTTGCTGACCTTGTGGCGGAGGGTGTTCTGACCATGGATCCGGCAACAGTAAGCGCTCTCAGGACAGATCCGCAAGCAGGCGCAGTAGAGATACTTGACGCGTTAGAGGCGGCTCAGTCGGGTCAGGCTGTTATCATGCTCGATCAGTATGAACAAAGGAAAAAAGATAAGGTTATCAAAGGTTTTCTCGGTGGTGTTGATGAGATCTATTATGTTATCGGCGGAGATAGCATTAACCTTATACCCAAGCTGGTCAAATACGGACTGGACCTAAAAGCACACAGGGGCGAGTTGTTTGCAGCAGGTACTCTTAGGGATTATCCCGGTGTTATAGAGGTGGTCACCGGATCAGATTTTGGTGTCAACCTTGATAAACACCAGAGAAAACTTCGCATGAAACCGCCTATGAACGCCGAAGCGGTCAAAAAGATATCTCTGTATTACGAACAGAGAGGCGAGGCGCAACCGGATTATATGGAGCTTGTTGACGAGGAAGACCGTCTTGCTCCTCTGGTGCTCAGGGCCAAAACGGCCGTATGGGAAATGCGTGAAAGGACTATACAAGAGCAGCAGGCAGGTATAGTAGACGCAGAAGATTCAAGACGCTGGCGTATAGACATGGCTGGTGATGCCGAGCAACTTACGAAAGAATACCTGGACAGGCTTGGAGAGCTTTCGGATGCGGCAGGGATAGATTATCTGGATGCCGGAGCCCTTGCGAGTTTGCGTAGCCGGAGCTGGGAAGAGATGAATTCTCTGATGAACAGGCAGGAAAACCAGTCTGATAAAGAACTTGAACTGGCCAGGGCAAAATATACTTTATGGTCTTGGATGCAAACGTATCCGCCTGAAATTGACGATCACGGTAACGTGACTGTATCCAAGAACTTTCTTGATTCAGAGTTTAGGTTAAGGAACGTTCCGACTGTTATGCAGACCGAGCTCAGGCAGGTTCCGCTTAAGACGCCGGACTGGGAGAACATAGCTTATATGGACTACCTTATATGGCATTCCACTATACATGTAGGACAAACAATGTCGGGATTCTTATTTC
>JBAROK010000039.1:0-12062 GCA_049642065.1 Candidatus Omnitrophota bacterium | reverse complement strand
AAATTCGGTAGTACCCTTCTCAGGCTTAATATATTTATCTTTTATGGAATTTATCTGCACTTTCAGTGCCTTCTCGTAATTTGACCAATGCCGTTTCTTTTCTTCTTCAGTTTTAGCGGAAAGATATTTCTGGTAATCGTCTCTCGGGAACTTTGAATCTATCGGGATGACAACGTCTTTATACTTTACGACTGCGTCTACCTTCTCGTTACCATCGATCGTATACTGCCTGTACCACATGCTCTTTGCCGGCAACACCTGGTCCAGCATCTCTTCAAGTATAGTTTCGCCGTAGTTACCACGGAGTTTAGGCGTCTGAAGCAAGTACTCAAGGGATTTGCCCAGCTCCTGGGCTTTTTCCTGCTGCGCTACAAGATTACCTACAATCGTATTCATGCTATTAATATGCTCAAGGGTCTTTATCGCGTTCTTTGAAAGAAAATCTTTGGAGTCTTCGACCTGTTTGCGCGTAGTTTCCATGGTACTGCTTATTCTGTCGGAAAAATCGATAAATTTTTCGTTAAGCAGAGATTCAATATGTCTTTTCCCGTCATCGGGACCCTTTAAGTTCCACGCCAGGAAAGAAACTACTAGGATTATCAAGATGACGAGTAATATAAGTATCGCTATTTCCATAATTAGTTGTCCTTTAAATTCCGCTCTATTTTATCATATTAACCATGTATAGGCTTGCCAAATACGGCTTTACAGGCATCTGCAGCTGTTTCAGAAAGCGTCGGATGAGCGTGGACCGTACTCGCGACATCATCTACGGTAAGACCCGCTTTCTTGGCTACCACAAACTCATGTATAAGATCTGACGCTTCATGCCCGATAATATGTACCCCCAGAAACTTACGGGTATTTTTATCAGCTATGATCTTGATAAACCCGTCTGTCTGGGAATTTACAACCGCTTTCCCGTTGGCCTTAAAGAAATATTTTTCTGAGACATAATCAAGACCATCTTCTTTAGCCTGCTGTTCCGTTATACCGACACTTGCCGCCTGAATATCCGTATACACGGCGTTCGGCACACACGCATAATCCAAAGGCTTCACGTCATGCCCTGCCGCATCTTCAGCGGCTTTTTCTCCTTCGGCATAACCCGAATGGGCCAGCATAGGTCCCGGTACCACATCTCCGGCAGCGTATATATTCTTCACGCTGGTCTTCATCGTTTTATCTACGCAAATAAACCCTTTGTCGTCAATCTTGACGCCGGTATTTTCAAGACCTATGCCAGATGTAGAAGGCTGTCTGCCCACCGACACCAGGATGACATCATATTTTTCTCTCATTTTCCTGTCATTACTTTTAATTGTCACGGCCATACACTTATCTCCCGCCTCAACCTCAACAATACTACTTGATGTAAGAACCTTAATACCCTTCTGCCGGAAAACAGCCTGCATGCGTCTGGATATATCCACATCTTCTGTCGGAAGCAACGAGTCCAGCATTTCGATCACAGTAACATCCGATCCAAGCATATTAAAATACGAGGCGAATTCCGCTCCAATATACCCACCTCCGACTATCAGCATGCTTTTCGGTACTTCCTGCAACCGTATAGCATCAGAACTCGTAATAACATTTTTACCGTCGAACTCGATATCAGGCAAAGCCTTGGACACAGATCCTGTAGAGACCAGGAACTTGTCAGCTTTAACTTCTACGGTCTTGCCATCTTCAGAGATCACTTCCACGGTCCCATTATCCACGAACTTGGCCTCGCCATTAATAAGCGTTATATCATTCTTCTTAAAAAGAAAAGCTAGCCCTTTCTTAAGCTGTTCGGATATCTCTCTACTTTTTTCAACGAATTTTGATATATCTGGCGCACCGCACTTAACATCCAACCCGCATAGCTCTTTACTGTTCCGCACGATATCGTAGATGCCAGCGCTTCTAAAAAGCGATTTTGCAGGTATGCATCCTTCGTTAAGACATACCCCTCCGAACATAGCCGTATCTTTTTCAACAACCGCTACTTTCAGCCCTAGCTGTGCAGCTTTGATCGCCGAAACATGACCAGCCGGCCCACTTCCAATTACCAGAAAATCATATTTATCAGCCATAAAAGTCCCTTCCTAAATATCCTCTTTTCTATCTTTTCTTTCTGGTGATCCTGCCTTTTTTAACGACTTTCGGGCCGACTCTGGCTTTCTTTCTAGCCAGGATGAACAGGATATCCGATATACAGTTCAAATAGGACAATATGTATTCGTCGCTGACCTTATCCTTATGAAAAAGCTCGACAACACTTCTTTCTGCTCTTCGAGCTACCGAACGAGCCACATCAAAAAATGCGGAGATCTCGCTATCGCCAGGCAGGTAAAAACAATTATCGATCTTCGTTCCTTGTTCAAGCTGGTATACTACCCCTTTTATCCAATCAGTATCTTCTTTTTTTAGCAATATACCGTGTTTTTTCTTTTTCTCCGCACCAATAGAAACTTCTGAAGCGATTATGAATATCGCCAGCTGGATACGTTCAAGAACAGCTTTGTCTTTACGTGACCTCGTCTTGCTCTTTATCAGACCCAGAAAACTGTTAAGTTCGTCAAGATCACCTATCGCTCGTATATCAAGACTATCTTTGCCAACATGTTTTCGGAAATGAAGATCAGTAAAACCCTCATCACCTTTACCAGAACGAATTTCCATATAGTTACCTCCAGAAGAATATTAATATTAATATATGGGCTTATTGTACAGGAAAATTTGGTTTTTGGGAATGGAAAATAGACAAGAAGCTTCAGGAACGAGCGAAAACCCTGTCGTTAACCATATTAATTACTTCGGAGGCCCGAGCGAATATGTCTTGAAGCTCTTCTCGGCTAGTGCATAACGGCAGAAAAAAGTAAATCACATTGCCCAGGGGTCTTAGCAAAAGGTTCTTCTCCAAGCTCAGTTTATATACTTCAAGCCCGATTCGCTCAGTTAAGGAAAAGGGTGCTTTTGTCTCTTTGTCTTTCACCAGCTCCAGAGCACCTACCGTACCTATCATCCGGGTATCCCCTACGATAGCAAGTTCGGACATCTCACTAAGAAAAACACCAAGCATAGCGTTTATCTCCGCTACGTTAGCCAAAGTATCCTCTTTATTAAAAAGCTCTATACTGGCTATGGCCGCTGCACACGCTACGGGATTAGCGGTATATGTGTGCCCGTGATAAAAGGTCTTCAATTTATCATAGTCGTCATAGAACGCATCAAACACTTCGCTGGTTGTAAGCGTAGCGCTCAGAGGCAAATATCCCGATGTAATACCTTTTGAAAGACACATGAAATCAGGCTCTATTCGCGCATGTTCACAGGCAAACATCTTCCCGGTTCTTCCAAAACCCGTTGCTACCTCGTCCACTATGAGGTGTACGCCGTATTTTTTAGCAAGATCTTGCACCCCTTTTAAATATTCCGTGGGATACACTATCATCCCACCAGCGCCCAACAAGAGCGGTTCTATCAGAATAGCGGCAATCTTATCATTTTCTTTTTTAAGTATCGCTTCGAACTGGTCCAGGCATTCGAGCTCGCATTCACCTTTGGCTTTACCGCAGGGGCACCGGTAACAATACGGCGTCGGGGCCTTGAAAGATTGGAAAAATAAAGGTTCAAACTTCTTGTTAAATAGATCTACTCCGCTAACGCTCATGGCGCCGATAGTATCGCCATGATACCCCATGTCAAGCGACAAGAAACGGGTCTTTTCCTTTCTCCCTTTATTCTGCCAGTACTGAAAGGACATCTTCATAGCGACTTCCACCGCAGTCGAACCGTTATCCGAATAAAAAACTTTCGTAAGGTTAGCGGGGGTTATCTTTATCAGTTTTTCGGCAAGACAAACCGCAGGCTCATGAGTAAACCCGGCAAAAAGGACATGTTCAAGCGACTCCAATTGTTTGTTTATCGCTTTTTTTATCTCCGGATGGTTATGTCCATGGACGTTGCACCACCAACTGGAAATTGTATCGTAATAAAAATTACCGTTGGCATCAAAAAGCTTAATGCCTTCAGCCCGTTCGATCGGAACAGGCGGCATTGATTCGGCATCTTTCATTTGAGTATATGGATGCCAAAGATATTTCAGATCTTTACTGATAAGTTCCTTGTTCATGTTTTTTCCAGTATTTTCAGTAATTTTTCGCCGATCGGACGCCAGTTCCCGATAATAGCGTCCTTTTCCTTCTCATATCCAAGTTCTCCCAGCACTTCAATACCGGTAAGACTCTCTATTATACGCGGGTTGTCCTTAAGAACCGTTTCGTCTCCGTCTCCAGTAAGCCTATTAAAGACTATCCCGGTTATCCGTAAGCCTCTCTCCCTCAAGGCCTCTACCGTCAGCATCGTCTGGTTTATAGCTCCTAACCTGTTCTCTGCTACAATAAGTACGGGCAGATCCAGCTCCTTTACAATATCTACGATCATGACTTCATCGTTTATAGGAACCATAAGGCCACCCGTACCTTCGACGACCACAAAGTCAAAATTTTCGGCAAGACGTATGAACGCTTTTTCGATTTTTTTGGGATCAATTACTTTCTTCTCCATAAACGCGGCCAAATGCGGAGATGAAGGAAATTCAAACGTGTACGGAACCATATCCTGCCCGTATTTTTCAATAGACTCAGTTCCCGATCCCATAAACTTCATATGTTCAGCAATATCACCGGAAAGATCAGAACATCCCGTCTGGACCCATTTCTGCGTTATTACATTCACACCGTTTTCGGATAACGTACGTGCTAAAAGACCCGTAATAACTGTCTTCCCGACTTCTGTATCGGTTCCTGTAATAAATATCGCGTTATTCATATCCTTGCCTTACAAAAATATACGTGATGTGTGACAACTATACTGCCAAACTTCTCAACATACGTCCTTTCCATCTCTCTTATAGCATATTTCCCTAGGAGCGTACTACTGCCCAAACCTTCGCCACGCGTCCCGCTATGTTTGATGTCCCTCAAGAAATCCCATAACGAAAAGAACTCCGACGTAAGACGTTCCTCAGTCGTATCAGAGCAACAAAAATATTGTTCAATAAGAGACTCCATCTCCTGAAAAGAAGTAAAACGACTTGAACTTAACCATTGTCTCCGGCCGAAATGCGCGCTGAGCACCTCTTTGAACTCCCTGAACGTCTCAGGACCATACATAGAAAAACACAAAGTACCACCGTCGGCTAAAGCTTTAGAGAACACTTCTATAGCCCCCGCCAAATCGTCAAACCACTGGAAACTGGCGTTCGAAGTTATAAGATCGAATTTACCTTCTTGAGGTATATTCTCCCCGTCGGCCACCATATAGGATATATTTTCGTCTTCCAGTTTTTTTCGCGCAACGTTTACCATATCTTCCGATATATCTATTGCGGTAATATGCGCATCTTTATAAGTTTTACGCAAAAAACGGGTATATATCCCTGTACCACACCCGATCTCGAGTATACGAGAGAACTTTTCTTCCCGAATAAGGTCAATCAGTTTTTTGGCGCATTTTCTTTGCACGGCCGCATGATCATCATAACTAATGGCACTTTTCGAAAAATTTCCTGTTATTATACTTTTATCCATATTTTCACCGTTTAAAGATCGGCCACATCGCCTGCGAATCTATCCAATACCTCCCGGGACTGATCAAAAGTAATCGATAACCGTAAGCGTGCCTCGCCTTTAGGAACCGTAGGAGGTCTTACCGGAGTGACCCAGTATCCTTTTTCCCGCAACGACCTGCTCATACGCACAGCACTTTCGTTCTCTCCTACTACGACGGGTATAATCTGGGATTCACCTTTTACGCAAAGACCAATATCTGTTAATCTTTGCCTTAAATATGAAGCGTTAGCTAACAGCTGCTTGCGTCTATGCGGTTCCGTTTCAAGCACCTCCAGCGCTGCTAGATCAGCCGCTATAACCGCTGGAGGGAGCGCTGTAGAATAGATAAAACTGCGGCAGGCATTAACCAGGTAATCTCTTATCACTTCAGATGTAGCCGCATATGACCCAAACCCGCCCAAAGCCTTGCTAAAAGTTCCCATTATTATATCTACACCGGCAGCCAGATGCGTCAGTTCCGTGATACCACCACCGTTTTCACCGAAAACGCCAGTAGCATGCGCTTCATCAACCATAAGCGTGCACCCGTATTTTTCTTTTAACCTGGCGATCTCTGGAAGCGGTGCAATATCCCCATCCATACTGAAAACTGTTTCCGTAACTATAAGAGCTTCACGGTAGTTGCCTCTTTCTTTGCAGATAAGCTCTTCAAGATGAGCGGTATCATTATGCTTGAAACGAAACAGTTTCGCTCCTGAAAGGCGTATACCATCCACTATGCTCGCGTGATTCAACCTGTCTGAAAAGATGCAGTCATCCTTGCCGCAAAGAGCACTGATGATACCAACGTTCGCCTGGTACCCAGAATTAAAGACCAGTGCGGCTGGTTTGCCTTTTAGAACCGCGATTTTTTCTTCAAGAATATGGTGCAGGTCTGTACTTCCGGTCATAAGTCTGGATGCTGAAGAGCCGACTACCGGCAGAAGAGCTTTTGAAGCAGCTTGCGCAAGGTACGGATGTGAAGAGAGCCCGAGATAATCGTTTGAGGAAAGGTTAACATAGCTAGTACCGTCTATACGGATGTTACCGCCCGTATCTGGTGACACCCGCGTGAGCTGACGCAACATCCCTTCCTGCTTGCGACCTTGCAAAAAAGCGTTTATTCTTCGTTCCATAATTTCTTAATTTCCCTTATAAGAGCCTGGTCCTCTTCAACGGATCTGCCTGCTATAGTAAGGTACCCGCCTACCATCATTCCGTTGGCTCCGGCAGCGAACATCATCCCCTGAAAATCCTTCAGTATAGATTCCCTCCCGGCAACCACTTTAACAGTCTTATCGCGCAATACAATCCGAAAGATCGCAATAGTTCTTATAGCATCAATTGGCGAAATATTTCCGGCATCTTCCAGTGGAGTACCCTTTATCGGCACCAGGAAGTTCAGGGGCACCGAATCCACATCAAGCTCCTTTAATAAAAGCGCCATATCAACCCGGTCTTGCCAGTTTTCTCCCAGACCCAGTATGCCCCCTGAACATACTTCAAGACCCGCGTTCTTAGCCGCCTTGACAGTATTCACTCTCTCGCTGTATTCATGAGTTGAAACGATCGATGAGTAAAACTTCTCAGAAGTTTCTATATTATGGTGATACCGGGTTAACCTCGCTGATTTAAGAAGAAAAAACGCTTCATCACTAAGCGCACCCAAGGAAGCACAAGGCGATATGCCGACCTCTTCGCTTATCACTCGGACAGCCGCAGCAACCACTTCCAGTTCTTTTTTAGTAAGGCGGTTCCCGCTGGTAACTATACCGAATCGTTTCGCACCGTCCTTCTTCGCCTTCAGTGCAGCTGCAACGATCTGGTCACAGCTCTTTAAAGGATATTCCTGTATACAGGTATTGTAATGGGCGGATTGTGCGCAAAATTTGCAATCTTCGCTACACTTACCAGATTTGGCGTTGATGACCCCGCACACTTCAAGATGGTTTCCAGTACCTTTCCGGCGCGCTTCACCGGCAAGAGCTAAAAGATCCTCAATAGGCATAGAAAGTATATGGTTCAGCTGCTTGTCATTCATATTGTAAACTATTTTACCAGTTTCGGTTTACAATATCAAGCCGGTAAGAATTCGTTAATAAGTGCTATGTGGGACTTGAAAGGAATCTCGGGTAACTCGTTACGGGGAAAGAACTTAGCGTCTGAAGCGTCGTCGCCGACAGTTATCTTCCCATCTGTTATAGCGAACTCCATCCCCAGGACAACAATGGATCCATACAAGGGACTTTCATGGACATGTGCTCCTACTAACCGGCCAGGTTCGCCTTTTAGCCCGGTTTCTTCTTCGAGCTCACGCCTTCCAGCTTCCTGTATGGTCTCCTGCCTTTCGATAAAGCCGCCTGGTAAAGCCCAGCAACCCTGACAGGGTTCCACTCCCCTTTTTATAAGAAGCAGCTCTTCCTGTGGATTAGAAACAAGACAAGTTATAACCGGTAGTGGATTCAGGTAGTTTATCCAGCCGCATTCTGAGCATACAAGCCTATTGCGACCCTCTATATGCTCTTCCCGCAGGGATGATGCGCACATGGGACAGTATTTAAACTCTTCCATAGTGATTATTTCTTGAAGATCGCTCCGGTAGATGCTGATGTCACCTGTTTAGCGTATCTATACAGGTAGCCTTCCTTCACCTTATAGTCGGGATGCTGCCATTTCTCGAACCGTTTGGCTATCTCCTCCTCGCCTACCGCTAGTTCCAGTGACTTGTTCGGTATGTCGATCTTAATCGTGTCGCCTTCCTTTACCACGGCTATCGTACCGCCTTCTTGAGCTTCAGGCGAAACGTGACCGATTGCGGCTCCACGTGTTCCACCAGAGAACCGGCCGTCCGTGATCAGGGCCACGTCTTTATCGAGCCCTACGCCGGCTATAGCCGAAGTTGGGCCTAACATCTCCCGCATCCCGGGTCCGCCTTTCGGGCCTTCGTAACGTATGACAACCACATCGCCTTTTTTGATCCTGCCGGCAAGTATGGCTTTCATGGCGTCCTCTTCCGATTCGAAGACTCGGGCAGGACCTTCGTGCGTAAGCATACTTTCATCAACCGCAGATTTCTTTACAACCGCACCGTCAGGTGCCAGGTTACCGAAAAGTATACTCAATCCCCCGTCAGCCGAATACGGCGAATCTATCGGGCGTATCACCTCGGGATCCAGGTTACGGGAATTCTTAATGTTCTCTTTAACCGAAGAACCTGTAACTGTTTTGATATCCATGTGCAAAAGTTTCTTGGACGCCAGTTCCGACATGACCGCCGGGACGCCTCCTGCTCTATCTAAGTCTTCCATATGCGCACTTCCGGCAGGCGATATCTTGCACAGATTAGGTGTACGTGCGCTTATCTCGTTAAAAAGTTTAAGATCAAGTTCAATCCCCGCTTCGTTAGCGATAGCAGGAAGATGCAGCACAGTATTCGTGGAACTGCCTAGAGCCATCTCAACGGTTATCGCATTCTCGAAAGCCTTACGCGTAGCTATATCTCTCGGTTTTATATCTTTTGCCACCAGATCCATGACCTTCATCCCTGCCGTCTTCGCCAGACGCAGCCTTTTGGATGCAACCGCGGGTATAGTTCCATTACCCGGCAGACTTAAGCCAAGCGCTTCGCTCAGACAATTCATGGAGTTAGCGGTGAACATACCCGCGCACGAACCGCACCCGGGACAAGCTTCTTCTTCAAGCGCTTTCATCTCCGCCTCGTCAATTTCACCAGCAGTGAACTGGCCAACACCTTCGAAAACGCTTATTAGATCAATAGCTTTTTTGCCGCGGTTACCTGCGAACATGGGGCCGCCGCTTAGGATAAGTGCGGGCACGTTTATCCTTAACATAGCCATCATCATCCCCGGGACTATCTTATCGCAATCACATATGCAGACAAGCCCATCAAAAGGATACGCTGTTCCCATTATCTCAACCGAATCGGCTATAAGCTCCCTGGACGGGAGTGAATATTTCATGCCTTTATGTCCCATAGCAATACCGTCACAGACCCCTATAGTATTGAATTCCATCGGAGTTCCTCCGGCCATACGCACTCCCGCCTTAACCGCCTCCGAAAGACCTTTAAGGTGCATATGGCCCGGGATAACCTCATTAGCGGAATTGACTATACCTATGATCGGTCTCTTTAATTCCTCGTCAGTATATGAAAGGGCTTTAAAAAGAGAACGGTGAGGAGCTCTCTCCACGCCTTTTTTCATCTGGTCTGAACGCATTTAATCCCTCCTTTTATTTATAAGCAACGCCTTTAAGTTCTTCAACATAATGCTGTGCGGCAAAAGCAGCGGTAGCGCCATCACCACAAGCAGTTACTATTTGATGCAAAAGTTTTTTCGTGCAATCCCCGGCACCGAATATCCCTTCCTGAGATGTTTTCATGTTAGAGTCCACTACGATTGCCCCTTTTTCGGTTAGTTCCAGTGTGCCCTCAACAAACTCGGTATTTGGATGCCACCCAACAAAAACAAACACTCCTTCACAAGGCAGCTCGCTTGTTTCACCTGTTTTTACGTTTTTCAGAATGACCTTTTCTACCTTATCGCCGCCTTCGATCCCTTCGACAACGGATTCCCATACAAAACCCATCTTCTCGTTGTTTAACGCACGGTCTTGCAGTATTTTGGTCGCTCTCAACCGTTCCCTGCGATGAATAAGCGTCACTTTCTTGCCAAAACGGGTCAGAAACAGCGCTTCCTCGACCGCAGTATCACCGCCGCCAACCACGACCACATCTTTCTCTCTAAAAAACGCCCCATCACAGGTAGCACAATAAGACACGCCTTTACTGATAAATTCTTCTTCCCCGGGCACACCAAGTTTCTTGGGCCGGGCTCCGCTGGCAACAATAAGGGAAATAGCCTCATGTATACCATTCTGGTCTTCAACCTTCCATATCCGGACGCCTTCTTTTTTACCGCTGGAAACGCTTTTTACCGTCCCTTGGACGCATTTCAGTCCAAAAGACTCTGCCTGTTTCTTAAGTGTAGTTACAAGCTCAAATCCACCGACTTTTTCCACGCCCGGATAATTCTCAACCTCTTCGGTCATGGTCAGCTGACCCATTATGGCCATGCTCTCAACTAAAAGAACGTTCATGCCGCCTCTGGCAGCGTACAAACCAGCAGCTAAGCCTGCCGGACCGCCTCCAATAATAACTATGTCATAAACTTCTTCTGGCGCTTTATTCATATATTTTCCAATTCTCTTTTATAACTGAATTATATGTCCTGCTTTGACGGGGACGAAATTCTCGTGGAACTTTCCGCTGAACATCCTGGCCGCCTTATCTCCGGTACAATGCGTAGGTCCCACTTTTTCTACACCCATCGATTCTAAGTCGGCTATGGTATCGGATATAAATTCCCTGTCCGCACCGTTAAGATGAAAACCACCGAGTACCATATACAGTTTATCAATATCCATTTTTTGTCGTATTGACTTGATAACGTTTACAACTCCCGCATGAGAACACCCATTTATAAGCGATATTCCCTTTTCACCTTTTACGACCAGAGCCTGTTCATATATGGCCTTGTCCTTATATTTACCCTCTATGGCACCGGTCACGTAGATATTATCCTTAATCTCCGTGGGCTTTTCCACAAACACCAGTTTACCGCCTAATTCTTTAACACATTTTTTGAAATCGTCACTGAATGCCATACAAGCGTACACTTTAAGACCCTTTTTTCTTTTCAGTATCTCCCACAATCCCCCGGTATGATCCCAATGATCGTGCGATATTACAACCGCTTCCAGATCAGGTATCGAGACCATCAAACGTCCCATGTTCTCTAAAAGCGCGTCGGGATCTCCACCAGCATCAAAAAGTATCTTGCCGTCTATAAGACAAGAAAAACCCCTCCCTGAAAGCAATCCGCGTTTGGCTTTATCATCGTACAATACTTTAATATACATCTCTCTCTCCGAATATTTTTGTGCCGATCCTTACAATATTCGCCCCTTCCTCTATAGCTATCCGATAGGAATTCGTCATTCCCATAGATAGATATCTCATCTCTACCCCGGGCAAATTTGCTGTTTTGAGTTTCTCGAAAACTTTTCTTGTTTCTACAAAATAGGGTCTTGCCTCTTCCGGGTCCCCTGAAAAAGACCCCATAGTCATTAGCCCTTTTACCCTGATATTCGATAGCGCCGAGATCTTCTCAATGAGACCAGCCGCCTCTTCGGGAAAAACCCCGAACTTTTGCGGTTCCTTCCCGCTATTGATCTCGACCAGAACATCTATTACCTTTCCCAAAGAACCACATCTTTTATCGATCTCTCCAGCTAGTTCTAGTGAATCAACGGTCTCGATCACATCGAATATTTCAACGGCCTTCTTTACCTTGTTCTTCTGCAAGTGTCCAATAAAGTGCCACCTAACAGACACACCTATTGCCGCAAATGCTTCGGCCGCTTCCTGGACATAGTTCT
>JBAROK010000034.1:0-4319 GCA_049642065.1 Candidatus Omnitrophota bacterium | reverse complement strand
GCACACGCAGCACGATATACCCAACCTGGTAAGGAACCTCACCGCCCAGATAAGACAGTATAACCCGCAAAGCTTGTGGGGCAGTGAATCTGAAGGCGGAGAAACAGAGTACCCATGGGACGAGTTCTACGAAGAGGATCCTGGATTTGCCTCCTTGTCTGATTGGAAGAATAACGTTTTGGAAAAACTGAACACCTTCAGCGACAATGAAGATTTTACAAAAGATCCGATATATTCGCTGGGTGACACTATACGCCAAGCAGCGGCTCTGAAATACGAACTTGTACAGGAAGAAGCGAGCAGGATACAGCAGACGAAGGTACAGCAGTTGAACAAGGAATATTCTGACTTCTTCAACGATTATTATAAGCCGACCAAGACAGCTGTAGCTAATCTTACCCAGAAGACGCCGATGCAGATGCGCAATGACCTGGTGAAACTTGTCGGGACAGGGCCCAGTGCTGACAAGACCTTTGTCCTCGGCGTGTACGGTCCGAAAAAGGAAAAGGACGACTCTGCCGGTGCGGGCACAGGGCTTTACGGCAGTGTTGATCCCTCCTCTACGGATGTTTATGTGGAAGTCGTCGACTTGGTGGGAGAGCAGAGATACTATCCGTATTCAAAAAGCGGCGACTCGCGTAATGAAGCTAACTCTGGGGATAGGGGCAATGATGATGAGCTGTACATTGAGATATACGACCCGGCTACCAACAAATATAACGAGTACAAACTCGAATTATATGAGGTAGCACCCAAAGATCTTACGCCCGAGGAAGCTGCTATCGTGGAAGGATGGGCGAGGACACCTGTTGAGATAGGCAAACTTTACGATGAAGCGTACATGTTCACCAATTATCTGTATGCTGACTCGGAAAGGCAGAACGCGCTTGATTTTGAGGAGACACAGGCTTACAGGGAATACGCCTCTGAAATAGGTATGGGAGGCAATGTGCTGGCTAATATGTACCAGGGGATAGAAAAACTGTATGCCGATAAACTTTATCAGAATGCTGAAGCCTACAAGGATGGCGCTTTAACGGAAGAAGAATACCTCAAGAACATAATGAAGATGATAGATTTCCGGGATGCTTACAGGGAACAGATGGAACTTTACCTGCTTGGTAAGATAGAACAGGTGAGCCTGTCGGACATTTCCAGTTACGTTATGGGCATGAACATTGAGGACGAGAGGCTGTACGGGATCTTGCAGGACGCTGTGCAGACTATGACAGAGGAAGAAAAACAGGGGCTCGTAAAAGGAAAAGCTCACGCAGAGATGCTGAGGAAGTTCGACTCAGTATTCGAGGTCATAGTCGATATGTATGAAGGTGTTACATTCTATGAGAGTCACGAGGGCCTCGATGGTACCGGTTCAATGGGCCAGACGCTGCAGAATCACAACTCTGCTATTGATACCGCTCTCAGCGAGTTCGCTGCACAAGAACAGCTGATGCGCGCGGCATACAACGGTAAGGTTACCGAATTAAAGACTAAGTTCTCGGGTGCGGTCCAGAACCTGGCGCAGGCTATCGGCGGAGATACGCGCATCACTTCCTTCTTTGATGAAGCGACCTGGGTACCGGCTGGCGGTGGTGACTATGCAAAACTTAAGAATGCTGTTACGCCGAATGCTACCAGCACTAACGACAGGCTCGAGAAACTCGGTGCAGCGGTAGTCGAGGCCATATGCGGTACGGAAGAAGGCGGGTATAAGGATGGTCTTCTTGCTGACTTGGGTAACGGTCTTGCGTACCAGTGGATGGGGCTCTGGAGGAATATGACTAAATGGGGCTGGATCTGGACGCCGATGTATTGTCAGCTGGCGGTAGACCAGAAGTTCATGAGGTATTCCAACACGATGGCACTTATCCAGATGCTGCTTACCAACTTTACCAGCACTGAAGGGCTTAACCACGAGACCAGTTCGGGCGAATCCTGGACGAGCTGGTGGCAGGGTGGCGGAAAATACCATCTTGATAACTATCCATACGCGCATGACGAAAAACTGCGTAACGCTGAAGTGGGACGCAGGATAGTAGAGTCTATGACCAAGGACGCCTTCATGTACGGTGAATCAGAGCTTGAGCTAGAAGCCCATAAAGTACTGGCTGAACTTACTGGAGAGAACGTGGGAAGCTTCTATTATCGCGAGAACCCGACCGAAGTTGTTAACCTGGATGCGTTAGGTTACTCACGCAGCGTTATCGGTGAGGACAGGTACCATGATGAGCAGGCAGGAGATTACAAGTACAAAGGTACCATAGCTAAGAAATACAAAGAGATCGCAGATAAACAGTTCCTTATGGTGGGGCAGTACGATGAACCGGCAGCGCCAATGACAACGGTACCGACGGGGAGTGGAGTTATCTCAGAGTATAACCAATCCGTAGAAGGGGCGATAAATGCTTTTAATGGTGCGATAGATGCCATGATAACAGGTGTCCAGTCAGCGGAACTTGTGAAGACTGCCGATTCTGGCGCTTACGAGGTGCAATATATGGGCGGTACAGGATGGTGTTTTAGCAGCCAGATGAACGATTTTGACCTTAGCAAGTTCGATGTCTACGCTCTGGCCAGTGATAAGATAGAAACGTTCCGCACCCAAATGACTGCCGCAACGACTGCGCTTTTCACCAAACTTATGGACAATGTATTCGTCAAGGGTCGCGCGGAGGAACCGGAAGGGCTCAGGGGAAAAATACAGCCGACGACAGGGTATGATACCGAAGGTAACCTGCGTGCGCTGGAGCGCGATATTTGGGACCTCACGAACATACAGCTCGAGTATTACGAGGACGTTATCAATATGACGCGCGACAGCTACGAATACGGCTCGGAAGGCACCACTTGGGACGATGCGATGAGGGGTATGGCTTACGGAAGAAGATGGGTACACCTTTACGGTAAAGATAAGTTCGAGGAATACTATTCGCCTGATCCCAGGAAGTTTACCAACGATTCCACGTATAACATGGTCGAACGTACCGGTACAAGCTTTATAAAGGCGATAAACGTTCTGAGCCAGGGACAGCCGGTGAACATGGCATGGAACAACTGGAAACAATATAACAGTGAGACAGGACTTGCCGGTGGTATTGCCAAGAACGCTTACATGATAAGCAGCTTGACAGATGGTATTAAGCAGATGTTAGGGGACAAGGAAAAGGTCTTCGGCGACATGTCCCTCGATTATGATATCCAGGACATAATAGATTACCATAGCGGTGCTTTCGTGTACTACAAGCATGACGGCAAGGAAGTTACCGACCAGCAGCAGCGCGACGCTATAACTGCTACATACAGGCGGCAGACATTCGATATGAACAAGATAAGGCCTAGCCGCATAGTCACGACTGATGATCAGGGGATCACTACTGCAACAGAGATCCTGGATCGCCTTCAGGATAAGAGGAAGATGAAGGCGGACGATGACGGGAAAACTGCTGCGGAGAAAGGCCTCTTAATGGGTGGTATTATCGAGTTTAACGCTCTTACCGGCGCTAAGATCACCAGGGTGTTTGATGCGCTTGGTGACACGGTTGATAAGATAACGAACTTTGCGAACTGCCTGGCGCAGTCGGTACTCGGTCGTTACGGTTTGTCTGAAGTCAGCGCGATAGCTTTGGGTATAGGGATAAGGCTAAGTAAAGTAAAGGCAAAAAATGTAAAAACTGGAAAGATGGGCTTCATTGACGACATTGGAATTGAGAGAGGTCTTTTGTCAGAAATTGCTCTTGACAGGGATAACCTTATAGGCAGGCTCGAAAGGGTTATGGAAATAACCGGTCAGGACCTTATTTTCCTCGGTACGGTCGGCGGTGCGCGTGGATCGAAAGAGACAGCTTCATTGCAGATGCTTACCTTCAGTAGAGAAGATTATATAGATCTTCAGGAAGCGAAAGAATACGCAAAGAAGCAGGTGGAACTCAGGGAACTCAGGATGGAAAGAGCCGAACTTGAAATGGAAAATATGATGGATGCCACCAAGGAATTAGCAGATGGCGACCGCATGAAACTTCTTGGTACAGAGAAAGAACGTAAGGAGAAACTAGAGAAAATTAAAGTAAGCATAAAGGCTCAGCGGGAGAAGATGAAAGAGGTTGCATTCCAAGCAGGGCAGACTGGTGTTGTTAGGGAGCTCGTGGCAGAGGAGAAAGCCGAAACTGAGTTCTACACCCAAGTGGCAGAATTAGCAAGTATGACGCCCGAAGAGGCAAAAACAGCGACCCAAGAGGCCGCTACCCCGCAATACCGCATTGTTCGGGGCGAAGATGGAAGTGTTAAAGTAGTTTCCGAAGAATATTTAAAGAAACAAGATG
>JBAROK010000024.1:0-9938 GCA_049642065.1 Candidatus Omnitrophota bacterium | reverse complement strand
CCTTCATGTTCGTTTTCTTTATATATAATTATATATACACAGAGTACACTCCTGCACTCCGTGTAAAAAACCAACTTTTTCTAGTTTTACACTCTATACTAAGTATAGCGTAAACATCACGAAAAGTCAATATGCTTGTTTCTAACTATTTTACATCTTAACCATTTATAGGGTTTTTACCTTAAAATTACGCTCTTATAAGCACTTCTCTGTACTTTTCGTAGTAGTTTCTCACTTCGTTCTCAAAGTCTATAGGCCTCGCTTTAGGCAGGTAGATAAATAGCCTGCCTTCGGTTAGATCAAGCTTAGCTAGGCCTGTTAACCTGCCCGGCTTACCCGTAAGCAAGAGATTCACAAAAACCTCATACTGGTTTAAGTTATTCGCCGCTTTGGACGACAAATTCACCTGCAGAAGAGCCTTATTACTATATCCCAGATCACCCGAAATAACACGGATACCGGTATTTTGAACATTAGCCTCAGACGCCACTGACTGGGTCATGCCAAAGAGGTCGCTATTGGTATACCCCTCTTCTTTCCAATCAAGGATAACTATATCCTCTCCTTTCACCAGACCGTCCAGCATCCAGAGTTCAATAAGCCTCTCCTTAAACTCAGCTTTTTCAGTTTCTGTAACAACGTTCTCGGGCGCCATAACCATGAACCTGTCGCGCTGCCTGTCGGTATCTATGGTCACTTTCATTCTTTCACGGCGTCTGGCTATTTCAAGTCCTGCTGGCACTATTGCACCATGCGCCGCGTCCAGGATCTTCTCCCCTTCGGCGTAATGTAGGAGGTAATGATCGTCTTTTTCGTTAATAGCAGCGGGTTTATAATCCACTCTGAAATTTCCCTCAACGGTCCTGTAAGAATTTTCCACTCTCATCTGGTAAACACTCATCGACCCAAGCTCAAGCGATCCCAAAACATCCAAATATTTACTGCTTATCTCCTCAAGCAAAAACGGCAGATTATCTATCTTTGAGATCGTCTCTGGCGAGAATTCTTCTACCTCGGGATGCGCAAGTACGAATACCCTGTCTTTCATCTCTTCGGCGAATTTTACTATAAGCCTTGCCAGATGTTCGGTGCCGGCATCCGCGTCCACAAGTACCGAGCTAGCGCATCTGTATCTCCGCCTGGCTTGTTCAAGCTCATCAAGCATGCCTTCTTTGGTAAGACTTTCAAGGATAACCACCCGGGCGTCATGAATGCTTTCAAGTGTTCTGATATCATTTTCACTCAGTTCCCCGAACATTCCTGCCGGTATGCCGATGGTCATCATATGTTCAGTAATAAGTCGTTTATCCGGAACGCCGGGTTCCAGTATCTCTTTTTTCATCCGCGCTAACAACCTGTCATCCGTCATCAGTTCGCCATCAATTACGCGCCCGTAAGAAAATATTATTTTTTCAAGTTTGCTCTTTTCCGAGGCAAAAAGCTCCTGGCCGTCTAACACGTTGTACCTCTCAGAGAGCATAACGTACATTCCGGCAATAAGCTGTTCCGTGAAAGTCTCTTGCACTTTTTCACTAAAAAGGAACTTCTCGAAATTATTGATGTTTAAAAGAACCATATCGGCCCCCCGCAACGTGGGATCGATCCACTTCATTTCTTCAGTAGTAAGCTTCATATCAAAGCTCGCTAAAGTAACGTTCTCTGGGGTCAATGAATATAACACTTCCGAACGAAGACGTCTTAAGAGCTTTAGTTTCCGCACCTCTGGCGGCGCCCACATACCGACACTCACATCGAAAAGCTCTTCTCTTTCCTCGGGCAGGAACACTTCATCACTGCCGACAATACGGCTGCTTACGATAAAAATATCGTTGCCTGAAGGCATTATTCTTTCCACGATGTCTCCGGAAACGAATTGCCCGTTCTTCCTCTCAGTTATATCGATATACAGGTTTTTCCTTACGATATCGCGTTCCCAGTTACCGTGCTCTTCAATAAGCCGGAAGCCCTCCTCGATTTCTTCTTGTAGCCTGCTATCCCTTACAAGCCATTCGCCGTTTTCATTGAAGAGGCGAAGAAGAACAGCCTCTCTCACCATCACTTCTTCCGCGCCTGCAGTCTTAAGCCGCTCTATCCTGTCCCTTACCACCTGCGTAAACCTCTCTTCATCCACGTCACCGTTACTCGAGGCATAAGGAGATGGGTCTGCTACCCGAAACCTTCTTCTTTTACCCTGGTCAAAGAAAGGAACATACGCATCTTTACCCTCTCTTATCCTCCTCATAAAGCTTCTAAAACCCAAAGAACCCTTAAGATCGAACCTGCCGAAAATACTCGGGTCTTCCCTGCGGGAATACCCGAACATCCAACCAGATTCACTCCAGAAATACCGTACGTTACATTTTTTGCCTGTTTTACTCTCGTATCCACGCATATTACGTCTTATGCTTTTCGCCATGGTTCTTTTCCCGCTGGATACTGCCCCCAGAAGAACCCCTACGGTAGGACGATCCGCATCTATATTCTCTTCATACGCTTCGGCTAACTTTCTAACTACATCTTTCGTCCCCTGCACAAAATCAGTAGTCCCGATCATTGAGAATACCGACTCCCGGTGAAGAAGATCCGCTATCTGAGACCCCAGTAGCCTTCTTTGCCCTCTCCTTGGGATCTTATCAGCAGAACCGGTACAGCCCAGTTCTTCTAACACTTCCGTCATCTTTCGGCGCGTAAGGTCCCGTATCATCCACACTGCACTGTTACCTTTTTCATTATCTTCGGTAAACTGAATATCATGCACCACGTATGAAGCTGATATCCTTCCTGGCGCATCTCCGTCTATGATCATCCGCTTATTGCTGTTCTGGATAGCGTTCTTGATCTCATTAATAAGTGTATAGTCGTTTTCCTTTCCGGCGGAGACTATAACTTTCTTGGCATGCCCGTATATTATCCGGTTCTTAGCATGCGCGTAATCATATTCGGCATCATCTGTAACATACTCTTCGCCCAAGCTAACAGCTCTTTCTCTTGCTTTATCAAATACCTTCCTGAAAGTTCCCGGCTCGTATGTCTCAAGAACTTTCCAGACTATGGCCTGAAGATCCGTATTGATGTTTATTTTACTAATACCGCTTTTGGGTATGTCTTTTCCGGATCTGTAATCAGTGCCGCTAAACCCGTGTTGGGTTATCGCTGTCTGTAGCGATGAAGCTACGCTGGAAGTAAGCTTAAGATCTATCGAATTTGCCGATTGTGCGATCAACCTGTCATTTTCATCGAAACGATAACCGTGAAGAAGACCGTTGTTTATAGCCACCAGATCATAAGGCTTATGGATCTCCTGCTTTCCTCTAAGACGCGCGTTAATCCGCGATGTCACCCCGTTAAGAAAGACGGATACTTCTTCCGGAGTAGTAAGGGCTTTTACCGTCTGGCCGGTTGCACTATCCAGAATAGATAACCCGCTATCTACTTCTCCGATTGTAGCTTCGCGTCCTACTTTTATGCCCAGCCGCCTGCATTCCTGTTGTATATGTTCGTATATATCCGCGGACGCTTTTATGACGTCCCTAAGCCGTTCTTCAATCGACATTGTTTTATCTATCATGATATTTTCGGGCGTATAATTGAAATAACCTTCTTGCCAGAGTTTAGGAACCTGTATTATTTTACCGTTCCTCAGTACCATTTTCCCTACCGGTTCGTAGTCTCCGGCGATACTCTTGCCCTTGCCCATCACTTCAAACTCTTCAATAATGTCGTTACCTTCTTTTCTGATGCTTATATTCCTGAAAACGCCGATCTCTTTATACTGGTCATCCCAATCCTTTTCTTCCGATAATATACGTCCCTCTATATACAACCTGGAGCAATCGGTAGATACCGAAGTATACCCCTGCTCCATAGCCATGGTAATGATCCTTTTGACCCTATTCATCTCCGCAGGAGTATATTCGGTGATTTTCGGACTCTCTAAATGATAGAAATACATCGACTCCTCGCCGTTATATACCTTTTCTGCTATATCAGCCACCCTATCCACGGGCGACGGTTCGTTCCTGTAATCAAAGTTTTCAAATTCATCGTGCGAAAGAGCAATTCCAACAGCCGCATGCTTGTCCCGTGCAGCTTCAAGTACAGCCTGAGCCTGGAAAAGCAGCGTTACTTTACCAAGGCCTATATTCACTGAAGGAACAACAAAACTATGTTCCCTGGCGGCTTTTGCCATCTGGGCCGAATCTACCGGCAAAGCGTTCATTTTCCTATCCACACCAGCCGACATATCGCCGCTTACGGCAGCCAGTATACTGGATGCGAATTCCCTGGTTTTTGCGTAAGGATAATCCGTAGCTTCTATGACAAGATTGATCTTTTCTAAAAGTTTTTTCATGCTGCGCACTTTAACTTCGCCGGCCTCATCGACCTCTATCGCGTCGTTTAACTCTCCGGTAAGTATTTTTATAAGTGCCGCGGATATTTCTGAGCGCACGCTAGAATCTATTTCATCCGCTGCCACTTTCACCAGAACTTCCTTCGCCTTGGCTGAAAGACCTAACTCCGCAAGAGCCGAAGCTGCAGCTTTCCTGACTTCAGGGTTCCTGTCGTTAACAAGCAAGTTTGCCAGAGGATAAAAAACAACTTTCTCATGATAATCGATAAGCCCGTTAATGGTTATAAGAGCCTTGAGGTAACTGGCTATAAGCACGTCGCTTTCTTCAAGCTGTATGGGAAGATCCCCTCCGAGAAATGGAGGCTGTGTATTCTCATCCAACCCTATCTTTATGGGATGCGGGATGAAGTCTGCCACCGTGGAGACCGATTCTATTATTTCATCGGCTCTTTCCCGGCTAATACCGAAATCCTCCATTATGCGTTTTATCTGCAGTTCCGGGTAGCCTTCTATAATCGCCGTACGCGCCTTTCCGATAAATATCTCAACGTTGACCTGGTTACGGCGTCTTGCTTCTTTTTCTGCCGCTTCCGCTTCAAGACCTTCTTCATCGATTATATTTTTCGTTTCCGCCTCAAGAGTGGTACCTTTCTCCTCAAGCGTTCTCTCAAGGGTCTTTTTCTCAACTATATATTTGAGCATAAAATCGTACGTACCGTTAGCTATCTCATCTACCGCCATGATATGCTCACCGGGCTTGACTCCTTCCAATATGAACGAGTTTTCAAGCTGAAGCCATATAGCATCAAGGACTTCGCGCCACCTTTCCTTCCCTTCGGTATACTTTTTGTTGAGATCCGAAAGGATATACGCTTTCAGGCCCTCGAAATCCATGTCATCCGCCCTGTCCGTATCGCTGACAAGCATATCCAGCGTCGATCCGTACCTGTTGTAAGGGGCTATCGTATCCTGGGAGATAAAAAACATGTAATCGTTAGATTCTTTACCTCTCATAATATCCGTCATATATGAAGTCTGAAAAACGCTGCCGGCGGCTCTTGCTAAATAGACCCACCTCTTTATGCCGCCCACATCACCGAACTCCTCCCCTGAAACGTTCTCCAGGTAATGCGAGAAATACGGGTTGGACATGGACATTGTAAACAGATCGTTATATGAACAATAATCGGGATTGTGTTTTCTTGTAGTCACTGATTCCACTCTTAAAAGCTGTGCGTCACCGTAGGTAACCACCCTTCGGTCATCGACCATCTTTACAAGCTGCGATTCTCTCCTGCCCGCTTCATATCTTTGTTCATACTCTTCCTCGCTTATCGTTCTGATTTTCTCCGGATGAGACATGATATTCAAAAGACCCGGGTTAGCATTCGTACCGTCACCATAAACAAAAAAGTGAAGGGCTCTGTACTCATCGCTTCCTTCTTCCATGCCCCCCAGAAGCATGCGGGTCCTTTCTTCGATTTTCTTCATCATCTCCACGTCGGTAAATTTCCTGTAATTGTTTTCTTCGTCCACCTTAAGATCCACTGTACCCAGTGCACGCCAGAAAGCAGTCAGGTTCTCGACAGTAAGATCGAATGATAGTTCAAGAGCATTGCGTTCCGGACGGGTAATATTAACTGCGATATGTGAAGCAACGAACTTTTCCCGTAATACACTGTTAAGACGCGCTATTTTACCAGTGGGGGATACCGGTAGATCGAACTTTATCTTCATCCTCTCATATGGACCATAAATATTTACGCTTTCCCTTGGGATTGACAGCTCGTCCAAAGAACTGTTGATTATCCCCATAATACTGGAACCGGCTTCCCGGCTTCCCCTCACCTTCAAAGATACTTTCTTGAGCCGTGCCAGCTGTTCTATTACAGCGATCTTTACCCGGGGATCATCGCTCGCTCCAGACTGATTAAGCGTACCTAAAAACTTTACAAGCGGCGCTATAGCATAAGGGCTGCCCGAATTACCTAGACGTTTTATCGCATCCACCCTTACTGCTTCATCCTCCGAAGCTAACATACTAGCTGCTTCAGTAACAAAAACCGGGGCTGCTGCATCAGACGATTCGCCTTCGCCTTCTTTTCCCTCTTCAACTATTGACGCCGGGATCCATTCCAGAATAAAGGCTAAGATATTTAATATAAAATGTGTTGATGCGATAACAAGCGCTGAGATAAGAATAAATACCGCCGGAACGGACTGGAAACCCGGGCTCACCAAAGGCATTACCGGAAGAAGAGCACCAGCTATGGCAACTACTGCTGGTATAATTCGTTTCTTCGGAGGAGCCCGCGGGATTATCTCCATACTCATATCGGCCTTATCTATAGGCGTACGGCTGAACTTTATAGCCTCATCAATCCCACCGGCAAATATGAACTCCTCAGCCGCGCTTACATATCCTTCTATGGACGGTCTATCTCTGAATTTTGTGCTTTTTATGAAATCTATCGTTTTTTCAGGCTCCTCGAACTTACTTTCATGTTTATAGTACCCACCCTTCTGTTTGTAGTAATTATTCCCCGTTTCGAATACATCGGCGATAGTAAAACACGTAAAAAGCCGCCTTTCCCTTTCTGTCCAGCTCTTGAATTCTTTTTCCGTAGGAGAACTCATATGACGTGATATGATCTTCCTGACCATAGGCGGTACGTTTATGCCGTAACTATCAAGTATTCTCAGAGAGTTATTTGGATGATCCATAACGGGTATAAAATTTTTGTCATCAGCGGTAAGGAATGCTTGCCTGCCTATAAGATCCGCTTCCACATCGTTCTGGTCCCTTCCCTCGTACTGGACCTTTTTATCCATCGCCAGCATCATGAGATTTTTTTCTATTTCTTCATCATTCTTAAGACCGAGCACACCACCCAAGTCATGCGTAAGGGCTATTACCCGCAGCATATGCATATCCTCGCTACCCTCTTCTATGCCCATAGCTTTTGCCAGTGCGACAACATATTTAAGGTCCGCATATACATGTTTCCTGAGCTGTCCGTAAGAAGGATTAAAAAGCTCAAATATCTCTTCCTGCGTCATGCTCATAAGATCACGCGGTTTTTTATGCAGGAAAAAGAACGCAGCTCTTGTTGCTGCCACGATGATTACGGTCCATATGCTTTCAATCCCGAAAGTAATAAAACCTGTCACGAATGGTATTAAATAGAAAAGCCCTTCTTCGATCCACGGCGCCACTTTAAGCGAGTAACTTTTTAACGGCATCCCCGGGAAAAGCATCTCTTTCAGTGACGAAATAGCTGCAGGACTGGTCTTTTTCGTTTTTTTCCATTTAAGCTCCGTATAGCCTCCTGTATTATTCTGAAGCTTCTCGTAACTCGGGCAGTTAATACCGTTCGCCAGGCCCACGTCCGTAAGCAACAGGGCCTTTCCCCCGGCTTTGAAGACTTTCTTAAGCTGACCTTTTGCTTGCAGCTCAGGCTCTATGAATTCTCGCCTTAAAGTTCCGAGTTCCGCCCGGAACATGTTTTCATGACCCACTACATATCCCGAGAAAAAGTCCTGGAACGGCACATCAAGCGCACTTTCCGGAGCATTAAACTGTTCCATAAGTTTTCTTTTTGATACGCGTGACCTTACAATAACCGTCTCCACCCCACGGTTGAGCGTATTTATCCAGTACCTTAGCTTCTTAACCGCTGGATGCTTGGGATCTTTATCTTCTATCCTTTGGAACCATTCTTCAAACGCTTTACCATCGTTCTGGACAATAGCTACCTTTGCCAGGAAAACACCGAATCCTTCTTTTGAAAGTTCATTTACTGAATCTTCTATAACCCCACCAGTACCCCAGAACCTAAGAACGTTATCCATGCCAATGCGCCCTCTTTTTCTCGTCCCGCGGGCAACATCAAATCCGTTTTCTTCCAAATAATGGACAACGCGTTTTTTTAATTTTTCCGGAAGAGCCATCGTGAACATCATTACCGCATGTTCATCTTTGCCGGGGTCCCTATGAAGTCCTTTACTTAAAGCGAATTTCTTCTCTTTCACTGTTGATATTTCCATAAGAACGTGATCGGAGACAGTAAGTATATTCGTCCTGCGAGCTTCGGCTATCAAGTTCAGTACGCGCGGGTCTGCCTCCCCCATCATAGACCTGAAAACACTGAAGGCGCTTCTGTCAACGATACCTTCCTCGTCAAAAACATCTTGCAAAATTTTAAATGTGTGGTGGAAAGTTGTCTCCGGGGTCACAGAAGTGACCATCATTCCCATCCTGTCCTGATCTTCTTCGAACTGGTCCACTAACCTTACGATAGGTAACAACCTTTTAACATCCAAAAGAGTTTCCACTGAATCAGGATTCCGAGCAATAGCATATTTAAGATGATTGTTAAACGCTGCAAAGGAATGATAATATCTGATAAGCTCTCTGCCGGCTTCAGGAAGAATAACCCCTTCCTCGTCCAGTACCTCCAGGGAATATTCCCCGTCGGATCCGCCAGCGGCGTGAGCCAGGAAGACTTTCTTGAGAAGCTCGATATCTTCATCTGTAATAGCATAGCCCTCTTTCTTCATTCTCTCTGCTATAAGGACCGCCAGACGGCTTTTCCTGAGGCTTTGTTCACGTGTTTCCCTGTTTTTCGTTACAGTAGCGATACGGTAATCTTCTTTTGTGTATGAAAGATCCCGCACCGCTCTAAGGGCTTTTCTGAAATTATATGCAGCGAAAAGATTCGCACGGAATTCACGTTTCGTAAAATGGTGAGCGACTTCATGCGTAAGTATTGTTGCGAGCACCCAATCGGGGGCCCTGGCAAGAGTACCCAGCACATACAACACGTTCTTTCCCTTGTCAAATACAGCATAATTATCGCCAAGGATCTCTTTGGCCTCCTCGGACTCTTCTCCCACCAGAACGACTTCACTAGGCCCTTTTGAAACATCTATCTTGCTGCCGACAAGTTTACGTGCATGTTTGTGGTTAACGTGTCCTCCGACAAGTACTCGGGAAAGCTCCCCAAAAATGGTCATAACTCTTTCACGAACCACTGGATTAGGTGCGTCCCAATACTCTTCACTTTGGAACCTACCGAGTCTTATCTCTCTGAGAATGCCATATTTCCATGCGGTAAAACCTACCGCATAAGAACTAGTGATAAAAGCAAGGCCTATCATGGCGAACGCGGCTATATTATCGCTGAAAGCGAACTGTGCAACGATCCCGAGCACCCCGCTTAATACCGCTGTATAAAGCGGTGTCTTTTTCCATTCAGGCTCGGCGAACGGACTTCTCGCAGAAAGCGCTTTTGCCATCACTACAAGACAGAAAACGTTATCACCATCTAAAGCTCTACCGGAGATTCCTTCTCTGCCCATTTCAGTTATGTCAAATTGCCCGGCATCAAAAAGCATCACTTCCGGGAAATCTTTAAAATATTCTTCCAGCACTTTACGGACATCACTATAACCTGTCATCCCGGAACCTACATGTATTATCTTGGTACGATTGGTCGCCGGATCTACCCCCACATAAAGACGTGAAGTAGCTTCCTTGGGAAGATTGTCAGAAACCTTGCCGGCTTCTTTTACAAGCGGTCCTGCC
>JBAROK010000015.1:0-5119 GCA_049642065.1 Candidatus Omnitrophota bacterium | reverse complement strand
CAGGCTTGTTCATCTTAACTCTTTCAAGGCCCTTAATGCTGCGAATCATTGCTTCCTGGATATCAATGGGCAGGCTGGTGGATATTCCGTTAGGATAATATTCATCTGTATCTAATCCTTCAGGCTCCAAAAAAACTACATGCGAATCTCTTTGTGGGAACTTAACGACCTTGTCCTCTATTGATGGGCAATAACGTACCCCGGTAGATTTTATCTTTCCGGAATAAAGAGGAGATCTATCCAATCCGTTCTGTATGATCTTATGAGTCTTCCCGTTCGTCTTGGTCATATAACAGGGTCTTTGTGGCAACCTTATTGCACCAGTCGAAAAAGAAAAAGGTATTATATCCTTATCCCCGTCCTGTTTTTCCAGGACAGAGAAGTCTATCGTCTTTCCGTCTATACGCGCAGGGGTGCCTGTCTTTAATGAGCTTACATTGAATCCCAACGAAGAAAGGTCCCCCGAAAGACCTTCGGACGCTTTTTCACCCATACGTCCACCAGGAAAATGTTCAAGACCGATATGTATAATACCGTTCATAAACGTTCCTGTAGTAAGTATAACGTTACTGGACCTATACTCCTTCCCGCTTCCTGTGCGCACTCCCTCACACGTTCCGTTTGATACGATAACCTCCTTAACCTCATCTTCGGCTATATCCAGGTTCTTCTGTGACGCAAGACACCCTTTCATATAATCGTTATACATCTTGCGATCTATCTGCACCCTGGAAGACCTTGCGGAGTAACCTTTAGAGGAATTGAGCATCCGGAACTGTATTGCGCTAGCATCGG
This sequence comes from Candidatus Omnitrophota bacterium, assembly GCA_049642065.1. Taxonomy (GTDB): domain Bacteria; phylum Omnitrophota; class Gorgyraeia; order Tantalellales; family Tantalellaceae; genus WJMH01. Next base: position 4,324 of record JBAROK010000015.1, on the reverse strand, counting down.
CAGCCTTGGCCATCTCACCGCCTAAGGCATCTACCTCTTTCACGAGCTGCCCTTTACCGACACCACCTATAGAAGGATTACACGAAGTATAACCAATTGCATCTTTTTTCAGCGTCACTAGAAGCGTCTTGACGCCCATACGTGCGCATGCTAAAGATGCTTCACATCCTGCGTGTCCCCCTCCTACAATAATCACATCGTATTTTTTATTCATATATTTACCAATCAAAAATAACGGCGAAGTGTTCCGTGCGCAGTTTATTAACAGCGTATTTTGAGCACGGAATACCCCGCCGTTCCGACTCACATAATTTACAGGTGCTTACGCTCCTGCCAGATCTTTACGAAGTTACTTATACTACGATCATAACCTTTTTCTATATCGTCCGGGAAAAAACATGCCGGCATCTGGCTCATTTTTAGATGATACTGCAGACAATCACAGCATAAGCCTTTTCTGGAACAAGGTTCATACGAACAGTTACAAAAGGACATGTTTCTACTCTGTTTGCATTCCATAGTTACTCCTCTAGTATTCAGCCTTGTCGTTATGAACTATCATGGCCGTAGTACTCTGTTCGGGTACTATCTGATATCCCTCGGTAAGGTTAAGTCCTAACCGGGGTTCTATTTCTAAAAGCCGAAAAAGTTTAGCCTGGTCTTTTAAATCCCTCCATAGCGGGTACCCAGGGCTATATCGTTTCCCCTGAGCCTTTTTAATACCCCATTCCTTCCTGATAAGATCATGTACATACGCAGCCAGTGCCTCGGCTAAGTGGACACTCAGCCCGTGCAAGAAAAACGCCCGGGTAAACTCTTTTTCTTCACCGAGTTCCCCTATAGCGGTATTTATCTTCTTGCCGACCGTGACCGCCTGGAAAGCCACAACATCAAGCTTATCAGGATCGCTTGAAAAATAATCTACAAGACTAGTGCCCGATCCGCCTCCAGCAGCCTGAAAACGAAATTTCTCCAATAGGTCTCCTGATTCGTTAAGTACCTCTATTTCATCACCAGCTGCTCTGCACCTGAAATACCCGTACACAGCTTTAAGGTCAAGCCATCCTTTGCGAAGGCACTCCTCCTTAAGCTCTGCAAGAAGCGGCTTGAATTCTTCTTTGATAATCCGTTTCTTCTCTTTCTCGTCCTTGAGCTTTGCTCCCCAGGCAAGATCAAAAAGCATGCGTTCATCCAGATACTCAAATACAGCATCCGCAGGAATATTGGAAAGCGGCCGTACGCCAAAAAACGGCGGAACCGGTATCTTAGTTTCTTTTCCTGCCTTTTTAACGGAAGCTTTCTTTTTTCCAGGTTTAGAGATTTTTGGAAGTTTCATTTCCTTTTTAGCTTCTCCAAGATACCCCTTCATAGTTTCTTCTCTCTTTGCCGGATCCATAAGAGCCTGCATTATCTTAAGTCCCGTGAAAGCATCCCTTGAGTAGAATACCCCTCCTTTATAAACGCTTTTATCCTGTAAAGCCGACACTTCCTTGGCAAAACGATCGTTCGTCGGCGCACCGCCGATAAGCACGGGATAATCTAGTCCTGCATCATTCATAGCCTGCACACAGGTTTTCATGTGACGCGCGGTCGAGACTAAAAGAGCACTAAGACCTATCGCATCCACTTTATTCTTTTTCGCTTCTGCTACTATCGTATCAACAGGCACCTGTTTGCCCAGATCTATCACTTGGAACCCGTTATTCTGCAGTATCATCTTAACCAGGTTCTTCCCTATATCGTGCACGTCCCCGAACACCGTAGCCAAAAGCACTTTCCCCTTCTTCCTGGCAATATCCTGGGGCAAATGATTCTCAAGAAACTCTATGGCCTTCCTCATGACTTCGGCAGACTGAAGCACATATGGAAGCACCATCTCCCCGGAATCGAGCTTATCACCAACCTCTTTCATAGCGTCCATAAGGATATCGTTTATGATCTGTTCTGGACGGTAGGAATCCATTGCCTCTTCGATCACTTTTATAATATTCACCTTATCGCGGTCAAACACACATTTCCTCAGCTTTTCTTCTGCTGTCATATGGACAGGCTCCGGCTCCTTTACTTCCGGAGTGGTAGTCTTGTCAAAATGTGCTACGAAACGTGACAAAGCCTCGGGATTCCTGTTAAACAGCAGGTCTTCCGAGAACTTTTTGTCGTCCTTGTGTATATCTTTGTATGCGACATATTCACTAGGATTCACGATAGCCATATCGAGACCGGTTTTAACAGCATGATGCAAGAACACCATATTCAATATTTTCCTGGAATTTTTCTGAAGACCGAAAGAAATGTTACTTACACCAAGCGCTGTAAGTACATTGGGGAACTTTTTCTTAAGAAGTCTTATCGCTTCGCATGTATCTACGCCAGTTTCTTTATATTCATCTTCTCCGGTACCGAGCGTAAATGTAAGCATATCAAATATCATTCTATGCGGCTGGAGCCCATATTCACTGGTAGCTATCTTATAAAGCCGTTCCGCTACCTCAAGCTTACGTTCAACCGTTTTAGCCATACCTTTTTCGTCTATTACAAGGTTAACCACAAAACTGCCATGTTCTTTTGCAAGATCGAATACCCGTCTAGCTTTCTCTCCGCCGTCCTCCAGGTTCACTGAATTGATAAAAGCTGTGCCGGGATAATTCTGAAGCGCGCTTTCCACTACATCTGCATCAGTAGAATCTATCATCAGCGGTATATCAACACTTTCCCCTAGACTCCTAGTAATGATCACCGCATCCCTTTTCTCTGTAGAACGCTCTGTCAGAACACTGCAAACATCCAGTATATCAGCTCCGGCTTTCTGCTGTTCCTTCCCTAGCTCTACAATACTATCGTAATCCTCGTTTATAAGCAGCTCCTTCATCTTGCGGGAACCCTGAGTATTAATACGTTCTCCAACCCTTATGGGACGTTTTATCTCATTCAGGTCAAACCCTCTATAATAACTTGAAAAAGAAAGGTTAGCGGGATGTTTTCTCTTTTTCACTCCGGAAAGAGCTTTTTTTATCGCTCCTATATGTTCTGGACTTGTGCCGCAGCAGCCGCCGATAACATCAATCCGGTAATCACGAACGAACCGGGCCAGCAGTTCTGCCATTTCATCCGGGTTCAATGGATATACGGTTTTCCCTTCTTTTTCTATAGGTAACCCTGCATTGGGTACACATGAGATAAAGGTCGGGCAGTTCGCACTCAGATATTTTACGGTACCTTCCATTTCTACAGGCCCCGTGCTACAGTTAAGCCCTATAACGTCTGTACCAAGATAAGCTAAAGTCGAAGAAACCGCCGATATCTGGGTCCCAAGAAGCATCCTCCCGTTATTGGCCAGCGTACACTGCGCCATGATAACAAGATCTTTTTTTCTTTCTTTTACCGCCTGCTTCGCGCCGTTCACAGCAGCTTTCATCTCGAGTAGATCCTGCCCCGTCTCGATAAGAAGAGCATCCGCTCCACCATCAATAATCCCCAGGGCCTGTTCATAAAATATCTCCTTAAGCTGTTTATATGTTATGTCTCCCAGTTCCGGGTCACGCGATGAAGGCAGCTTACCGGTCGGCCCCATCGCACCGATGACATATCGGGGCTGAGAAGATGAAGAAAACTCATCCGCTGCCGAACGGGCAAGTCGTGTAGAGGCTAGATTGATATCATACACATCGTCAGAGAGGCCATATTCTCCAAGTTTTAGGCGGTTCCCCCCAAAAGTGTTCGTCTCTACAGCGTCTGAGCCCGCCTCCAGATAATCCGTGTGTATCTTGGCGATAAACTCGGGACGGTGACAAGACAGATACTCCATACATCCCAGCCTATCGCCGAAATATTCGTCCTTAAGCCCCAGCATCTGGGCATAAGTACCGAATGCCCCGTCAAGAAGCACCAGATCTTTTTGTAACTTTTCTCTAAGTGTCATCTTCATATCTTTTGTATTTCGCTCTCTTTAACCCATCCTATGTTACCGTCAGCGCGTCTTATCTTAACCCAGTCATCTTTTGACTTCATGATATTCACATGAACACCTTCATTCAGAGTAAAAAACTTCGTAGCGGTATCAAACGGACCGAAAAACGCATCGGTTTTCGGTACTATCGCAATAGCACCCGTCTTAATATTATTCGCTTTTTCCCATATAACGGAAACATTAAAAACCGTAAAAAGAAATAGACATACAACAAGCGCAGACAAATAACCGCTAACCCTCGGACGCGACACCGCGGAAAAAAGCAATATTAGCCCCAGTATGTACGCCGCAGAAGCCAACATAGTAAGCTCGTTAACTGTAAAGTTCCCCGAGTACATCTTAAGAACCCTCCAGTCC
>JBAROK010000104.1:0-2264 GCA_049642065.1 Candidatus Omnitrophota bacterium | reverse complement strand
TATGTAGTTTATATGTATTCGGCGGATGTGTTAGAATTCAGCCGAAATTTTTTAACTAACTGGATAATGAAGAAAGTGACCTCTGGCAGTGAGTGTCTTATTGCGAACAGTGTTTTTACGAAATCTCTCATTACCGTCCATAGTCTTGCGCCAGAGGATAAAATAATTGTCAGTACTCCTGGGGTTGATACGGATATGTTTAATCCGGATAAAGGAGAGGACAGTATAAAAGAAAAATACGGCATACCCAGCGACAAAAAGATGCTTTTAACTATTTCACGTTTAGCTGAACGTAGAGGCCATGAGAACGTAATAAAAGCTTTTTCGGAAGTAATAAAAGATTTTAATGAGGTAGTTTACGTCATAGTGGGAGATGGTAGAACAAAATCGAGGCTCAAAACTCTGGTAAAGGAAATGCACTTGGAAAACAATGTCATTTTTACCGGAGAAATGCCGTTTGATCAGCTGGCATTTTTTGATAACGCCTGCGATATTTTTATTATGACGCCTAGGTATATAGAGGAAAAGGGCGATGTCGAAGGGTTTGGTATTGTTTTTCTTGAAGCCAATGCTTGCGGTAAGCCCGTGATCGCAGGGAAAAGCGGGGGAGTATCTGAGGCAGTTATAAACGAACATACAGGGCTTCTCGTGAATCCTGAGGATGTGGAGCAGATAAAAGATGCCATATTGGCGCTTCTCAAAGATGAAGATATGGCTACGAGATTTGGATCAAATGGTCTTGTCAGGGTACGTGAAGAGTTTGACTGGACGAGTCGGGCGGAAGAATTGAAAAGGTATATATAAATGGATATTATTCGTCAAACAGAGGGTTTATGGTCTATTGTCCTTATCGAATTAACTAGTTGTTGCAATTTCAGCTGTGCGTTTTGTCCTAGTGATTCGATGAGAAGAGCAAAGGCTATGATGCCACGCCAGCTTTGGGAGAAAGTCCTCGCGGAACTGGGAGAAAAGAAAATGACCCGGACCGTATTCTTTCATCTCATGGGAGAACCGTTGCTGCACAAAGATGTTTTCGATGCTATCAGTTTTGCTAATAGTGTGGGGTTATCGGTAAGTTTGTACACGAACGGTGCTTTGCTGGATGATGAAGTGTCCGAGAAGCTCCTGAGCTCTCTTAAGTCTGGTCGTGTGGTTTTGAGCTTACAGGAGATCGTACCTGACATTTTTGATAAAAGATCTCATGGTGCGCTTTCCTGGGAAGATTATCTTGAACGTTTACAGAATTTTATGCTCAAGGCTGAATCTTGTGGCAAAAACGTGCAAGTGCATTGTTTAGCTGATATTAGGGGTATGGGGAAGAACTTTGAGAAGATACTAAAGGAAAGACAGCGTATACAGGCGGTTTACGACAAGTGGAGTGAGGCGCTTAGCGGAAATAAAGGGCGAAAGATAAACATATTTAATCCTGCTGCTGAATACCCGCTGGGTAAAACCACGACATTTTTTGTAAAACATAAGGGAAACTGGGATAACAGGCTTATCACTGGTGAGGTGGAAGTACGGCCTAGTGATAGAGGTAGCTGTGATCTTGTAACCGATACTTTTGCCGTTCTTGCGGATGGTACCTGCACGTATTGCTGCAGTGATTACGAGGGAGAACTAGATCTAGGCAACGCCATGGATAATTCTCTTGAGGATATTTATTATGGAGAGAAAGCTACAAAGATACGCGAAGAAGCGAAGATGGGCAGGTTCATTGAAGAAAGATGCAAGGTATGTAGGGGTGCTCTTGTCTACACGAAAACAGGAAAACTCGTTCCTTCAAGGAACATATTATCGGAATATTATTTCTTTATAGATCATATTAAACGATATGGTCTGGTGAGTTCACTGCGTAAAATAGCGGATAATCTTAGGCGGAGGGCAGGAAGGTAATATGGATAAAAAGATAAAAGTATTACATGCTATAACGCGGTTAGATAGGGGAGGATCTTCCGAAAACACTCTTTTAAGCGCTATAGGGCTTGTAGAGAAAGGATATTCGGTGGATATCCTTTTTGGTCGTACCGAAAATCCGAACCTTCGCCTTCTTGATATGGCGGAAAAATTAGGGGTGGAATTTATACAGGAAGAAGACCTTGTGAGAAATATCCATCCTGTTGCAGACCTTGCAGCGTTTTTCAATATCAGGTATTTCTTGAAACGCAGTGATTATGACATAGTGCATACCCATTCATCCAAAGCAGGTTTTATATGTCGTCTTGCCGCTAAATCTGTTGGTATGAAGAGTATTGTATATACTC
>JBAROK010000053.1:0-4930 GCA_049642065.1 Candidatus Omnitrophota bacterium | reverse complement strand
CTTAAAAACGGTTGGTTCAGGTCCGATGATATGGGCTACCTGGACAAAAAAGGCTACATGTTCTTCAAAGGAAGAGATAATCTTGTGGTAAAATCCGGCGGCAAGTGGATATCTTTCCTGGATATCGAAAATAAACTCACCCGTTGCCCCATAGTAAACGAAGCAGCGGTTACACAAAAAGGGGACGGGCTTCACTGTCACGTAACTCTTAAGGGGAAAAAGACCTCTCATAACGCAGATAAGAAAATACGGAAATTCTGCGCGAAGAAAATGAAAATACATGAACTGCCTGCCGAGGTACACGTGCTGAAAAGAATCCCAAAAACCCGGAGCGGGAAGATAAACCGGAATATTCTTAATCGTTAGCCAGCTTACCGGCTCAAAGATCATGACATCAAAACCCCGATATATAGTTCACGTAGATATGGACGCTTTCTTCTGTTCCGTAGAACAGCGTGATAACCCCGAACATAAAGGTAAACCCGTCATCGTAGGCGCCGATCCAAAAGACGGAAAAGGAAGAGGCGTTGTCGCCGCCTGTTCTTATGAAGCCAGAAAATACGGCATCCATTCGGCGATGCCTATATCTACGGCTTATAAAAAATGTCCCAAGGCCGTTTTCTTAAGACCGGATATGGAAAAATACGCTATCTCATCGCATCAAATCTTCTCTATACTGGAGAGGTTCACCCCGGATATAGAACCTATCAGTATTGACGAAGCTTTTATGGATATAACCGGTAGTTACACCCTCTTTGGTACGCCTCTTGGTACATGCAGGAAAATAAAAGCGATCATAAAAAAAGAAACCGGCCTAACCGCATCTATAGGGCTTGCCCCTAATAAAATGACCGCAAAAATAGCTTCAGATATGGAAAAACCTGATGGCCTGGTAGAGGTAAAACCAGAAAATCTCCTCTCCTTCCTTCATCCCCTGCCCGCCGGCAAGTTGTGGGGAGTCGGAGAAAAGACTCTTGAAACCTTTAAACGAATCGGTATTTTTACTATAGGAGACCTCGCACAACGCGGCGAAGAAGAACTCGAGCGCCTTTTCGGCAAGAACGGCCAGCATATATGGGAATTATCCAACGGTATCGACGACCGTTCGGTCGAGACTATTGACACAATAAAGTCCATAAGTAATGAACATACTTTTGAGAAGGATGTAACCGATACGAAAACTATTCTTGATGTTCTTATGCACTTAAGCGAAAAAGTGTCCATGCGCCTTAGAAGATCTGACTTCAAGGGACGTACGATCACATTGAAAATCAGGTTCTCGGACTTCAAAACATATACGCGATCTACATCGCTGGAGATGAATACAAATTTTGTTGATGATATTTATGAAAACGTTCTTAAAAAACTCCAGCAGTTCGATACAGCTAAAAGACCCGTAAGGCTGCTTGGGGTCAAAGTATCGAATCTATCGGATACTTCCTGGCAGGAAAACCTTTTCGAAGGTACTAACGATAAGAGCCTTAAAAAAGAAAGGATTCACAAGGCACTGGATAGTATAGTCGATAGGTTCGGTGCAGGTGCCGTTAAACGCAGGCGGATCTAATCCTCTACAAGCATCTGGCTGGCTACCATGTCAGCTTTAGCTTTACCAACAAGATTTTCAGTTATTTTTCTAGCAAATCCGAATGCCGTGGCAGGCCCCTGGCTCGTTATCACATTGCCATCCTGCACGACCCTTTCTTTTGAGAATTTTATTTCCGGTGAGAAATTCTTGTCCAGACCGGGGTAACATGTTGCTTCTTTACCGTTTAAAATACCCATAGGAGCAAGTACAAGAGCAGGTGAAGCGCAGATCGCGGCGATAATCTTACCCTTAGAATTCATTTTGGTAATAATTTCTTTTACTTTTGAAGAAGTGGCAAGATTTTCAGCGCCCGGCATACCTCCCGGAAGGATAACAGCATCCGGCTCAAGATCGCATTCCTCCAGACTAACATCAGGTTTTATAATTACTTCTCGTGAACCTGTTATGGTTTCTCCCCCAACACCAGCAACGATTACTTCCACTTCTGCCCTGCGTAACATATCTATCGGAATAACCGCTTCAATTTCTTCAAATCCCTGCGCGAGAATAACCAGAGCTTTCTTATTCATAATCATCTTCTCCTACTTATTTTATCCTGCCACCATAAAGTCCGATAAAAGACATGCCATTTCCTTAACGCCATTATTATATTCGGATTTCTCTTCTTTAGTCAAATCCCATAGAGGCCTCTCAAGAGGCAGATCGCTCACTACCGTCAAGGCCGTCGCTTTCAGACCCGTTGACCGTGCCGCACTATATACCGCGGAAAGCTCCATCTCGACGCCTGCAAAGCCACGATCTTCTATATTTTTCACGAATTCACTTTCTTCGGCCATAAATGAACCGATCGTAAAGATATTACCGGATCTGCAGAGTTTAGTAGCCTTCCCTGACACAAAATCTTTCAGTTGGGCTGTGTATTCGGTGTCCGCACTTATCATCTCTCCGGAATCGAAGAACGCCGATACATCAAATCCTTCCCTATGATACCTTGAAAAACCTTCGCCATCGAAAGCGTTCTCACACAAAAGTATATCCCCCACTTTCGTCCCGCCAAACCCGCCGCATGTCCCGGCGAATACTATTTCTTTTACTGGCGCAATACTCAACAGAAGAACCGCGTCACCCAGAAGACGGTCACCTATACCGCTTCTTATAACCGTGAATTCAGCACCCTCCTTGACGGCTTTTAGTCCCGAATATAACCTACCCCTGAAAGTAGACTTAACTTCGCTTCCTTCGGTAAATTTATCCGGTGGTATAACGGGTGTGATTATCGTCCGGCAGGATAATGTTTCAGAGGAGCATCCGAACGCGAACTCAAAAAATTTCTCTTTATCCATGATTTTATATTATTTAGCTCCCCTAGGATGGTTACAGTCGCTGCACACTTTGGCGGTATCCGGATTATCCGACCCGCAATGTCTGCATACCCAGAACCCCTCCGGCGGATGGTTGATCCGATATTGCCTTTTCATTGATGGCCACACCCAGTATTGGATCCCCACGTATACAACTATAAGAACAAGTATAACCAAAAGCGGGAAAAGGAATTCAGGAAGAGTTATTACAGGTCTTACCTTCCCCAGGTTTATCCCATGAGTAGCTAAGCGATCAGTTACCATCTCTTGTGCGAAATCGTAACTCTCTATACCCATAGGGTTAAGACTGCGTATAAGCGGTTCAGATATGCGATACCTGCCCTGTTCCAGGTCCTTGAGCTTGTTAAGATAACTCCTGTAATATCTGGCAGATAACTGGTAATTGCCAAGCTTTTCATAAACAAGCCCTAACAAAAAATCCGTCCCGAAATATTCCGGCCAGATGCTTCTGGCAAGCTCGAGATCTTTTTCCGCTTCAGACAAGTTATCCGCTGAGATCGCGTAAATCCCGTCTGTAAAACTGTTGTAAAACCTGTTCAGGTCTTCCTGGGTCCTGCCGTCAGTAGCCATCCTGTCAATGAGCCCCTGCTTCAGGAAGAACCTTCTATAAGTAAAAAATTCTTCCTCTCTTACGTCTTTCCAGTCAGCTGTAGCGGTACTAACGAGAACTACTAACGTAATATAAACTACCAGGCTGGTTGCCAGGTATCTTATGTATCTAGTGAAGTCAAAGCATCCGGTCCGTAACAACGGTCTGGAAGTTCTTGCTCGATTTGATAGTATGCTGGTGAGGATCATCACGTTATAGAAAAACCTCCGACTCTTGCAGAGGTCATGCGGTTGATCTTATCAAGCCCAAGACCTTTTCAATCTCGAAAGGCTTATATATTATTTCAGATGCCTTCTCTTCAATAGCCTGATGGACCATTTCGTCCACAGAATAACCGGTCATCATTATGACCATGGTATCGGGTTTGATTCTTTTGACTTCCTTGAGGGTCTGAATGCCGTCCATTTCAGGCATTCTTATGTCCAGGAACATGATGTCATAAGCGCCGTCTTTTACAAGCTCTACAGCCTGGGCTCCGCCATAACAACATTCAGCCTTAAAATCATTTGCCTTTAATATATCGCAAAAGACATCAGCAAAGTCTTTGTTATCGTCAACAACCAGAATTTTGTGTTCTTTCATAAAAATCGCTCCGTATCTATGGGTTATGCCCGTAATGTACAAGCTCTATAAATTCTACAATAAGCGCTCTTTTTTGTCGATATTTTTATTTCTCTTCCGATTTCTCATGAGACCCTAAAAAACTGCCAAACCCTGCGGCGGCTTTTTTTAGGACATCTTCAGCGTCTCTGGCAGCAGTTTCAGTAACCTCCCCAGCCTTTTTTACGGCAGTTGTTACGACTTTCGTGCCGGTTTTATAGGCATCTTTTACTCCTGCCATGGGTACGTTCACAACATTAGAAACGGTCGTATTCATCAACACACTGTAGATGATAAGCCGTACAAGCGTATATGGATCGCTTATGTTCTCGTATTTTTCGTCTAGGTTTATCTCGAATTTATTAACAGTCGGCTGTTCGGATGATTTCGAATAATCTCTGTAGTATACATCTCCTGCCTTCAGGAAGAAAGTTTTTATATATACTTCTGGTACCTTGCCTTTATCCTGCTCTTCGATCTGTTTTCCATCTTCTTCGTTCTCAACAGGTTTGATCGAGTTAAGATTTACTTTGCCTTCGTAATTTTTGACTATATTCAGTTCTTTCATGGAGAATCTTAACTCTTCAAGGTATACTTTACCCTTAACCATCTCCGGCAAGTTATAATGAACGTATATCTCAGGAATTTCCGCCATTATCTTGGTAGGATACCCTTTAGGATTGTACAGTTTCATGCCTTTAATAGCTATTACCGGCCGCACTATACCTACTTGCATGCTAGCTATATCCAGCTTTGTCCCGATAACATGCGTACAGATGTTCTCTACAGAAA